>DAOUDE010000052.1:0-72031 GCA_034431475.1 Thermomicrobiales bacterium | reverse complement strand
TGCGTGAGGACCTGGAGAAGCAGGGCGTTATCTTCCTCGACATGGATTCGGCCGTGCGCGAGCACCCGGACCTGGTCAAGAAGTATTTCGGGACCATCATTCCCTACAACGACAATAAGTTCGCCGCGCTGAACTCAGCGGTCTGGTCGGGTGGCTCATTCATCTACGTGCCGCCGGGGGTCAAGGTCGAGGTTCCGCTGCAGGCCTATTTCCGCATCAACGCGGAGAACATGGGCCAGTTCGAGCGGACACTGATCATTGTCGACAAGGACGCCTACGTCCATTACGTCGAAGGGTGCACCGCGCCGACGTATTCCACCAGCAGCCTGCACTCGGCAGTGGTCGAGATCGTGGTGCTCGAGGGTGGCCGGTGCCGCTACACGACCATCCAGAACTGGTCGAAGAATGTCTACAACCTGGTCACCAAGCGGGCAGCCGCCTACAAGAACGCCACCATGGAGTGGGTGGACGGCAACCTTGGCTCCAAGGTGACCATGAAGTACCCGGCAGTCTGGCTGATGGAAGAGGGCGCGCGCGGCGAGATTCTCTCCGTGGCGTTCGCCAGCGACGACCAGCACCAGGACGCTGGGGGCAAGGTCGTGCACGTCGCGCCGAATACCTCGTCCCAGATCATCTCCAAATCGATTTCCAAAGGCACGGGGCGCTCGTCGTATCGCGGCCTGGTGAAGGTGTACAAGGGTGCGGAGAACGTCAAGAGCAACGTCGTCTGTGACGCGCTCTTGCTGGACGAGACGAGCAAGACAGACACCTACCCGTACATCGAGGTGGAAGAGGAGCGGGCCTCCATCGGCCATGAGGCGACCGTCTCGAAGGTGGCCGAGGAGCAGATTTTCTACCTGATGAGCCGTGGTCTGACAGAAGACGAGGCGATGAGCATGATCGTGAACGGCTTCATCGAGCCGATCGCGAAGGAGCTCCCGCTGGAGTACGCCGTTGAGCTGAACCGGCTGATCCAGCTCGAAATGGAAGGCTCGGTCGGCTAGTCAGCTTGTGGACCGACGGCGCTGCGTCGTCGCTCCACCTGGATCACGGAGTAGAACACCATCATGAGTACTGTTGTAGACGTTGCCCAGGAGACAGGGTTCTCCCGGGAGGGCGTCGAGGCGCTGGCGCGGGAGCGCCAGGAACTCGACCATATCCGCGAGGCGCGGCTCAAGGCGTGGGAGGTGTACGAAAGCCTGCCCATGCCCGCGCGAAGCGACGAAGAATGGCGCCGCACCGACATTCGCGGCCTGAAACTCAGCAAGGTCAATCCGTTCGCGGGGCTGAACGCGGCCGGCGTCGATCCGCTTTCTGCGTTGCAGGAAGCAGGTGTCGAGAACGCCGAAGCGCAGATTGCGCTCGGGCCGAACGCGGGCGTGGTCGTGCAACGAGATGCCGCCACCATCCTGACTACGCTCGACCCGGCGGTCGCCGCCCAGGGCGTGATCTTCAGCGACCTGAGCACGGCGATGCGTGAGCACCCGGAGTTGGTCGCCAGGTACTTCATGACCGAGGCGGTGCCGGTTGATTTCGGCAAGTTCGAGGCGCTGCACGCAGCCTACTGGCAGGGCGGTTCATTCCTCTACGTGCCAGCCGGGGTCAAGGTGGAAGCGCCATTCCGGGCGTTCAGCCTGATCTCGGAGCCGGGTGCGGCGGTCTTCTCGCACACGCTGGTCGTGCTGGAGAAGAAGGCTGAAGCCTTTGTGGTCGACGCGTTCCGCTCGCCCTCCAGCGAGGAGCAGTCGTTCGCATCGGCGGTCGTCGAGCAGTTTATCGCTGCCGATGCCAAGCTGCGCTACGTCCAGGTGCAGGACTGGGGCCGCGCAGTCTGGAATTTCATGACCGAGCGCACCATCCTGGGTGATGATGCCCTCCTGAACTCCCTGCATGTGACCCTCGGCTCGAAGTTCTCCAAGTCGTCGATCGCCTCCCACCTGCGTGGCCGCAACTCGCTGGCCGAGATGCTGGGCATTTACTTCGCGGACGGAGATCAGTTCTTCGATCACCACACCTGGCAATTGCACGAGTCGCCGTACGCGACGAGCGATCTGGAGTTCAAGGGTGCGCTGAAGGGGCACGCGCGTTCGGTGTACTCAGGCCTGATCAAGGTCTCCGAGGGCGCCCAGAAGACGGACGCTTACCAGCAGAACCGCAACCTCGTCCTGAGCCGCACGGCCCGCGCCGACTCCATCCCGAACCTGGAGATCGCCGCGAACGACGTGCGCTGCACGCACGGCGCAACCGTGTCCCAGGTCGAGGAGGAGCACCTCTTCTACCTGCAGGCTCGCGGCATCCCGCGTTCCGAGGCGCAGAAGCTGATTGTTGAAGGGTTCTTCCGGCCGGTTATTGACCGGATTCCGGTGGAAGAGATCCAGGACTTCCTGGAAGGGGCAATTGCCCGCAAGGTCGGCATCTAGCTGGCCAACCGCATCCACGCAGCCGGGCGCTCTTCACGGTGCCCGGCTGAAGGACTTCTCACATGGTGAGCACACTTGAGCGCCCGGCCGTCGACTGGCAGCAGGTGCGCAGTGACTTCCCCGTTCTTGATTCGACCAACGCCAGGGGGCAGCGGCTGGCCTTCCTGGACAGCGCGGCCAGCTCGCAAAAGCCGGAGCAGGTGATTCGTGCGCTGGATGCGTACTACCGGGAGGCCAACGCCAACATCCATCGCGGCGTGTATGACCTCTCCGAGCGTGCCACCCAGCAGTACGAAGCCGCGCGCGGTACGTTGGCACGCTTCATCAACGCCGCATCGGACCGCGAGATCATCTTCGTCCGCAATACCACGGAAGCGATCAACCTTGTCGCGCAAACCTGGGGGCGGCAGAACATTGGCGCCGGCGACCTGATCGTCGTCACCGAGCTCGATCACCATTCGAACATCATCCCGTGGCAACTCCTGGCCGAGGAGAAGGGCGCTCGGCTCGCAGCGGTGCGTATCGATGAGCACGGCAGGCTCGACCTGGGGCACTACAAGGCATTGTTGCGCGAGAAACCGAAGCTGGTCGCGTTTCCGCACGTCTCGAACGCGCTCGGCACCATCACGCCCGCGGCCGAGATGATCGCCCTGGCCCATGGGGCGGGGGCAGTCGTACTGGTTGATGGCGCGCAGAGCGTGCCGCACATGCCGGTCGACGTCCAGGCCCTTGACGCTGATTTCCTGGCGCTCTCCGGGCACAAGATGCTCGGCCCGATGGGCTCGGGCGCGCTCTACGGCAAGCTCGCATTTCTGGAGGGCATGCCGCCTTTCATGGGCGGCGGTGGCATGATCCGCAAGGTGTCATTCACGAGATCGACCTGGGCTGATGTCCCGGCGCGCTTCGAGGCCGGAACGCCGGCGGTGGGTGACGCCATCGGGCTTGGCGCGGCCGTTGACTACCTCTCCGGTCTTGGCATGGACAACGTGCAGGCTCACGAGCGTAATTTGACGGCACTCGCGCTCGACGAGCTCAGGAGCGTGCCAGAGCTTGTCCTATACGGCCCGCCAGATATCGAGGATCATGCTGGAGTGATCTCGTTCCGGCTGGGCGACATTCATCCGCATGATGTAGCAGCGATCCTGAACGAGGAAAACATTGCGGTGCGCGCTGGCCACCACTGCTGCCAACCGCTCATGGACCGCCTGGAGCTGCCGGCGACGACGCGTGCCTCATTCTATGTCTACAACGACGCATCCGACGTGGATCGTTTGGTGGCAGGGCTGCAGCGGGCGCGCGACATCTTCGGCGCCTAGAAGAAGTTCCGTACGATGACTGACTCGATCTACCGGGAACAGATCCTGGACCATAACAAGAATCCCCGCAACAAGGGTACGCTCGTGAACCCGCAATTCACCTACCAGGATGTCAACCCGCTCTGCGGCGACGAGATCCGCATGGACGTGCAGACGGACGGCGAGCGCGTCACGGACATCCGCTTCTCTGGCCGCGGGTGCGCCATCAGCCAGGCCGCAGCCTCAATCCTGACTGAGATGGTGGATGGACAGACACTGGACGACGTCAAGGCCATCTCCCGCGAGGACTTGCTGGACGAACTGGGAGTACCGATCAGCCCGGCGCGCATGAAGTGCGCCATGCTGGGCTTGAAAGTCCTCAAGGCGGGCATTTACGGTGTCCCTCCAGCGGACGACGCCCTGTAGGCAACGAAGGACACCTGTGAGTACAGACAGCAAGCGCTGGCATGAGGTGGCGCGCACCTCGGATCTGGGACCAGGAGAGTTGATGTACGTCGAGGTCGGCAACGACCCGGTGGTCCTCGTCAACATGGATGGCGAGTTTTTCGCGCTGAATGACATCTGTACCCATCAGGACGCGTCGCTCTCGGATGGCGAGATCATTGGCGACGAACTGGAGTGCCCGTTGCATGGCGGCGCTTTCGACATTCGCACTGGCATGCCGGCCAGTTTTCCCGTCGTCGTTCCCGTGGAGACCTATGAGGTGCGAGTTGAGGGCGACATCATCTATGCGGCGAAGAAGTCATGAGTGATCCGGAAGCCACCCCGCGGGGTTCCGGCGGCGCCCTGGGACGGGAAGCGATCCTGGCCCGCCTGAACGCTGAGGCGCCGTTGATCAGCGGCTACCTCTCGTTGGAAGACCAGCTCCAACCCAACGGGTTTGACCTCAGTGTCGCGAAGGTGAGTGAGCTGACCGGGCCAGGTGCCCTCGGTCGCAGCAATGCCGAGCGCGTCGTTCCCGAGGCGCGTCCCCTGGAGTTCGATGCCGAGGGGTGGCTCGCGTTGACACCCGGCATGTATCAAGTGCTCTTCAATGAGATCGTCGCGCTGCCGAATGACCTGATGGCCCTCGGCCGCCCGCGCTCCAGCCTCTGCCGCTGCGGAGCAACGCTCGGCACCGCCGTGTGGGACGCCGGCTACACCGGGCGCTCGACATCGCTGCTGGTGGTGACCAACCCGGCCGGGTTACGGCTGGCGCGTGATGCACGCGTGCTGCAGTTGGTGTTCTTCACGCTGGACATGCCGACCGCGGAAGGGTACTCCGGGGTGTACCAGGGCGAGAACGTTGCTTTCCGCCGGCCGGAGTAGGACCTAGCCCCTGCGCGAGAAATCCGGGCGTCGTGGGCTGACGTCCGGCACGGGAATCTGCGTCCTCGACAGCTCGCGCTCTTCTGTCTCGTTGCACCCCTGCACGGGGCAAAAGTAGACCACTGTGTAGCTCTCGTTCTGCTGGTATGTGAAGCGTGCGGGCCTGCCAATGTAGCCGCGCAACTGCATTGGCGTGTGGTGATCCGGGCAGAGCGGGACTTCGGGCTCCACCCGCTCTCGCTTGAAGACCCAATCCAGCACCTGCTGCACCACGCAACCCACTCCTTCCGCACGCTCATCTGCGACTGCCAGCCTACCAAACACAGCGCCATTTGCGCCGGCTGTGCAAAATGGGAGAACTGGTTTATTAATCGGTTGTGCACTGGAGTGAACCGGGAGGGGCAGGACGCCCGCATGCTGGACGATATTGTAGAACTGCTGCGCGCTCGCTACGGGGCGGAGTGGGGGACGGATACCGATGCCAATATCCGCTTTGCCATTGAGGCTGAGCGACTGGTCGCGGACACTGCGGATGCTCACCTGATCGGAGAGCCTGAACTGGACGATCACCACCTGACGTTGCAGTTCTGGGTGGATCGCCCCGTCAAGGATCTCATGACCGCAGACCAGGTTGCTTTTGAGATCTTCGCGCGGATCAGCACGGAGATCTTCTATTCCGAGCGCAAGTTCGTCGAGGGGGCGGTGGTCTACAGCTTTGTCACAGGCACCTCGCGCCACGGCCACTGTGGGTCGATCGTGCTCGCGGGGCCACATGCCGCAGAGTTCTCCGAGCGTTTCCGGCAGCGCACCCTTGGCGGGCCGCGCTTTCACGCCTAGCGAGTAATCGAGGGAGGAGAGGGATCATGGCGCAGGTCGAGATGGAGGGAATCGGCGTCACCACGGCGCCGGACGGCGAACGGTTGGTGCTGGCGATCATGAACGCCGGTGTGGACATCCTGCACCGGTGTGGGGGGAACGCCCGGTGCACCACCTGTCGCGTCCAGATTCTCGCGGGAGATCCCGGGCCGATGACCGAGGCAGAAGCAGCCAAGCTGGCGACGCTCAGCGATCTTCCTGAAAACATGCGGCTCTCGTGCCAGGTACGTTCCTGCGACGACCTGAGCGTTCGGGTTCTGCGCCGGCTGGTGGACAACCCGGACATGAGTGATGCGGGTCCACAGCCCGAGGACTGGCCGTTGATCTGCCCGACGCCATAGGTAACCTTCAAGTTATGTCATGGCGCCGCGGGTGCCCGCAGGGTATACTGAGGGCTTGATCGTGCTAGATGGGGAGCTGGCGGTGCCCTGAACCCGCAACCCGCCTTAGCGGGGTCGAATTCCCCTTCGAGGTCCGGTGCTTCGGGACTGGCGGCGATACGTGATGTTGATGGAAGGGTCCCTCGCGGCGGGGAACGGCGAACCCGGTCAGGACCGGAAGGTAGCAGCCGTAAACCGACCTCCCTGGGTGACGAAGGGACAGCCCGACCGGAGTTAACGACCGTCGACAAGCCGGAGTGGTGTGATCGACAAGGGGTGCACGGTCTACTCCATGAACGCCTCGCTCGGAAATGAGCGAGGCGTTCTGCTGCAATCCTCGAAACAAAGGGCGGCAACGACGGTGCCACGCTCCTGAGGGACCTAGCTTCCGCCACACAATCCTTCGGCGCGCGCTTTCGCAAGCACATTTGCGACCAGACGGTCGCAGCGCGTACCGTCGAAGGCGAAGACCTCGCCAAGCGCCGTTTCTGGTTGGCCGCCGAGACTTTCCCGCAGCAGGCCGCGTGCCCGGAAATAGCGCGAACGCACGGTCGCTTCCGGTATATCGAGCGCCTCGGCGACCTCCGCGACGCTCATGTCCTCTACCGCTCGCAGCATGAACACCGTCCGATAGACATCTGGTAGCAGGTCGATGCGATTTTCCATGAACTTGCGGGCCTGTGCGCGTACCGCCGACTGCTCGGGGTCGTGCTCGGAGTCGCTGGTAAGGGCTGCCTGGGCTGCGGAGTCCGGCGACGTCATGGCAGCCTCCAGAGGGATGACCTGTGTTCTGGTGCGGCGGACCCGGCCCAGCGCCTCGTTGGTAACGATGCGCACCAGCCAGGTTGAAAACCGGCTCTCTGAACGAAATGAACCAAGCGCGCGCCACGCGCGCAGGTAGGCCTCCTGCACAGCGTCTTCGGCATCTGTCTCGCTCTGGAGAATACTGTAGGCCGTGCGGAACAGAAGCTGATTGTGACGGCGCATCAATACCTCAAAGGCCACGCCCTCACCTGCGACTGCTTGCGCGATAAGTTCGTGCTCTTCAGCGACTGGCAGCACGGAGACATCTTCCAGATGGTGACGGGAGGTCATGAAAGGCTCCTGGCCGTCAGGGCAGGTGCGATTCCGGCGAATCCGGCGCGAAGCCTAATCATCTCGTGGATCGAATGCAATATCAGGCATTCAAGCGCGTTGCCAGGGAAGTCGCGGCGTCGGGTTGGCCGGGCAACGCCCGCGCCAGCCAGGGCACAGCGGCCGCCCGGGGCCGGCTTCACGCACACGGCGTGAAGCCGGCCCCGGGCCTTGACCTACGCGACGGGCGAACTGGCTTCCAGCCAGTGACCTGGCAGGGAAACTGCCCTGCGTCAATTCTCGAACCTGTCAGGGAATTCGGCGATCAGGCCGCTGGTCAGTGCATCGGCCAGCATCATCATGTGCGCCTCGGCAGTACCGTAGGCAGCAATGCCATCGGCGTAGTTGCCCTCCAGCAGTGCCGTGGCGTAGACGAGTGTGGTGTCAATGTGTCCCTTGAGCATGTCGCGCACGGTCGCCTGCGGCCAATTCGGGTTGGCGCCGGCCAGGAAGTCGGCGATCTCCTGCGCGTTAGCGTAGGCAGCCGCGATGGCGGTGTCCGTTGCCAGCTTGTCGCCCGCCTTGGCGGCTTTGACAACGGCGACCGCGTCGTCAATATGCTGCTGCAGAAGCTTCGTCAGCACATCGCCCGCCTTGTCCCCATAGTAGGGCCTGATGGCGTCGCCGATATCCACCTGGTTCTGCATTAGCCGCGCCAACGTGGCATCGAATGAGGGTGATTCCGTGGCGTAAGCCGTGACGGCCGCGTAGGTCCATTCCATGTGCTGGGCCCACAGTTCTCGCATGGTGTTATTGAGCGTGAGCCCGCTCGGACTGGTGATCCCTTGAGCAGCATCGGGCTGCGAAGCGCTGTGGGCGAGCGCCGAGGTGGCGATCCCCGGCAAGCCCAGCAACGCAACGATCAGGGTGAACTGGGCAACGCGACGAACAATGCCTGCCTTCAGGAAAGATGGGAACGCCATGACAGCCTCCTGGGCCGATTCGTTCATCGAACCGAAAGCGATGATTGACGGCCTGTTGCGCCAACCACCGCCCGTTCTGCCCATTGGATGCGTTTCCATGCCGTTGCGTTCCCGGCGCGGGAAACCTCCCGCGATGGGGTTTACACCTGCTCCAGGAGCAGCGAACGCTTCACGTCCTCAATGATCTTCGTCACCTCAATATCGCGTGGGCACGCCTCGGTGCAATTGAAAACCGTGCGACAGCGCCACACACCGGACTGAGCGTTGAGGATGCGCAGGCGCTCGGCAGCCCCTTCATCCCGGCTGTCGTAGATGAAGCGGCCGGCGTTCACGATGGCTGCCGGGCCGACGAAGCTCTCGTTCGTCCAGGTGATCGGGCAGGAGGTAGTGCAGGCAGCACAGAGGATGCACTTGGTTGCGCTCTCAAAGCGCTCCAGTTGCTCCGGGGTCTGCCGGCGTTCTTCTCCGGCCGGGGCCTCGCCAGCAATTAGATACGGCTTGATCGACTTGTAGCTGTCGAAGAACTGCTCCATGTCGACGACGAGATCCTTGACGACCTTGAAGCCGATCAGGGGCTCGATCGTGATCTTCTTGCCGAACTCGTTCATCAGCGTCTTGCACGCCAGATAGTTGCGGCCATTGATTCGCACAGCATCTGAGCCGCACACGCCGTGCGCGCAGGAGCGACGGTAGGTGAGCGTGCCGTCCTGATCCCACTTGATGGCGTTCAGACCGTCCAGAACGCGATCCGTCTGGTCGAGACTGACCGTGTACTCCTTGAAGTACGGCTTGACGTCGACATCTGGATCGTAGCGCTTGATCCGAAACGTGTACTCCACGCAATTGCTCCTCGGAAGATGATGCCCTCGTAGCGGACCAGGCGACTCCAGGGAGTTCCGGCCTGACGCACCGTCTCGCCGCTAGTATTTCCGCTCCTTTGGCTGGAACTCGGTGATGCTGACATCCCGCTTGGTCAGTTCCAGGCCGCCCGATGTCTTTTTCAACATGGTGTGCTTGAGCCAGTTGACGTCGTCACGCGCCTGAAAGTCGTCGCGGAAGTGAGCGCCCCGGCTCTCCTCACGCGCTAATGCGCCGGTCACCAGGGTATCCGCACACTCAAGCATCGCCCCAAATTCGAGCGCTTCGGTCAGGTCGGTGTTGAACGTCGAGCCATGGTCATCGATGCTCGCCTTCGCATAGCGATCACGCAGTGCGCGGATGTCACTGGAGGCAGAGGTCAGGCTTTCAGCCGTGCGGACCACCGATGCCTTGTCCATCATCATGACCTGCAGGTCGCGCCGCAGGTCGGCCACGCGCTCGCCCTTCGGCCGGGACAACAGGTCGCTGACCTGTGCACGCGCATAGAAATCGGGGTCTGGTGGGAGCACAGGGAGATCCGCGTGCTTGACGTAATCAAGCATATCACGTCCCGCGCGGCGACCGAAGACTACGAGGTCCACCAGCGAATTGGTGCCAAGGCGGTTGGCCCCGTGGACCGAGACGCAGGCGTTCTCGCCGGCGGAGTAGAGACCGGGGAACGTATCGCCGGCCGCGTTGCTCAGCACCCGTCCATCGAGGTCTGTTGGCAGTCCACCCATGGCGTAGTGGGCAGTCGGCTGAATCGGCATTGGTTCACGCTTGGGCTCGATTCCGAGATAGGTTCGCGCAAAGTCGGTGATGTCGGGCAGCTTGGCGTCGATCACCTCGTCTGGCAGGTGCGACACGTCGAGGTAGACGTAGTCCTTGCCGTTGACGCCGCGCCCCTCCTTGATTTCCTGATAAATGAATCGGGAGACCATATCTCGCGGGGCGAGATCCTTGAGCGTCGGCGCGTAGCGGGCGGCGAACGCCTCACCCTCACCGTTCAGCAAAATGCCGCCTTCACCGCGAGCTGCCTCGGACAGGAGAATGCCGAACTTGTAAATGCCGGTGGGGTGGAACTGGTAGAACTCCATGTCCATCAGCGGCACGCCCCGCCGGAATGGGATGGCAAAACCATCGCCCGTCCCCGCCATGGCGTTCGAGGTCACGCTGAAGATGCGGCCGAAACCTCCGGTTGCCCACAGGATTGCCTTGGCGTGAACGACATGGATTTCGCCGGTACGGAGTTCCAGCGCCACCACGCCGCAGGCCCGGCCATCCTCACTGAAGAGGAGGTCAAGCACATGAAACTCATTGAGGAAGTTGACGTTGTGCTTGATTCCCTGCTGGTACAGGGTTTGAAGAATCATGTGACCGGTGCGGTCGGCCGCATAGCATGCGCGCTTGACCGGCCCCTCGCCAAAGTTGCGCGTATGGCCACCGAAGCGGCGCTGGTCGATGCGGCCGTCGGGCGTGCGGTTGAAAGGGAGCCCCATATGCTCCAGTTCAAGCACGGCGTCAATGGCATCACGGGTCAGGACTTCAGCGGCATTCTGGTCCGTGAGGTAGTCGCCACCCTTGACGGTGTCGAACATGTGCCACTGCCAGTGATCTTCTTCCACGTTGCCCAGCGCGGCGCTGATGCCTCCCTGCGCGGCCCCAGTGTGAGAGCGTGGGGGATAAAGCTTGCTGATCACCGCAATGTTCGCCTTGCCGGCCATCTGAATGGCGGCCATCAGGCCGGCGCCACCAGCTCCGACGATGATTGCGTCGAACTTGTGATAGGCCACGTTGGGTCCTCCGTGGGCTGGTCCGCTTCGGGGCGAACGGGGAGAAAGACACGCGCAAGCGCCGGCATTCATGAATGCCTCTTCCCGGGCAAAACTAGTGCGGTTGTGTGAGGGTGTCAAGTTGGTTGGCCACGATGGTTGTGCCAACGGCCAGCGGTGGCCGATACGCTTCCCGATTCTGGTCTCAATCTTGGCGGAGGTTGATGGAATTTGTCAGGAATGGAGCGGATTTTTGGTATCATTACGGGTGTTTCGCAGCAAGCGAATCGAGCGACTCCGGGTCTCAGCGGAGATCACGAATGCGTGATCCGTACCGGAACAGCGAGCCGGAGCCAGCGTGATTCTCGATGCCCCTGACCATGTCCACGCCTTGCGCGAAGCCGCCGAAGCGCTCGCGCCGCAAGTCCTTTCCCTGACGCGGCAGGTTTCTGAGATTCCGGCGCCGACGAACGATGAGACCCGGCGCTCGCGGTTCTTCCAGCACCATGCAGCGCAACTCGGGCTCCAGGTTACGGCCGACGATCTTGGCGATGTCGTCGCCAGGATTCCGGGGCGGCTCTCGCCGGGAACCGGCGCGAAACCGCTGCTGATTGCCGCGCACCTGGACACGGTGTTCGGGAAGGATGTGCCACTCCAGGTGAGCGCCAGTGAAGGGCGATTGGCCGGGCCGGGTATTGGTGACAATAGCCTTGCCGTAGCTTCGGTTCTGTCGCTGCCACAGGTGTTTGCGGCCGCAGGGCTGAAGCCGGCGGTGGATGTCCTGATTACTGGCAACGTGGGTGAGGAGGGACTGGGCAACCTGCGCGGAATCCGCGAAGTGATGAACGCTTACCCGGACGTGGGCGCGGTGATTGCCCTGGAGGGGCACAACCTGGGCCGGGTCACGCACGTCGCTGTGGGCAGCCGACGTTATCGGGTAACTGCCGGGGGCCCTGGCGGGCACTCCTGGGGCGATTTTGGCCAGCCTAGCGCCATTCACGTAATGGCGAAATTCATCGCGGATCTGGACGCTATCCCACTCCCCCGGATGCCAAAGACCACGCTGAATGTCGGGACAATTGAAGGAGGCGTGTCGGTCAACACCATTGCGCCCTCGGTCTCCTGCCTGCTTGACTTGCGGTCTACCGACGAGAACTCGCTGCAACGGTTGAGTGAACGGGTGAACCGCCTGGCGGCGAAGCACAGCCGACCTGATGGGGTCACGGTGACCCTGGAAACCATCGGGGAGCGCCCGGCCGGAGTCGTGCCGGTGGATAGCCCGATCGTCAAGATCGCGACCGCGACGCTGAACGTGCTCGGCATCGACGCCACTCTGGATGCCTCCAGCACGGATGCCAACGTGCCGATTGCAGCAGGGATTCCGGCCGTGTGTGTCGGCCTCACGAGTGGTGGCAACGTTCACCGCGTTGATGAGTTCATCGATACCGCGTCCGTACCCCTGGGGCTGGCCCAACTGGGGCTGCTTTCGTTAGCGATCTGTGAACTTCTCGCTGCGCAGGTAATCTAGAAAGTCGGATAGCGTCAGCCCAATGTCTCTTCCAGCCTACGTTGCGCTGTGCGTGACGGTTTCCGGTCTCGACCCCCGACGCGACCGCGTGCAGCGGATTACTGCCGTTGATGTGCGAAGTACGGGTGCGCGCAGCGAATTTCAGGCGTCTGTCAGTTCCGCAGGGAGCCGGCGGGGAACCACCCACCCGGCATCTCACGCTGCGCGGCGCTGGTCGGACATCGCGACCGATCTGCGAGAGTTGATTGGGTCAAAGGCAGTCGTCACGCGGGACGCCGAGTCGGTGCTCGCCGTACTCGCGGCAGATGGCGTTCGCCTGCATGAGCCGGCCATCGATGTCGCCGCTTTGGGGGCGCTACTCATTCCGGGCCTGCCTGCCCCCGACGTGACGTCGCTGCGGGAAAGCCTCGGCCTGCCAGAGATCGAGCAGGATGAAGCGCAGCATATCGCCGATATCTTTGAAGCCCTCCTGGTGCGGATCGCTGAATACGACGACCTGACGCTGGAGCGGATTCACCTCCACGCCACGGAAGCCGAATGGCCGTTCGCCTCGCTCTTCGAGCCGGTCAGGAACGCCAGGCTGCGTGCCGAGATTCCGGTGCGACGGCTCGATCCTCCCGAGTTGCAGTTTTTGCGTGACCGCCCTCGTGAAGAAGAACTGGAGCCCACCGGATCGCTGGAAGACATCGCGGACGAGGCACTACAGGAAATCCTGGGGCCAGGGGGATCGCTGGCCGGGGTCATCGCGGGGTTTGAGCGACGCTTGCAGCAAGAGCAGATGGCGGAGGCCGTTGCCCACGCCATCAACGAGAGCGGCCAACTGCTCGTTGAAGCGGGAACCGGCACCGGAAAGAGCCTCGCATACCTCGTTCCGGCTGCGCTCTCCGCCGCCGAGCGCGGCCAGACCGCGGTGCTTTCAACCAACACGCTGGCGCTTCAGGATCAATTGTTGCGGAAGGACGTTCCCGACCTGACCTCGGCCCTGGAACGTGCAGACACCGGCAAGCCTGTCGGTGTGGTGGCCGTGAAAGGGCGGGCGAACTACTTGTGCTTGCGGCGCTGGTTCGCGTGGGAGCGGCAGCCATCCCTCGAGATCGAAGAAGCCAGCCTCAAGGGCAAGGTGCTCGCCTGGCTGCCGCGAACGCAAACGGGTGACCGTGCGGAACTGCTCCTGACCGCAGGGGAAGAGCGCTTCTGGCGGCAGATTGCCGAGGAAGAAGGTTCCTGTGATCCCGGCTCCTGCGTGTTTCATCACCGGGGACAGTGCTTCCTGTTCCGGGCGCGGCGGGCAGCAGAGGCGGCGCACCTGGTGGTAGTGAACCACGCCCTGTTACTGACGGACGCGGCGTCCAGCAATCGCATCCTGCCACCGTTCGACACGCTCATCGTTGACGAAGCCCATCACCTCGAAGATCAGGCCACGTCGCAGTTCACGTTCACCGTGCAGGAGCGCGACATCGCGGAATATGCAGATGCGCTAGCGGTCAGCGATGGTACGGCAGTCAGCGGGGTTGTCGCGGGGGCCATGGGCTTTCTGCTCGGCGCAGTCGAAGATGACGCAGGTCAGAAGCGGGCACGGGACGCACGCCAGCACGTGGACGCCGCGCTAGAGGTCGCTGCCCGCTTGCGCAACGCTGGCCGTGAGTTGTTCGCTGCGCTTGAGGGTGTGCTCCAGGAGGCGGGAGACGTCTCGGGCGGAGGTGAGCGGACACGACGGGTGACATCGGCTACCCGGGCGCTTGCATCCTGGGAAGCCGTCGATGCCGGCTGGGACCGCTTGCTGGGCTCGCTCAAGGATGCCGAAAAGGAGCTGCGGTGGTTTCTCACAGCGGTCGACGCCATCGATGACGTCGCCGTCGCCGATCTCGCGGAAGCGGGAGAGCGGCAAGAGTTGTTGCTTGGCGATCTCCAGAGCACGATCCGGTTCGGCACCGAGATGGCCGCTCGCTTCGTCAGCGCGTTCGACACCCCCGAGAGTGACCGCGTCTACTGGCTGGAACGTGTCGGAGCGGCCGAACGGCTGGTGTTCCGTTCCGCACCACTCGATGTCAGCGGCTTGCTCCAGGAAAAGCTCTTCAAGCGGCCGCGCACGACCGTGCTGACCAGCGCGACGTTGGCGATTGACGGGACGTGCGACTACGTCGCCGGTCGACTTGGCATTCCCGACGCGCAGTCACTGATCGTGCCGTCGCCATTTGACTACCGGCGCTCGGTCCTCCTCTACCTGGCAGACGACATCCCGGACCCCACCAGCTACGCCTACCGCGATGCGCTGGAGCAAACGCTGATCGAGACCATCGACGCAACGCGGGGGAAGGCGCTGGTGCTGTTCACCTCACATGCGCTGCTGGCGGACATGGCCCGCGCGATCACAGGGCCATTGCTGGACCGCGGAGTCGTGGTGCTGGCACAGCGGCGTGATGGTTCGCCACAGCAGTTGACCGAGCGGCTGCGGCGAGAGCGCCATGTCGCCGTGCTGGGTACGTCGTCCTTCTGGGAAGGGGTGGATGTGGCGGGCGAGGCGCTCAGTCTTCTCCTCATTACCCGGCTCCCCTTCAGCGTACCGACCGATCCGATTATCGCCGCGCGTAGTGAGGCGTTCGAGGATGCCTTTGCCGGGTACGCCGTGCCACAGGCGGTGTTGCGCTTCAAGCAGGGGTTCGGACGCCTCATCCGCTCCAGCAATGACCGGGGGGTGTGCGCCGTGCTGGACCGCCGCATCCTGACGAAGCGC
The DNA here is from genome assembly GCA_034431475.1 of Thermomicrobiales bacterium. GTDB lineage: Bacteria > Chloroflexota > Chloroflexia > Thermomicrobiales > UBA6265 > JACCXM01. The sequence continues at coordinate 56,782 of DAOUDE010000052.1, read as the reverse complement.
TATGGGGCCACGTTCCTGCAGTCGTTGCCAGAATGCACGGTAGAAGTTGGAAGCGCCCGCGAGCTTCCGCGCGCTGCGCGAGAATGGATTCCAGCGGAAGGAAGCGCCGCGGCGGAAAGCCAGCCGCTGCTCATCGTCGAGGAAGGTTGACCCAGATGGACCGGTTTATCAACCGCAGCTTTGCACTGGAGCTCGTTCGCGTCACTGAAGCCGCCGCTCTGCAGGCAGGCCGCTGGATGGGCCGGGGCCAGAAGAACCTGGCCGACAAGGCGGCGGTCGACGCCATGCGCATGGTGCTGAATACCATCCCGATGGACGGGGTCGTGGTCATTGGCGAGGGAACAAAGGACCAGGCCCCCATGCTGTATGAGGGTGAGTTCGTGGGGAGCGCCTCAGAACCAAAGACCGACATCGCCGTGGATCCCATTGACGGCACGCGTCTCCTTTCGCAAGGCATGGCCGGTTCCATTGCTACGCTGGCGGTGTCAGAACGCGGCACCATGTACGAATCACCGTATGTGGTGTACATGGACAAGATCGTGGTCGGAGCGGAAGCGGCCGGCGCAATCGACATCAACGCCAGCGTCGAGGAGAACATTCGCAGCGTCGCCGCGAAGTTGAATAAATCAGTCAACGACGTGACCGTCATTCTCCTTGATCGCCCCCGTCACACCGAGATCGCCGAGCAGATTCGGGCGAGCGGGGCGCGAATTCGATTCATCATGGACGGTGACGTGGCTGGCGCCGTGATGGCGGCCACTCCCGGAACGGGCATCGATATCCTGATGGGCATTGGTGGCGCTCCGGAGGCGGTCGTCGCAGCGTGCGCCATCCGCTGCCTGGGCGGCGAAATCCAGTGCAAGCTTTGGCCCCGCGATGACGAGGAGCGCTCGAATGTCCTGGCCGCCGGCATCGATCTCGACGCGGTCCTGAGTGCCGAGGACCTGGTCAGTGGAGATGATGTCTTTTTCGCCGCGACCGGAATTACCGATGGGGACTTTCTGAAGGGCGTGAAGTATCTCGGCGATATGGCAACCACACAATCGGTCGTGATGCGATCGCGGTCGGGGACGGTGCGATGGGTAGAGGCACAACACCCACTGAGCAAGCTGGAGGCGTTCCGTTCGCTTGGCAACTAACGGCAACCATCGGCGATCTCGGTTGATGTGTCGCTTGCCATATTGACGATGCATTGCGCCAGTGCTAGAATCGGGCTTGCCACGCCGGGGGCACTGATAGCCACGCCCTCCGCCACTCTACACACGCACATTCTGGAGCGCCGGACATTGCGTTGCACTTCCCCTGACAAGCCTGTGGGCTTGTGCGCTTCCTGCAATGCGCAAGAGGACTGAATGGTCTTCGCACGACGCAACGCTCCAACTCCCGCGCCGACGGGCGAATCTGTGCATTCCCGATGATGTTGCATCCATTTGGAGGAAAATCCCTTGACCGTTGAGGAAACAATCGAGGTAGCTGCGCCACCCCGGCGTCGTACAACGCGAACGCGAGCGGCAAAGCCTGAGGCCGAAACCGGTGACGGCGCTGTTGCTGTGGTGGCCGCCGCAGCACCCACCGAGCCTGTTGCGGACACCGCGCCTGCGCCCGAGGCAAAGCCAGCTCGTGCCCCGCGCACGCGAAAGCCCAAGGTTGTTTCTGAGGTTGAGGCACCTGCACCTGCGCCAGTGGAAACCTCACCCGTGGCTGCAGCATCCGTTGAACCACGGGAGGCGTCGGCAGGTACGGTGTCAAGCAGCCCGGTGGCGCCGTCGGCGCTTCCCGTGAGCGAGCCACCGGTAGCGATTGCCGAACGTGCCTCCGCGCAGGCGCCTTTTGTCGCCCCGGAGACGGCTGAGCCTCCAGTGATAGCGAACGCGGCTGCGCCGGCCCAGGAACCGGTTGCCGGGCGGTCGACCACAACTGAGGACCAGCCGGTGAGCGAGGTGCGCAGCGGTGGGCGCCCTGAGCGAACCGAGACGGCGCGACCGCCATTGGCCCATCTTGATCCGGCGTTGCGTGAGAGCGTGCTGGAACCACTGCACGATAACGGCATCGACCCGCGCCATGACATGCAGCGGAGCCGGGGCCGCGATAGCCGCAGCCGGCGAGGTCAGCGGCCGCAGGATCGCCCGCAGGGGGACCGCTCCAACGGCTCGGATCGCTACGGAAACGACAACCGTGGCGGCTATGTCCAGCATCAGCCACAGGGGCAGCCCCGTCCGCCCCGCAACAGCCAGCCGTACAGCCAGCAGCAGCCGCCGCAAGCGCCGGTGCGCAGCGGGCCTCCGCACCTGACCATTCTCGATCTGGAGGCCAAGCCGGCCGAAGAACTGGCCGAAATGGCGCGTGAGCTGGAAATCCAGGGATTCTCGCGGATGCCGAAGCAGGAGCAGTTGGTGCGCCTGCTGCGGGCACAGACCGAGAAGGACGGCCAGATCTTCGGCGACGGCATTCTGGAGATCATTGAAGACGGGTTTGGGTTCCTGCGCGGCCAGCGCTTCCTGCCGGGCCCTGACGACATCTACGTGTCGCAGTCCCAGATCCGCCGCTTTGGGTTGCGCACTGGTGACCGTGTCTGCGGTCAGGTGCGGCCGCCGAAGGACAACGAGAAATTCTTCAGCCTGCTGCGGGTCGAAGCGGTCAACGGCATCGATCCCGAGACTGCGCGCAGGCGTCCGTCGTTTGACAGCCTCACGCCGATCTTCCCGCTTGAACTGATCAACCTCGAAACCGCGCCGAACATCCTTTCCACCCGGCTGCTGGACCTGGTGGCGCCGATTGGCCGTGGGCAGCGCGGTCTCATCGTGTCGCCGCCCAAGGCCGGCAAAACGATGCTGCTCAAGGCCATTGCCAACGGTGTCAGCACCAATTGCCCGGATATCCACCTCATGGTCTGCCTCATCGGTGAGCGGCCAGAGGAGGTGACGGACATGCGGCGTTCGATCGAGGGAGAGGTGATCTCCTCCACGTTCGATGAGCCGGTTGAGGATCACACCAAGGTCGCGGAGATGGCGCTGGAGCGCGCCAAGCGCCTGGTGGAAGGTGGCCGGGATGTGGTGATCCTGCTGGATTCCATCACCCGCCTTGCCCGGGCCTACAACCTTGCGGTGCCCCCGAGCGGCCGCACGCTCTCCGGCGGTATCGACCCGGTGGCGCTCTACCCACCAAAGCGCTTCTTTGGCGCGGCCCGCAACATCGAGGGCGGCGGCAGCCTGACGATTGTTTCGACCTGCCTCATCGACACCGGCAGCCGCATGGACGACGTGATCTACGAGGAGTTCAAGGGCACCGGGAACATGGAACTTCATCTCGACCGCAAGCTGGCTGAGCGGCGGATCTACCCGTCGATCGACATCCAGCGGTCAGGGACGCGGCGCGAGGAACTGCTCCTGGACGAGTCCACGCTGCGCCAGGTGTGGACCATGCGGCGCATGGTTTCCATGCTCGGCGGCAGTGAAGGCACGGAGTTGGTGCTGGGCCGGCTGTCCAAGACGGCAAAGAACGAAGAGTTCCTGGAGACGCTGAATCGGGATATTTAGCGATGCATCAGAACGGCGGGGCCCACCAGGGCCCCGCCGTTCTTGCGTTCATGGCGAGGGAACGAAGGTTCGCTCCAGGAGTACCGGCTCAGGCATCGACTCGTCCATTGCGACATAGGTCTTGTCTGGCACCGTGGAGGCAGCCGCGTGACGGCCATCGCGGTCCATGGCCACGATGTTGACTTCCCCCCAGAAGGGATCTGCCAGTTGATGCAGGTCCTCCGCGGCGCGCACCAGGGCCTCTTCCAGGCTCAGGCCGCACCGCATGAACATAACGACGCTGTGCGCGGTGCAAAGACGCTGCGCCATTTCCCCACGCCCCGTACAACACGCCGCGCCGAAACGCTGGTCCGCGTAGTTGCCCGCCCCGATGATGGGGGAGTCGCCGACGCGCCCCGGGTACTTCCATGCCCACCCGGAGGTGCTGACGCCGCTGGCGATATTGCCGTGGGCGTCCTGGGCGATCACGTTCACCGTACCGTGTGAATCCAGCGGCCGCTCGGGATCGCTCGTGAGGCGCGCCGCCCGGTCTCGCATGGCAACGGCGTAGGCGTCGGTGGCATCGATGCGCGTCCCCCAGATCTCTCGCGCCTCAGGCGTAAGCAGGTCCGACACCGGCAACCCCGTTTCCTGGGCCAGCATTTCCGCGCCGCGCCCCACAATCAGAACGTGAGGTAGCGTGTCCATCACGACTCGGGCGGCGTCGATCGCATCCTGATGATTGCGCATGGCAGCCACGGCGCCGGTCGCAAGGGTCGCGCCGTTCATGATGCTGGCGTCGAGCTCGACTTCGCCCAGCAAGTTCGGGAGACCACTGTACCCAACGGAGTGGTCGTCGGGGTTCGCTTCCACACGGCGAATGGTGGCGACCACGGCGTCAACCGCCGTACCTCCGGACCTGAGCACGGCCATGCCGTCAGCGAAGCCGACAACGGCGTTGCTGCTTCCGATGAGTTGCACGGCTACTCCTTGGCGCTGGCGTTGAGACGAGCAATCTCGTCGACGGCAAAATCGGGCAGGGGTTCCTGGACGCCGTTGCGGGTGATCGTGAACGCTGGGTCCTCGGTCAGGACGCCAATCTCAGCGACCGGTGTGCCCGAAGCGCTGATCGCCACGCGGACATCTGCCGCTCGATCAGGAGCGGCGGCAAGCAGGAGGGCCCCGGAGGCAAGAACGCCGAGCGGATCGAGCCCAAGCGCCTCGCAAATGACAGCCGACTCCGGGAGAACCGGGATGCGGTCAGCGTTCAGCGACGCGCCGAGACCCGCAGGAGCCGCGATTTCGCGTATCGCTGTCGCCAGGCCACCTTCGGTCGGGTCATGCAGCGCGGTGACTCCGGCTACCGAAGTGGCGGCCTGGCAGTCCGCTACGACGGATATACCCGGGTCGTGCAACAGGCGGGTCGCGCGGCGGACCATGTCCGCGCCGATGAGCGGCTCCAGTTCCGAGGAGCGTTCCTGCGCGAGCAGCGCAGTACCCTCGATGGCCAGGCCCTTGGTCAACATCAGAATGTCGCCGGCTCGAGCGCCCCCAGGAGTGATCAGCCGACCTGGAGAGGTAATGCCCAGCATCGAGCCAATCAGGAGCGCGCGGTCAATGCCAGGAACGATCTCCGTATGGCCGCCGATGAGCTGGACGCCCCGATGGCGGCATGCTTCAGTCAGCTCAGCGAAAGACGAGAGGACATCGGCTGGCGTCACGCCGACAGGAAGCAGATTCGTCACTAACAGCCAGCGGGGTTGGGCCCCCATGCAGGCGAGATCATTGGCGTTCACTTCGACGAGGTGGAAGGCAGCGCGTTCGCTGGCGAAGGTGATTGGATCAGTCTTGGCGACGACCACGTCGCCACCAACGGCAATGGCAGCCGCATCACAGCCAATTCCCGGGCCGACCAGGATCTGCTCATCCGCTGTCGATGCGGGAAGCACTTTCTTGAGCAACCACCCTGGTAACTTTCCGGCAGGAAGTGGCTGAAGCAGCTTCTGGGACGTCATCTGAATGCACCAACTACGCGCGAAGCACTACTCGTTACCGGAATCTTGCCAAATGCTATCACTGTCTGACGATATGCCGAATGCGTCATGCAGCTCACTCACCCGGAGTTCAGCGTTGCGCAGAAGAAGTTCGCTGCGCTGAGCCAGCCGGAGACCAAGTTCGTACCAGGCAATCGCCTCATCAATCGGCAGCAAGCCCCGTTCCAGGTGCTCGACGACGACCTCAAGGCCCTGCAGTGCGGATTCAAACGTCCCGGTGACTACCGTTTCCGCCAGCGACCTGTACGAGAGTTCGCGGCCGTTGCTGTCGCTCATGTCACGGTCCTGAGTATTGGCGCCGCGCGGCTGTTGCCAAGCGTGATTTCGATTTCTCCATCGGCCACCCGAGCTCGGGCGAGGGATCCTGCCTGTGCCTGCCTGATGCTGTGGAGGGCCTGGCTCTCTCCTGGAAGCGAGATCGCCGCAAAGCCGCGTTCGAGCACGGCCGCAGGACTGAGCGCCTCCAGCACGGCTGATCCCGCGTGGAGCCGCCCCCGGGCTGGCGCCAGGTTCGCGGTGATTCCGGTGTCAAGTCTGGCGTACGAGCGGTCAAGTTCGCGCAGCGCGGATGCCAGCTGATTCTGCGGGCCTCCCGCCAGCAGGCGACCCGTTTGGCGCTGGGTGCGCACCTGGAGGTTAGCAAGTGACATACGCATGGACTCAGCGAGTTGTGAGTGCAATTGCCCGATGCGGAGGCCAAGATCTGCCTGCGAGGGCACGCAGAGTTCGGCGGCGGCTGAGGGGGTGGGTGCAATGACATCTGCCGCCGCTTCGACAAGCGTCTGATCCGTCGCATGCCCGACGCCTGTGATGACCGGCACGTGAGAGGCGAAGACCGCGCGCACGACCGCTTCGTCATTGAATGCGGCCAGGTCGTCGCTGGATCCGCCGCCCCGAGCAATGATGATGACATCGACGTTCTCGATGAACTGCAACAGTTCAATGGCTGTGACAATGCTCTCGACAGCACCCTGTCCCTGCACCTGCGCATGCGCCAGCAGCAACTGCGTCAGCGGGTAACGACGGGCGACGACTGACTGGATATCCTGCCAGGCTGCGCCGCTGCGGGAGGTCACGACGCCAATGGCACGGGGCCATGTGGGCAGCGCCCGCTTGCGGGATGTGTCGAAGATGCCTTCCTGCTCCAGGCGCTGCCGCAAGTACTCCAGTTCCAGTGCGGCCGCTCCCTGTCCGGCTGTCGTGACCAGGTCCGTGATGAGTTGCAGCGAACCTGAGCTGGGATAGACCGAAAGGCTGCCGTGGACCGCGACCTGATCACCAACGCGAGGACGACGCGGGGTCTGCATGAGCTGACGGCGAAACATCACGCACCGCAGAAGGCCATCCCGGTCACGGAGCGAAAAATACATGTGCCCTTTGCTGGACTGGCTGAGACCGGAGATCTCGCCTTCCAGCCAGAGGTCACTGTACAGCGGGTCTGTTTCCAGCGACTCGCGGAACAGACAGACGAACGCACCAACCGGCAAAACGTACGCAGACATGCCGCCTAGCCGCGAGCGTCGGAAACACGGATCAGGGGAGAGCCGTACTCCACAGGTTGGGCGTTCTCAGTCAAGAACTCCATCACAACGCCTGAGCGGTCTGTCGTGATTTCGTTCATGATCTTCATGGCTTCGATGATGCCGATGGTTTGACCGGCCACCACATAGTCACCAACGGCAACGAACGCCGGTGAACTCGGTGTCGGTGAGGTGTAGAAGGTCCCGACCATGGGCGCGCTGACAACGTGACCTGGCGCGACAGGGCGTGGAACCTCGGAGTCTGCAACAACGGGCGCAGCCGCGTGAACCGGGGCGCCGGTCTCCCGGCGCATGCGAAGGGTCAGCGCGCCGAGTTCCAGTTCAAGCTCGGTCACGGAATCCTGCTGCATCACCCCGGCCAGCGCGCGCACGAGATCGGCGACACGCTCGGGTGAGGGGCTTGCGTCATGTCCCTCGGGCAGGTTCACCTAGTTGACTCGCTCGATGTAGTCGCCAGAGCGCGTGTCCACCTTCAGGTTGTCCCCAATGTTGATGAACAGCGGCACGTTGACCACCAGGCCTGTTTCCAGGGTCGCGGGCTTGGTGGCGCCACTGGCAGTATCACCCTTCAGGCCCGGGTCGGTCTCGGTGACAGTCAGGACCACGGCCGGCGGCAGTTCGATGTCGATTGGCTCCTCGTTGTACGTCAGCAAATCGACAACATCGTTCTCACGGATGAAGCGGGCGTTGTCGCCAACGGTCGAAGCATCAAGCACAATCTGATCAAACGACTCGGTGTCCATGAAGTAGCGGTGGTCGCCGTCGGGATACAGGTACTGCACGTGCTGGCGCTCCAGGCGGACCTGGGGGAACTTGGCGCCCGCCTGAACGGTGTGCGTCGTCAGCGAACCGGTGCGCAAATCGCGCAGGGTCATGCGGACCTGGGCTGATCCTCGGCCCTGCTTGTTGTGCTGGAAGTCAACGACCTTGACCAGGCGGCCATCGAGTTCGAATGTCAATCCCTTGCGCAGATCACCTGTGTCAATCATCGAGGCATTCGTCTCCTATTTTGGTGAATTGGACAGAATCTCGATACCGGATTCTGTAACGACTGCAAGATCCTCGATCCGAATCCCGCCCCAACCGTCGTAATAGACACCCGGCTCAATCGTTACGATCTGACCAGGTTGCAGCACGTCCTCCGAGGTCTGCCCCAATGAAGGCGCCTCGTGAATGAGCAGCCCAACGCCATGGCCCAGGCCGTGGAAGAAGGCTTCACCCGCCCCCGCCGCCACAATGACATCGCGTGCGGCCGCATCGGCGTCCTTGCCAGAAACTCCCGGACGGATGGCATCGAGCGCCGCCTGCTGGGCAGACAGCACCAGATTGTAGCGTTCGCGAAACAATGGCGTTGGTTCACCAAGTACGACGGTGCGCGTGAGATCGGCGCAATAGCCGTCAACCTTCGCGCCCATGTCGATGACAATGGGCTCGCCTTCCTCGATGGGACGGTCAGTGGCTGCATGATGTGGCCGGGCGCCGTGTGGCCCCGCCCCAACGCCGGTGGGGAACGCGGGTCCATCTGCACCCAGGTCGCGTAGCGTGGACTCTAGCCGCCAAACCAGCTCTTTTTCAGTTGTACCGGCTTGCAATTTCGCCAGAACCTGCTGGAGCGCCTGGTCGGTGATTTCAGCCGCGCGGCGGATGCGAGCGATCTCGTCCGCGTTCTTGACCTCGCGCAACCGGTGGACTGCGGTACCGGCGGGGACAAGGTCCACACCCGTTGCGGCGTCCTTGATGCCGGAGAAATCCGCCACGATCAGCGCCCGGTCTTCGAACGCAACGCGCCGGTAACCCTGCTCCTGCAGGTGCTTTCCCAGCGAGGTCTGCCAGGGGCGCTGCCAGCCGATGACCTCGATGCCTGGGCCAGAGGACGCGAGAGCCCAGGGCAGGTTCGTCGGGCTGACGAACAGCTTCGCTTCGCTTTCAGAAATGAGCAGCACTCCCGATGTTTCATCCGGGGCGTGGTCCTCATCGGGGAAGCCGGACAGGTAGTGCCTGTTCGCGGGATGACTGACCAGGATCGCCTCTACGCCCAATTCGGAGAGCAGGTTCCGGACGCGTCCAGGAAGCTCACTCATGAAAGTTGGTCCTTTGCAGCGATGCGTGTTCCAGGAAGTAAGCGAGCGCCAGCCGGTAGCCGGTCGCACCAAGTCCGGCAATCTGCCCCTTAGCTACGCCCGCGATGAAGGAATGGTGTCGGAATTCCTCACGCGCGTGGATGTTCGAGATGTGCACCTCGATGGTGGGCACGCCAACACCCGATATGGCATCCCGCAGGGCGACGCTGTAGTGGGTAAGCGCGCCCGGATTGATGATCAAGCCGACTGCACCGGGACCGTGTTCCTGAATGGCATCGACCAACACGCCTTCATGGTTCGACTGCATATGCCTGATTTCCACCGGGGTGTCGGCGCGCCCGGCGACTGCCTCCAGCGCCTCAATGATGTCTGCCAGCGTCGTATGGCCGTAGTGGTCCGGCTCCCGTGTGCCAAGCAGATTCAGATTCGGGCCGTTGAGAACGAGGACGTACGGCACATTCGCGCTGCCCACTAGTTCAGTACCGGATCGACAAGCGTGATCCGCCGTAGCTCGACGATCTGGTCACGCAGCAGGGCTGCTTTCTCGAATTCGAGATCGCGCGCGGCAGTCTTCATCTGAGACTCGAGCTCCTTGATCATGCGCACCATTTCATCACGCGGAATCTCGGAGATGACGCCTGGCTTCCCGGCGCCGCCAGCGGAGTAACCAGCCTGCTCCTCGGCCACCGCCTTCACGCGCTCCGTAATGTCCTTGATTTCCTTGACGATGCCGCGCGGCACAATGCCGTGCGCTTCGTTGTGCGCCATCTGGATCGCCCGGCGGCGATAGGTCTCGTCTATCGCCGCCTTCATCGACCGCGTCATGACGTCGGCGTACATGATGACCTGGCCGTCAACATGGCGCGCCGCGCGTCCGATTGTCTGGATCAGGGAGCCTTCCGAACGCAGGTAACCTTCCTTGTCAGCATCCAGAATGGCGACCAGGGAGACTTCAGGGAGATCGAGGCCCTCGCGCAGCAGGTTGATCCCGACTACCACGTCATACACACCGAGGCGAAGGTCACGCAGGATTTCGACGCGCTCCAGGGTGTCGATCTCGCTGTGCAGATAATGGGTGCGAACGCCCATTTCCTTCAGGTAGTCCGCCAGATCTTCCGCCATGCGTTTCGTGAGGGTTGTGACGAGCGTGCGCTGGCCCAGCGCCACGCGCTGATTGATCTCCGCCAGCAGGTCGTCAATCTGCCCCTTGGTTGCGCGCACCGAGATGGCCGGATCAATCAGGCCGGTCGGGCGAATGACTTGCTGCACGACCTTCTCGGAGTGTTCCTGCTCGTAGGGACCTGGAGTGGCAGAGACGAAAATGGCCTGGGCCAGCATTCGCTCGAATTCCGTGAAGGTCAACGGGCGATTGTCGCGAGCCGAGGGCAGGCGAAAGCCATGTTCGACCAGCACGTCCTTGCGGGCGCGGTCTCCGGCGTACATGCCGCGCACCTGCGGCAGGGAGATATGTGACTCGTCCACGAACATGAGAAAGTCGTCCGGGAAGTAATCCATCAGCGTCGAGGGCTGCTCGCCCGGCTTGCGACGAGACAGGTGCATGGAGTAGTTCTCGACGCCGGCGCAGTATCCGGTCTCCTGCAGCATCTCGATGTCATACATCGTTCGCTGCCGTAGCCGGGCCGACTCCAGGATCTTGCCCTCCGCATCGAGTTCCGAGATACGTTCTTCGAGTTCCAGTTCGATGTCGCGGATGGCCGCCTTGAGCTTGTCTTCGGTGGTCACGAAATGCTTGGCAGGGTAGATGTCCAGGTCCAGCCGCTCGACGAGGAGTTCGCCCGTGAGCGGATCGACCTCGACAATGCGCTCCACTTCGTCGCCAAAGAACTCGACGCGAACGGCGATGTCCTCGTAGGCGGGAAAGACCTCCAGCGTGTCGCCGCGCACCCGGAACGCGCCGCGGACGAGCGTCATGTCGTTGCGGTCGTACTGGATGTCAATGAGCTGCCGTACGATCTTGTCTCGCCGGGCCGTGCCGCCGCGCCGCAGCGAGATCACCGTCTGCGCGTATTCTTCCGGGGAACCGAGACCATAGATGCACGACACCGAGGCGACGATGATGACATCGTGCCGGGTCAGCAACGCCCGTGTCGCCGCGTGACGAAGCTTGTCGATCTCCTCGTTGATGTCGGAGTCCTTCTCGATGAAGGTGTCGGTGCGCGGGACGTAGGCCTCCGGCTGGTAGTAGTCATAGTAGGAGACAAAGTACTCCACCGCGTTGTGGGGAAAGAACTCCTTGAACTCCGCGTAGAGTTGCGCGGCCAGGGTCTTGTTGTGGGCCAGCACGATGGTGGGCCGGTTCACGCGCTCAATGACGTTCGCCATCGTGAAGGTCTTGCCGGAACCCGTGACCCCGAGCAGCGTCTGGAAGCGCTTGCCCTCTTGCAGACCAGCGACAAGTTCCTCGATGGCGCGAGGTTGATCTCCGGTGGGCTTGACGTCGGCAACAATCTGGAAATCAGGCATGCGTTCTCCCGCTCGTTCTGCCGGGGTGCAGGAATATGTCAGGGGTAGTGTAGAACGGCTGTGCTGTCGCTACCGGATGCGGTAGAACTCGGCCGTCGAGCCGCCCGCGCCGATAACGTCGGCAATATGCCGTACCGACCAACGCTGACCCGACCAGAGAAGCCGCGCTGCGGCTTCATCGCGCTCGCACCATTCGTGCTGAACGAAATCCTCGCCGAGCGCAATCTGCGACGTGGGGGGAACCTCGAACGCCAGCACCGGAATGAAGACGATAGCATCCCGCCCGTGATCAAAAATCTGGTTGACGTAATCGGCACTGTAGATGACGCCGGGCGCCATGCCTGTCGTATCGAAGAGGGCGCGTTCCGCCGCGGTGACCGCCGTTTCTTCGGGCTCAATTCGCGCGTGAATCGCCTGCCAGGACCCGCCAAACGGCGCGTCACCCCGGCGCTGCAAGAGCAGGAACTGGAGTCGGGCGTTCAGCCGCCGCACCACGTAGGCATCAACGGCGTCAGATACGAGGGAAGGCATGTGGGAAGGCTAGCAGACGAGGCCAGGCTGGCGCGGGATACGGCCTAGTTCAGATCGCGGCCCCGCCAGCGTGGCCGCGAGGCAGACGTGGCGCGAGCGGAGGGGAACCAGAGAGAGAAGAACACGATCAGGCTGGCGATGGCTGCCACAGCGGCAAGCAGGTTCGAGACGCTGCCCAGCAGCACGGCCAGAACCGCCAGGGCAAGCGCCCCCGCGATGCGCAGAATCTCCGGCGTCAGGAACCGGGAGCGTTGACGCAGCGGGGAAGGCTGCTTCAGTCGCTGCTGAGCTTCGGCCCTCGTACGGTGCACCGAGTCGCTGATGTGGTCCATCGGCGAACGCTGCGCTTCGGTGCGTTCCAGGATTTCGCGCACCTCCTGCTCGAGGCGCGAGGGACGCTCCGGGCTCTCGATGGTCACGGCTGCTTGTCCGAGGTCGACCCGCGCGACGCCGGTTGCCGCAGTTTCTTGGCGAAGCCGCCCAGGAACATGCGGCCCATGTGATCGCTGACGCTTTCGGGGGAGAGCTCGGCAGCAGTGGCCTGCAGGAGCTCGCCCTCACGGGTGGTCTGCGTTGCCCAATCCGCTCGCGCATCGCGTGCCTGGGTGAAGAACGCCTCAAGCTTCTCGCCGGCGTCCGGGGCAGTGCTGGCCAGATCGGCGCGAAGCTCGCTGAGTGAGGCGGACATGGCATCGATCCAGCGCAGCACGGCTTCGCGGTTCGTCACGAGGATGTCGCGGTGCATGGTCGGGCTGCCCGAAGCCAGGCGAGTGGTGTCGCGGAAGCCGCCAGCGGTGAGTTGCTTCATCTCCCGCCACGACACGTCGCGCGAGACCGCATTCATCAAGGCTGCGCTGATGGCAAAGGGAAGGTGACTGACTCCGGCGACGTAGGCATCATGCTCGTGCGGATCAACGAAGTAAGGCTCCGCGCCAGCAGCCGCGACGAGGCCCAGGACCGTCCGCACCGCTTCCTCGGAGGCTGACACCGACGGGGCAATGCACCAGGTCGCACCGGCAAACAGGTCGGCTTCAGCGCCTTCGATGCTTTGCGTCTTGCCCGCCATTGGGTGGCCGCCGACGAAGTGGACACCCGGGGGCAGCACGTCGCGCGCCCACGCCATGACCTGGGCCTTGGTGGATCCGGTATCGGTGACGACCGTGCCAGGCTGGAGTTGTGGCGCCAGGTCCGTCATGGCCTCACGCATCGCGGCGACGGGCATGGCCAGCACAACGACATCTGCTTCACGGGCGGCCTTGGCGAGATCCCAGGCGCCGCGGTCGACGGCGCCCATCTTTTCGGCGGCACGCTGGTGATCCAGGTTCGGGTCAAACCCAACGACCTCAAGCGGTTTACGGTTATCAACCTTGTGTTCTTCGGACCAGCGCCGAAGCGCCAGGCCCACGGAACCGCCGATCAAACCAAGTCCAACAATCAGGACGCGCTGCATGGTGTGATGTTCTCCTTGGGCCGCGCGGAAGTCACGTGCGGGAACTACGGCTGATACGTTGTCGTGTCGATCTCGCGGACCCAGCCTTCCTGCCCATCCTCGGTGCGGAAACGCATCCAGCGATCTCCGTCAGATGGGCTACTGGTTGGAGCGTCTTCGTCGAGATATTGCAGTGGCGTTGCTGGCGACAGCGCCTCAATGATACTGTCGCCCGTTGAGGGGCCAGCCCGGAAGTTCACCGACTGCGCCGCCCCAATCTGATGGGTCGGCTCGAAGTCGTCAGTCTCGAGTGCGACGGTAGCTTCGACGTTCGGGGCAACCGTTGGCTCCGCCGCAGCCTGCGTCGGTTCCTGAGCAGCAGCGATTGCCTGCGTGTCGTTGCCGCTGGCCGATTCGGCCGCCGGCGTCTGAATCGGCACCTGTGGTCCGGCCAGCGGGATGAGATCGGAAAAGGGTTGCGAGAGCGCCGCGAACAGCACAGCGGCTCCGAAAATGCAGATGGCGATGACGATTCCCATCGTCACCCCGACCATCAGCCCCGCGCGACGGTGCTGCTGGCGTAAGCGCGTGCTGAGCCCGGAATCAGTCATGCTGGTGGTATCTCACCCGTTGCGTGGCCGGGCGTTGTATAGGAAGTCGAGTCATACGAACGCCAGAGTCTAGCATGCGAGCGTGCAGGCCTTGTTTTCCTGACTGACGTGTCTTGAGTTCATGAGCAAAGATCGGTAACCTCGTGCAATGCGCAAGTCTCTCGCGGTCGCGCGCGTCCATGGCGTAGAGGTCAGGCTTCATCCAACGTTCGGGTTGGTGTTCCTCTGGGTGCTCATCGACTGGCGGCGGTTTGGCTTCGCCGCTGGGCCTTCGGTCCTCCTGTTTACGTTCGGGTTGGTCGCGCTGGTCTTTGCCTGCGTCCTGGTTCACGAATTTGGCCATGTATATATGGCCCGGCAACGCGGTGTCCACGTGCACGATGTCTCCCTGTCGGCGGTGGGCGGCGTAGCACGCATGGATCAGATGCCCGAAAACGATCCACGCTCCGAAGTCCTGATTGCACTGGCCGGTCCCATAGCCAATCTCGCCCTGGCAGCGGCCATTGTGCCAATCATTCTTGCAGTCGGGGTGTACAGCGGTTACTCGCACCTTGAACACTATGCGCAGACGGTGTTTCAGCCCTCTGTCGTCGGCCTGCTCACCACTTTGTTCTACGCAAACCTCTTGTTGCTCGTTTCCAACTTGCTCCCAGCGTTTCCAATGGACGGGGGGAGAGTCTTTCGGGCGGGCCTCAGTGCACTGCTGGGGCGGCAAACGGCCACTCGGGTTGCCGTCGGCGTCGGCGTGTTCCTCGCAATACTCCTGCTCCTCTTCAGCGTCTTCATGGTGCAGAGTGTGGTCCTAGCGCTGATTGCGGTGTTCATCGCAGTGGTCGCGCTGGCCGAAGACCGCGCGGTGCGGCTGGAATCGAGCCTCAAGCGCATGCGCGTGGGGCAGTTCGCGCTCTGGGATATGGGCGGCATTGCACCGGACCAACCGTTGGCCTACGCGTTGCGCGGTGGCCCGCGCGATATCGTGGTGACGAGCGGTGGCCGGGTCGTCGGCATGCTCTGGCGCAACCGGCTCCTCGCCGAGATCGGGGTGGGGGTGGGCAACCGTGTGGTGCGCGACGTGATGGAGCCGAACGTCCCGGCGCTCGATGTCGACGCCTCGGTGTATGAGGTGCAGCGGATGATGGCGGAACAGCAACGCTGGGCAGTCCCGGTCACCGAAAACGGCATGTACCGGGGGATTTTTACTGGTGACCGCTTCCTGCATATCTATCGCCAGATTTCTCCCGATCCCATGCAGCGCTTCCGCGCGCTGTGGGAGGGAGGACCTTTGGCCCGTTTCAAGAGTTGAAATGCTGTAGCGGATAAGGGCCAATTCGACGATACTGGCGTTGTTATGCGGGACGATTCGGGGTACGCTTTGAGTTGAATCCTCCCTAGCGCCCTGCCAGGACTGCCATGAAAGTTTCGACACGCGGAGAATACGGAGTTCGGGCGATGGTCGCCCTGGCCAAGAACCATGGTCAAGGGCCGATGTCGATTGCAGCGATGTCGAAAGCTTCGTCCGTGCCCATGCCGTATCTCGAGCAGTTGATTGGGCCGCTGCGACGTGCCGGACTGGTGGAGAGCACGCGTGGCGCGCGCGGGGGGTATCGCCTGACCCGGTCTCCAGAGGCCGTCAAGGTCGGCGACGTCTACCGGGTGATGGAAGGCCCGGTGGCGCCCATGGAATGCGTGTCCGAAGACATCACCGAGCAGACCTGCCCGCTCATCGACGGTTGCGAAACGCGCCCAGTGTGGTTGCGCATGCGTGATGCGATTGCCGAAACCCTGGATTCCACGACGCTGGCAGATTTGATCAGGGATTCGCCGCGCGCCCGAGCTGAATTGAAAGAGCCGGCCGCCGCCGCAAGCTAGCTCTCCAAACACGCCACGGTTGCCGATTTGCATGCGCGCCCCTGAGTTTCCGCATGACGCCTGAAAACTTCGGCGTGTATCTCGACCACGCCGCGACGACCCCCCTCGATCCCGCTGTGCTGGCGGTCATGGAGCCATACCTCGCTGCGGCATTTGGCAATCCTTCAAGCCTATACCGTCTCGGGCAGGAGGCCCGCGCCGCGGTCGATACCGCCCGCGCGCAAGCCGCTGCGGTGCTCGGGTGTGCCCCAGGCGAAATCCTGTTCACGAGCGGTGCAACCGAGAGCAACAACCTCGCCCTGCGTGGTGTTGCATGGGCAGCCCGGTTGGCTGCTCCGGGCAATCCTCCGCCGCATATCGTGACCACCGCCATCGAGCATCACGCCGTCCTGCACACGGCTGAGTCGCTCGCCCTCCAGGGATTTCGAGTGACATTCGTCCAGCCGGATCACAAGGGGATTGTTTCAGCGGCGGCCATCGCGAATGCCATCGAGCCAGATACCTGCCTCGTTGCAGTCATGCTCGCCAACAACGAGATGGGCGCAATCCAGCCAGTCGCAGAGATTGCGGCAATTGCCCAGGAGCGCAGTGTTCCCCTTCATACCGATGCCGTCCAGGGCGCAGGGCTGCTTTCCTTGAACGTGGAGCATCTCGGAGTGGATTTGATGGCGCTCTCGGCCCACAAGTTTTACGGGCCCAAGGGTGTTGGCCTGCTCTATGTGCGGACTGGCACGCCAGTTGACTACCAGCAGACAGGCGGGGGACAGGAGCAAGGTCGTCGAGGGGGTACAGAAAATGTCGCGGGGATTGCCGGCCTGGGAGCCGCGCTGCAGCGAGCGGAGAGCTTCACGGAGCCGTACGCTGCGCACTGCCGCGCGATGCGTGATCTCCTCGCCGCAGGCATCTTCGCCGCGCTCCCGGACACCATCCTCAACGGACCACCGCTGGATGGCCCACGCTTGCCGAACAATCTGAACGTTTCGATCGCGGGGATACAGGGTGAGACGCTGCTACTGGCGCTCGATCTGCTCGACATTTCCGCATCGGCCGGCTCAGCATGTACGACGGGTAACAGCGAGCCGAGCCACGTCTTGACCGCGATGGGCCTGGATACCGACATGTGTCGCTCCGCTTTGCGCTTCACCGTTGGCCGAGGAACGACGCCGCAAGATATTGCGATTGCTGTCGATGCCATCGTTGAGGCCGCCTCCCGGGTGCGATCACTCGCCGGCGTCTGATACGGATGCGGAATCTGGTTCGTCCGCATGTTCGCGGGGACCAGCGGCCTCCGCGAACATGCGCTCTCGCGCGTCCTCGGCAAGGTCGGTGAGTGCCGGAAGATCGGCCAGCGACGCCAGGCCGAACTGCTGCAGAAACGCCAGCGTGGTGGCGTACTGAATCGGATTGCCGACTGTCGGCAACCGGCCAGCAATTTCAATCAGCCCGCGTGCATGCAACGTGGCAAGCACCCCCGATGAATCAACACCGCGCAACGCATCTATTTCCGCCCGCGTGACCGGTTGCCGGTAGGCGACGAGTGTCAGCGTCTCCATGGCCGCGCCGGAAAGGCGTGATTCGCGCTCGATGCGCAGAAAATGTCGCACGTGTTCGGACCAGCGCGGCGCAGTCGAGAGATGAGCGGTTCCGTTGTGGCGGATCACCGTCCATCCGCTCGAGCCGGACGCATTCAACTGATCCAGGGCAACTTCCACCGCAGAAGCAGTGACTCCGGCTGCCCGGGCCAGGTCGTGAATGGTTGCGGGCTCCGGAGAGACGAGGAGCAGCGCTTCAAGCAGGGAGGGCAGATCCTCCACAGGGACTGGTAGCCGATGCTGGATCGTGGTCGAAGCGTCTGCGGGCAGAGCGTCCATGGGAGCTTCAGTCGACATCTTTACGCAAATCCACATCCGAACCATGGCCAAAGCGGGTAAACGTGATCTCTCCGAAGAGGTCTAGTTGGGTGGCTTCCACAGCGTGGCGACGTATGAGCGTCAAGAGCGCGAGAAACGCCAGCGCCCGGTCCTGTCGATCCGATACTTGCGAGACAAACCTGGAGAAGTTTCCCGCGCCATCGATGTTCAAAAGCGAAAAGACCCGCGACACCATCTCTCGGAGTGTGGTTGAGTGGCGGCTGGCAACTGCCAGTGGCAAAGCCGGCACCCGCGATAACCAGCGATGCAGGGCGCGCGCCAGCACTCCTGGAGACTGCGGTGGCATGACTGCCATGATTGGTGGTGGGTGTTCGATGCTGGCCCCACGCCCGTATCCGCCCAGAGCGTGCGTAGTTGAGAGACGCGTCGCCGCCAGCTTGATTGCGCGATACTCCTCCAACTGGCTCACCAGGTCTGATGGCTCGTCCTCATCCGTCGAGGGCGCGGGACGAGGCAGCAACTCTCGAGACTTCAGGACCATCAGCCGGCCCGCGATGGCCGCGAACTCCGCGATCTCACCTGGCTCCGGTGCGAGGCGTGAGTCCACATACTCCAGGAACTGGTCAAGGACGGCCATCAGTGAAACGTCGCTGATGGGCAGTTGCTGCCCCTCGATCAATCGCAAGAGGACATCAAGCGGCCCCTCGTATGCCGGAAGCCGCAATTGATAGTCATGGAGCAACGGTGTGGCGGGTGCCGCAGTAGCCATAGCGCGAGTCTACCGAACGGCGAGCATGGCTGCGGGCTCGCTAGAGACCGCTGGCAAAAATGTTCATCAGGAGCAGGCGCACCGGCTCGGTGATGCTGCCAATAATGCTGCCGCCGATATCCCGCCCGATGAACAGCAGCAGAAAGAGCGCCATGATGCCGTAGCGCTCCAGCGGCGCCAGGACCGGCCTCCAGAACGGCGGCAACAGCGCTGTCAACAGCCGCGAACCATCGAGTGGCGGCAGCGGAATCATATTGAACGCGGCCAACCCGAAATTGACGAGCATGAAGATCCAGAGGAACTGGATGACACCCTGCTGAGGAGACGCTGACGTCTGGAGCAAGGCGCGCAGGATTGCCGCCGCGAAGGCGCCCATAACGATGTTGGAAAACGGTCCGGCGAGCGCAACGACCGCCATGCTGCCCGGACGCCCAAACCGGCCGAGTGGGCGCAGGCGCGATTCGTTCACAGGGACAGGTTTGCCCCAGGCCAGCGCAGGAAACCCGATGGCGATGAGCACGAACATGAGCGCACCAACCGGGTCGAAATGCGAGGCGGGATTGAGCGTGACCCGTCCCAACATGCGCCCGGTGTCGTCGCCGAGCCACGAGGCCGTCGCCGCATGCATGCACTCATGCACCGAAATGGCGATGAGAAACGTGACGATGAGAGCGATGATGGTTTGGACGTCGATCTGTCCCAGACCGAAGGTCATGTTGGGTAAACGCTATCTCGCTAGATTGCCTGGAACTTCGCGGCGCCGCCTGGTGCATCCTCTGCGCCGGAGTTCGCGTACAGGTGACAGGCGACAAAGTGGCCGTTCCCCTGGTTCGCGAAGGCAGGATCGACCTGGCGGCAGACTTCCATGGCGTATGGGCACCGGGTGTGGAAGTGGCAGCCAGAGGGCGGGTTGATTGGGCTTGGCACATCGCCTGGCAGAATGATGCGTTCGCGCCGCTTTTCGATCACGGGGTCCGGAATCGGAACGGCAGAGAGCAGCGCCTTCGTGTACGGGTGCAACGGGTCTGCGTACAGATCGTTGCGGTTCGCCATCTCCACGATCTTGCCGAGATACATCACGGCAACGCGGTCAGAAATGTGCTTCACCACGGAAAGATCGTGAGCAATGAACAGGTACGTGAGACCAAAGCGCTCCTGTAGGTCTTCCAGCAGGTTGACGATCTGGGCCTGAATCGAAACGTCCAGCGCCGAAACTGGCTCGTCGGCAACGATGAAATCCGGGTTCGCGGCAAGGGCGCGGGCAATCCCGATGCGCTGTCGCTGACCGCCGGAAAACTCGTGTGGGTAGCGGTTGGCGAAATACGGGTTGAGACCCACCGTCTCCAGAAGTTCCTGCACGCGCTGCGTGCGCTCCTTCTTGGGGACCAGGTTGTGGATCTGCATTGGCTCGGCCACGATGTTGCCGACCGTCATGCGCGGGTTGAGCGATGCGTAAGGATCCTGGAAGATCATCTGCAGGTGACGGCGCATCTTGCGCATGTCGCCGCTGTTGAGCTTGGTAAGGTCCTTACCCTTGAAAATCACCTCGCCGTTGGTCGGCTTGTAGAGCTGCAGAATGGCGCGCCCAGTGGTGGACTTTCCGCAGCCGGACTCGCCCACAAGACCGAGCGTCTCTCCCGGCATCACCGAGAAGGACACACCGTCCACGGCCTGCACCGCACCCACTTTCCGCTGGAAAATGATGCCGCGCGTCAGCGGGAAGTGCATTTGCAGATCATTGACCTGGAGCAGCGGCTCTGCGCCCTTGCCGTTCGATTGTGGCGTTGCCGAGGCCTGGGAGGCGGCGCCAGTGGTTGTTGCGGTCATTGTGTGCCTCCTGTTCAGACCCGGTTCGTGTCAGGATCTGGGGCGTCGGGGAGCAGCGGGTTGTCTGGATCCAGCACGCCATGCGAGCCCGGAATAACTGTTTCCAGCGAGTAGTCGGTCGTGTCGGATGGCAATGGCTTGCCATGCTCCAGAGCCACCTTCTCCTGGTCGTCGTCCTTGCTGACTTCTTCCCAGAACCAGCACGCTGCCCAGTGGCCCGTATTGACCTCCAGCAGCGGCGGGTTCTTCTGCTCGCACTTCTCGCGTGCATAGTTGCAGCGCGGCACGAACGGGCACATGTCGGGAAGATCGATCAGGTCTGGTGGCAGCCCTCGAATTGGCTCCAGTTTTTCCTTGCGTGTGGCATCAAGACGCGGAATTGACTTCAGCAAACCGACGGTGTACGGGTGCCGGGGATTCGCGAAGATTTCCTCGGTCGAGGCGGTTTCCACGATGTGCCCGGCGTACATGACCTGGATGCGGTCGGCCATGCCGGCCACCACTCCCATGGAGTGGGTGACGAGGATGACGCCGGTGTCGCGCTCTGTCTGTAGCGTGCGCATCAGGTCGAGAATCTGCGCCTGAATGGTCACGTCGAGCGCGGTGGTGGGCTCATCAGCAATCAGCAGCTTGGGATTGCAGGAGAGCGCCATGGCGATCATCACGCGCTGGCGCATACCGCCGGAGAACTGGTGGGGGTACTGGTCAACGCGCTCTTCCGCGTTTGGAATACCGACCATCTTCAGCAGTTGGATCGTGCGCTCCTTGGCCTGGGCCTTGTTCATGCCCATGTGCAGTTGCAGCGCTTCCGAGATCTGGCGGTTGATCGTGAGTACCGGGTTGAGAGAGGTCATCGGGTCCTGGAAGATCATGGCAATGTCGTTGCCACGGATCGACCGGACCTGATCGTCGGACATCCGGAGGATATCGTCGCCGTTGAACAGAATTTCGCCAGCAACGATCTTGCCCGGCGGGCTGGGAATCAGGCGCATGATCGAGAGCCCGGTCATGCTCTTGCCGCAGCCAGACTCACCCACGACACCAAGCGTCTCGCCCGGCATCACATAGAAGGAAACATCGTCAACCGCCTTGACCGTGCCATCCTGCGTCTGGAACTGCGTTTTGAGGTTCTTGACTTCCAGGATCGGCCCGGAATGCCCGTTTGCGCCGTTGCCGTTGGCCGCGATGGGCTTGGCCTTGCGCTTGGCGACCATGCTCGCTCCTCTCTCGCCCGCTGGGTTGGCGGGGGTGCGTCCACTGAGTGCCAACAGCGGCCATGCAGTTCTCCGCTGCGGCCACCAACGCCGGGACTCGCGACCGGTCGCAGGTCGCGCAGAATTGAGTGAAATCTGATCCCTTGCTGGCTCCGGAGGATACCACAGCACCTATCCCGTCTCAATCGGGATGTCAGAGCGACCGACACATTTCACACGTTCGGATTCTGTAGCGTCCGTTTGAACCTGACCCGATCCTCTCCGGGGCCGTCGTAGTCGGGATGCCACGAAACGCCATCCGTTTCGCAGGGACCGGGGACTACTGCGAATCCAAGGCGCGTGTGGAATGCGATCGAGCCCCGGTTCTGCGGCGACGTGACAGAATGTACGGTGCCGCACCCCGCAGCGAGAGCGTCCGCAAAGAGCCGCTCGTAGAGCCGCTCGCCTACGCCCCGGCCTCGAGTTTCGGGAGCGATTCCAATGAAGTGGCAGTAGACGATCGAGGGGTCCGATTGTGAGCGAAACCCGCAGAGGAATCCGATAGTTTGCCCCTCCTGCTCGGCCACGTACGTCCAGGGCTCGAAGTGCGTAAAGAAGAGACGGGGAAGCATGGAGGCCATGCTTCGCCCGCCCCACCAGGCGTCGAGTTGCGGGATGACGCGGTCGTAATCCGCGCCGGTTCCCGGGCGAATGATGAGCGCCTCGCTCACGGACGTTCGACAGCGGCGAGGAGATCGCGGCTCGCCTTCATCAGAAGGCCCGGGGCGTTTGGAACGATCATCTGGAACCCCTGGGCGATGCGCTTGTTGACCGTGGCGATGTCAGGCGCCACGATGGCCAACGCGACTCCGGTCCCCTTGGCCGCATCGATGACCTGCTGAATAACCGCTTCCACCTCGGGAATACCGTATTGGCCGCCATAGCCCATGGACTGGCCAAGATCAGACGGGCCGACGAAGAGGACATCCAGACCCGGAGTCGCCAGTATCTCCCTGACGTGGGGCAGGGCGTCGATATGCTCGAACTGGGCAATGCTCAGCACGCGGTCGTTGATGGCGCCTATGAGCTCTGGCATCGGGCGACCGACGCCATAGTCGAAGGTGCGCCCCCCGGCCAGGCCCCGCAGGCCCTCCGGAGCGTAGCGCATCGCCGCGACCGCGTCGGCGACGAGCTGAGGCGTGCTGGTTTGCGGGATCATGACCCCTGCCACCCCGAGGTCGAGGTACTTGAGGATCACCTGCCGGTCGTTTTCGCCGACCCGAACGAAGATGGGAACATCCCGCGCTTCTGCCGCCAGAATCATCGGATAGGCGTCACCCGGAGAGATGCGGCCATGCTCGGCGTCCAGCAAGATGAAGTCGAATCCGGCCAGAGCCAGGATCTCCACGACGTCTGGTGACGGCATGGGGTTGAAGATCCCCATCACCACGTCACCATTCCGCAGCTTTTGCTTGACGACGTTTTCAAGTCGCATTGATCACTCCCTGATGAGTCCAGCAGCGCGTCACGCGCTCGCGGCTTTGCTACCTACACAGCATTCTATCGGAGGAGTGGGCAACGCGGAACTTCTGAATTACGGTCCGGGTGTCCGTACAATGCAGCGGGAAGGGGGCATGGCGAGAGTGCTTGAGCGCGGCCAGACCGGGTCGAGGGAGTTGCAGGACGAGGATCGGGAGGCAGCGTACTGGGCTGCATTCGCCAACGTGCGCTACATCGGTCCTGCACGCATTGCGCGGCTGCAATCCCGATTTCAGGCGCTTTCAGAAGCCTGGTCTGCGCCTCTGGAGACGCTTCGGCTCATCCTGGAGCCGCGGGCGCTCTCGGAACTTGCGTCGGCCCGGCGGAATTCAGAGCCAGAACGCCGGCTGGAAGACCTGCGGCAGCGTGGCATTCGTATCCTGCACGCAGAACATCCGGAATATCCGCGATACCTTGCCGAGGCATCGGGCAGACCGACGGTCCTCTACGTCCGTGGCCACCTGACGGCAGATGACGAGCGGAGCGTGGGTATTGTGGGAACGCGGCGTTCGACGGTGTACGGGAGGGGCGTCACGGAACGCATCTCGCAGGATCTGGCGACCGCCGGGGTGACGGTGGTCTCTGGACTTGCCCGTGGCATCGACGCGGTAGCTCATCATGTCGCGCTGGAATCGGGAGGGCGGACGGTGGCCGTACTCGGCTCCGGAGTCGATGTGATCTATCCCTCCGAGCACCGGCGACTGGCGGAGCGCATCGTTGAGAACGGAGCGGTCATCTCGGAACAACCGCCAGGCACAAAGCCGGATGCTCCGAATTTTCCGGCCCGGAACCGGATTATCTCCGGCATGTCCTTGGGGGTCGTGGTCATCGAAGCACCAGCACGCAGCGGCGCACTCATTACCGCGAACTTTGCGGCGGACCAGGGACGCGAGGTGTTCGTGGTGCCGGGCAACATCGGCAATGCTACCAGCGAGGGCACCAACCAGTTGTTGAGAGATGGCGCGCGAATCGTGCGTGACGGCGCCGATATCCTGGCCGATCTTGGTATCGGCGCTGGCTCGCCAGCACAGCTCACCCTGCAACTGCCAGCAACGCCGGAAGAGGCACGTGTGCTGCAGTGCCTGGGACCCGAGCCGCTTCATATCGACGAGATTGCCGAAGCCGCTGCCCTGGCCGGCCGGGAAGTCGCTGAGGCGCTCCTGATGATGGAGCTGAAGGGCATGGTGCGGAACTGTGGAGCCCAGTATTACGTTCGTAAATAGTCCAGAACGCTTGACACCTTGCCGGTTCCCTGCCTAACGTTCCGGGCCGCTCTGTTGCCGGAGAACCTCGCAGCATTGTTGGATCGGCGCAGGCACCCCCGTTTCCCTTACCTGGAGCTCAAACACAAACATGGTGACCACTCAGAAGACGACAACTCGCAAAAGCACCTCGGCCTCCAAGGCACGCACCACCAAGTCGTCTGCCGCAGCGAAGCCAGCGGCCGGGCGCGGCAAGCTCGTGATCGTGGAATCACCAGCCAAGGCGCGTACCATCGGCAAATATCTCGGCTCCGGTTACACAGTGAAAGCCTCGATGGGGCACGTGCGCGACCTGCCAAAGAGCACGCTCGGTGTCGATGTCGATGACAACTTCAACCCAACCTACCTCGTGCCGCGCGACAAGGCCAAGCTGATCAAGGAACTCAAGGCCAGCGTACAAGGCGCAAAGGAGATCTACCTCGCCACCGACCCTGACCGAGAAGGCGAGGCGATTGCCTGGCACCTGGTGCAGGCCACCGGTGCCGCATCGAAGCCGGTGCATCGCGTCGTGTTTCACGAAATCACCCCTGAGGCGGTCAAGGAAGCGATGGCCGCGCCCCGCGCGATTGACCCAGACCTGGTGGATGCCCAGCAGGCCCGGCGTGTGCTGGACCGGCTGGTGGGCTACAAGGTCAGCCCGTTGCTTTGGAAAAAGGTCAAGCGCGGCCTGTCTGCCGGCCGGGTGCAGACGGCAGCGTTGCGCATCGTTGCCGAGCGGGAACGCGAGATTTCGGCCTTCGAGCCGGTGGAGTACTGGTCGCTTGAGGCAGACCTGGCCAAGCAGACCGGCGCCGAGCCCAGGAAAAAGGACATCTTCCGGGCCGCGCTAAGCCGGGTCAGCGGCCAGAAGCCAGAGCTGGATACCGAGGAGCAAACGCAGGCCATCGTACGCGGGCTGGAGGGCGCCAGCTACCGGGTGCAGGATGTGACGCGCAAGGAAGCGCAGCGCAGGCCGCAAGCGCCGTTCACGACAAGCACGCTGCAACAGGAGGCGTCACGCAAGGCGGGCCTTGGCGTGCGGCGCACCATGCAGCTCGCCCAGGAACTCTACGAAGGGGTGGATCTTGGCCCTGCGGGCACGCAGGGTCTGATCACCTACATGCGTACGGACTCCACGAATATCGCGGCCTCGGCGCAACATGCGGCGCGGGAAGAGATCGCGCGGCGCTTTGGTGACGAGTATCTGCCAGAGCGGCCGCCGGTGTATTCCCGCAAGGCCAAGGGGGCGCAGGAAGCGCACGAAGCGATCCGCCCCACGTCTCCGCATCGGGACCCGGCGAGCGTCAAGGCGTTCCTGACCACGCAGCAGTTCAAGCTCTATCAGTTGATCTGGCAGCGCTTCATGGCGTCGCAAATGCGGCCGGCCATTCTGGACCAAACGGGTGTCGATGTTGCCGCTGGCCCGGAGGCCGTGATTTCGGCCGGCGGAGCCGCGCCGTATGTCTTCCGCGCGACAGGTTCAGTCGTCAAGTTCCCGGGCTTCATGGCGGTCTACCAGGCTGGCCGGGACGAGGGCGACGCGGAAGATGAACTTGAGAAAGGCGCGTTGCCGCAGTTGTCGCCTGGCGAAGATCTGGACCTGCTGCAGTTGCTTCCGGAGCAGCACTTCACGCAGCCGCCCCCACGCTTTACCGAGGCTTCGCTGGTGAAGGCTCTGGAGGAGCAGGGGATTGGCCGCCCCAGCACCTACGCGCCGACAGTCGCGACGCTCACGGCGCGCGGCTACGTGGCGACCGAGCAGCGTAAGCTGATGGCAACCGAGCTTGGCCTGATCGTCAACGACTTGCTCGTCGAGCACTTTCCAAGCGTCTTTGACGTTGGGTTCACCTCTCAAATGGAAGAGGAGTTGGACGAAATCGCGGCCGGGGACCGTTCGTGGGTGCCGACGCTGCATGAGTTCTACGGCCCATTTGTCGAAACACTGCACCGTGCAGAGCAGACGATTGAGCGGGTGAAGCTCAAGGACGAGCCTGCCGGTGAAGACTGCGAGAACTGCGGCCGTCCAATGGTCATAAAGCTGGGGAAGTACGGCAAGTTCCTGGCCTGTAGTGGATTTCCGGAGTGCCGCAACGCTCGCCCACTACTGACAAGAATTGGCATGACCTGTCCGACGTGTCAGCAAGGCGAGATTGTCGAGCGCCGTTCGCGGAAGGGACGCACCTTCTTTGGGTGCTCCCGGTATCCCGAGTGCGACTTTGTTTCCTGGAACAAGCCGATTGCGCGGTCGTGCCCAGCCTGTAACTCGCCCTACATGGTGGAGGCTGGCAGGCGGGGTCAGGCCAAGTGCCCGGCCTGTGGCACGACGGCCGAAATCGCCCCTGAGCTGGCCATAGCCGGCTAGGCCCGGTATTCTGGCGCATCTCCTGTACCATTTGCGTGTCGCGTTGCGGGAAGCCAGGCGGCTTGAGCCCTAGCCAACGCGCCACGCTCACAGGGACTAGCAGATCCATGCCCCGTTCTCATCAGTCAGTTTCCCGTCGCTTCGCGGAGCCGATCCACGCAACGACGATTCTCGGCGTGCGGCGCGATGGCGTCGTGGCCATGGCGGGAGACGGCCAGGTCACGATTGGCGATGTCGTGATGAAGCACGGCGCGCGCAAAATTCGCCCGTTGGCCGATGGCATGGTGATCGCTGGCTTCGCGGGCGCCGTGGCGGATGCGCTTACGCTCTTCGCCAAGTTCGAGGCGCAACTGCGGGCGGGCGATGGCAACCTGCGCCGGGCAGCGGTCGAACTGGCCAAGGAGTGGCGGACCGATCGCTATCTGCGGCGTCTTGAGGCGCAGCTCATCGTTGCCGACGGGGAGTCGATCCTGGTCCTCTCCGGTGAGGGCGATGTGATCGAGCCAGATGATGGGGTTGCAGCGATCGGCTCTGGCGCACCGTACGCGACCGCTGCGGCCAAGGCGCTGCTGGCAAACACCGATCTACCGGCGCGCGAGATTGCGGAACGCGCAATGGAGATTGCCGCCGACCTCTGCATTTTCACGAACAACCGCTTCACGATCGAAGAGGTGGGCGAGGTCGAGACGGGCGATGAGGCCGAGGCGGAAAACGCCCCTGAACTGGGAACGGAGTAAGCGCCGTGGTTGAGGCGAGGCCGCGCAAGGCGGCTCCCGTTCCGTTTGTGCGAACGGCGGATAGCCCCTCTGAGGAACCCCCGGTCGAGAACCTGACTCCGGCGCAGATCGTGGCGGAGCTCGATCGCTACGTGATCGGCCAGGCAGATGCCAAGCGCGCCGTAGCCGTGGCGCTGCGGAACCGCTACCGGCGGCAATTGCTTCCGGACGAGTTGCGGGGCGAGGTCGTCCCCAAGAACATCCTGATGATGGGCCCCACCGGCGTCGGCAAGACCGAGATTGCGCGGAGGGTCGCCCGGATCGTCGACGCGCCGTTTGTGAAGGTAGAGGCCACGCGTTTTACCGAGGTGGGCTACGTCGGGAGGGACGTCGAGTCGATCGTGCGAGATCTGGTCGAGGTCGCCATCGACATGCTGCATGTACGACGCCTGGAGCAGGTGCGCGATGCGGCCGCCACGGCAGCGCGGAAGCGGCTCCTGGACATCCTGGTGGAGCAACTTCTTGACCAGCGGGGCCCTGCCGACAACGTGCCTCCCGCAGCCACGGCACCGCGTAAGCGAAGTACCGCCGCCGTTCGCCGCCGGGAACAGGAACAGAACAAGCTGGTCGAATTGCTGGACACCGATGCGCTCGAAGACGAAACGGTCGTCATCGACATCGATGAGTCCTGGGGTGATGCCGCCTACGAAGACTTTGGCCCGATGCATCCGGACGACGTGTATGACGCGCTCCCGATGTTGTTTGGTGATGCTTTCTCGCCGCCACGGCGCCGCCGCCAGCGGGTGTCTGTGCGCGAAGCGCGGCGCATCCTGGCGCAGCAGGAAGAGGACCGCCTCATCGAGTGGGAGAGCGTGATCGAAAGCGCGGTGCGCCGCGTCGAAATCGCGGGCGTGGTGTTCATCGATGAAATCGACAAGACCATCAACGCAGACGGAGAATATGCCGGCAGTGTCTCGGGAGAGGGAGTTCAGCGGGACCTGCTACCCATCGTTGAGGGATCGGTGGTCATGACGCGGTACGGCCCCGTCCGCACCGATCACATCCTCTTCATTGCGGCCGGGTCGTTTCACGCCACTCGGCCATCGGATCTCATCCCCGAGCTTCAGGGCCGGTTCCCCATCCGTGTGGAGTTGCAGAGCCTGTCGGAAGATGATCTCTACACCATTCTGACCGAGCCGGAAAACGCCCTGCCCAAGCAGAGCGTGGCCATGCTGGCAACCGAGGGTGTGGACCTGTGCTTCGAGATCGAGGCCCTGCGAGAGATGGCTCGATTGGCAACCCTGGTGAACCAGACATCCGAGGACATTGGCGCGCGGCGTCTGCACACGATCATTGAGCGTGTGATTGAGGACATCTCATTCGAAGCGCCGGAACGTACGGGCGAACGTATCGTGATCGACGCGGGATTCGTGGCCGAGCGCGTTGGAGAAGTCGCAGCCGACGAAGACCTTTCTTCCTATATCCTTTAGTTATCCTCAGGTATCCTCTGTCCGCATCCGTTACCTATGGCCAATCTGGCCTACCCAGAGCGCCAGAAATCGAGACTCCTATCCTCGTGAAGATTCTTGACACAGAATTTTCGACGGTGCTATGGTCCGGCAATCCTGAAAAACCGGCGTTGGGACCCTACTTCGTACCCGGCCGATAGACTCGTTTCGTTAGACTGCACAGGCTCGACACCACGTGCGCGCCAATCCGTGTCGCTTCGGGAAGCCGGCGACGGCTGGCATCGGTCAGAGGTAGACCCCGCATGTTGCGATTCGCGCTCAACCGGATTTTCTGGCTCGTCCCGACGCTGCTGGCGATGGCTGCGATCACGTTCGGCATCATGCACGCTACGCCGGGCAGTCCATTCAATGTCAGTGATAAGCAACGACCGGAGGATATTGCGCGCCTGGAGGCGCTTTACGGGCTGGACAAGCCGCTTCCGGAGCAGTTTGTCCGGTACGTGTGGAATGCGCTGCACTTTGACTTCGGGATCTCGTATTCCGCGCGCCCGCAGACCGTCAACGACATCATCGGCCGCACGTTTCCCATCTCGCTCCACCTCGGGTTCATGGCACTCATCTTCGCCATCGGGGTCGGGATGCTGCTTGGCGTGTTGGCGGCAGTCAACCAGAATGGCTGGATTGACTACTTCTCGGTGACGTTGGCCATCCTATTCTACAGCATGCCCAGTTTCGTGATGGGCTTCCTGCTCATCCTGATCTTTGCCGTATATCTGCCCGACATGGGGATCGACATGGGATTCAGGGTGGGCGGCTGGGAGCGGCCGCAGGACTGGATTCTGCCCACAATCGCGCTCGGCGCGGCTCCATTGGCGACCCTTGCCAGGTACACGCGATCAAGCATGATCGAGGTCATCCGTTCAGACTTTGTGCGCACCGCGCGAGCCAAGGGGCTCACCGACCAGAGCGTTGTTTCCAAGCACGTGTTGAAGAACGCCCTGATTCCGGTCGTCACCTTGATTGGCCCGATTTTCGCCGCAGTTGGCACCGGTTCCTTCTTTGTGGAGGAGGTGTTCAATATCCCTGGCATGGGCAAGTTCTTCGTGACCAGCATGCAGACGAAGGATCAGACCATGATCCTCGCGGTCGTGCTGCTGTATGGGGTCTTC
Source organism: Thermomicrobiales bacterium (assembly GCA_034431475.1). Classification (GTDB taxonomy): domain Bacteria; phylum Chloroflexota; class Chloroflexia; order Thermomicrobiales; family UBA6265; genus JACCXM01. The sequence continues at coordinate 26,511 of DAOUDE010000052.1, read as the reverse complement.
CTGGCGGTGATGAACCTGGTGGTCGATCTCGTCTACGGGCTCATCGATCCGAGAATTCGCTATTAGCTAACGAGAGGGAGGCAACGTCGCCTCCCTTGATGTTTTCGCGAAATCGAGGGACCTTGCATGGCACAGTCGCAATCCCAGGGTCAGCCAATGACACCACTTGTGCTGTCGCTGCGGGAAACCGATACCGCGATGCCTGCGCCAAACTGGGATGTCGAAGAACTCATCGATGAAGAGCGGCAACCCGGGCAACACCAGGCGGCAACGACCGTGCTCGGCGGCGACCTCACGGCGCGAAAGCAGCGGAGCCTGTGGAGCGATGCCTGGCGGCGTCTCCGAAAGAACAAGCTGGCAATTCTGGGACTCGTCATCGTCGTGGCGTTCTCGCTCATTGCCATCTTCGCGTCGGTGATCGCACCCTACGGGCAGGCCGAGGTCGTTGACTTTCGGTTGGCCCGGCACCATCCATCCTGGACCTGGCCGATGGGCCTGGATGCAAACGGCCGGGATATCTTCAGCCGCATGGTGTATGGCGCGCAGGTGTCGCTCGTCGTGGGCGTCCTCGCGCAGGCAATTGTGCTGTTAATCGGCATTCCGCTGGGTGCAATCGCCGGATACTTCGGCGGCGCCACTGACAATGTGCTCATGCGGCTCGTGGATGTCATCTACGCCATTCCCCAATTGCTGATGGTGCTCCTGTTCGTCAACTGGTGGGGCCCGGGGCTGCTCAACATCTTCCTGGCCATCGGGCTTGTGGGGTGGGTGACCGAGGCGCGCCTGGTGCGTGGCCAGTTCCTGTCCCTGCGAGAACAGGAGTACGTCCAGGCGGCGCGAGTTGTTGGCGCGGGCGGCGGGTACATCATCCGCAAGCATATGTTGCCAAACAGCCTGACGCCGATCATCGTGGCGCTGACCTTCGGCATCCCGACGGCGATCTTCACCGAAGCGGCGCTGAGTTTCATTGGAGTCGGTATCCGTCCGCCGCAGGCCAGTTGGGGCCAGATGGTGGCCGACGGGGCCAAGCCGGGATACATCGTCACTGATCCGCACATGCTGCTTTTCCCGGTTCTGGCCATTGGACTCACCATGCTGGGGTTCTCCTTCCTGGGTGACGGCCTGCGCGATGCGCTCGATCCCAAGGGGAGCCGCGGGTGATCTCCCGCGCGATGCTGGAACCTGACTCGTGGGGTAAACCGAGACAGTCGCCAACTCTCAAGCCCGGAGCGTGGCGGCGGCGAGTGATGCGGTCATGTCACTGGAGGAGCGTGAACCGCGTACCCGACGAACGGTTGTCAAATGTGTAAAGATTGCGATACGGAGACATCAGGAACGTGAACCGGAACGCGAAGTCGCAGAAAGGGAGCGTGTAGATGGTCAGTCGTAAAGAAGAACAGCTTGGGATTCTCGCGAAGCGCTTCAAGAGCGCGGGCGTGGCACGACGGGATTTCCTGAAGATCGCCGCTGCGGCCGCCGCTGGCACGGTTACCGTTGCCGGCATGGAGAAGTATGTTGGGCCGGGCGTTTCCGCCGCGCCCCGCCACCGCTTCTACGCCATGCAGGACAGCGAGGAGCAGGTCCTCTACCAATTCGGGCGCCAGGACGACCCGACTTCGTTCGACTTCAACCTGAACCTGTACTGCAACGCCGAACCGGCCGTGTACTCCGGCCTGCTGACATTCGATCCGGACCTGAACGCGGTTCCTGACTGGGCCTCCGAGTTCACGTCCAATGATGACGCCTCGGTCTGGACCTTCAAGCTGCGGCCGGACAACATCGGCTGGACGAATGGCACGGATACCAAGGCGGTTACGGCACAGGACTTCGTGTATTCCTGGGAGCGCCAGCTCAACCCCGCGAATGCCGCAGCGTATGCCGGTTTCCTCTTCGACATCAAGAACGCCGAGAAGTACAACCTCGGTGAAGAGGGGGTCAAGCCCGAAGATCTTGGCATGAAGGCACTTGACGACTGGACGCTCGAAGTAACCATGGAAGGGCCGCGTGCCTACTTCCCACAGGTAGCTGGCTACACGGCGGCTGTCCCCGGCGCGCAGTGGGCGATCGAGGAGTATGGGTCCGATTCCTGGGCGAACGGCGAAGTTCCTCTCTGGTCGAACGGCATCCTGAAGCTGGACAAGTGGGAACACGACGTCGTCATCGAGCTGTCGAAGAACGAAGGCCACTGGGACGCCGAGAACATGCGCGTCACCAAGGTCTTCGAGCCAATCATCCCGTCCGAATCGACCGTGCTGGCGTTCGAGCGCGGCGAAGGCGATCAGAAGCTGGACTGGGCGCCCATTCCTGCCTCGGACCTCACGCGTTATCAAGACGATGCTGAGCTCTCCCAGCTGCTCCGCAAATACGTCTATCCGGGCATCTGGATGCTGGTGCCGTCTAACGGTATCGAGCCGTTCCAGAATGACGAGGTCGGACTCAAGGTCCGCCGTGCCCTCAGTCACGCGGTGGACCGCAGCCGCCTCGTGGCACTGACGAACGGGCAGGCCGCTGAGGCCTACTGTATGGTCCCCACGGGCGTCTTCGGCTTCTTCGATGATCCCGAGATCAACGATATGCAGAAGTTCGACCCGGCGCTGGCCATGGAGCAGTTGGTTGGCACCCCGTACGAGGGCGGCAAGAACTGGCCCGAGATCACGCTCAATATGCGCGGGTCGGAAGAGGTCTACAACTCCGACCTCATGGCGAACGATATCGTGGCGCAGCTCCAGGAAAACCTGGGGATGAACATCAACATTCAGGTCTGGCCGGGTGAGACGTGGCGGCCCGAACTCTTCAAGAACGAGTTCCAGCTTATCTGGATTCGCTGGTGGTACGACTACCCGGATCCGAACAACGGCTACGGGGACATGTTCTACAGCCAGAAGTCTTCCGGCAAGCGGCAGGCCTGGTCGAACGCTGAATTCGATGATCTGGTCAACCAGGGCAAGGCCGTGCCGGATCCGGAAGCACGCCTCGAGATCTACAAGCAGGCGGAGAAGGTGATCCAGGGAGACGTCGGATACATCCCGGTTGTCTACCGCGTGGACAACTATGCCTTCAAGCCCTGGCTGAAGGACGTTCCAATGAATCGGCAGGGCTTCACGGTCCCAGACGGCAACATCTTCGTCCAGATGATGGCCAAGGTCGCCATCGAAGGACGCGAAGAGTAGCCTGCACGCAGGGAACACGGGGCCGGGGTGGTTCAACCACCCCGGCCCTTTTCACTGCCATTCGACGTCACGCGTGCCGTGATTTCCGGGCACGGGCCGTGAGATACTTCCGCCCCGATTGAGCAGTTCCCGTCGCACAGGAGCGCCGGACAATCAGGAGGCCCTCGTGTCCCAGGAATCGAAGAATCCCGCGTTTGTTTGGTGGAATGGCGAGATTCGCCCCTGGAATGAATGCACCATTCATGTCACCGAGCTCGGGTGGTCAACAGTTGGGGGTGTCTTCGAAGGCATCCGCGCCTACCAGGGTGATGGCGAGTTGTACGTCTTCCGGCTTCAGGAGCACCTGGAGCGCCTGGAGCGGTCCATGCGCCTCGTCCGGCTCGGGCTTGACTACAGCCTTGAGACGCTGACGGATGCCTGCACCGAACTCCTGCGGATTAACGACACGCACGAAGACACGTACGTGCGGCCGTTGGCCTATGGCGCGGGGTCGGGCAACAAGCGCTTCTCGCAGATGGGCGAGCAGGCCGCGTTGCTGATCAACACGGATCCCATGGCTACGCACCTCAAGTCCGGGGTGAAGCACCATGCTCGTGTCAGCTCCTGGCGGCGCATCTCCGAAGATGTGATGCCACCGCGCATCAAGAACCTCTCTAACTACCGTAACAGCCAACTGGCGCGCATGGAAGCGGTGGCTGACGGCTACGACACCGCATTCCTGCTCAATCAGCAGGGTAAGGTATCGGAGGGGCCGGGCGCATGCGTCATGATGGTGACGCGGGGCAAGTTAGTGACGCCTGACGTGGGAAGCGGCATCCTCGAGAGCATCACGCGCGACGCGCTGATCGTGCTCGCGCGTGAGGTACTCGGGCTGGAGGTCGAGGAGCGGCCGGTAGACCGTACCGAACTCTATCTCGCGGATGAGATGTTCACCTGCGGCACCGCCGCCGAGATTACGCCGGTCGTGAGTGTCGATCACTACCAGGTCGGCAATGGCGAAATCGGCCCGATTACGTCGGCGCTGGAGCATGTCTTCGACGATGCGTTGCGCGGGCGTGAACCGCGCTACCAGCACTGGGTTACCCCCGTCTGGGCGCGGACGCCCGCCGCTGCACGCTAGCTCACACGGGTGTCTGGTCCGCGCCGGCTCGGGATCCTGAGCCGGCGCGGCGCTTGCGCATAGGGCCGACCAACACGCCGGTATCGTTCGTAGCGGTCATCGACGACCCGTGCCACTTTCTTGCGCTGCAATCTGGCCAGGGAATCGGCGATCGCCGCCGCGAGCGACGCCGCAACTGATGCCGGCTCTGCCGCAAGCGGCTCCGGAATGATCTCATCGACGATGCCAAGCGCTCGCAACTCGGGGGCGGTGAGCTTGAGTTTCGACGATACCTCGGGGGCCCGCTGCACGTCGCGATACAGAATGGCCGCTGCCCCTTCGGGCGCGATGACCGAGTAGATCGCCCCCTCCAGCATCAGCACCCGATCCGCCACGGCAAGGGCGAGCGCACCCCCGCTGCCGCCTTCGCCGATGACCGCCGAGACGATGGGCGTGCGCAGGCTGCTCATGCGGGCGAGTGACGCGGCGATCTCGCTGGCGAGCCCTCGCTCCTCGGACTCGATGCCGGGGTACGCGCCCGGTGTGTCTATGAGCGTGAGGAGGGGGACCTGCAAGCGTTCGGCAAGATCCATGATGCGACGAGCTTTCCGGTATCCCTCCGGATACGTCCGGCCCTCGTGCCGGCGAACGCGATCTTCCCCGTGCCCGCGTTCCATGGCAATGACGGCGACCGGGTGGCCATGGAGTGTTCCAAGACCGGCGATGATGGCAGGGTCGTCGCCAGAGGCCCGATCACCGTGCAACTCTACAAAACGCTCGACCATGAGTTGCAGATAGTCAGCGCTTGTCAGCCGATCAATGGCGCGGGCTCGCTGCACGGCCTCCCAGGCAACCAAATGCGCGGACGCCGCGTCACGCCGGATGCGACGGGGCCTTCGGTCGTGCCCCTTGCGCGGTGAGGTGAGGACTTCCAGCAGCGTGGACAGATAGGCCCGCTGATCGGAGCGGCCCACGATGGCGTCGATCATCCCCCGATGAAGCAGAAACTCTGCCGTATGCGAACCAGGCGGCAGCTTGGCGCCCATGACCTGTTCGGCGACACGGGGACCGGCGAAACCGATAAGCGCGCCCGGTTCAGCGAGCGTGACATCGCCGAGGTTGGCGAAGGACGCAAAGACACCGCCCGTCGTTGGGTTACGCAGGATCGAAATGTACGGCACTCCGGCCTCATGCAGGCGCTGCACGGCGGCTGCCGTTTTCGCCATCTGGAGCAGGGAAAGCATGCCTTCCTGCATGCGCGCGCCGCCGCTCGATGACACGGTAATGAGCGGCGACTTGCGCTCGCTGGCATGTTCGACGATGCGAGCCAGCTTTTCTCCCACGACCACACCCATGCTGCCGCCGAGGAAGCTGAAATCGAGCGCGGCGATGGCGACTTCAATGCCGTTGATCCGGGCCGTGCCCGTGACGAGCGCGTCGCGCTCGCCGGTCCTATCGCGCAGATCGCGCAGGCGATCCCGGTACGCGGCTTCATCTTCAAAGTGAAGAGGATCGGACGAGACGAGATCCGAGTCTCGCTCCTTGAAGCTGCCAGGGTCAACGAGCCGGGCGATACAGGCACGTGCAGATTCAGGGAAGTGATGGCCACAGGCAGGGCAGGCCCGAAACCGGGCGTAGTCGTTCGTGCCGCCTATTTCCGCGCCGCACGCCGGGCAGCGGACATCGGGCACAACGGGAGTCACCGTTGCCTTTTCGTGTTCCGCCGTCGGTCTGGCGTCCTGTTCTGCCATGTGCTGCGTCCTCACTGACCACGCATCAGGCGCTGCATCGTCACAGCGTCACGGCGACGCATGTACAATCGTCGCTCAGACCATAACATCACCGGCCGAGGGATGGCATTAACGTGGTTCAGGATGATGACGAATCGGTGCGAATCGAGGTGCTGCAACGCCTTGCCGAGCAGGCCATGAGCGATGCCACCTTTCGAGAAGAAGCGAACACGAACCTGGAATCCACACTTGCTCGGTACGGCTACGACCTGCGGCCGCAGGAACTCGCCCTGGTGCTTCGCTTTCGTCGCTCCCTCGCAGATGCCGGTGTGGACCTTGATCTCGTTTCCAGCATGGGCGAGGCCCAACTCATGGCGCTTTTCGAGAGTCTGCCGCGACGGGTGCGGCGAATAGAAGGCGCGTAGCAAGGCCGTGGGTCTCGCGACGGCGGCCCAATGACCGATAGGGAGACAGCGTGCGCATTTGCCAGTTCACTTCGGGCGCTGAAACGACGCCGCAGTTTGGTGTGATCAACGGCGACCAGGTTATCGACGTCGCCCAGGCGGGGGGGGCCTCGAGCCTGACCGAGGCTCTCGGGCTGGACCGCCAGGCCATGATGACCGTGCTGGCGAATGCTGCATCGAACGGGGACGGCGTGCCGCTGGCCTCAGTGACCCTGGCTGCCCCAATTGACGCCCAGGAAGTGTGGGCAGCGGGCGTGACCTACCTGCGGTCTCGCAACGCTCGGATGGAGGAGTCTTCCCAGAGCGATGTGTATGACCGGGTTTACGATGCGGATCGCCCCGAGATCTTCCTGAAGGCAACACCCAGCCGCGTAGTCGGGCCTGGTGGCTCGGTTGGCATCCGGAGCGATTCTGGCTGGGATGTCCCAGAGCCAGAGCTGGTGCTGCTCGTGAATGCCGGCGGCGAGGTGGTGGGCTACACGATTGGCAACGACGTCTCGTCGCGTTCGATCGAGGGCGAAAATCCACTCTATCTCCCGCAGGCCAAGGTGTACGCCCAGTGCGCCGGCCTTGGCCCCGTCGTGGTCCTGACCGACGAGATCGTGGATCCGACCGATCTGCCGATCAAGCTGGAGATCGAGCGTGATGGCGACCTGCTCTTCTCCGAGGAGACGGGCACCTCGCGCATGCACCGCACCTTTGGTGATCTGGTCACATACCTCTTCCGGGGCAATGCTTTTCCCGCCGGTGTCTTCCTGATGACCGGGACAGGTATCGTCCCGCCGTCGGAATTTACCTTGCGAGATGGCGACACGGTGACCATCACCATCGAGCCCATTGGCTCGCTTACGAACGCTGTTGAACGCATCGAGGTATGACGGCAATTAACCAAGTTACCCGGATCCCGTCGCTTGCCATCCAGTTCGATGATGTTTCCGTCTGGATCGCCAACGGACCGACCATCCTGGATCGCCTGACGTGGCACGTGGGAATCGGCGAACGCTGGGCGCTGCTGGGTCCGAACGGCTCTGGCAAGAGCACCACTCTCACGCTGGCGGGGGCTGTGAGGCATCCCAGCAGAGGCCACGTTTCCGTACTGGCGTCACAGTTCGGCAAGACCGACATCCCCAAGCTGCGAGAGTCGATTGGCTACGTGGAATCAGGCGCGCAGTCGCTTGACTGGCTCACGGGCGAAGAGGTGGTGCTCACTGGCATTGGCTCTACGTTGCGTCCCCTCTGGTGGAACTACACCGACGGTGATCGCGTCCGGGCCCGGAACATGCTGGAACTGCTCGGTTGCGGTGAACTCGCCGACCGGGAAATCAAGACCTGCTCCCAGGGCGAACGTGGCCGAATCAGAATCGCGCGCGCGTTGGTGACGCAGCCTCGGTTGCTCTTGCTCGACGAGCCGGCCGTTGGGTTGGACCTCGCAGCCCGCGAAGCGCTGATCGCGGCGTTGGACCGCCTCGCGCTCGAGCGGCCTGAGATGACCTCCGTAATCGTCAGTCACCACCTGGAAGAACTACCGGGCAGCACCACCCACGCGCTCCTCCTCAATGGCGGGAGGGCCGTAGCCGACGGACCTATCGACGACATCCTGACCAGTGAGAACCTCAGCACATGCTTTGGGCTACCGGTGGTCTGCCGGCATGACGGCGAGCGCTGGTTTGCGCGGGCTGCGGCATCCTGGGTCCGCGCCGCGGGGTCACCGGCGGTAGCGCTGGCCGGAGGTGGGCATGGCTGACGACCACTCTCGAGACCTGACCCACTTCGATGCGAGTGGCCGGGCACGCATGGTTGATGTAGGCAGCAAGGACGAAACGATTCGTATCGCCATTGCGACGGGCCGCGTGGAGATGCAGCCGGAAACCGTGCAACTGGTGCGGGAGGGGAAGGCCGCCAAGGGCGATGTCCTGGCGGTGGCCCAGGTGGCGGCAATCATGGGCGCCAAACGCACCCCAGATCTGATTCCCATGTGCCATCCACTCATGCTGAGCGGCGTGAATGTGGCGTTCGAACTCCAGGACCGAGCAGTGCTCATCACCGCCACGGTGTCCACGCGGGGGCGTACAGGAGTGGAGATGGAAGCCCTGACCGCCGTGGCCACCGCCGGCCTGACCATCTACGACATGCTCAAGGCGGTAGATAGAGGCATGGTGATCGGGGCAATTCAACTCGAACGCAAAGAGGGCGGGCGCTCGGGAACGTGGGAACGGGAACGGGAAGTACCGGATCGCTAGCGTACCGTGGGCGCGTACAATGTCAGGACGGGCTGTTCCTCATGTGAACCGCCTGGTGGCTGAATCGAAAGGGACAACGCGTGTCTTCGGCTGCAGAGGGGCGCAGAGTTAGTGGCGCCGGCATCACCATTCCGGGGTCGGAGCGCCTGATCTGGTACTTCATGCGCATTTCCGGCCTGATGCTTGTCTTGCTGGCCGGCGGACACCTGTTCATCACGCATTATCTCAACGTCCCGTCTGACACGACGTTTGATTTTGTAGCGGGTCGTTGGGCGAACCCATTCTGGCGCACGTTTGACTGGCTCCTGCTGATGATGGCGCTCTGGCATGGCGTTTTGGGCCTGCGCTACTCGATCCAGGACTACCTGCGGAAGCCAGCTCTCCGCACGGCCGCATTCGGCCTCATGTGGGTCGTAGGCCTCGTGTTCTTTGCCTTGGGGACGATCACGATTTTCGTCTTCGACGCCGCAGCCGCCGGAGCGGACCAGGGGCCACTCTCCAATGCACTGTGGATTGCGGACGTCATTGGGTTTTCGCTCTACGCGTTCGCAGTGGTGACGTACGTTGGCGCGCTGTTGCTGATTGTGTGGGCCGCGCGTTCGCTGCTTCGTGGGCAGGTACCCGTGTATAACGGCGGTCCCGGACAGTATGCCTGGGCGCTGCACCGGGCGTCGGGGATTGGCGTCCTGTTCTTCCTGTTAGTGCATATCATCGATATTGCCTTGATCGGGCTAGGCCGCAGCGTGTATGACGCATCGGTCGAGTTCTATGCCCAGCCGGCCTTGATTCCGATGGAAATTCTGCTCGTGGGGGCGGTGATCTACCACTCGCTCAACGGCCTGCGGGTGATCTCCGTTGATTTCACCCCGGGCGGCTACCGACGAGAGAAGGTCTCGTTCGCGATCGTCATGATCTTGACCATTCTCCTGACCTTGCCATCCGCCTATCTGATCTTCAGCGCAGAAATCATGCGCTGATCCAGGGTCAACAGGCGGTGGAGCAGGGGCCCGTCCTTGCGCCGGGCCCGTTCGCGTTCTACGCCTGGAGATAGTGCAAGAGCGTGAGAACGCCGACGCCGGTTGCGCCCTTCGGTCCCAGCGCAGTAGCGCGTTCCGTGCGGGCAGCACCGGCAATATCGAGGTGGGCCCAGGGCAATCCCTCACTGAAGTGACGGAGAAAGAGCGCAGCGGTGATCGCGCCTCCTGGCCGGCCACCCGTGTTCTTCAGGTCGGCGATTTCACCCTTGAGCTTGCTTTCCAGTTCGTCAATCAATGGCAGCCGCCACATGCGTTCATCGGCTGCTTGCGAAGCCGCGATGAGGTTGTTTGCCAGCTCATCGTCCGTCGCAAACAGGGCCGAGGTGCCGTTGCCGAGGGCAACAACCGCGGCGCCGGTCAGTGTTGCCAGGTCGATCATCTCTGTCGCGCCACGCCTCGCGGTGTCAACCAGGCCATCCGCCAGCACGAGACGGCCTTCGGCATCTGTTGACGTTATCTCGAAGGTGACGCCGTTCATGCCCCGGATCACATCACCGGGCCGGAACGCCTCACCGGAAATCATGTTCTCGGCGGCACAAATGGTCCCGATCACCTTGTAGGGACAGCCAATCGCGCGCAGAGCGGACATTGCCCCAAGGACCGCTGCACCGCCCGACATGTCGCTCTTCATGTCCAGCATGCCCTCGTAGGGCTTGATGGAATAGCCTCCAGTGTCAAATGTGATAGCCTTGCCCACCAGGCCGACCACGCGGGTGGTGTTAGGATTGTCCGGCGTGTAGCTTAGCCGGATCAGGCGCGGTGGGTGGGCACTGCCGCCACCGACCGCGAGCATGGCTTCTGCGCCCAGTTCGGCGAGTTCCGCAGGGCCCAGGACTTCGACGGTCAACCCGGCCGCTGCGCCAACTCCAAGGGCTTTCGAGGCAAATGCCTCCGGAGTAAGCGCCTTGCCCGGCTCATTGCCCAGGTCGCGTGCCAGATTGACGCCCCCCGCGATGGCGGCGGCTCGCGCCAGAGCGGCCGCACCGGCGTCGTCTGCAACTCCTGACCCAACGACGACGAGACTGTCAATCTCCTTGCTTCGCTCGTCCTTCGTGGCCGTGCCACGGTACGCGTCGAATCGGTAGAGCGCCAGTTGGGCTGCGAGCGCAGCGGTCGCAACGGCGTCTTCCGGAGCGATACCCGGGAGTGCGTCAGGCAATGCGACGACGGTAGACCTGGCTCCCCGGGTGCGAGCCTCCCGCAGGGCAGAGCCGACGGACTTCGCCAGGCTGGGCTGCGTGATTTCCTCGATCTTGCCGATGCCAAGCAGCATCACGCGGGCTGCGGGCAGTTTGCCGAACGAGGGCAAGACCAGAGTGGCTTCCGACTTCCCCCGGAACTGCTCTAGCTCGGCCGCCGTTGCCAGATTTCCGCCGAGGGCGCTGTTGGCTGCCGCCGCACTTTCGGACCACGCCAGTCCGTCATCATTGGTTACCGGCACGATCAGGAGGTCACACGCGATGCCGAGTGGATCCTGTGAAGTAAACGACATATCCATGCAAGAGTTCTCCAGGCTGACCGACTATCACGGAGCCAACTTTACTCTCTTGGAGCGCCAGGGGCGCCGCACTTTGTCCGCGACTCAGACATCGTAGTAGCATACGTTCGCGATGTCCGTACACTCTGAGTTGGACACGAGGCGGAGCTTGCCAATGGAGACGGTGGATTCTGGTGCAACAACACACGCCGCAGACTTGATCTGGCGCTCTGTGCTCGTTGACCTGCAGACATCTCTTCCGGCAAGCGCGTTCGAGTGGCTCCGCAATACCCGGCTGGCCGAGGTTGATGAGACTGGCACGGCGACCGTGCTGGTGGCCGACAGGGCTGCGGTTGAACAGGTCAGCCGCAAATTCCGCAGCGATATCGAACGTCGCCTTTCAGACCGCATGGGCCGGCGGATTGCCACTGAGTACCGCGTGGACGGTGGTGCCGAGGTTCCGCTCCCACTGCAACCGAGAACGCCGGTCCGGCCTGTCAGGCAGCCGGAGGCGCCACGACCCATGCAAATGTCGCTGGAGGCGCCACGGGCAATTGGCCTGAACCCGGCCTATGTGCTGCGTACCTACGTCGTCGGGTCCTCGAACCGGTTTGCACACGCGGCCGGGGTTTCCGTGTCTGAACACCCGGGCGGCAAATACAATCCGCTCTTCGTGCATGGCGGGGTGGGGCTTGGCAAGACACATCTCCTCCATGCCATTGGTCACCGGGTCCTTGAACTGCATCAGGATCTGCGCGTCTCGTACGTCACCTCGGAGAAATTCACCAACGACCTGATTGCGGCGATCCGGCAGCAGAAAACGGATGAGTTCCGGGCGCGCTACCGCGAGATCGATGTCCTCATGATCGACGACATCCAGTTCATCGCGGGGAAAGAGAGCACACAGGAGGAGTTCTTCCACACCTTCAACGCGCTCTACCAGAGCGGCAAGCAAGTCATTCTCTCCAGTGACAAGCCACCCAAGTCAATTGCCGCGCTGGAAGAGCGCCTGCGCTCTCGCTTCGAGGGCGGCCTGATTGCCGACGTGCAAGCGCCTGATTTCGAGATGCGGCTGGCCATTCTGCGGATCAAGGATGAAGAACTGGGCCTCGCGCTCCCGCCAGCAGTCACAGAGTACATCGCAGGCAAGGACCACAAGAACATTCGTGAACTCGAGGGTGCATTGAACAAGGTGGTTGCGCGCGCGCAACTCACCGGTGAGGCAATGTCGCTGGACCTGGCGATCAAGACCCTGTCGGATTCTGCGCCCGGTGCAAGAAGGGTCATGGTTACCCGGGATGACGTCATCGACGCCGTCCTCGACTACTTTGGGGTCGGCAAGAAGGATCTCGCCGGGAAGAGCCGGACCCGAGAGAATGTGGTGCCGCGCCAGATCGCGATGTACCTCCTGCGCGCGGAGACTGATGCTTCCCTCATCGAGATTGGCGGCGAACTCGGCGGACGTGACCACACGACCGTGCTGCATGGCATTCGCCAGGTCGAAAAATCGCTTGCCTCTGACGCGGCCCTGCGCGCGCACGTGCATGCAATCCGCGAGATACTGGTCGCCTGAGCCGATCAGGACCCTGGCGCGGAGTGCAGATACGCCGCGAGATCGACAATTTGTTTGTCCGAAAGCTCGGTGGGTTTGTAAGGTCCGGGCGGCGTGTGTCCTTCGCCGTCTCGGATCATCGCTTGCAGCGTTGCCGGATCGACGGACGATCCGGGGCTGCCGGGTGAAAGCACGTCTGGCCCGGCGCCGCCCGGCCCGTGGCACCCGATACACCAGGTATTGAACTGACGCATCCCGGCGGTAACGTCACCAGCCGTAACGCCACCCGATGCCCCCGGGGATGCCAGGGCCAGTTCCCTGGCGGCCGAGGTTGCGCTGGCTGCAGCCGTCGACTCGGCGATCTGTTCAGCGCTCATGGTCGCCGTCGGCGTGATGCCCAGCGCCTGGTTGATTTGCTCTTCTGTGGCACGGCCGCATGCCGCGAGAGTGAGCGCAACGGTTACCACTGTGGTCATCAGGCCCAGTCGCTTCAGCAACGCAGGAATCCTCTCCGGGATATCGGCGATCCAGGACGGTGCATGCCACCGGTTCCACAACGTATTTCAGGGTCGCCGCAGCGTAGCAAGATGCCGGAGCAGCGTCAATCCGCCGGTTCCGGAGCGGGATCCTTGCGGCGTCGCGGCCCGGTGACCCGGGGAATGAGCACTACGAGCAGCCCGGCGGCCACCAGTAGCCAGCTCAGCCAGAACGCTGCAGGCAACGGCCCGATGTACAAGCTGTCGGTGCGAATCCGCTCAATGAAGAACCGTGCAACGCCGTACGTGATGAGATAGATCCCGAGGACGTCGCCGTGGCGCAGCCTGCGTGACGACGAAACGCGCAAGGCGAGCCAACCGAGCAGCAGGGCATTGGCAAGGTTGAAGGCCGATTCGTACAGAAAGGTCGGGTGAAACGTCGTGAAGTCTGCGAACTGAGCCGGGCGATGTGCAGCATTGATGGCCACCCCCCAGGGCAATGTCGTCGGGAGCCCAAATGCCTCCTGGTTGGCCCAGTTGCCCCAGCGCCCAATTGCCTGTGCCAGTGCCACGCCAGGCATGGCAATATCAGTCCAGGCGAGGACGGGTTGCGCATCGCGCCGCGCCAGAATGACGAAGGCCGCGATGCCAGCCACAAGCGAACCGTGGAAGGCCATGCCACCGAGGCGAAGATTGATGGCCTCCGCAGGATGCTGGCCGAAGTAGTCGGCACGCAGGAGCACGTAGTACAGCCGTGCGCCAACGATTGCGCTCAAGACAATCCAGGGTGCGGCGTCCCAAACCCAATCGGGGTCAAGACCCACGCGGGTAGCCAGCCAGCGCGTGTAAAAGAGTCCTGCCATGAGTCCGGCAAGCAGGAAAAGCGCGTACCAGCGCACATCCAGACCTGCGACGGTGAATGCGATGGGGCTCGCGGGGGAGGGAATCATGCCGCGCCTGCGTCGGCGTGGGCGTGCGCGCCGGTTTCTACGACGTCATCATTGGGCAAGGAACGCCTCGAGGTGCGCCGGAGTCGGCAAGCCGTCCCAGGCCCCGCGCCGGGTGGTAGCCAGGGCGCCAGCAGCCGACGCGAACTGCACATCCTCGCGCTGGAGAGGATCCCATCCGGACGCGATTGCGCGCGCGATAATTGCCGCAGCGAAGGCATCGCCGGCACCGGTAGGCTCGATGGCCTCGACGCTGAATGCGGGAACGAATTGCACTTCTTTGTCTGCCGCATTTGCGAACCAGCAGCCGCGAGCCCCATCTGTCAGCACGACCGAGGGAGCACCGAGCGCCAGCATCCTGGTACAGGCGTCAGCCGGGGTAACCTCCGCGCCGAACAGGCCCGCGGCGTCATCCAGGCTGAGCTTGACGATGGTCGACCTGCTTGCCACGGACTCGCAGAGCCCCAGCGCTTCCTGAGGTTCTCGCCACACGGTGGGGCGCAGGTTGACATCGAACACGACGGGTACCTCTGCCTGATTGGCCAGCGTCACCGCCCGCAGTACGGCAGCCCGGGACGATGGCGCCGCGAGCGACACCGAGCCGAGTACCAGCGCCATGAGGCTGCAGACACCGGCACGATCTGCGTCCTCGGGTGAGAGTTCCAGGTCCGCACCACGCATGATCCAGAACCGGCCGTCGCCGCGATCGTCCTTCCAGGCGAACGCAATGGTGGTCGGTGCTGCATCTGTCTGCCGCAGCCGGGTAACATCAACCCCTTCGCTTCGAAGCTCCGTTATGAGGCGTTCGCCGAAGGGATCGGCGCCAACTACGCCGCAAAAGGCGCTGGCGACCCCCAGCCTGGCGAGCGCCACGGCTACGTTGGCCGGTGCGCCGCCGGCCCGCGCCACGAAATCGTGGGCTACCTCCAGGGAGGGAGCTCCATCGGTGGCAATCATGTCAATCAGCGTTTCGCCAATGGAAAGCACCGGCCGCGAAGGTGAGTTCATGCCCTGCATGTCAGTGTTCGCGTGGGCTTCGCGCAGGCGCTGCACTCGCCTCACGCCGCACCTCGTAGACTTCTCGAATGCCTTCCAGCTTCTGCAGGATCGTGCTCAATTGCCCAATGCCTTGCACTTCCACCGTGGCGTACAGCGTGACGGTGCGGTCGTCATGGGTGTTGGTAATGACGCTCAAGATATTAACCCGCTCATCTGCCAGAAGCGTGCTCACGTCCTTGAGCAACCCCACCCGGTCCCACGCCTTGAGACGAACCGTGACCGGGAACGTGTCCTCAGACTGGTCACCCCAGGATACCGGCACCAGCCGCTCTGGCTCGGGGATATTCTGCACATTCGGGCAGTCTGCGCGATGCACGGTCACGCCCCGCCCCCGCGTGACGTACCCGATAATCGGGTCGCCGTTCACCGGCCGGCAGCACATCGCCAGGCTTGTCAGCAGGTCGCCAACTCCCATCACCTGCAGTCTGGGTGGGGTTTTTGGCGCTTGCACATCGGGCGTCTGAAGCAGCGACTCCTGCTCATTCTGATGGGCGAGGCGCACAGCAATGCGCTGGGCCGGAACCGCGCCATATCCGATGGCGGCGAGAAGATCATCCATCTTCGGGTATTGCGGGAACGCCTTCAGGAGTTCGTCGGACTTGACCTCCACGCTGAGGCGACGCATTTCTCGCTCGAGGATTTCACGCCCCTGCGCGATGTTTTCGTCCCGCTCCTGGCTGCGGAACCAGCGCCGGATCTTTTCGCGTGCCGAGGCTGTGGTGACATATTCCGACGATGACAGGAGCCAATCGCGGTTCGGCCCGGTTCGCGTCCTACTGGTCAGGATGCGGACCATCTGACCGTTCTGTAGCCGATAGTCCAGCGGCACAAGTTGGTCATTGACTTTGGCGCCAACACACTGGTGCCCAACCTCGGTGTGGATACGGTAAGCGAAGTCGACTGGCGTTGCGCCTGCTGGGAGTTCGATCACGTCGCCGGCGGGCGTGAAGACGTAGATTTGCTCCTTGAAGACATCCGACTTCATCGACTCGACGAATTCTTCGGCGTCTGCGACCTGGTCCCGCCATTCCATCAACTGGCGCAGCCAGGCCACCTTGGCATCGGCGCGCGCGTCAGACTTGCTGCCTTCCTTGTAGCGCCAGTGAGCGGCAACGCCATGCTCCGCGATGCGGTGCATCTCCCGGCTCCGAATCTGGATCTCGATGACGTGACCCTCGGGACCGATCACTGCCGTGTGCAGCGACTGGTACATGCTGTCCTTGGGTGTGGCGATGTAGTCATCGAACTCACCCGGTAGTGGGTGCCATTTCGCGTGGACCACCCCCAGCGCGCCATAGCAGTCCTTGCGGTCACCGACGAGCACGCGAATTCCAATGACGTCGTAGATCTCGTCGAGACTGCGGCCCTTCAGGTTCATCTTGCGGTAAACGGAGTAGAGGTGCTTGGTGCGCCCGGTGATGTCGGCCTCTATGCCGGCATCGCGCAGCGACTGGAGGAGCTCACGTTTGACCGACTCGATATACGGCGCAGAATCCTGCGCGCGCTGCTCGAACCCGCGGCTGAGCGCGAAATAGGCATCCGGGTTGATGTAGCGAAACGCGAGGTCTTCCAGCTCGGATTTGAATTGCCAGATTCCGAGGCGATTGGCCAGTGGCGCATAGATTTCGAGGGTTTGCAGTGCGATGCGCTTCTGCTTGTCTGGCCGCATCACATCGAGCGTACGCATATTGTGCAAGCGGTCGCCCAGCTTGATGAGCACGACGCCGATGTCATCGATCATCGCCAGGAACATCTTGCGCAGATTCTCTGCCTGGTGCGCCTGCTCCCGCGAACCGCCTGCGGCGTCGTCATCGCGGGTCCAGGGAATACGCCCAAGTTTGGACACGCCATCGACCAGTCGCGCCACGCGAGATCCAAACTCGGCTTCGATTTCGGACAACTCGACGGGGGTGTCCTCGACGACATCGTGCAGAAGTGCGCCTGCCAAGGTCTCGCCATCCAGTTGGACGCGAGCCAGAATGGCGGCCACGGCGATGGGATGCATGACGTATGGCTCGCCGGATTTGCGCAGGTCACTGCTGTGCGCGTGGGCGGCAAATCGCGCTGCCCGTTCGACAAGCTCAAGGTTGGCCGACGGAGAATTGGCGCGCACATCCGCGAGTAACGAGGAAATGCCTTGCTCAACGATTTCAGGGAGGGGCGGAGCTTCTTCCATGAGCGCGGGGCCCGCCGCCACCTCATGCAGGTTCGTGGCCGTCGGCGAGTCCGTGGCTGGCACGGCGGAGCGTCTCGATGCCATCGGTGCCGAAGCCTTCAGTGAGTTCTATCCATAGTCTGAGCTGGGAAAGAAAGCAAGAACACATAATCTAGCCGAATCCGGCGGTTTTGTCAAAGTGACTTCTCATTGCACGTGCCGTGCAATCCAGGAGGCTGTCTCAGCCAGCCCCCCGGCGTAAACTTCCGGCAGTGATTCAAGAGAGGGGTACGCGATAGAAACTTCACGCTCTGTCATCGATCTCGACCGCATGGTTCAGCCGGGCGAGGCGCGTTCCATTATCTTCGGGTGCCTGAAGCGGACGCCGACAGAGCGTGTTCCACTCACTGAAGCTGCCTGGCGGGTTCTGGGCGACGCGGTGGTTGCCACTGAGAACCATCCGCCGTTCCCGGCCTCAACCATGGATGGCTACGCGGTGGTGGCAGAAGATCCCTCGCCCTGGCGAGAGATCGTGGGGCACCAAACGGCGGGGCATGTCGTCCCGATGGAGGTTCATGTCGGTACAGCGGCGTGGATCACGACGGGCGCGCCGTTGCCGCCGGGAGCCGACGCCGTGGTGCCGGTCGAAGCCACCGAGCTGGCTGAGGATCACGTCATCATCTCGTACGAAGATTTGAAGCCTGGTGATTTCGTGCGGCCTGTGGGGGTAGACATCACCTGTGGCAGCGTGGTGCTCGAGCCAGGGGTGACGATCGGGCCGGCAGAGATCGGCCTCCTGGCCGGGCTGGGCGTCGATCCCGTGCAAGTCGCACGCCGGCCACGGGTTGGCATCCTCTCCACTGGCAACGAACTGGTCGATCCCTGGGCCACGCCTGGCCCGGGGCAAATCCGGGATTCGAACCGCTTCAGCCTGGCGGCGGCGGTCGCCGAGGCGGGTGGCGACGTGGTGTGGTCGGGCCGGGGCGTCGACGACATGGACTCGCTGCGCGCGGTCCTGAGCCGGCTGATTACCGAGTGCGACGTCGTCCTGACGAGCGGTGGCGTCTCGATGGGGGATCTGGATCTCATCAAACCGCTGCTGCTGGAGTTGGCCGACGTGCGGTTTCGCCGCGTCTTCATGAAACCAGGTAAGCCGCTCACGTTCGCGACCGCCGGAGACACGATCATGGTCGGTTTTCCGGGGAACCCGGTCTCAACTATTGTCGGCTTCGAGGTTTTTCTGCGGCCTGCCTTGCGTTGGATGCAAGGCGCTTTGCAGGTCGACCGCCCTCGGCTGCCTGTCGTACTCCAGGAGCCGACGCGGCCCTCCGACCGCATCGAAATGCAGCGTGGCATCGTCAGTGTGCGCGATGGAAGGCTGTTGGCCCGGCCGACGGGCAGCCAGGCATCGTCTCGTCTGAGTTCGTTTGTGGGAGCCAACGCCTTGCTGGTGATCCCGGCGGGTGACCAGCCGCTACCTGCGGGAGCCACCATTGACGCGCTCCTGACTGGCCCGATAGTTGCAGATGAGCCTGGGACGGCAACCATATAGAGAGGAGTCAAGATCGATGGAGCCAGGAACAAGACGATACGGTGTTTCGGACATCGTCTACGACATCGTGCAGACGGTCGGCAATCTCCTGCAAGGGCAGGAAAAACTCCAGGAGTACGCCGGCGATGCAGAACGCGCCGGTGACCAGGAAGCCGCGGCGGCGTTTCGCACCATTGCCGAGGCGAACCGTGTCGGGGCCCAGGTGCTTCTCGGGCGCTTGCGCAGCCACCTGAATGAGGAAATGGGCTAACCTTCGTGGCCGATACCATCACCGTTGACCTGCGCTACTTTGCGGCCATGCGTGAGGCGCTCGGGCGATCGTCCGAGCGCCTTGACGTTCCGGCTGGTACGACGGCTGGCGCCGTCCTGGGCCACCTTGTGGCTGAACAGCCGACGCTGGAGCGGATGCGTAGCATCGTGATGGTGATGGTGAACCAGGCGTATGCCTCACCGGACACCGTGTTGCGCGAGGGAGACGAAGTGGCGTTCATACCGCCGGTTAGTGGGGGTGCGTCCTCCTTCTTTCGCGTGCAGGATGCGCCCATCGACGCGCGCGAGGTCGAGGCTCTGGTGATGGACCCTGGCGCCGGCGCGGTGGTGACTTTTTCCGGAACGGTGCGCGATCACGGGAGGGGTCAGTCTGTCTCGCTCCTGGAGTACGAGGCGTACGCTCCGGCAGCGGAGCGAATGATGGAGCAGGTCGGTCAGGAGATGCGTGAGCGCTGGCCGGTCATCAAGGTGGCCATGGTGCACCGTACTGGCGCGCTACCGGTCGGTGAGGTGAGCGTCGTGATTGCCGTGTCCTCTGCTCACCGTGACGCTGCGTTCGACGCCAGCCGTTACGCCATCGAACGGCTCAAGGAGATCGTGCCGATCTGGAAGAAAGAGCACTACGATGACGGCGCAACCTGGCTCGGTTCCGAGCACGATTACCAGGTAGAAATTGGCCGGCTTCCGACCGAGTGATCCAGTCTATTGAGAATGTTGATAGAAAACTGTAGAATACTCCGTAATCTGCGTTCCCGTATCTTGAGGAGCACCTTCAATGTCTGATGTCCTATCTCCAGCGACGGATCATGATCTCAGTCTCACCACCCGCCGCTCGCGGCCGAAAATCGCGGCCGACGCAACGGAGTTGATTGGCAATACCCCGCTGGTGCGGCTTTCCCGGTTCGCGCCGAATGCCGCCGGCATCCTCGTGGCGAAGCTGGAATCCCTCACCCCGGGCTATTCCGTCAAGGATCGTATCGGCGTCGCCATGCTGGACGATGCAGAAGCACGTGGCCTGATCGAGCCGGGCAAGACGGTGATCGTCGAACCAACCAGCGGCAATACGGGAATAGCGCTGGCCTGGGTAGCCGCTGCTCGGGGTTATCGCCTGATCCTGACCATGCCAGACAGCATGAGCCTGGAGCGGCGCGTGCTCCTGCTTGGCTACGGCGCCGAGCTCGTGCTTACGCCGGCCTCAGAGGGCATGTCGGGCGCGGTCCGCAAGGCTGAAGAGATTGTGGCGAATACGCCGAACGCCTGGATCCCGCAGCAGTTCAATAACCCGGCCAACCCGGAAATCCACCGTCGCACGACTGCAGTCGAATTGTGGGAAGACACGGATGGTCAAATTGACATCCTGGTTGGCGGCGTTGGCACTGGCGGCACCATCACCGGCGCAGGGCAGGTGCTGAAGCACCTGAAGCCTGAAGTGAAGGTCGTTGCAGTTGAACCGGCCGAGTCCGCCCTGCTCTCGACCGGCCAATTCGGACCTCACAAGATTCAGGGGCTCGGGGCCAACTTTGTTCCAGACGTGCTGGACCGGGGCGTATACGACGAGGTCGTCCAGATCGAATCGGCCACGGCCCTTGCGGCGCAACAGGAGCTGATGCGTACCGAAGGGCTGCTGACAGGCATTTCGGGCGGTGCAGCCGCGGCTGCCGCACGCGAAGTCGCCCGCCGACCCGAAAATGCGGGCAAGCTGATTGTGGCGGTGCTCCCGGATACCGGAGAGCGCTACCTGAGCACGCTTGCCTTTGCTGATCTGCGCGAGCGTGCGGCGGCAATGACCGCCGGTTAACCCTGGAGACGGGGCGGGCGGGACGCGGCAACCGGCCGCGTCCCGCCCGTTTGCGTTTCACGCCAGGAGACCTGGAGCCGATATCGGCGCAGCAGGCGAAGAATCGGTGGACCGACGAACATGAGCAGAACGCCAGTTGCAACCGCTCGGGCCGCATCGTGCATAAGCGAGGTTGTCAGGTAGAAGCGCGCGTACCGGTCAATCGTATCAGCGAATGACAGCCCTGGAACCCAATACAGGCTCTGTTCGATCTCGGCGCCAGGCGCCGCGAACGGCCACGAATAGAGGTTCATGAGGGCCCCGAAGAGGAATCCGACCAGGGCGCCATATCCCGCCAGCACGACCCGCTGAGTCTCTATGCGCGGTGACCGTGGAATCATTCCCGCGCCCGCGCCTATCCATGCGGCACAGATCATCTGGAATGGAAGCCACGGCCCGATACCTGCGGTGACAACCGCTGAGATGAGCAGCGTTAGCGCCCCCATCGTGAAACCGAAGGCTGGTCCGAAGACAAAGCCAACCAGGATGATCAGTACGAAAATGGGTGACGCGCCCAGCACTGATGGAACGAGACGCAAGGCGGCATCGAGCGCGACGAGTACCCCGAGTAGCGCGGTCGCGCGTGAGAGATTGCCCGGACCAGCGTAGCGAGCAAGTTCCCCCAACGCGACCATGAGCGATGCCGCCGTGACGATCCCCAGGAGCAGCGAACCTTCGACCACGCGGGTCGGCGACGTTGATCCCGCGGCTGCGAAAGGCAGTGCGAAAGCAGCCAGGCCCGCAAACGTGGCGAAAGTGACAAACCCGAGAGGCAACCAACGCTGAAAGGTGGTCAACAGCAGACCCGGAAAATGCGCGCCGCGGGCCAATGATATTGTTTACTCTTACCAGAATTGGCAGAATTGAACAAATCACGAAGGCGGGTGCACCAGCTCGCATCGTGGAAGACAGCGGCGCGATGGACGTAACACTCGAAGATCTCCTGATTCTTGAGCCGCGCCTCAGCCTGCTTGAGAGCAATGAGGGAACCGTTCCTGTCCACCGGACGCCACCTGGCGTTCATGCCACGTGGGCTGTGACGACGCGCTCGCTCGCTCCGCACCTGCCGACGTTGCGTGGGGGCGAAGTCATTGTGGCGCTTCCGCGAGTCGTGACGGAGCTTGGCGAAGGATTTGGCCTGCTCCTGCGCGAGGCGGTGAGCCGCAATGCCAGTGCGGTAGTGATCGCAAAGAGCTCAGCCAATGATGTCTCCTCGCTCGCGAATGCCATTGGACTGCCCGTCCTGACCTGGCGAGGAGAACTGGCGCTTGACACTGAAACGTCGATCAACCGCCGGCTGACGGAATGGCGCGGATCACTCTACCGAGTGGGCAGCGAGTTCGAACGCCAGATCGCGGATATTGGCGGCGCCAATGCGGGAGTCGGCGCCGTGTTGCGTGTGGCCTCGAACGTCTCCGGCCTGGCGCTTTCCGTTACCGATGCCCACGGTCGCAAGATCGCGGCGTTCGGTGAGTTGCCGGGCGTGGGAACGGTGTCGCGAGAGCAGATTCGCATTGAGATCGACGGCAGCGGGCTGCTCACCATCGGCCCCTTCGACATCGAGCAGCGGCCGCTGGCGCGCTTTCTGGGAGAGCGGTTTGCCGCGCTCGTGGATGCCGCGCTCCGGCATGACGAAGCGGCCAGACCGCGTGGCGCCCGACGCCTTGAGGCAACCGAAGCGCTGTTGAGTTGGCGCCGGGGCAGTGCCAGCGAGCTACGAGCCGCTGCATTGGCACTCGGCCTGGACCCCGATGCCCACTTCTTTGTGGCGGTGGCTCATGGCGGGAGTGACCAGGCGCTGTTGCGAGCACTGGCGCCGCTTGGCGCAGTCTTTCCCGCCGGAGGTGAAAACGGAAGGCGTGCTGCCCTGGTGGCGGCGAATAGCCGCATCGCCTCGAGTTGGTCATCCCGCGTGTCCGACATCAAGCGGCGTTGGGAACAGGAACACCAGGCTGAGGGAGCAACGCTCGCGCTTTCTGCCCCCGCGTTTGGCGTTGCCAGTGTTCCAGGTGCGGCGCGTGAGGCCGAATTTGTTGCATCTCTGCAGCGCTCGCCGGAGTTCACGCGGCGGGCCGCGTCGTTTGACTCGGTCGAGGACGTCGGCGCCATGCGCCTGTTGTATCACCTGCGGGAATCTCGCGAACTGCGGGCGTTTGTCTCTCAGGCGCTGGGCGGTCTGGAACAGCGCGATCAACGCGGCACGCTGCGGCAAACGCTGCGAGCTTTCCTGGAGAGCGGCGGTTCACAGGTCGATGCCTCGCACCGGTTGGGAATACATCGGAACACCCTTGCCTATCGCCTGCGCCGCATCGGAGAGCTGGTGGGCCGGGATGTTGCCGACCCGGGAACCTGGTTGACGCTCCACCTGGCTCTTCAGGCTTCGGAAATCCTGGACGTTGCCAACGACGATGGCTGATTTGACGCCGAGCCGCTCACTCATTCTGGATGGGGCGCTCTGGCAGGCTGTCCTGGCGCATCTCCAGGCGTGCCTGCCGAACGAGGGCGTCGGCCTGCTGTCGACAGTAGACACACATGACGACTTTCGCGCCGTGCGCTTCTATCCTGGCAGGAACCTGAACGAATCTCCTTCGAGGTTTACAATGGACCCGCTCGACGTGTTGCGAGCGTGCGAGGATATGGAGAGGGAAGGCACGCGCCTCGGGGTAGTTGTGCATTCCCATCCGACGACGGCGCCAGAGCCTTCGCCTACCGACGTGCGGGAACTGGCAATGCCGGGCGTGGTAAATCTGATCGTGCAATTGCGGCCACGCGTGTGTGCGCGTGCCTGGGAAATAACGCCGGCGGGATCGGTCGAACTGCCGATTCGCGCTGAAGCACCAGCGCCTGGAGAGGGATGACAAGCATGAGCGAGCCGGCAGGCGCAGCGATTGATGCGCGGCGGCAGTTGGTTGCCGCCACATCAAACGACGCGCTGATTGTTGACCTGCTACAGACAGTGAACCATCTCTCGCGCTGGCTGACGCCAATTCATGACCTGTCACGGTTGGATTTGACGACACGCCGAACGCAGGTTTCGGTCAAGGATCTGCTACTGGGATTGCGGGACAACGAAGTGACGGTCTATTCACTCATGAACGCAATTGCAACGCAGATCAACCCCGATCTGGACAAGGTGCCCAAGCTGGAGCGCACCCCATTGCAGCGCGAGGCTGACACGCGAGCCAACGCGCTGGTAATCATGTCGGAGTTCCGGAGGGTACGCGAGAGCAGCACCTCGCTGCTGCGGGCGTTGCCTGACACCGCCTGGGCGCGCGGCGGCTATAGCCGGACGTCCCGAGATTGGACGATTCGCGAGTTGGCAAACTTCCTGGCAGTCAACGACTGGGAGCAACTCGGTCTCATTGACATTGCGCTGAACGAAAGCGGCCTCCGGAAGCGTGTTGCGAAGGTCTCGCAAGTGCCGAGGGATGGCCTGAGCGAGCCGTTCCTGGCCGCGCTTGAGAGTAGGTAGGCCCGCGTATGGATTCGGCCTCGTCTGACACGGCGTCCGCGAACGATCTCGCCCGCGAGTTCTTCGCAGCGATTGACGCGCGCGACCCGCGCCGCCTGCGGGCAGTCCTGGCCAATAACGCCTCGTTTCGCGCCCTGCCGCACCGAGAGGTCATTCGACCGGCAGATGAGATCGTCGCGTACTTTGGCACGGTCGTCAGTTCGTATCCCACCGCGCGCTGGGAGGTGACCGACGTTATTTCTGACGGCGAACGCGCAGCGGTGCAATTCACGCTGCGCGAGTTTGCGCCGGCAATTGGCCGGGAACTCCTCTCGGAGCAGATGGCCGTGATGCGGACAAGCGGCGGCAAGATCACCAGTGTGGTCGGGTACTACGACGCCGAGGAGTTTCGGGGCCAGTTCTGGGCTGACTCAGTCGCCTGACCCGGATCACTCCTGAGAGCCAGATTGGACCCAGTGTGACGCAGTCAACAACCGTTTCGCCCGCAGCGCCTGGTGAGTCGACTTCCCACCCCGCGCCAGACTTTGCCCGCGTGCTCGACCAGGCCATCGGCAATCCCCGGTTGAGTGCCAATCTGACCAGGTTTCAGCAGGCGTGGCGTGCTGACCGCGACCGCGCGATGGGAGAGGTTGACTTCACTGCGCTGCGGGAACGCATGAAGGCGGCCAAGTCCGCGATCACAGCGGACCTGGAGGGATATCTCCGGCAGTTCTCGCAAGCGGCCTCCGCCGCTGGCGCCACAGTCCATTTTGCAGAAGACGCCGATCACGCCAACCGCATCATCCTGGACCTGGCCCGGCAGCGCGGAGTGACGCTTGTCGCCAAGTCCAAATCGATGGTGAGTGAGGAGATCGAATTCAATCACGTCGCGGAAGAGCAGGGCGTGGTTGCCGTTGAAACCGACCTGGGCGAATGGCTGGTGCAGATCCGGCACGAGCGGCCGAGTCACATGGTGATGCCAGCGGTTCATCTGGCGCGGCAGCAGATTGGCGCGGACATGACGGCAGCCCTGGGCCGGCCCGTGTCTCAAGACGACATATCCCAGCAAGTTGATGTCGCACGCAACGAGATCCGCAAGGCGTTCTTCGCGGCCGGGATGGGCATCACCGGCGCGAATGCCCTGATTGCGGAGACGGGCAGCGTCATGATGGTGACGAACGAGGGCAACGGCCGCCTGTGCTCCTCGGTGCCACCGGTGCATGTCGTCCTGGCCGGAATCGAGAAACTGGTGCCAACTTACGACGACGCGATGGTGCAGGCGAGGCTACTGGCACGTTCGGGTACGGCGCAGCGCATCACCAGCTACACGACCTTCACGACCGGGCCGACTCCGGGCCATGAGATGCACATTGTGCTGGTGGACAATGGGCGCCGCACAATGGCAAACCTGCCGGAGTTCCGCGAAGCACTGCATTGCATTCGCTGCGCCGCCTGTGCCAATGTCTGCCCGCCCTATCGCGAAGTAGGCGGACACGCATTCGGGTACATCTACTCCGGTGCAATCGGGCTGGTGGTCACCGGGTTTCATCACGGACTGGATGCCGTAGCTGGGCCGCAAAGCCTCTGCCTCTCCTGCAACGCCTGTGAGACGGTTTGCCCTGTCGAAATACCGCTCCCCC
This sequence comes from Thermomicrobiales bacterium, assembly GCA_034431475.1. Classification (GTDB taxonomy): domain Bacteria; phylum Chloroflexota; class Chloroflexia; order Thermomicrobiales; family UBA6265; genus JACCXM01. The sequence goes on along the minus strand of DAOUDE010000052.1, from coordinate 355 downwards.
GCCAAATCCTGGATGTACGGGCAATGGTCGATGATGCGTTCGGCATCAAACAGCCCAAAGCCACCGTTCTGTCGTTCTATGCTCGGCCCAAGGTGACCTCAATCGGGATGCGTATCGCGCGCCGCGCACAACGGCTCGCGATGCGGGACCGGACGTTGTTGCGGGTACGCAACGCGCCCATCGTGCGCTCGCAGACGCGCTGGCGGTCCCTGCCGCTGCTGGCCGCCCGGCCGTTGAGTGCTCGCGTCGCACCTGGTCAGGTTAACGTGGCTCACCTACCGGTCGTCCCAAATGGCCTGGCGGGCAAGCGCATCGCGCTCTTCCCGGGCTGCATGACGGAAAATCTGTATCCGGC
>DAOUDE010000051.1:0-146255 GCA_034431475.1 Thermomicrobiales bacterium | reverse complement strand
CCGTCGCATTTTGAGTGCGATGCGTCTGCCATTTCGCCACCCCGGCAAAGGTGCACGCCGTAGTCTACTCCACGCTCTCGCTCGTTGATTCCACGCCACGGCTTGGGGAACTGGGCAACGTGATTCCCAGATCCGCGCGAGCCTTCTTCGTCAGTTTCGCGGCCACCAGCGCCCAGGAATCCGCGATGCAATCCCGCACCTCGTCATCCGGCATGGCACTCCCTTCGCGGATGGCGACCCAGTGACCTTTCGCGAAATAGCGCGCCTGCGTGACTCCCGGCAGCGTCGTCAGGAAATCGAACTCACCAGGATCGACCTTGACGACAATGGAGCGGGCCTCGGCGTTCTCACCGCCGAGCGCGGCAAAAACCTTGTCCCCGACTTTGGCAATACGTGATTCCCACTGATCCATCACCCTGCCACCAGTCAGGGACTCGGTGAAGGCATCGAACTCTCGCTGCGAATAGATCGACAACGTTCGCTCCTCTCGTCAGGAATCCGGCGGCGGGCGCGCCGAAGTGCCGTGCTATGGTTGCGGGCTGAGAATGCGCGCGGGTATGGGAATCCTGAGCCGGATTCCCGGCCAGGCATGACACGGTGCAGACACCTGCGTCCGCCGGCCCTGCCCGCGCCGCGCAACCCGTTCCGCGTCCAGGAGACCCTTGCAGATGGCAGCGACGGCCGCACCCCGGATCGACATCACAGACTACTCGCTCATCATCGGCGGCGAGAACGTTCCAGCCGCATCCGGCGAGACATTTGATACCGTCAGCCCCACGACGAACCAGGTCGTGGGGCGTATGGCAAAGGCGGGTCTGGAAGATGTCGATCGTGCCGTTGCTGCCGCCCGCCGTGCTTTCGATGACGGCCCCTGGCCGCGCATGACGCCGCTGGAGCGCCAGCGCATCCTGCACAAGGTCGCTAACCTTCTGCGGGACCGCCTACCCGAGATCGCTCGCATGGAGACGATCAACTGCGGCAAGATCATCGTTGAGTCGCGTGGCGATGTCACCTCGTCCGCGAACTGCTTCGAGTACTACGCCGGGCAGGCCACGCAGCTGTGGGGTGAACAGATCCCCATGAATGGCCCGCTGCTGGACTACACCCTGAAAGAGCCGGTCGGGGTGTGCGCCCAGATCGTGCCCTGGAACTTCCCGCTCCTGATGGCGGCGTGGAAGCTCGCGCCGGCCCTGGCTGCCGGCAATACGCTGATCCTGAAACCGGCGAGCGCCACTCCCATCACGGCTGTCCTGCTCGGCGAAATATGCCGGGAGGCGGGCATTCCTGACGGCGTCGTCAACGTGCTCACTGGCCCCGGCAAGGAGGTGGGTGAAGCTCTCGCGGCGCACCCCGACGTCGATAAGGTCGCCTTTACTGGCGAGACCGGCACGGGCCGCCGCATCATGGAACTCGCCGCCGGAACGATCAAGAAGGTCACCCTGGAGCTGGGCGGCAAGAGCCCGAACATCGTGTTCCCGGACGCCAACCTGGATGAAGCGGTGGATGGCTCCCTCTTCGCGATCTTCACGAACGCAGGCCAGCGATGCACCGCCCGTACGCGGCTTTTCCTGCATGAGGATATTCACGACCGATTCCTGAGCGACTTCGTGGCCAAGGCGCAGAAGATCCGCGTCGGTGATCCCCTGCTGCACGAGACCCAGATGGGCCCCGTGATCTCGCCCACCCAGGCAAACCGCATCCTGACCTATTGCGAGCGGGCTGCGAGCGAGGGTGCTGAGCTGGTGTCTGGCGGCCGCCGCATCGCCGAAGGCGACCTGGCGGCCGGCAATTTCCTGGCTCCGACCATCTTCGACGGCGTGCGTCAGGACATGCACCTGGCGCAGGAGGAGGTCTTCGGCCCGGTGTTGGCGGTCATTCCGTTCAAGACCGAGGACGAGATGGTGTCGAACGCCAACTCCACCATCTACGGCCTGGCGGCCACCATCTGGACCAATGACATCAAGCGGGCGCACACGCTGGCCCGGCGGATCCAGGCCGGAAACGTCAGCATCAACTACCCGACCGTGAACCCACCGGAAGCACCATTTGGCGGCTACAAGCAGAGCGGCCTGGGCCGCGAACTGAGCCGCCACGTCATGGACCTCTACACGCAAACGAAGAACGTGGTGGTGAACCTCAACCCCACGCCATTCGACTGGTATGGCCGCTGGCCAGAGGCCCCGAAGGCGTAGCCCCGAAGTGGCGGAACCGGGCGTGCCCGATTGCGTAGCGCGCCCGGTGACAGCGTGCGCGTTCCGTTAGATACTTTATGCAGAGTTCGCAAAGACCGTACGCAACAAGGATGGTTCCCGATTTGAGCAGTACAACTGAACGGCAGGCCACCGCATCGGCCGGAGCAGCGTTCTCGACGGTCGATGAGTTGGAGCGTGGCCTGCGCCAGCAGCGGTACGTTGCTGAGCGTGGCCTGGCAACCACCCTGTTCCTGACCCTGAAGCTGGGCAAGCCCCTGTTGCTGGAGGGCGAAGCGGGCGTCGGCAAGACCGAAATCGCCAAGGTCCTGGCCGACCTGCTTGACACTCCGCTCATTCGCCTGCAGTGCTACGAAGGGCTGGACGCCGCCACCGCCATCTACGAGTGGGACTACCCCCGCCAGATGCTCTATCTCCGCACCATCGAGGCGACTGGGGGCGCAGCCCGCGAGGCGGTGCAGCACGATCTCTTCAGCGAAGAGTTCCTGCTCAAGCGCCCGCTGCTGCAGGCCATCGACGCGTCGCACGAGAAGGCGCCAGTCCTGCTGATCGACGAGGTCGACCGTGCCGACCAGGAGCTGGAGGCGTTCCTGCTGGAACTGCTCTCGGACTTCCAGGTCACGGTGCCTGAGATCGGCACCATCCGGGCTGAGCACGTGCCGGTCGTCATCCTGACCTCCAACCGCACCCGTGAGATTCACGACGCGCTGAAGCGGCGCTGCCTCTACCACTGGATTGACTTCCCGAACTTCGATAAGGAGTTCATGATCCTGAAGGCACGCGTGCCAGAGGCGCCAGAAAAGCTCGCCCAGCAGATCGTCACCTTCACGCAGGGGTTGCGTGGCATCGATCTCTTCAAACCGCCGGGAATGGCAGAGACGCTCGACTGGTCGCGCGCGCTGCTGGCGCTGGGCACGACAAACCTGAGCGAAGAGGCCGTCGATGACTCGCTCGGCGTCATCCTGAAGTACCAGGAGGATGTCGATACTGTCCGCGGCGACATCGCGGCCAACCTGATCGGGCGCGCCCTGATCCAGACGATCTAGGATTTGGGCTTCAGATGTCCGAACTGATTACCGCCGACGCCGTGGCCGAATCGCCTCAGGTGCGGCCTGCGCTCATTCGCGCCAACCTGCTCACCTTTGGCCGCCGGCTGCGCGATGCCGGCCTGCCGGTCGGCTCGGGCCAGATCATGTCGATGCTGGAGGCAACCGCCGGCCTCGATCTTCGCCGCCACGAAGACATCTACCACGCGGCGAAGGCGACCCTGGTCACGCGGCCAGAGCAGATTCCCGTTTTCGACGCGCAGTTCGCCCGCTTCTGGCGCGAGCTGCTCGGGGCAAGGCCGGTTCCGCTCGATCCCTTCACTCCCGACAACATTCCCAGCGAGCCACCGCTGCCGGATGTCAGCAAGAAGAAGACCGAGAAGCGGCAGGAGCCCACCGGAACCGAGGACCAGAAGGACATCTTCCACGTCAGTGAGGGGGAAGACGAGCAGAACGTCGCCGAGGAACAGGAGTACGAGGCCGAGCCTGACGACATCATGCTCTTCAGCGCCCGCGAGCAGTTGCGCAAGAAGGACTTCTCACAGTGCTCGGCCGAGGAGATTGCGGAGGCCCGGCGCATCATCGAAGGCATGACGTGGCGGCTCGGCACCCGGCGCACTCGCCGTCGCCAGCGTGCGAACCACGGAGAGTTTATCGACCCCCGCGCCACGCTGCGTGGCTCGATGAAGCACGGCGGCGTGCCCATGGAGCTGCGCCGCCAGCGGCGCAAGATCAAGACGCGGCCGCTGGTCGTCATTTGCGATATCTCGGGGAGCATGGATCGCTACGCCCGCCTGCTACTGCGCTTCGTCCACGCCCTGGGTCAGGGGCTGGACAACACCGAAGTTTTCGTCTTCGGTACGCGCCTGACGCGCATTACGCGAGAACTGCGCAAGCGCGATGTCGATACAGCCCTCAACCAGGTGGTCGCATCCGTCGATGACTGGTCGGGGGGCACCCGCATCGGCGAAGCAATCAAGAGCTTCAATTTCAAGTGGTCCCGCCGAGTGCTGCGCTCCGGCGCGACTGTGGTCGTAATCAGCGATGGCTGGGATCGCGGCGACCCGGCGCTGCTCGGGCGTGAGATGGCTCGCCTGCAGCGCTCGTGCCGCCGCCTGATCTGGCTGAACCCACTCCTGGGCGCACCGGGCTACCAGCCGCTGACGCAGGGAATGCGCGCCGCACTGCCCTACATCGACGAGTTCATGCCGATCCACAACATGCAAAGCCTGGAGGCGCTGGCGGAAATGCTGAGCCGGGTCGAGGACACGCCACCCCTGCGAAAATACGTCCCGCCGCCCGTGTCAGCCGCCTGATTGCTGGACAGTGGGCTGTACCATTGATAGCAGCGATGACCCGGCGCCCGTGAATGATCGCGGGCGCGCTCTACAGGAAATTCACCATGAAAGACATCCTGCCCGAAGTTGATGCCTGGCGCGCTGCCGGGAGCCAGGTTGCCCTGGCAACCGTAGTGAAGGTCGAAGGCTCTGCGCCCCGCCCGGTCGGCGCAACCATGGCGGTCTCTTCCGCCGGGGACCTGGCGGGCTCCGTCAGCGGCGGTTGCGTCGAAACCGCGGTCTTCGAAGAGGCGCAGGAGGTCCTGCGCACTGGCCAGCCGAAGCTCATCCGCTACGGCATCACCGACGAGATGGCCTGGGATGTCGGACTGGCGTGCGGCGGCACCATCGAGGTCTTCGTCGAGCCAGTTACGGAATGAACCATCGCGAAACCAGCCGAGTCGCGTTACAGGCACGCCTGGAAGAGGCGCTGGCCGGACGGGTACCTGCCGTCGTCGCCACGCTCGTCAAGGGCGAGCCCCTCGGCGCGAAGCTCCTGCTCCTCCCGGACGAAGTTCAAGGCACCCTCGGCAACGCCGTCCTCGACGCCACCGTCGAGCCGGAGGCTCGCGCACTCCTGGCGGCCGAGAAGTCCGAAACCCGGAGTTACCAGCTACCCGGGCGAGAGGAAGCCGTCGAAGTCTTCATCGAGTCCTATCCGCCGCCGCCAACGCTGCTCATCTTTGGGGCGGTGCACGTGGCGCAGCCGCTGTCGCACTTTGCGAAAGCACTCGGCTTCGATGTCATCATCTCCGATGCGCGCGCCAAGCTGGCGACGCGAGAGCGATTCCCGGACGCTGACCGCATCATCCGTGGCTGGCCCGATGAGACGCTGGAGCAGGTCGAGATTCTGCCGAACACGTTCGTCGCCATCCTGTCGCACGACCCGAAGTTCGATGAGCCGGCGCTGGTTGGCACGCTCAACACCCCGGCGGCGTACATCGGAGCGATTGGCAGCCGCAAGACAAACGAGGATCGCCGCCGTCGCCTGGCCGAGGCTGGCATGAGCCCGGAGCAGGTCGCGCGCATGCGGGCCCCGATTGGTCTGGATATCGGCGCGGCGACACCCGAGGAGATGGCCATCAGCATTCTCGGCGAGATCATCGCGCTGCGCCGTGGGCGCTCTGGTGGGTCGCTGACGAACGCAACCGGCAGTATTCGCGGCGAACGGCAGCCGGCCCCCGGGGCGTGATCGCCGGCATCGTCCTGGCCGCTGGGCGTTCGTCCCGGCTGGGGCGTCCCAAACAGTTGCTGCCGGTGCGGGGTGAGCCACTCCTGCGAGTCACCTTGCAGCGCATCCTCTCCACCAGCCTCGATACCGTGTACGTCGTCCTGGGCCACCGTGCCGACGACATTGCCGGGGTGATCTCCGACCTGCCGGTGCGCATTGTCCATAACCCGGACTCCGAAGAGGGGCAGAGCTCATCCGTGCTTGCGGGATTGCGCGCCGTCGCAGCCTCAGACCCCGACGCCGTGATGTTCCTGCTCGGCGATCAACCACAGGTCAACCCGGCCGTCGTCAACGCGTTGATCTCGCGTTGGCAGGAAACCCACGCGGGCGTCGTTGCCCCCCGCTACGCCAATGGCGCTGGCAACCCTGTCCTCTTTGATCGCCGTGTCCTCCCCGAGTTCACGACTCTCAGCGGCGATACTGGCGCCCGCGCAATCGTGCGCGCCCACCAGCACAGCGGCGATATCTCACTTGTCGATGTCAATGCCCCCGCGCCACGTGATGTCGATACCAACGCCGACTACGAGGCTCTTCTGGCATCATTAGCGGCGGATCAACGAACCGCAGTTCCATGCATCGATTGGTGCAGCGAGCCGGAATAGCCAGCGACAGGCACGTTCCGCCTGCCGCGCTTACCCTACCCTGGCCGCAGTGTCGCGTGCTGATCGGCCGTCACGGTGCACTGCAACCGCGAGTCGCCGGGAAAGGATGTGTCCATGGACGACCGACTGGAGCAACTTCTCCAGACCACCCGTACCCGACCCACACGCCGCGCGGTCATGCTCGGCCTGGTCGGCACGCTCGGCACCGCAGGTATTGGAGCGCTGATCGGCCAGGATGACACCTCGGCCCGCCGCAGGCGTCGCCGACGCCGCAGGCGGCAATGCCGGCGCAACAGTCAGTGTGAAGCGCCGCTCAACCCATGCGAGGAAGCCCGCTGCAAGCAGGGCCGCTGCCGGACGAAGACGCTCGCGGACGGGACCGTGTGTGGCGACGGTCTCGTTTGCCAGGATGGCGCGTGCCTTTGCCCCGACGGCGTCTGCACGGTGCAGGTCACCCAGAATAACCTGGGGGCCTGGGTGGCGCTGAACACCTTCCTGGAAGTCGACACGTCGCTACTGGACTTCCAGAATGGTCCAGGCACGCCCCCATTCGGGAGCGGGAGCGTAAACCTGACGGCCACCGACGAGTCCCTCGCGCTTGTCACCTACCAATACTCCGGCGTTTACCTTTCCGACATTACCGCGCTGGAGTACTCCACGTACCAACCCTCCACCAACACGGACAGTCCCACCAACGCTGGCAAGTTGGCGCTGACGATCGACTTCTTCGGCAGCCCCGTGCAACTCGCGGGAATCCAGTTTGATCCTGAACTCAACGCCGTTCCCGTGTTGCAGGACACGTGGCAAGTCTGGGACGCCATCAACAATGGCGCTGCGCTGTGGACCGGAGGCGGTTGCGGCTGCGACTGGCCGAATAGCTCGATTCCCTCATCAACGCCGCGTACCTGGGAAGACCTTGTGGCCAGCTATCCCAACGCACGGGTCAACATCCTGGATCCGATGGTTGGCGTGATTGTCGAAAACGTCGACGCCGGCATGACCTTCGCCGAGAACTTCAACTCCGTCACATTCGGGACGGTTTCCGGCACGACGCGCTACGTCTTCGGACCAGCGTAAAGTCCCACAAGTACGCGACAGGGCGGTCAGGAAGGCTCCTGACCGCCCTGTTCGTTCCGGGTCAGCTCGGTGCCGGCATCATCGACACTGTGCGAGCTTGCCTATCCCCACGCGCCCTCATCAACCATGCGGTCGAGCACGCGCCCGAACGCGCCGACAGTCTCGTCGATCAACGCCGGAGTGTGGACGGTCGAGGTCATGCCGCCGGAATGGAAGAGTTCCACGCCTTCGATCATCATGCCCAGGTGCGCCAGGTCATTCAGCTTGCCGTGGCCGCTGTTCTTGAGGTCGGTCGCGGACACACCCTGCGGGGACCGCATATCGCCACCGGTCTGGTTCGGCACCGCCTCGCCCAGCCGGAGGTGGAAGACCGAGCTTTCCCCCCACACATAGCCAGGCAGGTTGCGCTCGACAATGGCGCTGTTCATGCCGGCGCGCAATTGCGCCGCCAGTCCGTCGCAGTAACGCTGTACCGCCGGATCAGCCGCCTTGCGCAGGCAGGTTGCCCCGGCCGCCGAGACCACCGGGCTCGCGTTGTAGGTACCCTGGTGGCGCACCTTGCGCTTGCTGTTCCAGCCCGGCTCATCCTTGAAGATCAGCACATCCATCACATCGCGTTTGCCGCCGACCGCGCCGCCCGGCATACCGCCAGCCACGATCTTGGCCATGGTCGTGATGTCCGGCGTGACACCGTAACGCACCTGGGCGCCACCAGGAGACCAGCGGAACCCCGTGATCACCTCGTCGAAGATCAGGAGTGAGCCGTACTTCGTGGTCAGGTCGCGGGCCGCCTGCAGGTAGCCCTCGATCAGCGGAATTGTCGCCCAGGAGCCACCGCTCGGTTCCAGGATAAGCGCGGCCACGTCGCCCTCGGCCAGCCGTGCCTCGAGCGCGGCGAGATCGTTGTTCGGCACTACGGAGATGGTGTCCATGACCTCGAGCGGGATTCCCGGGCTCCCCACCTGGTCGAACGGCGTCTTCTCGGCCTTCAGCAGGTAGTCGTTCCAGCCGTGGAAGTGCCCTTCGAGCTTCACGATACCCGGCCGTTGCGTGGCCGACCGGGCGACGCGGATGGCGAGAAGCGTGGATTCGGTACCGGAGCCGGTGAACTTGACCAGTTCAGCCGAGGGCATGAGGCGGCTGACCTCCTCTGCCCACTCCACCTCGAGCTCGTGGCCTGCTCCCAGGTGCGTGCCCAGCGGCAACTGCGCCTGCATCGCGGCCAGGATTTCGGGGTCATTGTGCCCGAAGAGCAGCGACCCGTGGCCCATCACGAAGTCGATCAATTGATGCCCGTCGGCGTCCCATTTGTAAGGCCCCTGTGCGCGCACAATCATCGGCGGGAAGGGCTTGAGGTGTCGGCCATCGTGCATGATGCCGCCCGGAATTACCTTGCGGGCTCGCTCATGCAATGCGCGTGATTCCGCGAACTTCTCAACATACTCCTGCGCGATGCTGGTTGCGACGGGCGCCTGAGCCATGGAACGAACCTTTCTCCGGAGGCAGACACGTCTAGATGACGCCAGACTGCACTATACGTCTCGCTCTGGGAGACGTAAAGCAGCCACGCGCCCAACTTGATATGCGCATCTCTGGATAGTGGCCACGAGGGACGAACCAGAGCATTCGCCCCTCATGCGTGCGTGCAGGAGGCTAGCAGGAGCCCTCCGGCGCACACACGCCTGGTCCACCAAACATTCCGGTCTGCAAGGGGCAGCATGCCAGCCCGGGGTCGCACGGCATAAAGGTACCGGTTGAGCAGGCGCAGCCAGCGCCCGTGCAGCGCGGGGTATCGCAGACGCCAAAATCGTTGCAGTAGCCGCTGCAGCAGTCCGGGCAATCGCTGCCCCACCCACAGTACGGGGCGCAGGCGTCACCAGAGTTGATGCACGTCGGGCCGTAGCACTCGTCCTCGGTCAGGCAGAGGCCCAGCCCGCCGGGCACGCCCGCTGACCAGGGGCAGCAGACCAGGTCGCCCCGGCACGAGCGGTAAACGCCGCCGTTGCAGGAGCAGCCGTAGTCCCGGCAGTCACGCGCAGCGTCCGTTTGACTCTGCGCGATGCCCAGGCGCAACGCCACCGCAGCCGCACCCGCTCGCAATGCTCCGCGCACGAGCCCACGCCGCGAGCCGGCGTAACCGACTCGGCGAGTCAATGCGTCGAATTTCTCGGAGTCCATGCTGTTCCCTCCCGGGTAAGTTCAGCGCGTTATGCGCAGGTCCCGAGGTCGCCGCACCAGCCTGAGCAACACGCAGGGCAGTTGTCGCCCCAATTGCAGGAGGCGCCGCACGAACCGCCACTGCCCGTGCACGGGCCACCACAGTCACCGGGCTGCGAGCAAACACCAGCACCGCCAGGCGTGCCCGGCGACGATGCACAGCACACGAGCCCGTCGTTGCAGGGATGGAGTGTGCCCGTGGCGCAGCCACACCCGATGTACGAGCAGTTGAAGCCCGCCCGCGCCCGCACGGGTAGCGAGGCAACGAAAAGCGCACCCGCAGCGGCGGCCACTGTGCGGAACGTTCCGCGTCGAGTCTTGCGCGTTGCCATCGCACGAATGGCCGCGTCGAATCGTTGACCGTCCATCGCTGCACCCCACATCTGCACATCGGTTTTCGCGGAAGGGAAGGTCCCTCGCTCACACTACCGGTCACCCGTGCGGCTGACAAGCCCTGACCCGCACCCGGCTAAACTTGCGCCATGTCATGCGCCGCTGCCACCGTATCCCTCGCCACACCATCCTTTGCTGAGGTGGCCGTCCCCAGCGCGTGGTCGAGCGCCGTCCTGAGCTACGAGATTCCGCCCGATATGGCGGAAGCCATCCACGAAGGCTCGGCGGTCTGGGTCTCCCTGCGGGGCAAGCCCGTCCAGGGTGTCGTCCTGCGAATCCACGACGCTGAGCCAGCGTTTGCGACCCACCCGGTGCTCGGCCTCACTGACCCACCGGTGGTGCTCACCTCAGCCCAACTCCGCACCGCCCGGTGGATCGCGCGGGAGACAGCAAGCGGCCTGATGGATGCCCTCGCGCTGTTCCTGCCGCCCGGAACCACGCAACAAGCGCGTGCGTACCTGGTCGTGGCCGACCCAAAACTGGACATCAGCGCATTTACCCGGCCGCAGCAAAAACTTCTCAAACACCTGGTTGCGCGTGGCGAAACCAGCATCGAAGCGGCGCGGACCGCGATGGGCAGCAGCCTCGCGACCGTGATCCCGGCGCTGGAGAAGGCGGGCGCGCTCCAGGTTCGCTACCGCATCGTCACGAGCCAACCCACGATCCGGACGGAGCATTGGGTGAGGCTGCACGGCGACCCTGACCTCACCGAATTCGAGCGCGCGCCGAAACAGGCCGAGTTCATGAAGGCATTGCAGCGGCGCACTCGACTTGCTGGCGACGGGTATGTCCTGACCGCCGATCTGCTGGCCCAAACCGGATTGCGACGCGAGATTGTAAGGTCGCTGGTCGCCAAAGGGGCCATCGAGGAGATCGAACGGCCGCGCGGCGCGGCTCCGTCCCCACAGCGCCCGGATACCATCCCGGCCCTGACACCGGCCCAGGTGATCGCGTGGGAGGCTATCGAGCGCTCACTGCAGCAGCAGGCCGGGGAGACGTTTCTGCTGTACGGCGTCACCGGCAGCGGCAAGACCGAGCTATACCTGCGCGCCGCTGCGTGGTGCCTGCGGCATGGCCGCAGCGCGCTGGTCCTGACACCCGAAATCGCGCTTTCCTCGCAAGTTGCCGCGCGGTTCTCCGCCCGCTTCGGCAACCAGGTGGCCATTCTGCACTCGGCGCTCACCCCGGTCGAGCGCGCGGCAACCTGGCGAGGCGTTGCGGACGGCGTTTACCCGATCGTCGTTGGGCCGCGTTCCGCGCTTTTTGCCCCCGTGCAGAACCTCGGGCTCATCGTGCTCGATGAGGAACACGATCAGGCGTACAAGCAAGGCGAGACGCCGCGTTACCACACCCGGGCTGTGGCCGAGTTCCTGGCCAGTGAAACCGGCGCCACGCTCCTCCTCGGCAGCGCCACGCCGGCCACGGAGACGTTCTGGCGCGCCGAACAGGGCGAGATCACCCGCCTTGACCTGCCAGAGCGAGTCGGACCAGCGCTGCGCAAGGATGATGGTTCGTACGCCGGCAGCGTCCTGGAACTCCCCCAGGTCGAGATCGCCGACATGCGGCTGGAACTGCATCGCGGCAACACATCCCTGCTGAGCGAATCCCTGCAGGAGGTGCTTGGCGCAACCCTGCGCCGGGGCGAACAGGCGATTCTGCTCCTGAACCGCCGGGGCATGGCCACCGTCGTCCTCTGCCGTTCCTGCGGGCAGACGATCATGTGTCCCTACTGTGACATCCCGCTCGTCTATCACCACGACCGCGCCCAGTTGGTCTGCCACCGCTGCGACTACCGCGAAGCACCCCCTCGTCAGTGCCGCAGTTGCGGCGGCCCGCTTGATTATTTTGGAGCCGGCACGCAACGCGTTGAGGCCGAGGCACAGCGCATTTTTCCGGCTGCTCGCGTGCTGCGCTGGGATCAGGACATCGTGCGACGCCACGGCGGGGCCGATGCGCTGCTGCGGCAGGTGGAACAGGGTGAGGCCGATATCATCGTCGGGACGCAGATGGTAGCCAAGGGCTTCGACCTCCCGCTGGTAACTGCCGTTGGCGTAGTCAACGCCGATGTCGGGTTGCACCTGCCCGATTTTCGGTCCGGCGAGCGAACCTTCAGCCTGTTGACGCAGGTGGCCGGCCGGGCTGGCCGGCGAGGTCCCGGTTCCCGCGTGGTCATCCAGAGCTACACGCCGGAGCACTACGCCATCCAGGCTGCGGCGCGGCATGACTACCCGGGCTTCTACACCGAGGAAATCGACTTCCGGCGTACGCATCGGTATCCTCCGTTCGTGCGGCTGGCCCGCTTCACCTACCGCCACAAGAACGACGCAACCTGTGCCCAGGCAGCCGACGCCATGGCGCGCAAACTGGCGCTGCATGCTCGAGACCGGAAGGGTGCCATGGATCTGCTCGGGCCCGCGCCCGCCTTCGCGAGCCGCGTGCGGGGCGAGTACCAATGGCAGGTCATCATGCGCTCCCCGGAGTTGGACAAGCTACTCGATGGGTTGCCACACGATCCGGGCTGGGTCGTGGATATCGACCCACAAAGTCTGCTGTAGGTGGCACACTCGGGTTGGTGAAAAGCGACATCACGCGCCACAATGGCACGTGGCAGCGAGACGCTTGCCAAGGGATGGAGGGGTTGCGTGGGAACGTCGTTCGAAAAGCTGACGAAGTGGGGTACGCGGGGCGCGGTCCTGGGGATGCTGGTCCTGGGCCTGGCCGCGTGTGGGGACATGCCAGATCAGGGCACGGTGGTGGAGCCGACAACCGAAGCCCCGGCTGGTTCGAGTGAAACAACCGACACCACCCATGAAATTTCCGTCAAGATCGTAGATGGGAAGCTGGATCCGGCTGACCTTGGTGACAAGATCGGCACCGCGGTCGTCCTGAACGTCACCGGCGATGGCACGGAGCACACCCTCGCCATCGATGAACTCGTCGACGGCGAAACCATCGCGGCCGAGGGAGAAACCGAGGTCGACTTCACGGTTGAAGGCGAACCGGGCAAGCTGGACATCACGCTCGATGGGCAGCCAGCAGGCACGTTTGAACGGATGGCGCCGTAAGTCGCCCTACCCGTTCGCCAGCAATTGTGAAATGATTTGCGCGCGCACCTTGGTCGCCCCCGCAATTGAGGTGTGCGCGAACGGTCATCTCTGTAGCAGTCCGGAGTTTTCTTGATCCATGGCCCTGCTCGATATTCTCATCGAGGGTGATCCCCGCCTGCGGCAAAAAGCACACAAGATCCGCCATGTTGACGACAGCCTGCGCGAGCTCGCCGCAGACATGTTCGTGACCATGGTCGAAGCACCCGGGGTTGGCCTGGCGGCGCCCCAGGTGGGCGTGCTGCGCCGCATGATCTGGGTCCACGTTCCGGCGGATTACCACGAAAGTGGCGATCCGGAACTCTCCCTGGCCCTGGTGAACCCGGAAATCGTCCGGGCCCGTGGCCGCGTCCTGGGGTACGAGGGGTGCCTCAGCATTCCCGGCTGGACCGGCGAAGTTCCCCGTGCCGAGGTGGTCACCGTCAAGGCGGTGGGGCTGGACAACAAGCCGCTCCGCATCAAGGCACATGGCTGGGGCGCACGCGTGCTCCAGCACGAGATCGATCACCTCGATGGCATCTTGTTCATTGACCGGGTGGAAGACAAGTCCACCATCGTTGAAGTGCCCGAAGAGGAACAGACCGAAGGCCCGCTCGAACCGTAGGTGACCCGCTACAGTTGTGAGTCGGGCTGGGTGCTTCGCACCTTCTCGGCGTGAACGATGGCCAGAATCTCTTCCAGGGCCTGATCGAGCCGATCCTGGCGGTTGAAGATCACGTAGTCAAAATCGAAGGCAGCCGCCAGTTCACGTGTTGCGGTGGCAAAGCGCGTCATGAGCACCGCGGGATCGTCGGTCTTGCGATGTTTGAGCCGTTGCAGCAAGGTGGCAGCGGATTCCGGCGCCAGGAAGATTGACACCGCCGTCGGGATCAGGCGGCGAATTTCCGCAGCACCCTGGACATCGACCTTGAAGAAGACATCCTGCCCGCGCGCCAGCGCTTCACGGGCTGCACTGCGTGGCACGCCGTAGAGGTTTCCGTAGACCGAGGCGGACTCCAGGAAATCCCCATCCGCCAGCCGGGTGCGAAACTCCTCTTCGCTCATGAAGTGGTAGTGCACGCCATCAATTTCCCCGGGCCGCCGGTTGCGGGTCGTCGCCGTCACGGCGTAGTGGGCCTCGGGATAGCGAGCGCGCAGTTGCTCGATGACGGAGTCCTTGCCGACGCCAGACGGGCCCGAGATGATGAATACTCGTGGCCGGCGCAGTGCCCGCAGATCGCCGATGACGTGGTCCGCGTCTTCGCCCATGTGATCGCTGGGACGGCACACCGGACGTGCGCTCACCGGCTGCGGCTCGGGCTCGTCCGAATCTGCGGGGTGGTTGTTACCAGCTATCGTCACGCGGCTCCATGCTCCGGGCGCTTCCAATCCAGCACGCGAAAGGCTCATTCGTGCCAGATCCCTATGATCTCCTGACCATCGCCGCAGTGGTCGACGAACTCAACGCCACCGTCGGCAACGGACGTGTTCAACGCATCGGCCTCGTCAATCAGCGCACGCTTGGCGCCGAAATTTACGCCAACGGCCGGCGGCATCATCTCCTGGCCAGCGCCGACGATGCGCTGCCCCGCCTGCGGCTCGCTGACGGCATGCCGTCGCTTGATTCGACGTTGATCACCCCGTTCGGCCTGCTGCTACGCAAACACGTGCGGGGCGGCATCATCGCCAGCATCGACCAACCGCCACTGGAGCGACTGGTTCGCATCAGTATAGCGAAGCGTGTTCTCTCCCTGGATGAGGAACCGGCGACCGCGCCAGACCTCGGGACAACCGCGTTCGACTGTGAGCCGCCTGAGGAAGAGGACGACGAAGTCGAACTGCGCTTCGTGCACCTGGTGATCGAGCTGATGGGTCGTCATTCCAACCTGATCCTGGTTGATGAAGATGGCGTGATCATGGAGAGCGTCAAGCGTGTAACGCCCGAGATGAGCCGGGTGCGCCTGGTGCTGCCCCGCCATACCTACGAGCCACCCCCGCCGCCCGACCGCCGGGATCCCCGCGCGGTCTCCGTTCCTGATCTCCAGGCGATCTTTGCCGCCGCATCAGGAAAGGATGACGCCGCCCGGACACTTGTCAGCGGGCTGCGAGGAATAAGCCCCAACATGGCGCGCGAGGTCATGTTCCGCGCCACGGGAGATGCGACGCCACGCGTTGATGCGCTGCCGGGCGGTGTCGCAGACGCCGTCCAGGATGCGCTGCAACAACTCCTGGACCCACTGCAGACCGCCGCCTGGTCGCCACACGTGTATCGCCATCGCGAAACCGGGGAGCCAGTGGCTTTCGCACCGCTGCCCTATGCGCACCTGGCCGCCGCCAGCGACGAGGAAGCGGTAAGCAGCATCTCCCGGGCGGCGGCATTGGCCGAGCAGGCCGAGCACATTCCCAGCCCGCAACGCCACGCGCAGCGTCGCCAGCGCCTGCTGAACCTGGTCCAGGAAGAACGCGAGCGGCTTGAGCGGCGAAACGCCTCACTGGCGTCAGAGGCAGCGCGGGCAACTGCAGCCGAAGACTTGCGGCAAGCAGGCGACCTGATCTATGCCCATCTCTGGCTGATCGCGCCGGGTCAGGCTTCTCTCGAGGTTGATGGGCAGCGCGTCAAGCTGGATCCACGACTCACGGCAATTGAGAACGCGCAGGAGTACTTCGAACGCTACCGCAAGGCACAGAGCGCCTCGGCCCAGATCCCGGAGCTCGTGGAACAGGGCGACATCGAACTGCGCTACCTCGACCAGCTCGCAACGCTGATTGCGCAGGCCCCGGGCTTTGCCGAGCTTGAGGCACTGGCGGCGGAGTGGCAGGTACTACAGGCCACAGAAGAGCCATCTCGCAAGCGCAAGACGCCCGCCATCCGCCGGCCGCAACCCCTGGTGGATGACGACGGCAACCTGGTCTACGTCGGGCGGAGTGGTCCCCAAAACGATCTGCTGACCTTCGAGATCGCCGGCCCGGACGACACCTGGTTGCACGCGCGCGGTGTCGGCGGTTCGCACGTCATCATTCGCTGGATCCGCCCCGGGCAGCCAGAAGATCCACGCACCATTGAAGCTGCCGCTGCCCTGGCTGCGTGGTACAGCGCCGCGCGGGAGAGCGGCGGGGTCGAAGTCGATGTGGCTCCGCGCCGCTATGTCCGCAAGCACAAGGGCGCCGGCCCAGGTATGGTGACGTATCGCAACGAACGTACGATCCGTGTGCAACCCAGGCCAGAAGAGGCGCTGCGGGAGGTGCTGCAGCCCCGCTAAGCGTGCTCTGCCGGACCAGAGACCAGCACCCGGTCGATGCGGCGACCATCCATGTCGACGACCTCGAAGCGACGATTGTCCCAGTCGAAGGTGTCACCCACCTCGGGAATGCGGCCAAGTGAAGCCATCAGGAAGCCGCCGAGTGTCTCGAAATCGCCGGAGTTCTCTCCAGGAAGCGGACCTGTGTGCAGCAGGTCACGCACCTCATGCACGGGGAGTGCCCCGTCCAGCAGCCAGGATCCGTCCGCGCGTTGCACGGCTTCGCCGCTGCCCCTGAGGGTCTCGCCCAGGTCGCCAGTGATCGCCTCGACGAGATCGTGGAGGGAAATGAGCCCCTGCACCCCGCCGTACTCATCTACCACTATGGCGGCAGTGTTCGGGCGCCGCTGAAAGCGCTTGACGGCGGCCAGCGCAGGCATGTACTCCGGCACGACCAGGGCTGGCTCCGCTAGCCCACGCAGGTCAATGGGCTCGCCGCTCACGCTGGCAGCCCAGAGCTTCTTGACCGGAACCAGGCCAACCACATTGTCCAGATCCCCCTCGTACACCGGGAACAGGTGGTGAGGAGAATCAGCCATCTTACGGAAGTTTTCCTCCATGGGTGCGTTGAGATCGAGCGCCACCACGCGGTAGCGCGGCGTCATCAGATCCCGCACATCGCGGTCCCCGAGATCGAAGACCCCCTCCAGCAACTCGTGCTCCCCTGGCGTAAAGACGCCGGCCGCCGTGCCCTCTTGCAGGAGAATGGCGATCTCTTCCTCGGTGACCGGCGTATCTCCGGCGTGACGCACCCCAAGTACCCGCAGGATCGCCTCGGATGACACCCCCAGTAAGCGCACGATGGGAGCCGCAATCCGCGAGAGCATGGTCATCGGCGGCGCTACGAGCGCCGCCAGCCGCTCGGGATTCTGCAAGGCCAGTCGTTTGGGGACGAGTTCTCCCACCACGAGGGAGAGGTATGTCACCAGCCCCACAACCAGCACAATGGAAATCATCTCGCTGTACGGCGCTAACGCTGGAATGTGGCTGAGCTGCGCCGCGACGGGAGCGGAAAGAGCCGAGCCACCGAAAAAGCCGGTCACGATCCCGATCAAGGTAATGCCGATCTGCACCGTTGCCAGAAACTGGTTCGGCTCGTCAGCCAGCTTGAGTGCTGCGGCCGCGCCCGCATTGCCGTCTGCGGCCCACTGCTGAAGCCGGGTCTTGCGAGATGAGGCAATTGCCAACTCGGACATGGCAAACACGCCATTCAACACAATCAGCAGCAGCAGGAGACCAATCTCGACGGCCAACGATGGAACCTCCAGGAAATGCAGCGCGGCGTGTCAGAGTCTGACACGCCGCTCCATGAGCTCTGGATTGGGTTAGGCCTTGGCTGCTTCCACCGGCCGTTTCGCGAAGAGCATCGAAATGATGATGCCCGCTTCGTACAGCACGAGCAGCGGAACCGCCACAATCGCCATATTGAACGGATCGGTCGACGGCGTAATCACCGCCGAGACGATCAACAGGATCAGGATGGCGTACTTGCGAAATGCCCGCATTTTCTGCGGACTCGCCACGCCTAGTTTGGCCAGAAGGAACATGACAATGGGGAGCTGGAATGCCAGACCAAGACCGATCATCAACGTCAGGTAGAACGTGACGATCTGGTTCCCCTCCGGTGACCACTCGTAGATATCGCTCATGAAACCGGAGAGAAACGTGAGGGCGCGCGGCGCGGCGAAGAAGAAGCCGTACGCTGCGCCGCCCACAAAGAGCAGGGCCACGAATGGCAACGACAAGTAGAGAAGTCGCTTTTCCTTCTTGGTCAGGCCCGGCACCAGGAAGCCGATCACCTGCCACAGGATGATCGGTAAGGCGAGGCCAATCGCGATGTAAAGCGCAATCTTGAAGAAAAGCGTGATCGGGTCGGTCGGGCTGACGACGTCCAGGCCCGTTTCGGCGTTCGCCTCGATCTGGATGCGCCGCAGCAGCGGTTCCGCCAGGAATACGCCCGCGATGAACGCGACTGCGATCGCGATGACGCACTTGACGATGCGATCCCGCAACTCTTCCATGTGCTCAAGGAGCGTCATCTCCTCGAACACATCGGGCTCTTCAGGATTCGGCAATCGCGGCACCGCTGGCAGCCGCGATGGCAACTTGGTTGGAATCGCGAGTTTCTTCAAGGCAGATGGTTTCAATGCTCGGGCCATACGCGAATTGCTCCCTGGTGGAGCCGGCGGATACTGGCTACCGGCAAATGACGCGGCAACGAGGAAACGGTGAGTGCGTCATTTGACTGTTCACGCGGTCCGCCGCGAGTAGCGACAGACCCGGCCCTATCCGCCGTGCTCGTCGATGTACTGCACTGCGTCGGCGACGGAGCGGATATTCTCGGCGTCCTCGTCCTTGATTTCGACGTCGAACTCCTGCTCCATTGCCATGATCACTTCTACGAGATCGAGCGAATCCGCGTTCAAATCACCGATGAACTCAGCGTCCATGGTGACCTTGTCCTCATCAACCCCGAGCCGCTCAGCGACGATCGCCTGCACACGCTCAAATGTTGTCGCCACGCTCGATCCTCCCCCATCCCGCGCCATTCACAACTGGCGCCCGGTCAAGTCAGAGGTCCTTCCCTCAGACCCCGTGATTCGTCACGTTGCACACGTTTCAGCAGTGTGAGACACAAGTCACTCTTCTGCTGACAAGACTGACCGCCGCGATGATACACGTTCGCATCAGCACCGACCATGCAACGGCACGAGGCCCGTTACTCAGCGGCAGCGGCCCGCTCTTTCTCGCGCCGTTCGTAAATCGTGCGCAAGACGCCGTTGGTGAACTTGCCGGAATTCTCTCCGCCAAATCGCTTTGCCAGCTCCACCGCCTCGTTAATGGAAACGCGCGGTGGCACCCGGGGGTCGTACAGCAACTCGTAGGCGGCCAGCCGCAACACATTGCGCTCAATGGCGGCTTGCTCATCCAGCGCCCGTGCGGGCGCAGCCTCAGCAATGACCGGATCCAGCGACTCACGATGTTCCAGGACTCCGCTGACCAACTGCCGCACCTGCTTCTGGACGCTGGCCTCGACCGGATCATGCTCGGCGAAGGCCCGGCCCATCGCCTCTTCAGCGTCATGACTGGTCAGGTCCAGCTCGTAGAGCACCTGCAGCGCCAACATCCGGCCCTGATGCCGCAACGCCGCTCGCTCCTCGCGACCTACCGAATCACCGGATGACTTCCGGGAGGATTTCTTGCCATGCCCCTCGGCAGTCACACCTGCGCCTCCTCGTGTTCAGGGAATTGCACGTCGCTCTCGTCCTGCAACAATCGGTCCATGTTGCGAGTCAGGAATCCTGTGTCCAGTACGGCGTCGTGAAACGCCTCATCCGCGATCACCCGCCGCAGGAACGACGCCGTCTGCGGCACGCCCGTGATCACCGTTTCCGCCAGCGCCCGGTCCATCCTGGCAATGGCCTCGGCGCGGTCCCGCCCCCAGACAATGATTTTGCCTAGGAGCGAATCGTAGAAAGGCGGCACGTTGTAGCCAGCATAGAGGTGGGAATCGACACGCACCCCCGGCCCGCCCGGCGCGACGTACATCTCGACGCTGCCGACACCCGGCGTGAAGTCCAGGGCGGCGTCTTCTGCCGTGATCCGGCACTCGATGGCATGACCTTCCGGTGCGAAGTCCTTCTCACTCAAGGTCAAACGCTGTCCGGCAGCAATCCGGATTTGCCACGCAACGAGATCAATCCGGCTCACCATCTCCGTTACGGGGTGTTCGACCTGGATGCGTGTGTTCATTTCCATGAAGTAGAAGTTGCCCTCGGCATCGACGAGAAACTCGAGTGTACCGGCGTTGGTGTAGCCACTCGCCTTCGTACCCTTCACCGCCGCCTTGAGCAGGGCGCTTCGCGTCTTTTCCGGAAGGCGCGGCGCAGGCGCCTCCTCGATCAACTTCTGGTGGCGTCGCTGAATGGAACAATCGCGCTCACCGATGGCGAGCGTGTTGCCGTAACTGTCTGCCAGCACCTGCACCTCAACGTGCCGGGGCCGGTCCAGGTAGCGTTCCAGGTAGACCGCGTCGTTGCCGAACGCCGCTTCGGCTTCTGCCTGGGCCAGCGGCAACTGACGGACCAGTTCTGCCTCGTCTCGCACCACACGCATCCCGCGCCCGCCGCCGCCGGCGGCTGCCTTGACGATGAGTGGGTAGCCGATTGCGCGGGCAATTGCCCGCGCATCTCCCAGGTTCTCGACCGGTCCATCACTTCCGGGCACAATCGGCACGCCCGCCTCAAGCATGACCTTGCGTGCAGCGGACTTGTTTCCCATCAACTCGATGACTTCTGGGCGCGGCCCGATGAAGGTCACCCCCACCTGCTGGCAGACCTCGGCCAGATAGGGATTCTCAGCCAGAAAACCGTAGCCAGGGTGAATCGCGTCGCAGCCGGTAATCAGCGCGGCGCTGATGACGGCCGGGATGTTGTTGTATGACCGCGCTGCCTGCGCCGGGCCAATGCAGACGGCCTCGTCCGCCAGGCGCACCGCCAGGGAGTCGCGGTCAACGTCGCTGTAGGCGACGACTGCGCGTACGCCGAGATCGTGGCAGGCGCGCAGGATGCGGAGCGCGATCTCGCCACGATTGGCAATGAGAATCTTGCGAAAGAGGGACTGCGGCTCCGTACTCATGCTTGCCTGAACTTAGTGAACCATTGCCCGCCATGGTTGGCGTGACGGGCAAGCATAGCCGAGCCAGAGTGCGGGCTCAGGCCTCCTGAGCCGCCTCGTCATCCGCAATGGCCTGCTGTCGAGTCTTCTCCTGCAGGTCAGCGACGCGCTGGCTGATCGCTGGCGCACCGATTCCCAGGATCTTGGCGGCCGCCAGGGCGGCTGCGGCTGGTTCCAGCACCAGCAGTGGCGCGACCCCACCCGGCATGCGCACGGTCGACAGAAGGTCCATGCCGCCAAATCGTTCACCGTAGGGTGGGCACGCGATCACCGGGTGCCGGGAATTGGCATCGACTACCCCCGAGAGGGCGTTGGAGCGCCCGGCGACGGTGATGTAGACGTGCGGGAGGCCATCCTGCTCGTAGCTCTGCAGGAGGTCCAGCAGGTAGCTCGTGACCTTGTGTGCGGACGCGATACGCGTCACATGGGTGATCCCCAACCGGTCGAGCGCCTGGGCAATAGCATTCCGATGCTCGGCATCCGATTTGGAGCCGAGTAGCACGATCACCTGCGGGTCTACGCTCGCCATGAACTCTCCTCTGCTGCCTGATTCGCCAACGCCAATGCTACTGCCCTTGGCAGCAAGCCATGTTCGACGCGCTTGATCCGGTTGTGCAAGCGATCCTGGTCATCGCCCTCCAGAATCGGGACTTCCTCCCGCAGCAGGACCGGCCCAGTGTCGACCACAGATGTCACCATATGGACGGTGGCTCCCGTGAGAGGCAGGCGCTTCCGCAATGCATCCCGCACCGCGTGCGCCCCGCGCAGGACCGGCATCGGCCCTCTGGAGCTTTCGACCACCTCTTCAGTTCCATCCGGCAGCAACGCCGGATGGACATTGATCACCCGGCCCTGGTAGCGCTCCAGGACGGGCTGCCCCAGGATCAACATCCAGCCCGCCAGAACGAGCAAATCCGGCGCGAATGCCGCGATCTCACCTGCCAGCCGGTGCTCGAACTCGTGCCGCGCGGCGGCGCTGCGGCGGTCAGGCAGGGGCACGCAGACCGCGGGGATACCCGCTCGTTCAGCCCGCTGCAGCGCGCCGGCTCCCGGCCGGTCGCTGATGACGGCTACGATCGTTGCCTGCAACTCGCCGGCTTGCACGGCATCGATGAGTGCCTGCAAGTTACTCCCGGATCCGGAAGCCAGGACCACGATACGCTTCATACGCTATCTGGAGTCGACGCGATATCGTGGCGCAAATACCGGCCTGCGAAGCGAATATCAGCGGCCGCCGCGTAGGCCAGGTCCCGTGCCGCGCTCAGGCTCTTGGCTACCCCGACCGTCGACAGGACGCGGCCGCCGTTCGTCAGGAGCCGATCCCCGTTCCGCCTGACGCCAGCCTGGAAAACGAGCGCTCCACGCTTCTCAGCCTCCGCAATTCCGGCAATCGAGTCGCCCACACTTGGCTGCTCGGGGTAGCCTGCGCTCGCCAGTACCACACACACCGCCGCCGCATCGCGCACGGCAACGCGGTCAGACGCCAGGCGCCCCTTCGCGCACTGCAGCAGCAACTGGGCGACATCCACATCGAGCAGCGGCAGGAGCACTTGCGTCTCGGGATCGCCGAAGCGGCAGTTGTACTCCAGCACCTTTGGGCCATCGGCAGTCAACATGAACCCGACGTAGAGGACCCCGCGATAGGGACGCCCCTCGCTTCGCATCCCGGCGATCGTCGGCTCCAGGACGCAACGGCGGATGTCGTCCAGGACACCGCCAGGAATATCCGTCACGGCGGCGTAGCTTCCCATCCCCCCGGTATTTGGCCCGACATCACCATCGCCCAGGCGCTTGTAGTCACGGGCCAGCGGTAACAGGGCATAGCGCTCGCCGTCGATGAGGGCAAAGACGCTCAACTCGCTGCCGGTCAGGAACTCCTCGAGGACGACCCGCGCTCCGGCGTCCCCAAAGGCGCGATCCTGCATGATGGCGCGCACGGCGTCAGCAGCCTGCTCGCGCGTTTCGCAGATGATTACACCTTTCCCGGCGGCAAGGCCATCGGCCTTGACCACGAGCGGAAGAGGCGCCTGTGCCACGAACCCGAGTGCTTCATCGACATCACCGAACGTGCCGTAGGAGGCCGTGGGAATGCCGTGCCGGGTCATGAACTCCTTGGCAAACGCCTTCGACCACTCCAACTCGGAGGCTGCCTGCGACGGGCCGAACGCCGGAATCCCGGCGACATCAAGTGCATCGGCCAAACCAGCCGCGACTGCTGCGTCCGGGCCAATCACAACGAGGTCGATATCATGCTCGCCTGCCCATGCCGCAATGCCGGTTACGTCGGTCGCGGCAATGGGCACAAGTTCGGTCAGCGGCGTCATCCCGTCGTTGCCGGGCGCGGCCCAGACGCTGGCGACCGATGGTGACTGAGACATGGCCCACACGAGCGCGTGCTCTCGCCCACCGGAGCCAACCACCAGTACGCGCAGGTCCGACGATTTGCCGGCAGTCTCGCTCATCCGGAGGCGAGCGCGCGCAGGCGGATTGGCTTGCTCCCGGCCTGATCGACTTCAAGCCCGTCCTTCTGCTGCGCTGATTCAATGGAGACCGGATAGCGGCCCGTGAGGCAGCCGAAGCAGCGATTGCGCTCTCCGGCCGCTCGCGCGAGGCCCTCCAGGCTGAGGTACCCAAGCGTGTCGGCGCCCAACTCCTGCCGGATCTCCTCCAGGTCGCGGCCATGCGCGACCAGGCTCTCCTTCTTGCCCATGTCGATCCCGAAGTGGCACGGATGGGCGATTGGCGGCGCAGAGATGCGCAGGTGAATGGCGGTCGCCCCGCCCCGCCGCAGCAGATCCACGATCTGCGGCATGGTGTTGCCGCGCACCACGCTGTCATCCACGATGACCACGCGCTTGTCCTTCACCGCGCCGCGCAACGGGTTGAACTTGAGACGAATGCCCGACTGCCGCGAGTGCTGATCCGGCTGGATGAAGGTGCGGCCGACGTAGCGGTTCTTGACCATCGCCTCGCTGAGCGGGAGGCCCATCTCCTGGGCGTAGCCGATAGCCGCCGGTACGCCGGAGTCCGGCACGCCGATGACCAGGTCCGCATCCGCGGGGTGCTCCTTCGCCAGTTCGCGGCCCATGGCCACCCGCGCCTCGAAGGCGGTTTGCCCATCGAGGACGCTGTCCGGGCGGGCGAAATAGATCTGCTCGAACACGCACAGTGCCGGGCGCGGCGGGTCCTGCATCAAATTGGAGCGAAGGCCGTTGCGGTCCAGGCGCAGGATCTCACCCGGCTGGACATCGCGCACCAGGTCCGCCCCGACCGTATCCAGCGCGCAACTCTCGGAGGCGATCAACCAGTGGCCGTCGCGCCAGCCCAGGCAGAGCGGGCGGAAGCCATGCGGATCGCGCACGGCGAACAGGGCATCGGGAGTGAGAATGGCCAGCGAGTACGCGCCGGAGGCCAACTCCATCATGCGCCGGATACGCTCTTCCCACGTCCCCTGCCCGTGCAGCACCAGCAGCGCCAGCAGCTCGCTGTCCGAGCCGGTGGCCGGCTCCACGCCCCGCTCGCGCACCAGGCGGCGCAGCTCCAGCGGATTGACGATGTTGCCATTGTGGCCCAGCGCCAACATATCGCCGTTGGCCTCAACGAGGAACGGTTGTGCGTTCTGGATCGAGGAGCTGCCGGTCGTGGAGTAGCGCGTGTGACCGATGGCAGCCACCCCGTGCAATGCCTCGACCGCTTCCGGCTGGAAGATCTGGTCAACGCGCCCCATGCCGGTCTGGACGCGAATGCGGCGGTCGTCCAACACCGCCACGCCAGCGCTCTCCTGGCCGCGGTGCTGGAGCGCCATCAAGCCAATCAGCGTGGTGCGTGTGACATCAGTATCCTCGCCCCAGACTCCAAAGACGCCGCACGCTTCCTTGGGCTTGTGCTCGCGGTCTTCGGCGCTGATATGCCAGGTGGGCGCAGCGAACGCGTCGGTGAGCGCCGCCACCTGCTTGTACTTGGCCAGGACGCCGCGCAAAGCCTCGTCGGTGACCTCGGTTGTGTCGCGGTAGACCTGCTTGTCCAGCATGTCTTCCTTGCGGCCGCCGGGCCAGATCCGCCACGAGTCGTTGTCGATCACATCGGCAACCAGCAGGTTGCCATCGACATCGCGGCCGAACTCGATCTTGAGATCGACAAGCTGCACGTCCTGCTCGGCCCACGCCTTCTCGATGGCGGCGAAGACATCGCGCCCAATCGCGGCGAGCTGCTCGACCTCTTCGGGCGTGGCAACCTCATGTTCAGCGATCCAGGCAGCGTCCACCAGCGGGTCGTGGTTCGCATCGTCCTTGAAGAACGTCTCGACCACGGTCGGGTCGAAGCGGGTGCCCTCGGCCACAGCATTGCGCTTCAGGTAGGAGCCGGTCGCAATGCGGCGCATCACGACCTCGAGCGGAATCATGTCGCAGCGGCGCACCACCATTTCGTCGTCAGCGGGCGCAGCAACGAAGTGCGTCGGAATACCGGCAGCAGAGAGCAGCTTGAAGACGTTTGCCGTCGTCCGGCCGCTGAGTGCGCCCTTACCCGGCAGCGTATTGCGCCGCGCGCCATCGCCAGCCGTGATGTCATCCTTGCTGAAGATAATCGCCTGCGCTGGATTGCTCGCATC
The DNA here is from genome assembly GCA_034431475.1 of Thermomicrobiales bacterium. Classification (GTDB taxonomy): domain Bacteria; phylum Chloroflexota; class Chloroflexia; order Thermomicrobiales; family UBA6265; genus JACCXM01. Next base: position 120,474 of record DAOUDE010000051.1, on the reverse strand, counting down.
CGCGTAGATGATCTTCGTCTTGCCTTCGGCCAGTTGTTCGCCGCGCATCCCCACCCCGCTACTCTTTTCCGTCGCTCACGCCCGGGTCTTACTCGACGCCACGCAAGATCACCGCCTCGCGTCCGTCGCGCGTTTCCGTCTGTCCAATGACGATCGCCGTGGGTACAGCGCTGCGGGCGGCTGCGAGTTGCTCGGCTGGCACGATCGCTACCAGGCCGATTCCCATGTTGAAGACACGGAACATCTCTCCAGCGGAAATGCCCCCATCTTGTGCAATACGTCCAAAAAGGGGCAGCGGTTCCCACGTGGACGTGTCAATCACAACCGAGAGATTGTCCGGAGCTACCCGCTCGACGTTTTCCGGGAGCCCGCCACCGGTAATGTGCGCGAAGCTGCGGGCCCCAGCGCCGGTGAGGGCCCGGATATCGTGCACGTAGGAGAGGTGCGGGGTCAGCAGCGCCTCCCCCACCGTCATCTCCAGGTTCGCGTCGTACTCCCGCCAGGTCTCAACTGGCAGCGCCCGCCGTGCCAGGCTGTACCCGTTCGTGTGCAGACCGTTGGAGGGCAGCCCCAGCACGATATCGCCTGCCTGCGGAGCCCCGTTGGCGCCGATAGCCTCCCGCTCCAGGACACCGACGATGGTGCCAGCCAGGTCGAACTCGCCCTCCGGGTAAACGTCAGGCATTTCAGCGGTTTCGCCCCCCAGCAGCGCACAATCGGCAGCGGCGCAGGCGGCAGCCACGCTGCCGACGAGGGTTGTTACCACGTCTGGGTCCGCGCGGTGCAGCCCGAGGTAGTCGAGGAAGAAAAGCGGGCGCGCTCCCTGCACGGCGATGTCGTTCACGCAGTGATTCACGATGTCCGCGCCCAGGTTCTCATACTGGCCCAGCGCGGAAGCCACCTTGACCTTGGTGCCAATACCATCGGTGGATGCCACCAGCACCGGGTCGTGAAACTCCCCCACGGCGCCCAGGCGAAACATGCCGCCAAATGCACCAACATCCGCCAGGACACCCAAGCCACGAGACTTCGCGACGATCTCACCGATGCGCTGCGTCGTCTGCCGCGCGCTGTCCAGGTTGATCCCGGCGTCCGCGTAGGTGGACATGCGGCTCCCTACCCCCTCGCCATACGTACGGCATTCGCGAACAGGCGTAGCCCGCCAGCATCCTGCCGCCCAACCGGCGCGAGCCCGGGCACTGCGTTGCGGTCCGGGTGCGGCATCAGGCCCAGGACATTCCCGGCACGATTGGTCAAGCCGGCCACCGCGCCCTGCGAGCCATTGGGATTGATCGGGTATCCCCCTGGCTTGCCTGACTCGTCGCGGTAGACGAGCGCCACCTCACCCGAGTCCTGCTTCGCGGCAAGTGCTTCGTCACTCTCGGCCACAAAGCGCCCTTCGCCGTGCCCGACCGGCAGCGACAGGCGCTCGATGCCGTCGAGAAATGGCGTCGTGACGTTCGCGGGCTTCTCGAGCCAGACCCAGCGGCACTCGTAGTGGCCAGAGGCGTTGGCAGCCAGCGCACCACCCGTGAGCAGGCCCAACCGGGTCAGCGCCTGGAAGCCGTTGCAGATGCCGAGGACCGGCCTTCCATCTTCGACAAAGCGGTGCAGTGGCTCCCCCAGCGCGGCCAGGCCGTTCGCCCAGAGCGCGCCAGCGCCGAGGTGATCTCCAAACGCAAACCCGCCCGGCAGCACGATTAGCGCGTAGTCGTTGATCGTCACGCTGCCCGCGAGGACGCGCTCCATATGCACCGCCTCGGCGGCGCCGCCCGCGATTTCCAGGGCATGAACCGTCTCCCGGTCACAGTTGGTGCCAGGAGCGCGCAACACCAGGGCGCGTGGCTTACCGTGCACCGCCGGGGCGGCGGTTGGGTACTCCATCGGCGCGCTCATGCGTTGTCGTCCGCCAGCGTGGCCTGCCAGGTCGCCTTCAACCGATCCACCGGGAACCTCACGAGTTTCTGGTCCTCCGCCTGGATGGTGAGCACACCGTCACTCGTCACGTCACCGATCCGTGCAAACGGAACCTGCCCAAGCGCCGCCTCGAACGCCGGCGCATCATCTGGGGCGATCTCCACAATGAAGCGCGAGGGGGACTCCGAAAAGAGCCGTGTGCCCATGTCGAGTCCACTCATTTGCACGGGAACCCTGTCCAGGTTCACACTGGCCCCGAGGTTGCCGGCCAGGGCCATTTCGGCCAGCGCCACGGCCAGACCACCTTCACTGAGGTCGTGCACAGACTGGACCAGCCGGTCCCGGACAGCCGTGTGGACCGCGCGGAAGGCATCGCGCCCGCGCGCCAGGTCCACCTGTGGCGCACGACCGCCTTGCGTGCCGCTCAGGCGTGCTGCCAGCGAACCTCCAAGATCATCGCCGGTAACGCCAACCAGGTACAGCGCATTGCCGGGCTGCTTGAGGAACATCGAACTGGTGGCCGTAAGGTCCGGGACGATCCCGATTGCCGAGATCAGGAGCGTGCCGGGGATGGCGCGTGACTCGCCGTCCGCCAGCCGGTACTCGTTGTAAAGCGAATCCTTGCCGGAGATAAACGGCACGCCGTAGGCAACCGCCGCATCATGGCACCCCTGCGAGGCGCGGACCAGCCCGCCGAGGCGATCCGGCAGCATCGGGTTGCCCCAGCAGAAATTGTCGAGGATGGCCGTTTGGTCCGGGTCGGCCCCCACGGCCACGACATTGCGCAGGGCTTCATCGACTGCCAGGAGCGCCATGGCGTAGGGATCGATCTCTCCGTACCACGGGTTGATGCCGCATCCAACGGCAACGCCCTTTCCGGAGGTCACCACCGGCCGCAGAACCGCCGCGTCCGCCGGGCCTGCGTCATCCGGCCCAACGAAGGGCTTGCCAACCGTTCGCCCCTGCACTTCGTGGTCATAGCGGCGAACGATGGACTCCTTCGAGGCGACGTTCGCCTCTGCCAGCACGCGGGAAAGCAGGCATGCAAAATCGATGTCTGGTGGTAGTGAGACCGGCTCACTCGAACCCGGCAGCGGCTGCCAGGTGCTCTCCAGTGAGCGCAGCGGCATGCCATCGTGCAGGAACGCGCCATCAAGTTCCGCCACGACCTCACCCTGGTAGCGCACGCGCAGCTTGCCATCTCCGGTGAAGGTCCCCAGGGTGGTCGCCTCGACGCCTTCGCCCGCGAAGACCTCCTGCAACGCGGCCCACTTCTCGGGCGGCACCGCGAACACGAGCCGCTCCTGCGCCTCGGAGAGCCAGATCTCCCAGGGGCGCAAGCCGTCGTACTTCAGTGGCACGTTCGCCAGTTCCACATCCGCGCCCAGTTCGCTGGCCATTTCCCCGACGGCTGATGACAGCCCCCCGGCCCCGCAGTCGGTAATAGCGCTGTACAGGCCATGGTCGCGCGCCAGCGGCAATGCATCCGCCAGGCGCTTCTCGACGATGGGATCGCCAATCTGGACGACGCTGCCGAGTTCCGCATGAACATCGCCCAGCACATCGGAGGAGAACGTTGCGCCGTGGATGCCGTCGCGCCCGGCGCGGCCCCCGGCGACCACGACCAGATCCCCGACGTTGGGCTGCGTCGGCCGGCTGTCACGGGGTGCAAGGCCCACCGTGCCACAGAAGACCAGCGGATTGGCGATATAGCCGGGATCGAAGAGCGTCGCCCCATTGACCGTGGGGATACCCATCTTGTTCCCGTAATCGGCGATGCCCGCCACAACGCCTGTGTAGACCTCGGCTGGCGGCAGCGTGCCCGGCGGCAGATCTCCAGGGCCGGCGTCAAGCGGCCCGAAGCAGAGCACATCGGTGTTCGCAATGGGCTCGGCGGAGACCCCGAGCACATCGCGCACCACGCCGCCGACACCGGTGTTCGCGCCACCGAAGGGCTCGATCGCGCTGGGATGATTATGTGTCTCGACCTTGAATGAGATCTCGTACTGATCGTCAAATTCGATGACGCCCGCGTTGTCCTTGAACGCAGACAGCACCCAGGGCCGCGCAACCTGCTGCGTGGCCGACGCAATGTAGGTCTTCAGTAGCCCGCGAATCTCCAGCGGCTCGGCATCCGGTTCCCGATGCGTGATCGTCGCCTTGAACGTACGGTGTGCGCAGTGCTCGGACCACGTCTGCGCGATCGTCTCCAACTCCACGTCAGTCGGGTCACGTTCGAGGCCCGCGTAGTGATCGCGGATCGCTTCGAGGTCGCTCAAGGGGAGTGACAGGAGGCGCGCCTTGCTCAAATCGAGCAACTCCTGACCCGCCAGGTGGCGGATCGGCACGATCTCCACCGTGGGATCGGGGGCAGCGGCCGGCATGAATGCGCCGGACCACCACGAGCCCGGCATCATGTCATCGGTGCGGCGCCAGGCGACCTTTTCCACGACCTCGTGCGCAAGTTTCTGGGCTGCCTGTGCTACCACCTCGGCGTCCAGCCCGCTGGCAATCAGGTACCGATGCCCGGCCCGTGCCCGCACACCCGGAAAGCCTGCCCGGTGGAGCGCGCTGGCCAGGCTCTCGCCTTCGGCGTCGGTAACGCCAGGATGCGGAAGCACCTCGATGACCCAGGACGCATCCGGTATTGGCAATGCGCCATCACGGGCCGTCGCCAGCACAGGATTGAGGCACAGCAACGTCGCGACGTGTTCGATTTCCGGGGATCGAGGTGCTTGCAGGAGATACAGCGCACTGTGGCGCACCTGTGGTGCATCCACGCCGAGGCCCGTCAGGATGTGGCGCAGGGACCGAGCGTGAGGATCGACCTCCTGCTCGTTCGGCACAATCTCCAGCGCCCAAACCGCGTCGGCGGACATTTCCCCTCACTAGCGCAGGGCCATCGGGCCAGGCTTCACAACTCAGTTACGCCGACTGGCGCACCGTTCTGTCAGCGAAGCGGTCACCCGATGTCATGTTCAGCCTAGGGGAAAATCGAACGCGACGCAACATCCGGGCAATGATTCCCGGCCATACAAGTCCCGGATTTTGCCAGGGCAGACCTACGGCATGAAGAGGCCGCCATCAACGGTCAGCGTGTGGCCGGTAATGAAGGCGGCGTCTGGACCGACCAGGAATGCAACCGCCCCTGCCACGTCCTCCGGCGTGCCGAAGCGCGCCAGCGGCGTGCGCTCCAGCAGCATCTTCTTCATGTCGTCTGAAAGCTCGTCGGTCAGCCGGGTGGAAATGAAGCCAGGCGCAACGGCGTTCACCGTGATTCCGCGTGACCCGATCTCCTTGGCCAGCGACTTGGTGAACCCGATCATGCCGGCTTTCGCCGCCGCGTAGTTCGCCTGTCCTACATTGCCCGCCTGACCCACCACCGAGGAGATGTTCACGATGCGGCCGGAGCGCTGGCGTAGCATGGGCCGGACAGCGGCCCTGGACACGAGGAAGGTGCCCTTGAGATTCGTGGTCAGGACAGCGTCCCAGTCCGCATCACTCATGCGCATGATCAGGGTGTCGCGGGTGATGCCGGCGTTGTTGACGACCACATCCAGCCCACCAAGCTGCTGCATCGCGGCCTCGATGGTTGCGCCGGCGCCGTCTGCCGTCGCCACATCGGCGGCCATCACCTCGACCCGCCGGCCACTCTCGGACAGGCTGGCCCGGGCGGCTTCTGCAACCTCTGCGTCATCACGGTAGGTCAGGAGCAAGTCGTAGCCCTCTCGCGCCAACCGCCTGGCGATGGCCAGCCCAATGCCGCGGGTGCCGCCAGTGATCACCGCTACTCCGGTGCGTTCGCTCTCGCTCATGCCCCTCCCCTGTCCGCGCCGCCGGATATCCAGCGCCTGGTTATGTCAGCAGCTTTTCGGCTGTCTCGATGGTTGCGTCTGGCGCGCAGCGCGCCAGCAACCCGGCCAGCACCTTGCCCGGCCCGATCTCGATGAAGTGTGTGACGCCCTCGCTGGAGAGGGTACGCACGACGTCTACCCATCGGACCGAGCCACAGATCTGGTGAATCAATTCCTGCCGCACATCGTCTGTCTCGGCCAGGATCGCCGCATCGACATTGCCGACCATCGGCACATCCGGCGGCACCATGGGCACGGCCATCAGGTACGGGAGCATCCCCTCCTCTGCGCCCTTCATCAGCGTGGAGTGGAACGCTGCGCTCACGGGCAACAGGATGGCGCGTTTGGCGCCACGCTCCTTCGCCAGGGTCATCGCCTTCTCGACGGCATCGTGCGTCCCGGAAATCGTCGTCTGATCCGGGGCATTGTAATTCGCAACATCGACGCCAGCGTCGCTGGCAACTGCCGCCACTGAAGCAGAGTCCATCCCCAGGATGGCGGCCATGGCGCCTGCGCCATGTTGCTGCATCAGTTCGCCGCGCTTCCGCACCAGTTGCAGACCGTCCTCAAGGGACAGCGCGCCGGAGGCAACGAGCGCCGAGTACTCGCCAAGGCTGTGCCCCGCCACATAGTCGGCGTCTGGCAGAAGCCCGCGCGTCTTCAGGGCGAGCAGGTAGGCAATGCTGGTCAGCAGGATGGCCGGTTGCTGGACCGGGGTCTGCTGCAGCGCGTCGTCCGGCCCGTTGAAGATGATGTCGCTCAACGCGAAGCCGAGCACGGCGTCAGCCTGCTCGTAGACTGCGGCAATATCCGCGTTTGCGGCTGCCAGTTCCTGGCCCATGCCGACCCGCTGCGAACCCTGCCCCGGGAAGACCCAGGCCACCCGGCCCGGCGCGTCAATCATGCTGTCCAACTCCCGCCAGGACCGGTTGCGTCCGGCACGCTTCGTCCTTGCAGACCCCGGCCACGCCCCAGCGCACTACGCCAGCAGCCCAGGCCAGGCCACCGCCAAAGGCGACCAGGACCACATTGTCGCCTTCGTGCAGCATGCCGGCTTCCGCCGCCTCGGCAATGGCAATCGGGATCGAGGCGGCGGAGGTGTTGCCATAGCGGTCGAGGTTGATCCAGACCTTCTCCGAGGGTAATGCAAGCCGCCGGGCGGCCGCGTCGATGATGCGCTGATTGGCCTGGTGCGGGATGAGGACGTCGATGTCGTCGAAGGTGAGGTTGGCCTTCGCCACCGCCTCGGCCGCAGAATCGCCCATCACCCGCACGGCGAAGCGAAAGACTTCGTTGCCGTTCATCTGCAGGTAGGGCCGGTACTCCGGGAAGAGCTCTGCCGACTCTGGCACGAATGCGCCCCAGCCAGGGATGTAGAGGTGCTTGTATCCACCGCCATCCGCGCCAACCACTGTTGACAGGAGGCCCCGCGCCTCGGTGGTCGCCTCCAGCACCACAGCGCCGGCGCCATCACCGAAGAGAATGCAGGTGGAGCGGTCGGTGTAATCCACAAACCGGGTCAACGTGTCGGCGCCGATCACCAGCACCCGCTCGTGCAGGCCCGACTGCACCATGTGCGAGCCAACCGCCAGCGCGTAGACAAATCCGGCACAGGCTGCGCCGAGGTCAAACGCGCCGGCGGACCCGCCGAGCTCTCCCTGCACCAGGCACGCCTGGGAAACCAGGAACTGATCCGGGGTGCAGGTTGCCACGATGATGAGATCGATGTCCTCGGGTGTCAGTTCCGCCCGGGCAAGCGCCTGGCGCGCGGCCGCCACGGAGAGCGAGGTGGTGCTGTCGTTCGGCCCAACGATGCGCCGCTCCTTGATACCGGTGCGGCTGGTGATCCACTCGTCGGTGGTCTCCACCATTTGCTCCAGGTCGGCGTTGCTCAGGACCCGGTCGGGTACGGCCATACCCCATCCGGTGATCGCCGCATTGCGCATCATCGTTCCTTGTCGTGGGGGCAGATCGCGGGACACAGGCGGTCCGCGTTACCCGTGCCGGAGGCAGATGTTGCGGGAGTGTGTCCCGAATCGCCTGCTGCGCGCAATGCTACAGGGCAGACGATTCCGCCTGCCCTGCTGCCAGAATGCAATCGACGGCGAATTTACTCAGCGCGCCGGCGGCGCTGCTCGATGACGAACACCTGGCGGCCTCGGTAGTGCCCACAGGCCGGGCAGACGTGATGCACTACGTGCGGCTGGCCACAGGTGTTGCAATCCACGAGGACCGGTACGTTCTTCAGATAGTCATGCCGGCGCCGGTTGCCCTGGCGGTGACGGGTGACTCGTTGCTTTGGCAGTGCGCCCATGTTTGACCCTTTCTGTCCCTGCAGCGCCACCCGGCGCCGGTGCCATTGTCGTTACTTCGTGTCGTCTTTCAACAAACTGGCCAGCGCCGCGAAACGACCATCGACGGCGGCATCTTCGCCAGCTTCAGCGCTTTCACCGACTTCCAACACATCTGGTCCAGGACAATCCGGCCCGCAGGTGGGCCGCATCGGCAGCGAGACCAGGATTTCCTGCCGCAGCGGCTCCGCCACGTCAAGCTCGTGATTCTCATCGATGTAGAACTGATCCCCCTCTTCGTCAATTTCCACACCAAGGCCGAGCCCGGTGCGTACATCGACGGTCTGGTGATACTCCTCATCGAATGAGACATCGAACGGCTGGTCATACGCTCGCAGGCAGCCGACACAGATCAATGGCGCAAGCCCCGCCGCCTCGACCGAGACCATGACACCGTCTCGCAGACGAGTCAGCAGCACGGTGCCATTGACGTTGTGCGCGACGACCTCACCATCTGCAACCAGCTCGTCCAGATGCAGCGCGAAGTCGCGGGTATCCCCTACCTGCCCCTTGAGCAGACCGGAGACATTGATTGCTGTTTCGTTGCGCAATTCCTGCGGACCGCCAGCGGTCGCCATGCCAGGAGGTTCCCAAGTTCACCGCGAGACACAAAAAGTCGCGCCGGGGTATCCGGCACAACCGGGAGAGTCTATCAAGAATGCGACCACTTCGTCAATCTCGAGTGTTCTCTCCCCGGCGTGGCCGGCCGGCTACGCCCCGACGTGCCGCTTGGCCTGGTCCAGCGATGCAGAGCTGGTGCGCAGGGCCTCCAGGACCACCGTCAGGCTGTCCTGAACCGCCGCCTCAACCTCGGAGAGCTGCTTGAGCGCGTACTCATCGATCTGGCCCATGGTGCGGCGCTTCTCCTGCTCTACCTGGCGCAGGAACTCCTCTCCGCGTTGCCGCGCCTCGTTCAGCACGCCCTGCTCCGAGACGATGTACTCGGCCTGGCTGCGGGCGTGGTCAAGAATCTTGGCGGCCTCCTGCTGGGCAGCGCTGATGATGTCGGAGCGGTCGTCGACGACGCGCTGGGCATCGCGAATCTCCCGTGGCACCGCCGAGCGCACCTGGTGCAGCAGCGCCAGGACATCCTCTTCTTCCACCATCACCATACTGCTGAAGGGTACCTTGCGCCCCTCCCTGACCAGGTCCTCGATCTGCTCCAGGAGCACGAGCACATCGTCGTCTCCATCGTCGCCGTCGTAAGCGAAGGTGTCAGTCTGGTTCTGGTCAGGCATTTCCTGTCCTCCGTGCGGGGAGACGCCGCCGCTTGCTGCGTGATGCTAGACGCGCGCTGCCAATTTGGCCGCGAGGGCTTCCTGCACCACCGTGGGCACCAACTCATTCACGTCGCCTCCCAACGCCGCCACCTCCCGGATCAGGCTGGAACTGATGAAGGAGTGGCCGGACGAGGTCATCAAGCAGACGACCTCGATCTCCGGAGCAAGGTGGGCATTCATATGCGCCAGCTTGAACTCGTATTCGAAATCGGAAACCGCGCGCAACCCACGCACGATAACCCCCGCGCCCTGGGAACGCGCGTAATCTACGGTCAGTCCCGAAAAGCTGTCAACGACGATGTTCGTCTCGGGCAGCGCGCTCAACACCTCGCGGGCAAGCGCCATGCGCTCTCGAGGCGTAAAGAACGCTCCGGACTTCTCGCTCCCTTCGTAGACGGCGACCACGACTTCGTCGAAGAGTCTGGCAGCTCGCCGCGCCACGTCCACGTGGCCGAGCGTAATGGGGTCAAAGCTTCCAGGGTAGATGGCGCGTCGTGGATTCATGCGTCTCCTGCGCCCGGCAGGACCTCCGCCGGTTCACGTTCGTCTGCCTCGTAGAGCGAAAAGCAACTGTCCCCGTGACACCGTTCTTTCAGCCGCGTGAGTTTGCCGGCGCGCTCCGGCAGTTCCACACGCGGCGAGTGCCCGATTACCAGCACCGTGCCCGATTCTACCAACGGCGATGCCCCTACTCGTTCCAGCATTGGCGCCAGGTCGGGGTCCGCATACGGTGGGTCCATGATGATCAGGTCGTAGGGCCTCGTCGCAGGGTCGCGCTCCGCTCGCGAAATGAATGTTGAAACCGATTCCTGGTGGACGTGCGATACGTCTTCATACCTGGTGTGAGCGATATTGGCCCGCACCACGGCTGCGGCGGCCGCGTTCTGCTCCACGAAGTCCGCGCTGTCCGCGCCCCGGGAAAGCGCCTCGATCCCGATACCGCCGGTGCCCGCGTACAGATCGAGCACGCGTTCCGGCGCGACACCGTGCGAGGCCAGCATCGAAAAAACCGCGCCCTTGATCTTGTCCGCCATGGGCCGGGTAAACCGCCCTGCCGGACCCTTCAACTGGAACCCGCGCCGTTCCCCGGCAATGACTCGCACCACATCTCCTTATCACCTGTCACGCGGGATGGTATGCGAAATTCGGTGGAGGAGGAGGCCGGGGAAAGATGCGCCAGAAACACGAACCCGGCCACTCTGGGCCGGGCACGTGCGGGAAGGGGAAGGGTGGAACGCTTACGCGTTCCCTGGGTTTTAGGGGAGGGCGCTGGAATCAGGGGATAGCGCTCTCTGCCAACATCTACGTCCGCTTCTCCAAACCGGATTTACGGTTCTCGTCATCGGGTCCAGGAACAGTCTCCCCGGTCAGCGAATCAACCCAGCGCTTGCGCAACCCGTCGTAGTAGTAAGGCATGTTCAGAGGCGTCGCCGGGGCAATGATGGTCGGTTGCTCGCGCCGGGTGATCCCAATGCGGCGCTCCCCCGGAATGAACCAGACACTGAACTCCACATCCTCGATCTCATCGAGGACCCGCCCCACCAGCCACCAGTCTCCACGCGCCGGGCGTGGCGGCAAGGTGAGGGCAGTCACCCGTTCGGCGATCGCACTGCGGGTCATATGGGCCAGGTCAGGATCGCCACGGTGCTTCGCCCGGACGCTCGCCAGCGCCTTGGCCACGGCTTCGGTGCACAGGTCTGGCGCCGGACCTGCCTGTGGATCGTGCATTGCGGACCTCCCGGCAGCCTGCCTGCGACCGCCTGTGCTGGTGGCCCCTACCGGTTGGCACTCCAGTGCTCCAGGACAGGAACCGATCATATGTTCTACTTGCATGGCCGTCAAGATGCGGAAGTACCGGCGGACAGCGCCGCAGGACCGTCAAGATCTCTCCGGGTGCTCTTCACAGCATCTCCACATTTCGGATTTACCTTGAAATCAACATCGACACATCGCCGCATCGGGGAGGCAGCAGTGGACAACGATATGCGCATGGCAATGGCGACCGGTGGCAGAAGCGCGGACCGCTACTTTCCTGCACCTCCCGCGAACCGGGTTCTGCGAGAGGCCGATGACCGGGCCACCCTGATCCGCGCGATTCAGGAGTCTCGCCTTGCCCTGGAAGCGACGATTGCGGCGTCAACTGAGGCGGTGCAGCGTGCCCGCACCGTCAGCGCGCAACTCGACGCCAGGCTGGCGGAGGTCAGGGGCGAAGCCGTACTGGCGGAGCCGGTTCCGGACGACCTGGCAATCCTCAGCCCGCGCGAGAAGGAGGTTCTGGCGCTGGTCGCTGCAGGGCACACGAACAAGGCCATCGCGGACGCGCTGTATCTCTCGCCAAACACCATCAAGACCCACGTTTCGTCGCTGCTGAACAAGCTTCAGGCCGGCACGCGGGTGCAACTTGCCGTGATCGCGGCGCAGCTCTTGCCTCTCAACGCCTGAGCTTTCCTGATTTCCGACCTGAGCGCCAACCAGGATGGGCGCGTGCTCACGCTCCAGGCTGGATCGTGGTCAACAACTGCCCGGATCACTGCCTGGACGTTCCCGGCTGCGCGAACGATCAGGTTGACTGCCCGAGCTGATGGATTTGCAACTGCGGGCCGGGGAGAGGCGGTTTGCCTCTCCCTGGCCCGCGTCTTCTTTGAGAATAGCGCTGACTACACCCGAACCGGCAGCGCGGTCAGCGCGCGCATGAATGTCCCGTCGCGCCAGGCAAGTGCGTCGCGGGGCACCGCCAACTCCAGGTCCGGGTAGCGGTTCAGGAGTTCGGTGAACGCGACGTCGGCCTCCAGGCGAGCGAGCACCGCGCCGAGGCAGGCATGGATACCGGTGCCGAACGCCAGGTGACGGTTTGGATCCCGCGCAATATCAAAGACTTCGGGATTGGGAAACCGCTCGGGATCGTGGTTAGCCGAAGCCAGGACCGCCATCATCTGCTGGCCACGCTTGAGCTGCGCGCCGCCAAACTCCGTGTCCTCGCGCACCCAGCGCGTCAGGCCCACTTCGACCGGGCCATAGAAGCGCAGCATCTCCTCGATCGCGCTCTTCAGCAGCGCCGGCTCTTCCCGCAGGCGGCGCCGCTGATCAGGGTGCTCGAAGAGCAGCAGCGTACCGTTCGCGATGAGATTGACCGTCGTTTCGTGCCCCGCCACGATCAGCAGGAACATCATCGAGATCAACTCTTCCTCGCTGAGCTTGTCACCATCCGCCTCAGCCTGCACCAACCCGCTCAGCAGATCGTCTCCGGGCGATTCCCGCTTGGCAATCGCCAGTTGACGCAGGTAGCTCGCGAACTCCTGCAGCAAATCGGTGTGCTCCTGGGTTTGGGGTTGACCAGGCACAAACGTGACGGATGCCTGTGACCAGACGCGGAAACGGTCGTAATCCTCCTCCGGGATGCCGAGCATCTCGGCTATCACGGTCAGTGGCAGTGGATATGAGAAATCGTCGATGAGGTCGAACTGCCGCTGCCCGGAGCGCACGTTGGCGTCGATGTCATCCAGCAGGGAGCTGGCAATCTCCCGCACGCGGCCTCGCAACCCCTCGATGTACCTGGGTGTGAATGGAATCGCTACGAGACGGCGCAAGCGGGAATGGTCTGGCGGGTCAATCGAGAGCAGGATTCGCCCGAAGAGCTGATCCAGATCGAGCATCTGCTTCGCCTGCTCCTCACTCATCCCCGCGAGAAACTGGGCGCGAATGTCCTCAAGCTCGGTCTCGGCATAGGCGTTGGCGATGTCGTTCCCGAAGCGGCTGTGCTCTTTCATCATGGCGCTCGCGTCGCTGTAGCGCAGCACCAACCAGAGCGTTTGCTCGTTCGGCAGCGCTACCGACAGGACCGGGTCTGTCTCTCGCAGGTCCGCGTAGGATGCGAAGGCGTGGTCCTTGAAGCTGGCGCTGAAGATGTCAATTCCGGTTTGGGTTTCCATAAGCATGTGCTCCTGCAATGTCAAACATTTCCAGGAAAAACCGGAAATGCAGGGAAATGGTGCATCCTTGTGGCCGGGAATTGCCACCGGATGGTCCTGACTATTGACGGATACTCCCGCGCTTCTATATGATGCGACCGGGTGTCTGCCTGGCAGGGAAGCGGCGCATTTGGTCGCGGCTGACATGCCATGAACGTCACCCTCAGGTGGGTTCCGCCTGGTTATCACGCGGCAAGCTGGCACGGGGTCCGTCGGTCCACGGCCGAGCGCTCATCGCGTCGGTAACCACGGCCCTCGGGATTAGGGGCTCGAGGGAAACGTACACGGCGTAGTGACGCCGGTGGTCGTTCCACTTACGCCGTGTGGCGAAGGGGAGGAGAACAGGGAATGAAGCTCTCGCGGTTCATCATGGGTTCGGCGGTTGCCGTCTCGCTGGTCGGCGCTGGTCTCCTGGCTTCGCCAGTTGCCGCGCAGGACGAGTGCGGCGTGTTCATCTCCGGCGGCGACGTCATGAACTCCACGTCCATCAGCATTTCCGCTGACGCTGGCACCAGCATCTCTGACGCCAGCGCTGGCAGCAACAATGTCGCCACCACCAGCGGTGGGCACGGCGGCGATGGCGCCATCGACACCGCTTCTGCCGGCAACGGCGGCGTGGCCACCTCGGCCGCGAATGGTGGGGCAATCTCGACCGGCAACATCAACTCCGGCGGCAACGTTGGCAACGCGATTGTGGTCGGCAACACCGACTGCGGCGCTGGCGCGTGGGAAGCCCCGGCTGAAGAGGCCGTCGCCGAGGAGCCGGCCGCTGAGGCTGAAGTCGTTGCCCTGCCGGACACCGGCGTGGGTGGCATTGATGTCAGCAGCATCCTGGCTGCGGCTGGCGCCCTTGGCGCCGCTGGTGCGTCCTTCGGGCTGCGCCGCCGCTAGCCGGCAGATCGGCGCGGCAGCAATGTCGCGCCGATCGCACCTTGATCATGCACTGAGCGGGACCTCTCTCCGAGGTCCCGCTCATGCGTTTGCCGCGTCGTCGTCCAGATAGGCCCGGATACTGGCGTAGCCGATACGCTTTTGCCGGCGGTGGGATGCCGTCCGCTTCGCCAACTCCCGCGTGACCACCTGGTGACAGGGCACACAGAGGGTGCGCATGTTTTCCAGCGTGCACTCTCCCCCACCCTCGCTCACCGGCTTGATGTGATCGGCATCCCAGTAGCTGCTGCGGCTGAAAAACCACCGGTAGCGCTGCCGGAACGCCTCTCGCTCGCGCCGCTCTGGCGCGGTGCGCGCCATTTTGACGCGGTCCCATTCCGCCGCCAGCACCTTGCCCAGCACCGCGGTGTCCACACCGCAGCGCGCACACACGCCCCTGTCTCGCTGAAAGACCCGTTGCCGCATGAGTGCGGGGTTGTTCCGTACGGCCCAATCATCAGCGCAGGATGCGCTGCAAAAGGTCCGCCTCCTGGCCGGAACCTCGACGCTGCAATTCCGGCAGAGCGCACGGCCTTCCGGGCCGCGTGGGAGTGTTGCGGGGTCGACGCGTCCTGCTCGGGGACTGACGCGGTGGGTACTCATGACGCGGGAAGCCTTGACTAGACGGCCTTCTCTGGCGCCGCCCGTTCCCAGAAGGTCGTCAAGCGCGCCCGCAGCCCGGCGTGATGCGGCGCGGCCAGTTCCGGGTCCTGGGCCAGAATACCCTCTGCCGCGCGCCGGGCGCGTTCCAGCAACCTGGTATCAAACCCGCCCTCCAGCCATGTCAATTCCGGCAACCCACTCTGGCGGGTGCCAATGAAATCCCCGGGGCCGCGCAACTCCAGATCCCGCTCCGCAAGCTGGAATCCATCGTCACTCTCAACCATGGTTTCCAGGCGCGCCTCGCCGTCGGCACTGGCATTCTCGGCCAGCAGCAGGCAGTAGGACTGCGCCGAGCCACGGCCGACTCGCCCACGAAACTGGTGCAATTGCGCCAGGCCGAAGCGGTCGGCCCCCTCGATGATCATGACCGTGGCGTTCGGAACGTCGATGCCGACTTCGATGACCGAGGTCGAGACGAGTAGATCGGCCTCCCGGTTGCGAAACCCTGCCATGATAGCGTCCTTCTCCCGCGCCTTCATCCGCCCGTGCAGGACGGCAACCCGCAACTCCGGAAACACCTCGCTCTGCAGGCGATCGGCCTCTTCAACCGCGGCCTTCGCCTCGATCACATCGGATGCCTCAACCAACGGGCAGATGACGAAGACCTGGCGGCCCTCACCCACCTGCTCTCGGACCAGGTCGTACGCAATGCTGCGCTCCACGCCGAGGTAGCGCTCGGTGATGATCGGAGTCCGCCCGGGCGGCCGCTCCGCGAGAACGGAGACATCGAGATCACCGTGCAGCACCATGTTCAGCGTGCGCGGGATCGGGGTTGCCGTCATGCCCAACTGATGCGGCAACATGCCATCCACGCCGCCCGAAAGGGAGGCGCGCTGCCGCACGCCAAAGCGATGCTGCTCATCGACGATCGAGAGGACCTGCTTCGGGAGCACGACGCCATCCTGGATCAGGGCATGCGTTCCCACCAGGACGTCGATCTCTCCCCCGGCAGCCTGAGCCAGCAACGCCTTGCGTTCGCGGCCCTTCGTTGCCCCGGTGAGCAGCGCCACGGTTGGCCGTTCAAACTCTGGCAGTCCTTCATACAGCCGCGTCAGCCCGGCCAGGTGCTGCTCGGCCAGCAGCTCGGTTGGCGCCATCAGCGCCGCCTGATAGCCCTGGCCCACCACCGACAGCATGGCCCCCGCCGCCACCGCGGTCTTCCCGGAGCCCACATCGCCCTGCAGCAAGCGCGCCATTGGGATATCGCGCCCCAGGTCGTTGATGATTTCGCCGAGGGCCGTTTCCTGGGCACGCGTGAGCGTGAACGGCAACGTGGCCTGCCAGCGCCTGATCAGGTCCAGGTCAACGGCAATCGGGGTGCCGGTGAACGCCTGGCGCTCGAGTTTGCGACGGACCAGCCCAAGTTGCAGCAACAGCAGATCATCGAACGCCAGCCGCAACCGGGCGCGCCTGAGCTGCGCGTCACTCTCCGGGTAGTGGACCTGGGCAATTGCGTCGCTGAGCGGCGGAAGCGGCCCCGCGATGTCGCCTACGCCCTCGACCGGCGCAAGGATTGCCGGTGGCAAGTAGTCCTCAACCGCACCCAGCGCCGATTCGAGCGCCTGCCGGGTGAAATTGCGCATCGACTTCTGCGCCAGGCCAGCGGTCAACGGATAGACCGGCACGATGCGCCCGGTGGAGACGTTGTCGCCGCCAGCGTCAGCCCGCTCCCATTCCGGGCCGGTAAACGAGAGCGGCCCTGGGCCCTGCTCCAGCGTGCCGCTGACGATGATCTCCTCGCCAACGTGCATGGCATTCGCCAGGTACTGGTTGAACCAGGTCACCCGCATCCAGCCGGTCTGGTCTGCCAGTTTGATGACGACGCGCGGCGCACCCGGGCCCCGGTGAACTTGCAGGTCCGTGATGCGACCTCGCACCGTGACGTCCTCGCCGGGCCGCAGCCCCAGCGCCTTGCCAATCTGGATCGTGCGTGAGTAGTCGATGTAGCGGCGCGGCGCGAGCAGCAGCAGATCACCCACCGTTTCCACGCCGAGCTTCGCCAGTTTCTTGCTGGTGGCTCCGCCGGCGCCGCGCAGCGCCGTCACAGGTGCATCTGGCGCGAGCGGGGCCACCCGCGCAGTGACCCGAATCGGGCGGCTCACCGGCGCGTCGTCGCGGTCCAGCGGCAAACTCCGCCGTGTCGCGTCCCTTGCACGCGCCGCTTCACGAGATACAGGCGCTGGTGCTGCCGGTCGCGCCGGCGCGGCAGCCCGTGCCACCGGTACCGCACGGGGCAAGCGTGGCGCCAGCCGCTTGAGGCGGTCAGCGATGCCAGCGAGCGTCGCGCGTCGCTGCTCGACAGTCAGCCCGCCGTACTGTTCCAGGTCCATCACGATTGCGTGGAGTTCCGCCGCTTCGGCGGGCGGCAACGCGCCTCCCAGGCGGCGCACGCTCTGTAGCGCGACCTGGTAGGTGGTGCGCGCATTGCAGCCATCTCGCCATTCGCGGCGCAGCAGCTCCACGGCTGTTTCAATGCGTTCCCGCGCATCATTTGCAGCCGATGTTTCATGCTCCGGGTTGAATGCTTCCTGGCTCACTCAGCGTCACGCAATCGGGGCGAAGGGCAGACGTGGAAGTCTAGCGCCTCTTGCCGCCAGGACCGTCCATGTCTGGCCGTGGCGGACAAAAACATGGTATGGTTCAGGGTCGCGCGAAGGTTATTGCCTTGCCACGTGGGATGTTTCCCGAATGCTCGTGGTGTCGCGTTCTGATGGTGCTTACGCATACTGCGCATATCGTGGAGGAATCTCACAGTGGCCGGCAAGTGTGACGTCTGCGGCAAGACTACCCAGTTCGGCCGCAACGTGAGCTTTTCCAAGCGCCGCACGAACCGCATGTTCAAGCCGAACGTGCAGTCTCGCGTGGTGGTGATCAACGGCGTATCCAAGCGACTGAATGTGTGCACAGGTTGCCTGCGTACACAGGCCAAGACTGCCTGAGCGCACGAGCCGCCAGGGTTTGCTGGCGGTTTGACCCCCGGGTGTGGGCATCCGGGGGTCGTTCTGTTTCTCCCGAGCTGCCATTCGCACCAGTGACCGCCGCTCGGCGCGGCCACAAAGGAATTGGCCAGTGCCGCCTCGTCGCAAGTCTGTCAAATCCAGCGCTCAGGTCCTCCCTGCCCGCCCCGGCGACGTCACCGAAACGACGATCGAGCGCATCGTGCCTGGCGGCCTGGGCCTTGGCTACGGCGGGGGGCGCACGCTTTTCGTCTCCCGGGCTGCTGTCGGGGATGTGCTGAAAGTCCGGATTGACCGCGACCAGGGCCGGGTGGCCCACGCCTCGATCGTCGAGGTGATAACGCCGGGTCCAGACCGTATTGAGCCCCCGTTCCCCCGGCTGGCGGACTGCGGCGCGGACTTCGAGCACCTGACCTACGCGGCCCAACTCGCTGCCAAACAAGCCATGATTGCCGACTGCATGCGGCGCATCGCTGGCATCGAGCTGCTGGAGACCATTCCCATCACGCCCTCGCCGGAGCAGTGGCACTACCGGGTGCGGGCGGAGTGGCGACATGATCCCCAGGCCGAGGTGCTGGGGTATCTGCGGCATGGGAGCCATGACATCGTGGACCTCCCCGACGACCCTTTCGTGCTCCCGCAGTTGAACGAGGTGTACCAGGACCTTCACCGGCGCCTGACCCAGGGCGAGTTTCCGAGCCAGGAAACGGAGCTACGGGGAGCGGCCGGTGACGACGGGATTTCCCTGGCGCCGCCGCTTACCGGTGAAACTCCCGAGGTGGTGACGCTCGAGGTCGCCGGGGAGACCTACGCCTTCGATGCCGAGTGCTTCTTCCAGGTCAATCTCGGCGTGCTCGATCTCCTCGTGGACGAGGCCCTGAAGTACGCGCCACAACCGGGTGTTCTGCTCTCCCCGGCCACGCGTAAGGCGCTGGACCTCTATTGCGGAGTCGGCCTCTTCACGTTGCCCCTGGCGCGCCGTTTCGAGCAGGTGATCGGGGTGGAAGCACAGCCCCGGGCGGCCGCATTCGCTGCGCAGAACGCGGATTCAGCCAGACTCGACAACGTGCGTATCGAGACCATTTCCGTTGAGCGCTGGCTGGAGCACGCCTACCGCACGCACGGCCGCGCGCCGTTTGTGCTGCTGGACCCGCCACGAACGGGGCTCCCGGCGCCGGCAATGCATGGCCTGTTGCGCCTGCGCCCGCAACGCATCTCCTATGTTTCCTGCGACCCGGCCACACTGGCTCGGGATATCAAGATGCTGCTCGGCTCCGGCTACGAGTTGCTGGATCTCATGGCGATCGACATGTTCCCGCAAACACACCACGTGGAAACGGTGGCCCATCTGGAGCGGATTGGCTAGGTCCACGGGTCGTCGCCCTCGGGCATGAGCCCACCAAACCGGCCTGCTTCGCCCCGGTCAGCCTCGGCCAACGCCACCAGTTGCGTCAGGAACGCGTCCATGCTGGCGTCTGGCTGATGGAAACGGAAACGCCCCAGTTCGTAGAGCACACGTTGATCCGGCGTGAAGTCCTCTCCGGTTGCTGCCAGTCGCTGCAGGTCGCGCAACCGCTGGTCATCAGGCGGCAGGGATACCACGAAAGCCCCGAGCTCCTGCAGGGCGTTGGCCGCACGCAGGTTGCGTTCGTCCCGGTCGTACTCGTCTGCCTTGCGCCGCCGCCACCGAGCGGTTGCGTCGCAGAACGCGGCGAACGAACGCTGGAACGCAGAAGGCTCAGGCATGGAACGCACCTGGATTGTGCAGAGGACACCACCCAATGGTCGCGTGACTGTCAGAATGGCCGCGCTCCTCGCACCGGCACTGTTGACGCACTTGTTACAATCCTCACTGCCCGCGAGTTCGTCTAGGACGAGCGCATGTGCACACCAAGCGGGTCCGTAGCGCACCGATCTGCGCAGCCCGGGCAACCCCGGGTGAGGAGTAAAGCATCGTGGCGTATGTCATCGCCCAACCGTGTATTGGCGTCAAGGATCAAAGTTGCGTCGAAGTTTGCCCCGTCGACTGTATCCATTCAACGGATGACGCCGAGCAGTACTTCATCAACCCGGACGAGTGCATCGACTGCGGCGTGTGTGCCGAGGTCTGCCCGGTCGAGGCGATCTTCTTCGAGGATGATCTGCCAGAGCAGTGGGCCCAGTATCGCGCGATCAACGCCGAGTTCTATCAAAACCAGTAGACGCGTCAATCCCGTTTCGCCGCTCGGGTCCGTTGGACGCGGGCGGCTTTTTTGTGGTCTGTTTCCTGCAACACCGCCGTGAAAACGCGAAAGCACGCGCGGGCGCGGTTTTCCGGACACAAAGTGAGTCAGTCGATGGCAGACGTGCGCTTCAACGATATCCTCAGGCAATTTGCGGTGCTGCTCACCGCGATTTCCCAGGTGTATGTTTCCTACGCGATTGGGCGGAACGTAGGGAGCATCGCCCAGGAGAACCGCTCGCTGATCTTGCCTGCGTCCTATGCCTTCTCGATCTGGGGAGCCATTTTTCTACTCTGCCTGCTGTACGCTGTCTACCAGGCCTTTCCGAATCGTCGCGACTCACCATTGTTGCGCGCAGTGGGCTGGTGGAGCGCAGGGGCATTTCTCTGCAACACCATCTGGAACCAGATCTTCATCAACCGCCAGTTTGTGCTTTCCCAGGTCGTCATCTTCTGTGGCCTGCTGTGCGCCGGCAAGGCCTTCTTCAGCTTCGTCCGCATGGCGACCCCAGGGCGGTTGACATCGGTTGAAAACTGGGTGATTGCGCCTGCATTTGGTCTGCTGTTTGGCTGGCTCACGGCGGCGAATGTCGTTGGCCTGGCCAGCGTCCTGGTCGCGACAGGATCCGCTGCCACGGGCGGCGGAGCCGAAATTGGTGCCGCCGGTCTTCTCCTGTTTGGCAGCGCCATCGCCTTTGTCGTGGTCGTGCTCTCCCGGACTGGCCCCAGTTCTGCCTGGGTTGCCTACGCTGCCGCCGTCATCTGGGCGTTGGCAGCTGTCGTTCGGGAGCAAACCACCTCTTCCATGCTCGTCGGGCTCACCGCAGTGGCAGGTATGGTGCTGATCCTCGTCGCAATGGTCGGCCCCTGGGGCCGCGGGCCGCGCACACCGCAGCCCGCTGCGGTCTGGAGACAGCAGAGCCGATCTTCCTGAACCTTGCCGATCGATACACGCTTCGGTGGCCCATCTCCTCTTCAGCCCATCAGGCCGGAGGCAGGCGGGCCTGCCACACCACGCCGTCCGCGATCCAGAAGACCGTACCCGTAAGCTCATCGATCGCTACTTCGTCCACATTCGCCAGCGCGCTCCCGACGACTGCATCCTCCGGGGTGAGGTACTGGGTCGTGTTCCCCGACGGGTCGACGCGGATGAAGCGGCCCTGGTTCTCGCCGATCATCGTGTCTCCATCCACCAGGTACCGCTCGGCAGCGAGCGGAGCTTGCGCCAGCGACCGGGGTGTCCCAAGACGCGGCGTCACGAATGGCGCAGCCGTGGTTTCGAGCTGACCCCGTGAAAAGGTCAGAATGCGCCCATCCTGCAACAGCAGATGAATCTTGCCGTCGATGACGAAGTCGATCACCTGGAGCAAGTCCGGATTCAGCGCGCTGGCGGCCCACACCTCGGCCTGCGCTCCCGCTGAGGTCTCGAAGAAGCGGACGAGATCCCCTTCCCACGAAACGCCGTAGGCGGCATCGCCCCAGGAAATGACAGGCAGCGTCCTGCTGATGCCGCCGACATCGTCGATGGCCAGTTCACGGCGCTGCCACGCACCCTGGCTATCGCGGACATAGGTGGCGTCACCATCGCTGGCGATAACCGCACCGCCGTCGATGGAGACACTGCCGAGCTTCCCGACTCGCGCGCCATCGATCTCGGTTCCCTGTGCCAGCAGCAAGAGCAGGCGCTTCTCCTCGGGATGGAGTTCGTAGAGGTCTCCTGCCGCCACATAGAGCGTGTCACCACTGAGCGCCAGCCGCACCAGCCCACCCGACGCCGAACCCGGCACCGAGCCAAGCATCTGCACGTCCTGCAGCCGCCGGGTATTCCAGGCGTTGTCCCGTACCGCCGATAGCGCGCGGGAGTACTGGCTCACAAGCGCAGGATCGGCGCCGGACGCCCGCGCGTCATCGAGCGACCGCTCAGCCTGGGTAACCATGGAGGTCGCCACGAGCGGGTTTGCCGCAGCATCTCGCAGCGACTGATCGACTTCGACAAGTGCCGCGTGCGCGCGCGCCTCGCGCCCATGCTGGAAGGTCACGGTCGCGCCAGTGCCACCGGCAACGACCAGGAGTGCGGCAGAAATGGCGAGCAACCGTGCCGGCACATGCACCACCGGCCCGCGTGGCAAGTTGGCGCGCACCTCCATCGGGATGCCGCCTGCCTCGCGGTAGCGGCGCACGCTCTGGGCGCCCGGAGCAGCCTGGATGCGCCTGCGCGCCCGGTCATCCATTGCCGGAGCGGGCCGCGCACGGGACAACCGCTCCGCCGCGCCGATCATGGCGTCTCGCGCCGCCAGGCCACGCGGGGGACGGACTTCATCATCATTCGCGGAGCCATTCGCGTCGCTCGAAGCCGCCCGCCGCATACGCGACCGCACGCCAGGTACCTGCTGCGATGGACCCAGGCGAGAGACCGACGCTACCACCGCAAATGAACTGATGATCCCCTGCCGCACCATAAAGCGTTCCAGGCGGTCCACCGAGCCCTCGAGGTCCTCCGTCACGAGTGATGCGTCGAAGAGGGCCTGGAGCGTCTCGTCATCCCTGGAGAGCACCTGTCCCACCGATGTGGAACACAGCGCAATGAGATCACCTGGCGCAGCGTCCGATTGAAAAACTTGCGTGCCAGGATCATCCGCCAGGCCGAGCGGCAGGCTCTGCGGAATGATGGCCTCAGGAACGTAGTCCCCCCGCCACGACATCAGGTCGGGGAAGGCATAGACACGCTCGTCCTGGATCAGGATCGCCTGCGACGGCGCTGCCTGGGCAACAAAAACCTCACGCCCCTGAAGCGCAATGGCCGTCGCCCCGACACAGATACGGCGTTCCCAGCGACCCGTGGTCAGCACCCGGTTCTCGGCGAGAAGTGCCTCGTTGGCGGCGGCGAGCGCGCTGAGCAGGGCCTCAGCGGCCGGGCCGGGGCAGGCGGCGAAGGTTTGCCGCAGGGTCCGCATGGCAACAGCGGCAAGCTCAAGCCCGCGCGCCGAGAATTCTCCGGGCTCCACGCAGGCCACCAGGAGGCGCCCCCAGCGGTCAGGCGCACGGGCGATGAAAACAATCCCATCTGGATCGGCGGCCTGGCCGTCAATCAGGGCAAACCCGGCAGCGGCTATGCTCGGGCGGCGCATGGATGTCACCCGCCCGGCGTATCCGGGCCTGTGATGGTGTCAAGGAGTGACGAAACGTCGGCGGGAGTCTCGGTCACGGTCCTTGCGGGACATACGTCTCCTACTGCGGTACTCGCCATTGTACCGAGGTCGTGTACGTACGTCCACACCATGTTCCCGGCCGCTCGGCCGCCCAGCCCACAGCGGGAGCCTGGCGGCAGCACCCGGCCACGCGCTAGAGCGGTGGGAGCGTCGTTTCCCGGAACACCGCGTCACCGCCACCCTCACCGCCTTCCGCTGGCGGTGGTGTCACGCTCGCCTCCGGAGCGGCCGCCGCAGGACGTGCGATCTCGACGCGTCCTGGCATCTCCGCCGTGCGCCGTGGCGGCGCCTCGATCGGTCCCATATTGATCAACAATTCATCGGCGCGGCGGGCAATGGAAACGCCGCGCGGACCCATGCGCCGTGCCGCGGCAGATGCTTCCTGGAGCATTTGTCCACCCTCGACGCGTGCCCCCTGCGCAATCAGCAGTTGGCCCAGCCCGATGGCGGCGTTTGCCTCCGCTGCCGCATCACCCGCCGCCCGCGCCTGGCCGAGCGCCTTGCGGAAGGTCGACTGCGCGCCGGAGTCGTTCAGTTGCACCTGGGCCGCTGCCAGCGCTGCCAGGGCCTGTGCCGCCAGCGCAGGTTGGCCAACCACCTCGGCGAGCGCCACACCCTTGGCGAAGTGATCCAGCGCAACGCTGGTGTCACCCCGCGCCATGTTCAGGCGGCCGAGCCGAATGCGGATGCGCGTTTCTGTCAAACGGTCGCTGCCGTCAGCAGCCAGTTGTAACGCCTGATCGCCGAAGGCAATCGCGGCCTGGAGCTGCCCCGTTTCGGCGGCCAGGACGGAGAGCAGATTCAGCACGTCGATCTGCTCTTCGGTCTGCCCGAGCCGCCGGTTCAGCGAGTAGGCGTTGGCATAGCACTCCTTCGCCCGCGCGGTCTGCCCCCCCGCCGCGTAGATGCGGCCAAGTTGGGTGAGTACGCTCGCCTGCAGCGCCAGGTCCTCCACGCGCTGCGCCGCCCCCAACGCATCGTTCAGCGCCCGCATGGCCTCCTGCGGCTGCTCGAAGCGCCATAGCGCCTGACCGAGCGTCGCCAGCCACCGCGCTTCGTGGCGGCGGTCGCGCGCGGCCCGGGCCAGATCCAGCGCGCGCATCAGGTGCTCCAGACTTTCGGAACGACGACCGGCGCGGGCGTATGCCATGCCGATGCCGCCGAGGGCCCGCTGCTCCAGCGTGACATCGCCAGCAGATGTCGCCAATTGCAACGCCCGATTGAACGCCTCGAGTGCACCGGAAATCTCATCCAGGTCGAGCAATGAGGTGCCAGACCGAATCGACCAGTCAGCGGCAGCGCCGCGACTGCCGCGCCGGTCTTCCAACTGTGATAACTCGCGCTCGTGGTTGGCGGCGGCCGCGATCCGGCCACGGCTCTGCTCGATCTCGGCGAGCGCGGTGAGGCAACGTGCTTCCATCGCCAGGTCGCCGATCTGGCGGCTCACGAGCAGGCCCTCTTCCAGTTGCGCCACGGCCTCGGCCGTCTTGCCGTTGCGCCGCAGCGTCTCGGCCAGGCTGATCACGATGCGGCTCTGTAGGCCCAGGTCGGCGGTGCGCCGCGCGGCTTCCGAGGCTTGCCGCTGCAGGGCGGCCATCGTTTCCAGGTCGGTGTTGCGCGGCAGCATCTCTATCTGCCGCACCAGTGCCTCCGCGATACCATGCTGGTAATCCAGCCGCTGAGCGCCGCGACCTGCGCGCCGGAAGAGCGCCTGCGCCTCAGACCGCTCCCCTTCCTTGCGCAGGAGATCCCCCAACGCAATGGCTGCATTGACTTCGGCGATGTCGTCGTATTCTTCATCGCCAAGTTCGAGTTGCTGGACCAGCAGGCTCCGCGCGCGTTCCGTGTCGCCAGAGTCCATGGCGCGCATGCCGAGCCGGCTCAGTGCGGCGCGCCCCCCCTCCACATAGGCCGCCCGCTGGGCGATACCGTACGCCTCCCGCAACAGACGGTCTCGTTCGTGGCTGGGGTCATCACCGGGGAGCAGGGTGTCCAGGCGGAGCGAGGCATCGACGATCTGGTCATCGAACCCCTTGGCCTTGGCGGCGGCCAGGGTGAGGCGGGCCAGAACGACGGCATACTCGCGGTCCTCGTCCGCCTGTTCCTCAATGACGATATCGAGACCTTCGAAGTCATCGGCATCGAGCCGGTCCAGGATGCGCGGATCCCGAATTTCCGCCAGTCCGGACTGCACCGAGCGCTGGCGGTCGGTCACCTCCCGCGCGATGTACAGCACGGTGTCCCCGGCGCTCTCACGCCGCCGAAATCCCATCCAATCTCGTAGCGACGTCACCAGGGCTGCTCCATCGCGAGCGTTTCCGCCAAGGTATCCAGGGTGATGTTGCCCCCGGACACAACGATTCCGACCTTCTTGCCTGCCAACTCTTCTCGCATGTTGTGCGCCGCCGCCAGCGCGGCCGCGCCCGCGCCCTCCGCCAACGTCCGTGTGGTCTCCAGCAGCGTCAGGATGCCCCGCCGCATATCGGAATCAGACACTAGGCGGAAATCATCCAACCGCCGCCAGAGAATTTGCGCCGGCAAGCTGAACGCCACCCGCGTGGCGAGCCCTTCCGCGAACGTATCAACCCGTTCTGTCTGCTGCAACTGACCGCTGCGCCATGTGTCGTACACCGCCGGCGCCCCGGCGGCCTGGACGCCGATGATCCGCAGACCCGGCTTCAGGTCCTTCCCGGCCAGGCAGGCGCCAGACAATCCAGATCCGCCTCCTGCGGGCACAATGAGACAGTCGAGGTCCGGAGCAGCTTCAAGCATCTCTACGGTATACGTCGCCACCCCTGCAATCAGACGCCAATCATTGGCGCTGGAGACAAACGTGGCCCCTCTCGCGGCCGCATCCGCTTCGGCGGCCAGTCGTGAGGCATCGAAATCCGCGCCGAAGAGGCGGACATCTGCACCCAGGCGCCGCATGGCGGCAACCTTGAGCGCGTTCGCGTTTTCCGGCGCCCAGATCGTGGCTGGCACGCCCAGGTCCCGTGCCGCGTAGGCGATAGACTGGCCATGATTGCCAGTCGAGGCGGTAACCACCCCGCGCGCTCGCTCCTCCTGTGTGAGCTGGCTCATCAGGAAGAGACCGCCCCGCACCTTGAACGCGCCGATGGGCTGCAGGTTTTCGCATTTCACGAACGCGGAGAACCCGAGCTTCGCGTCCAGCGCCGGGCTCGTGAGCATCGGCGTCGGCGGCAGGTACGCCGCGATCACCTCGCGCGCCTGCTGCACATCAGCCATGGTCGGCAGGCGCACGCCAGAATGCTCATCGCGTTCCGGCAGCGCCGCCTTTCGCTGCGAATTGGTTACAGGCGTAGCCAAATGGCCTTCCCCCAAAGTACGGTACCCTCCCGAGGTACCGCTAGACCGCGCCCTGACGCGGTTTTCCCTCACAACCATCCTAACACCGGGCACAATGGCGCCAATGTCACAGCCCAGGATGGTGTACGTACACTTTTCGTGGTCGCGACGGGCCGGTTTTGCCTTGACGGCACAGGTTTGTCGGGCAGCGCACGCAGGAGCAGGCATGACTCGGGGGACAATCGGCGCGTTCCGCGCACTACTTGATGACGCTCACCATGCGAACGATAGCCTGCTCTGCGTGGGACTGGACCCGGAACTCACTCGACTGCCGCAGGTGCTTCGCAGCGAGACCGATATTACCCGCGCCATCGTGGCGTTCAACGCGGGCATCATCGAAGCCACGTCCGATCTTGTCTATTGCTACAAGCCGAATCTGGCGTTCTACATGGCACACGGTGTCCCGGGCCTGCGAGCCCTGGAAGAGACGCGCCGCCTGATTCCACGCCACATCCCCGCCCTGCTGGATGCCAAGGTGGGAGACCTGGCGAACACCTCCATCGCCTACGCGGCCGGCTATTTCGATGCGTGGGACTTCGATGCGGTCACGGTCAACCCCTACATGGGTGAGGATTCGCTGGCGCCCTATCTGAGCCGTGGTGACCGCGGCATTTTCGTGCTCTGCAAGACGAGCAACCCCGGCTCCGGAGACCTGCAGGACATCCAGGTGTCCACCGAGAGCGGCGGACAACCGCTCTATCTCACCGTTGCCGATCGGGTCGCGGAGTGGAGCGAGCGGTGGCCGGCCACGCTGGGCCTGGTCGTCGGCTCGACGTGGCCGGGGCATCTTGCCGACATCCGGAAGCGCTGCCCAACCCAGCCAATCCTGCTCCCGGGTATCGGGGCGCAGGGTGGGGATATCGCGGGCTCGCTGCAAGTGGGTCTCGACTCCACTGGGGCAGGGCTCCTGCTTTCTGCCTCACGCTCGGTCATCTTCGCCGGGGAACACGCAGGGGAGGAATGGGTGTCGGAGGTGCGGCAAGCGGCGCTACAACTTCGTGACGAGATCAACGCCGCGCGCCCTGTCACCGCCTGACCCGGACCAACCTTCGCGGGGATTCAGCCCACAGAACGCGGCAACCTCGTCCGGGTTCACAAGGACGACGTTCTGCCGGTCGTCAAATCGCGGCAAATCGCCCAACGCCTGCGCGCCGAGGGTGTCGTGACACCCTCGGCGCGGTCCTGCAACCGTTATTCGGTCCAAGGCCGGTCAAACCTCAACGTTGGCACCACCCCTTGCCGTCCGAGTTCACGACGGCTGCGGCCACCACCTGACCGGTGAAGGCTTTCAGATGAGCGCCGGCATCCTCATCGATCGCTGGCAGCACGCATCGCAGCGCCGGTCTTCCGCGCACTGTATCCCTCGCCGACACCGCCGGTGAGGCCGGACTTGCACGACATCCAGCATGGGTACCCGGGCGAGGCGCAGAGACCGTTGGGCCAGCCGGGGCAAGGTGGGCAGCAGGTCTCGCCGGGATCGCAGAAACCGCCCCCCTCATCCGAGGTGCAGCAGACCGAACCAGTGGGAATGCACAACCCGGCTGGATCCTGAACCGTCGGCGCGCAACATTGGGGGTTGCTCGGATCGCAGGCGCCACCGCCCAGAGCATCGCTGCAGCACGTGAATCCGGGCGGTGCGCAGAAGCCTTGTGGGTCCGAGGATGTCGGCGGGCACTTTGTCGGGAGACTGCTTGGGCAGCGTTTCTTGTCCTTCTTTCTTCGCTTCTTTCGCTTTGCCTCGCCGTTCTCCGCCAAGCCTGGCCAACCCGTCGCGCTGGCGAGTGAACCCCACAGGATGAGCCGACTGATCGCACGCCGCGTAGCGCCAGTGCTCCGGGCCTGGGAATGCTCATCACATCGATCGTCGTCCATATCTTCCTCACCATTCTCACGTTGCTTTGGCACGAGTTGCGCCAAAATCTGACACCGGCGCCATCAGGCCAGTTGGCCGTGACGGTCGAGTTCACGCTGCCGGAACTCGAACCGCAGCGCTCTCCTCATCCTGCGTTCCACGTGCTCTCTCCACCACGAACAGCGCACGCGCAATCTGAACCCACCGGTCCGCTGCGGCATCCTGGCGGCCACCGGCGACCCGGCGGCCGCGAACCTTGTCAAGCAGCATGGGATGCGGCTGGGCGCGTCACGCTTCGTTGTCGGCGAGTGCTTCGACCAGGTGGTCCGTGGCCTGCGCGACCGGGATTGCATGGCCCAGTTCGGGGTCCGCCGCTCGCAGTGTCTCAGCAAGCGAGTTGTCCACTCGGCGGCGACCTGAGCATCAATCAGGTACGCAGAGCCCACCTTCGGAGCGGCAGCCAGTCGGACAGGTGCAGAAGAGTGGTGGGCCGTCGGTGCAGCAACTGCCAAGGTGGTGGCAGTAGAAGCCCTCCGGGCAGCAACGCGCCTGGCATTGCACGGAATGTGCGCAACACTCGCCTGGCTCGGAGCGCGAGGATGGACTGCATCGTTGCGAGCCCGGGCAGCGCTCGCCGATCACCACGCAGGCGCCGCTGGGACATTCCTTTTGGCCGTCCGGGCAATCGCACTCACATGTTTCGGGGTTGATCACCTTGCCGTCACGACAGGCAAGCAAACACTCCCCGCGCAGGCCACACGCATTGGCCACGCAATGGCAGGAGTCTCGGTTGCCGGCAACGTCCTGAGACAGGATCACCTTGCATGAGTCTGGGCAAGGCACCATCATGCGTTGCGACTGTCATGACTCCGTTGCATGAGGAGCATTCCCGTGGCTGCAACCGGCGTGCGTTTCCCCGTAACCGCTCAGGACCTGAACCCACTGTTCCGCTCTGGCATCCTGGCCGCCACCGGCAACCCGGCGGTCGCCAACCTCGTCAAGCAGCATGGGATGCGGCTGGGGGCGTCACGCTTCGTGGCTGGCGAATCGTTCGACGAGGCTGTGCGGGTTCTGCGCGATCTGAACCAGAAGGGTCTGCGCACGAACACCACGCTCCTCGGGGAAGGCGTTCAGGACGAGGCGACGGTGCGCGCGGTCGTCGATGAGTACAAGCGCGATCTGGACCGTATTGCCCAGGAGGAGTTGACCACCAACATTGCCCTGAAGCTGACCCAGCTCGGGCTCAACATGAGTCCGGATCTTGCCTACCGCAGTGTTTCCGAAATCGTGAGCCACGCCGCCGGGCTGGGGAACTTCATTCGCATTGACATGGAAGACTCGCCCCTGGTCGATGACACGCTCCGCATCTACCAGCGCCTGCGCGCGGATGGGCACGACAACGTCGGCACGGTCCTGCAGTCGTATCTCTACCGCACGCCAGATGACCTGAAGACGCTGGAGCCGCTTCACCCCAACCTCCGGCTCGTCAAGGGCGCCTACCTCGAACCCGCTGACATCGCTTACCCCGAGAAGTCCGATGTGGATCGCGCCTACATCGATCTGGCCGAGCGGATGCTGACGAATAATCCGTTCACCGCGATTGCGACTCATGACGAGCGCATCATCGATCATGTGCGGGGATACGCGGCCCGGCATGGCTACGGCAATGACCGCTACGAGATCCAGATGCTGTACGGCGTGCGGCCCCAGTACCAGCTTGATCTGGCGCGCACTGGCCAGCGCATCCTCATCGCGGCCCCGTATGGCCCGCAGTGGTACATGTACCTGATGCGCCGCCTGGCGGAACGGCCCGCCAACATCATCTGGTTCGCCAGCAACATGGTGAAGCGCTAGTCCCAATCGCCCGGGAATCCCGGCCCGCTTTTGGTTCCCCAGCAGGGTGGGTGCTACCATCGGCGAAAGGAGAGCGCACCCTGCGGACGACACACCCATGATCAGCACACTGGCGGCAAGCCCATCCGAGCAGGCCCGGAACGGGGCGTCTCCGGGAGCGCCTGAAATGCGGGTCGCGCCGGTCGTCGCGTTCGCCAACCAGAAGGGCGGCGTTGGCAAGACCACCTCTACGGTCAACACAGCGGTCTCGCTGGCGCGCCGGGGCTACCGTACGTTGCTGATCGATGCGGACCCCCAGGGCAACGCAACATCGTCGCTCGGGATCGAAAAACTCGCTGTCGGGACGTCGATGTACGACGTCCTGGTCGAGGGGCTCGCGATCGCCGACGCCGCAATGCCGTCAGCCAGGCCAAATCTGGATCTCGTCGCCTCGACCCCGATGTTGGCGGGCGCGGAAATCGAGCTGGTGGAAGCGCCGAGCCGGGAGACCCGATTGCGCGCTGCGCTGCAGCCGGTTCTCGGCACGTACGACATCGTCCTCATCGATTGCCCGCCCTCGTTGGGGCTGCTGACGGTCAACGCACTCACCGCAGCCCGCTCCGTGGTCGTTCCCATCCAGTGCGAGTTTCTCGCCCTGGAGGGGCTCGGTCAACTCATGACCACCGTGGACCTCGTGAAACGTGGGCTGAATTCTGGCCTCGATGTCACGGGCGTTCTCATGACGATGTTCGACGCGCGCACCCGCCTCTCCGCGCATGTTGTGGAGGAAGTGCGCCGCTATTTTCCCCACCGGATGTTTGGCGCGGTCGTCCCGCGTTCTGTGCGCCTGGCGGAGGCGCCGTCCTATGGCCAGGCCATCGTGGAATACGATCCCACGTCACGTGGCGCGGAGGCGTATGAAGCCTTCGTCACGGAGTTGGGCGCCCGGCTACACCTACCACCCCGGCAAGCACGCACAGCGCCAACAGAGGAGGAGCGCATCGCATGACTGTTGCTGAACCCAGAACCTACTCCATCGCCGGCATCGAGCCCACCGCCTGGGAAGACACCTCGCTGTTGACCGCCACCGAGACCGATTCCGGCAAGTTCGCCGGCCTGGGCCTCACGTTCGATGACGTCCTCCTCGTCCCGGCGCAGTCCGATGTGCTGCCCGCCTCGGCGAACACCGCTACGCGCCTGACCACGAACATCGCCCTGGCCATTCCCGTCCTCTCAGCCGCGATGGATACCGTGACCGAAGCACGCATGGCTATCGCCCTGGCGCGCGAAGGGGGACTCGGCATCATCCACCGTAACCTGTCGATCGAAGACCAGGTGGTGGAAGTGGACAAGGTCAAGCGTTCCGAATCGGGCATGATCGTCGAGCCGGTCACGCTCCCGGCCGATGCGCTCGTGCGCGACGCGCTGGCGCTGATGGAGCGGTACCACATTTCCGGCGTCCCGATTACTGATGACACCGGTCACCTGGTCGGCATCCTGACCAATCGCGACCTGCGCTTTGTCGAGAATGTGGATCAGCCGGTCAGCTCGGTCATGACCAGTGAGAACCTGATCACCGCGCCAAAGGGCACGACGCTGCTCGAAGCACAGACCATTCTCCACAAGCACCGGGTTGAGAAGCTGCCGGTGGTGGACGAACGCGGAATCCTGACGGGTCTGATTACCGTCAAGGACATCCAGAAGCGCATCCAGTACCCGAACGCCACGAAGGACGCCCAGGGGCGGCTGCGCGTCGGGGCAGCGGTCGGTGTCGGCGCGGACGCCGACGAGCGGGCACAGGCGCTGGTGGAGGCCGGCGTCGATGTCCTGGTGGTCGACACGGCGCACGGCCATTCGCTGTCCGTCCTGCAAACCGTGGAGCGCATCAAGCGCACGCAAAACGTCGATGTCATGGCGGGCAACGTTGCCACCGGCGCGGCGGCCAGTGCCCTCATCGCCGCGGGCGCGGACGCTGTCAAGGTGGGTGTCGGTCCTGGCTCGATCTGCACGACGCGCGTGGTTGCCGGCGTTGGCGTACCCCAGGTCACAGCGGTGCTCGACTGCGCGGCTGCCGCCAGCCGCCACGGGATCCCGGTGATTGCCGACGGCGGCATCCAGTACAGCGGCGACATTGCCAAGGCCATCGCGGCCGGTGCCGATGCCGTCATGCTCGGTTCGCTGTTGGCCGGCGTGGATGAAAGCCCGGGCGAGGTGGTGCTCTACCAGGGCGAACGCTTCAAGGAGTACCGGGGCATGGGCTCCATCGGCGCCATGAAGGCCCGGTCGTACTCGAAGGACCGCTACTTCCAGGAGGGCGTCGGCAACATCCAGAAGCTGGTGCCGGAAGGGATCGAAGGGCGCGTGGCCTACAAGGGGCCTGTCGGCAACCTGCTCTACCAGCTCGTCGGTGGACTGCGCTCGGCCATGGGCTACGTTGGTGCGGCGGATATCCCGGCCCTGAAACACGACACGAAGTTCGTGCGGATCACGTCAGCCGGCTTGCGCGAAAGCCACCCACACGACGTGGTCATCACGCGCGAAGCACCGAACTACCGCTCGAACGGCTAGGCCACTGCGGCCAACTCGCGCGCCTCATCCGTCGCACGCTCCCGGCCGGGATGGTGCTGGCGGTAGAGGCGCGCGTACGCGCCGTTCAACGCCATGAGCGAGTCGTGTGAACCCCGCTCGCTGACGCGCCCACCTGCCAGCACCAAAATCTCATCAGCGAGACGCGTCGTTTGCAACTGGTGCGAGATCAGGATCGTGGTCCGCGTGTTCCCTTCGCGCTGAAGCGCCGTCATCACCCGCGCTGACGTCGCAGTATCCAGGCCGCTCGTCGGCTCATCCAGGATCAGGATTGGCGCGTCCCGCAGCACCGCGCGGGCGATGGCGATGCGCTGACGCTGACCGCCGGACAGCCTGGCGCCTCCCTGCCCGATCACCGTGTCGTATCCATCTGGCAACGCCGCGATGAAGCGATCCGCATCGGCTGCCGCTGCCGCCGCGTGAATCTCGGCCTCCGTCGCGTCTGGCTTACCCAGCGCGATGTTTTCGCGCACCGAGCCTGCCAGGAGGAGCGATTCCTGCAACACCGGCGCCATCTGCCCACGCAGTGACCGTGCGGGAATGGCCACCGCATCGCGGCCATTGAACAGCACCGCGCCTGAGTCCGGGTCGTAGAAACGCATCAGGAGCCGTGCGATGGTGGACTTACCCGCACCACTTTCACCGACAAGGGCAATTGTCTGGCCCGGCGCAACGGTGAACGAAACCTCCTGGAGCGCCGGAGTTTCGGCGCCGGGGTACGTAAACGAGACGTCACGGAATTCGACCGTGAATTCCCCGGCGCGGAGCGGCTCACCCACCTCGGCCAGTGCGTCCTCAACCGGCTGGTCGAGCAACTCCAGCACGCGCTCGGCTCCGGCGGTCGCTCCGGCCACGCCGCCGACCAGTTGGCTAAGGCCGTTCACCGGGCCAAGCAGTTGCGTCAGGTAGGTGAGGAACACCAGCAGCCCGCCGAGCGAGATCTGACGCTGCGCCAGGGCCCAGGCGCCAGCGGCGATAACCACCAGCACCCCACCGAGTTCGACGAACTCCAGGATCGGCGAGAACGCAGATTTCAGCCGAGAGATTGCCACCTGGGAGCCCGCGTTCCGCTGCACGGAGCGGGTGAACCGCTCTCGCTGCTGAGCCTCCAGCCCATAGGCGCGAACGAGGGGAATGTTCGCAATTCCCTCCTCCACCAACGTGCTGATCTCGCCCTCCTGCCGGCGCTGCTCGCGGGAAACATTGCGGATGCGCACGGCGAAGTAGCGGGAGGCGAGGGCAAAGAGCGGGATCACCGTCAGGGAAAGCAGGGCCAGCCGCCAATCGAGCAGGAAGAGCGCAGCGGTGAAGATCACGATGCGCAGCAGGTACCCGGCAAATTCGGCGACGCCGGAGAGCATCACGTCCTCGACATCCTCGACGTCGGCAACGACCCGGTTCACGAGGTCTCCACGCTGGCGCTCGGCGAAGAACTCTGGCGCAAGCTGCTGCACCTGCGTGAACACCCGGCTGCGCAGGGAGGCAAGGAATTGCTCGCTGGCATGGGCGGAGACCACGCCGTCCATGAAGCTGACCAACCCACTCAGCAGGGTCAGGCCGAGGTACGCCCCGGCGATGGCGGGAAAGGCAGCGATGTTGCGCGGCGCCAGCACATCGTCAATGAGGAGGCCGTACAGTGCGATAGTGGCCGACTCCAGGATCGGCGCCAGCACGATGGCCACCAGCATCGGGATCAGCCAGCCGCGAAGGGGCTGCAAGTCCGGCCAGAAGGCGCGCCAGATTTCCCGCAGCGAAGCAACAGGCGCGAACTCGTCGTCATCGGCGTCCTCCGATGCGCGAGGCCAGAGAAGGTGAACCAGTTTGTCAACTGCGCCAGAGGTCACTGTACGACGCCTTTGCTCATGAAGAACGCCCGCCCCGCCGAGTTGGCGGGGCGGGCGCTGTCGTTACCAGGTCGCGCCCTTGAATGGGTACTAGCGGCGGCGGTCCCGCCGGTCCTTGCGGCGATCCCGCTTGTCGCGGCGTCGCTCCGTGCGGCGCTTCTTGTTGCTGGTGATCTTGCTGTCGGTGATGGGCGCGAGAGGGGAGAACGAAACGGCCATGTGGGAATTACCTTTCCGATTTTCATGACTTCGGCGACGCTCGCCGTATGCCAATCAGTTTGCCAGCGGCCGGCTTCCCTGCCATCGCCCATTCAGGTGATTCGCAACGGGTGAGTTCGCCGCCTGTCCCAGGCCGCGCCGTTCACAACGAACCGGCCCGCTCGTCGTGTGACGAGCGGGCCGGATGGCAGGTCGGATGTGGGCCGCTAGAACCCGGATTGCGTGGCCAGGGCCGCCAGTTGTGCGCGTGTGTGGACATCCAGCTTGCGCAGGAGCGCAGACACGTGTGTCTTGACGGTGTTTGGTGAGAGGAACAACTCCTCCGCGATCACGCGGTTCGTTTTCCCTGCCGCTACCTTCGCCAGGACCTCACGCTCGCGCTCACTCAGGTGAGCAGATTGCAGCGAGTCCGTTTGCACCTGGCTCGTTCCGCCAGAGAGCGATTGGGCTGCCAGGTCCAGCGCCTCCGCCATGGCGCGGGCCCGGCTCGAGGCCTTGTCTGCCGCATCCGCCGCCTCCAGCAGGCTTTCGCGGACCACGCTCACAGCCTGTTCCAGGCGCCTGCGGTCAATCGAAGCGCCCTGCCGCGCAGCAGCGATCTCCGAAAGCGCCACCTCGGCAGCGTGCCAGGAAGCGGCTTCATCCACCGGCCGCGCAGGCCCTTCCCGCAGGCGCGATACGACGCGGGAGGCGAGAGGCTCGCGGGTCGCGGCCGGAGCCTCTGGCCGCCATGTGCGAGGAAAGGATTCTGGCAGCATGGCACGCGGTGGCGTTCGCGACTCACGCGAGAAACGTGGAGGTTCAGCCATGAACGAAAGTGCCTCCTGCTGGATCGACCCCAGCAAACTACGCCAACGCGCTGGCAGTGCGGAGTGGCTCCACGGCTTCTACCAGCGATTGCAGGCTGTTCCGATCAATTGTCGCCGACACATAGGTGTCGATGCCGAATGGTTCCAGGCTCGTCACGAAGCGTGCGAAATCCGCTGGCGTCATGGCCATGGGGTGATCGAATGCGGCCGGGAACGGCCCGAGCACCGTCTTTTCGATGCTGTGGTAATCGCGCCCCTCACGCTCGCAATGCTGGCGGAGCACATCCAGCTTGTGACGGAGCACGTTTTGTCCCTCTTCCCCCGGCATCGCAAACAGGTTACACGCGTCAGCGTAGCGCGCCACCAGCTTCAACGTCTTCTGCTCACCGCTCCCCCCGATCAGGATCGGCGGCCGGGCATGCCCTACGGGCTGCGGCTGGCAGAGCGTCTCTCCCAGGTGAAAATGCTTGCCGTTGAAGGGGCCATCGTTGTCCGACCACATCTGGTTGGCGATCTGCAACGTTTCCTCCAGTCGCTCGAATCGTTCGCTTGTGGGAGGGAACGTCACACCCAGCGCCTCGTGTTCCCGTTCGTACCAGCCGGCGCCGATGCCCAGCCAGGCGCGCCCACCGGAAAGGACATCCAGGGTGGTCACGGTTTTCACCAGCACGCCGGGATGGCGGTAGGTCACCCCAGTCACCAACGTGCCAAGCTTGATCCGCTCGGTGATGCCCGCGGCGAAGGCGAGCGCCGAGTATCCCTCCAGCATTGGCTCCGTGACATCGCCGACCATGGGAATCTGGAAGAAGTGGTCCATCACCCACAGGGTATCCATGCCGGCCTGGTCTGCGTCACGCGCCAGGGCCGCGAACTCCTGACCAATAGCGGCATCGCCGCCGGCGTAAACAAAGCGAGGGACGGTGATACTGAACTTCATCAGATGCCTCCTGCCCATGATGTCAACAGGTGTTGACTTGTCGTACGATACAGGCAGCCAATTGCATTGTCAACGCGTGTTGACTCTCGCTGTGAGAAACGTACCGGGAAAGCATTCGTGTGATGTTTGATTCATGTGTCCCACCGCAGTGCCCGCGCAAGCGCTCGGCTCCAGCTACCCGCCAGG
This sequence comes from Thermomicrobiales bacterium, assembly GCA_034431475.1. Taxonomy (GTDB): domain Bacteria; phylum Chloroflexota; class Chloroflexia; order Thermomicrobiales; family UBA6265; genus JACCXM01. The sequence goes on along the minus strand of DAOUDE010000051.1, from coordinate 83,492 downwards.
CCATTCTCGAGGCGGCGCGGCTCTGTTTCTCGGCGGAGGGGTATGACCAGGTTGGCGTGCGCGAAATTGCCGCGCGGGCGGGCGTTGATCCAGCGCTCATCAATCGCTACTTTGGCTCGAAGGAAGGACTGTTTTCAGAGGTTATCGGCGGGAAGTTCGATTTGCGTCATATTGCTGGCGACGACTTGAGCACCCTGGGTGAAACGATGTTGCGGGCAATCCTGAAGAAGAAAGGCGCCGAAGGCCATGACCCGCTGCGCGCGCTCCTCCGCTCGTTCAGCAGCGATGTCGCGCGGGACAAGCTTCGCGGCGCGATCATCCAGGGCTTCGTTGAGCCGCTCGCCGCCCGGCTCCCCGGGCCGAACGCCCGCGAGCGCGCCGAACTGGTCGGCTCGACCCTGCTCGGCATGCTGGTGTACCGCGCGGTGGCCGGACCTCTCAGCGATGAAGAACGCGAACATCTGGTCATGACCACGGCTCCCTATGTGCAGGGCATCATCGACGGTGAAGCGGCAGGGAATCTCACGAAAGGGTAGGTCAAGGATGGGGCATCTCGAAGGTCGTTCGGCGCTCGTCACGGGGTCCGGCATCGGCATCGGCGAAGGCATCGCCCGTGAACTGGCCCGGCAGGGCGCACGCGTCGCCCTGCACTATGCCGCCAGCGCTCAAGGCGCTCACGCCGCCATGGCCGAGATCACGGCGGCGGGCGGCGAAGCCATCGCCCTGCAGGGAGATCTTCGCTTCGTGGCGGACTGCACGCGCGTGGTGAATGAGGCGGCGGAAACGTTTGGCGGTCTGGATATCCTGGTGAACAACGCCGGTGTCACGCGCGCCCAGCCCTTCGAGGACACCACCGAAGACCTGTACGATGAGATGTTTGACCTGAACATGAAGGGGTATTTTTTCTGCGCGCAGACGGCCCTCCCCTATCTGGAGGCCTCGGGTCACGGCTCGATCATCAACATTACGTCCATTCACGGTGGCGGCGGGTTTCCGAACCATGCCGCTTACGCGGGCACCAAGGGGGCGGTCATCGGCTTTACCCGCTCCCTGGCCATTGAGCTCGCGCCGCGCGGAGTGCGCGTCAACGCCATTGGCCCCGGCGTCATCGAGGTTCCGCGTTACTTCGACATGCCCGGGTACACCACGGCGTTCGGCCACACGCTGCTGCCCATCGGCCGCGTCGGCGTGCCGCAGGACATTGCGCCCGCTGTCGCGTTCCTCGCGGGCGACGGCGCGGCCTTCATCACCGGGCAAACGCTCTTTGTGGACGGTGGCACCAACGCCAGGATGGGGCTCTTCTGGGAGACACCCGCTCAGTAGGCAACGCGGCGGCCAGTCCCGTCATCCCCGGGAAAGCTGAACCTGCACGCCGAGCACGACCACGACAATCAGCCAGAGGATGAGCGCCACGACCGCGACGGCGACCAACTGGATCACGGCGGTCGTCAGTGCCTGCCCGAAGTCGAAGCGTTCCGGATCATCACGCCGGTCCACGTAGACTGTGCTGATGCCCGGTCCGACTGCCGGGATCAGCGTCAAGAGCACCGAGAAGAGGAGCGTTCGCCACGGAGATCGAGGCCTGGCCGGCGGCACATACAACCCCGTCGTGAAGCCAAACTCCGAAGGCATCGGGCGCCGGGACACAGCATGCTCCTGGGTTGCAGCGAGGGGCGAACATCCGGCATGGTACAAGAACGCTCCGGCGCAACGCGATCACCGGGCGGAAGGATGTGGCGTGACCGACACAGAGACCATAGCTCAGGACCCGGACGAACCCTTCGATGTCCTGTTCGCCGATGGAGCCCCCACTGGCGTCATCAAGGCGCGCGCAGCGGTCCACCGGGATGGAGACTGGCACCGGGCACTCCACATCTGGGTCGCTGGTCGTGACGAGGCTGGCGAGCCGTTTCTGATCTTCCAGCGGCGATCCTCCGCGAAGGATTCCTGGCCCGACCGCTTCGACACGACAGTTGGCGGCCACTTCCGGGCTGGGGAAACGCTGCGGGAGACGTTGCGCGAAACCGAAGAGGAGATCGGTGTCGCTGTGACGGAGCAGACGCTCCTCCCACTGGGCACCCGCGTCTCCATCACGGAGTCGCCTCCGCTGTGTGACCACGAATTGCAGGAGGTTTTCCTGCTGCTGGATGATCGCCCGCTGGCTGCCTACCGACCACATCCAGTCGAGCTCTCGGCACTCGCCCGATTTCGATTACGCGATCTTCTGTCGCTTTTCACGCGCGAGGTCTCGCGCATCGAGGGCAAGGCCGTCGTGCCCGGAAGCGCTGGCCTGTTCACCATTTCGGCAACTGGCGAAGACTTCATTCCGAGCGTGGACCGCTATGGCCTGCGCATTGCCATCACCGTGCAGAACGTGCTGCGCGGCGATCGCTACGTGGCACTCTGAGGGTATAGACCATGACCATTTCCCTGGACGATATCGCGGCACTGACCGCCCAACTCGTCGCCATTGATTCCACGAATCCAGACCTCGTGCCCGGTGGAGCCGGCGAAGCAAACGTCGCTGCATTCGTCGCGGGGTGGCTCAGGGAGGCCGGTCTGAACGTCACGGTGCAAGACCTGGGGCCGAACCGGGCGAACGTGGTCGGTGTCCTTCCCGGCAGCGGTGGCGGGCAATCGCTGATGCTGAACGCCCACATGGATGTGGTCGGGGCCGGCGGCATGGCTGATCCATGGGCGCCACGCCGCGAGGGGGACCGCCTGTATGGGCGTGGATCGTTCGACATGAAGGCCAGCCTGGCCGCCATCATGCTCGTGGCGCGGGAAGCCGCGTCGTGGGGCCTCCGTGGCGACCTGCTGGTGACGGCGGTCGCGGACGAGGAGTTTGCGTCCATTGGCACGCAGGACATCGTCCGCCTCTATCGGGCGGACGCCGCCATCGTCACTGAACCCACTGGTCTCGAGCTCTGCGTCGCGCACAAGGGGTTTGTCTGGATCGAGGTGGAGACCACTGGAGTTGCCGCCCACGGTTCGCTGCCAGACATCGGCGTGGATGCCATCGCCATGATGGGGCCCGTGCTCACGGCGCTGGCCGCGCTCGAACGGAAACTGGGCGAAGGCCCCCGGCATCCATTGTTGGGGACTGGCTCGGTGCATGCATCGCTGATTACTGGTGGGCAGGAACTGTCCTCGTACCCACACCGCTGCATACTCGGTATCGAGCGGCGCACGGTGCCGGGCGAATCGCAACTACTGGTTGAGGCAGAGATTGCAGAGATCATTGGGGCAGCGGCCGACAGGGATTCGACGTTCCGTGCGGAACAACGGACACTCCTGGTGCGCGAGCCGTTCAGCGTGGCTATGGATGAGCCAATCGTGCAGTTGGCGAATCGGGAGTTGGGGCGCGTGCGCGGCACTGCCGCGCCGGTCTCGGGCGCCTTTGGCTGGATGGACTCCGCGCTGCTTGCGGCTGCGGGGATCCCGACTGTCATTCTTGGCCCGGATGGAGAAGGCGCCCACGCCGATGAAGAGTGGGTCGATCTGTCGTCCGCGCTTGCCACGGCTGAAGCGCTCTCTGGCATTGTGCGCGCGTTCTGCGGGTAGAGGAGCAGCCTGATGGCTGACAACGAACCAGGCCGCATCCTGGATTTCCGGCATGACTCGCGGGACACGCTGGCTCGAGCCCGTGAAGCCCTTGCGCCGGTGCAGGCGGCGCTGGAGGCCGCCGGATTCTATGCGTACGGGACGGTCGATACGGAGCACCGTTGGGTTATCTCCGCCGACGACGAAGCCGGTCACGTCGATGTGCGTGTCGGGGGTGACGGCTTCCAGGTCGATCTCTGGACCACCTCACCGGGCCTCTTCTCGGAGGAAGAAAACGAGTTCCGGCGGCGGGCCATGGAGCGCCTGGCCCGCCGCACGCTGCCGGGCATCGAGCAAGGGTTCCTGGATCCGCATCAGGCCACATGGTGGGACGATGCCGAGGCTGGCCCGGCAGCTCGCGTCCGCTATGAGCTTCCCTTCGGGCGGGCGGCAGATGCCGGCGCATTCGTTCGCGAACGGATGCCCGAGCTGGAACGGCTGATTGCCTTCATCGAAACGCAGGTCGCGCCGTAGCGTCACCCGACATGGATGGCTGGCCGCTGCCGGGGGTCGGGTTCGGTCTGGCGCAGAATCTCGCGTGTCACCGGGGCGATATCCCCCTCCCCGAAGAATACGAAGCGCCCGAGATACTTGAGGGGGTTCCCTTCCGTCCAGCCGAAATACGCGTGCGGCCGCTTGCCCGTGCGGTCCCGGATCGCCAGGAGTGTAGCCGCCAGGCCGTTCGGGATGGATGCGCTCTCCACCTGCAGGATGCGAAACCCGGAAAGTTCCTGGCCGTTCACCCGAACCTGGGATGTGAATTCCGACGCGTCCTGGACTGTCACCTCCAGGAAGAGGACGGGATCACCGGTCGGGATATGGTTCGCCTCGCGCTCCTCGCGCTCCTTGAGCAGATACTCTCTCGTACTGCGGTCATCCGGATGATTGGCGATCAGGCGTACCGATCCGCGCTTGCTCGCTTCAGCGATGAACCTTTCCGCCATCGGGTCGAAGGTCACCTCCGTCGAGCGCAGCTCGGTGGAACGGGCCACGCGTGAGACCAGCGAGATCGCCACGATCATCACAAAGAACCCGACGGCCATTTTCAACCCGCTTGGATCCTGAATGATGGTGTTGGCGAAGGCGTAGATAAACATGGCGGACACGATGCCAAACCAGACGGTGCCCACCGTTTCCCGCTGGCGCAACGCCGAGAGGAACACGGCCACGGACGCCGAGGTAATGACCGCCAGCACGCCTGTCGCATAGGGGATCGCCTGAGAGTCGATGTCGGCCCGGAACAGAATCGTCACGCCGAAGCAGATCAGGGTGAAGAGCAGCACGAGGGGCCGGGTTGCCCGGGCCCAATCGGGCGCCATGCCGTAGCGCGGGAGGTAGCGCGGCACGATGTTCAGCAGCCCGGCCATGGCCGAAGCGCCCGCAAACCACAGAATGAGGATCGTGGAGACGTCGTAGACGGTGCCAAACACTTCGCCCAGGTACTCGTGCGCAAGGTAGGCCAGCGCGCGGCCGTTCGCCGGGCCGCCCTCGAGAAACGCCTCTTGCGGGATGAGCAGGGTGGTCGCGACGCTGCTCGTCAGCAGGAGCACACTCATGATGGAAGCGGCCAACGCGAGCAGACGGCCGGTGTTGCGGATACGGCAGGCTGGCTGCGCCGGATTGTCGTCGGGACACCCCTTCACCAGTGGCATAACCACGACGCCAGTTTCGAAGCCAGAGAGCCCCAGGGCCAAACGCGGGAACAGGAACAACGCCGTCAACACCATGGCGACCGGGCTGCTGTACTGCAGCGTGAGGGCCGACCGCCAGTCCTGTAGCAGCGCTGGGTCCTGCAGGATCACCAGCCAGGCACGGCCGATGACTACGACGTTGAGCAACAGGTAGACGGCCACAATGCCCACCGCCACCCCGATGGCTTCGGAGAAGCCGCGCAGGAAGATAACCCCCAGCAGGGTGATCAGCAGCAGCGTTGCGAGGACCTCGTGCCCGACCACGCCGCGCGTGAAGGGGTTCTCGGCCAGGTGGGCCGTGGCGTCGGACGCCGAAATGGTGATGGTAATCACAAAGGCCGTAACGACGAAGGCGATCAGCACCAGGACCAGGATTTTGCCCTGCCACCAGGAGAGCAGCCCGCTCAGCATCGAGATGGAGCCATCGCCGTGCGGGCTCGCCCGGGCGACGCGGCGGTACATGGGCAGCGCGCCAAAGAGCGTCATGAGCACGAGGATCAATGTCGCCAGCGGCGAGAGCAGCCCCGCGGCCAGCGCGGCGATACCGGGCTGATAGCCAAGCGTGGAGAAGTAGTCCACGCCCGTTAGGCACATCACCTGCCACCAGGGCCGCTGATGCGCGTGGTGTCCCTCACCGTAGGAGGAATCCGGCTCCTGAGGTTGGCCATGCAACAGCCAATCCTCCGCCTTTCCTCGCCACGCCTGGCGGGTGACCGGGCTTACCAGCGTCGGCGCTTTCATGAGCTGTGGATCCTTGCCTGCCTCATTGCCATCCTGCGGGCGGAATTACGCACGAGATGGGCCGCATGTGCAAGCGCGGCGGCAACACACGGCAGTGCTGATCGCCACCAGGGTGCATTTGCGTGAGCCAGAAAACACGAACCCGGCCACTTTGGGCCGGGCACGTGCGGGAAGGGGAAGGGGATATGGGTTCTCGGCGGGTCCTTGGGGAGGGATTATTCCGCCTTATGCCCCTATCTACGCCGGCCAGCAGGATTCGGATTCATTGGGATTCCATCGCGACGAGTGCAGCGTCTGGGCGGTGGTCAGCGCGGCCGGCATGGGATGGTGTAGGCGCACCCCATCCATCGTCTCACGCCGCGCGTCGATCAAGCGGTATGCACGCTCGGCCTCAACGCCCTGCCAGGCGAGTCGTTGCCGCACGAAGTCCAGAGCCGCGACGAACGCCCACGGCACACGTTGCTCGCGCCCTCGGCCGTGAGCAAGGTGACCTCCCTCAGGGCGGATGCCCATACCAGGAACGACTGAACAGGCGCGCGGTCAGGCGATGAAGAAGAGATAGAGCGTTGTCGAGAGAATTGTCCCCAGGAGGAGCGGCCAGTACAGCAGGACCGGCCACAGGTTGTTCCGGTGATGAATGAAGCGCAGTTGTACTGGTGATGCCAGCAAGATGGCGTTGATAATGACCGCGGCAATCGCGAGATAGAGCAGGATCGGAATGATCTCGATATAGCTGACGCCTCGCGTACCCAGGAGCGAGCGCAACTGGTTGTGCTTGAGAATCACGGCGAAAATGAGGCCGCTGCACGCTGCCAGAACGCCAGCGGTCGTCAGTTGGAATCGATTCCTCAGGTTCTCATCGTCCGTGGTGAGCACGAGCAGGCCGAACAGCACGATGGCCACTGCCAGCGCGAAGATGAAGTGCTCAAAGAATGCTCCCACGAACTTGCGATCAAGAATCAGATTGAAATAGAGCTCGGGCAGGGTATCGACGTCTTTCGCGTCGCCGATGCCGAAAGACGAGGTGTACTCCTGGACAGTCATGGAAAACCCGGAAAAGCGGGGAATCCAGCCGCTGTAAACGAAATCGCGTTCCAGCCCAGGCAGCATGCGGGGATCCATGGAGGTGTACGAAGCAAAATCTGGCACCAAAGTGACAGCGTGGGTGAAGTCACGAGACCAGAGCCGTATCCAGGCGTCCTGCCGATCAAAGGGGAAATAGGTGTAATCGAAAGGCTCGCGGATCGTCGCCTCGAAATACCAGCCGATGGTTTCCACATCGCCTTCGGTGTACCGGTAGGCCTCGGTCTGTTTGTAGGCATCCCGGATTGCCTCTGGTAGTACCAGACCGCGTACGAAGTCATCGGGGATATCTGGACCGAAGCGCTGCCAGTAGAAACCCGAAACCTGGATGTTGTCGCCGCTCAGGAACTCCAGCGACTGCAGGAAGACACCAGTAGGGACACGGATCAGGGCCGTTTGTGCCGGAACGTTGGCAGCGAGGTATGCCTCGACATCCGCGTCATTCAGGACCAGCTCGCCGTGCCCACCGGAGAGTGGGTCAGCAACCACAATGATCCACCAGGTCGCCACGAGTCCCAGCAGTAGCGCGACAGACCAGGCTGCGGACGTCTTGATCAGTGCCTTCAGCTCACCGGTTTCTGGGCGAAACACCAGCACCGCAACCGCGAGCAACAGCACCATGACGGCAATGATCACGGTGGCCGCGAGACGCGGGGTGCCGTCGTCCTCGACGACGTTCGGCAGGCGCAGGGAGAGCAGGGAGAGGCCAACCGTAATCAGGAGCGAAACGACGGCCAGCGCCAGCGCGAGTGAACGAACCCAGGTGCGTGCAGGTGCTGATGCAGCCTGGGGCAGCGGATCTCGCCCCTCGGTCTCTACGTCGTCCGTCGAATCAGTGGTTCGTGGTGTCATCTCTGCCGCTGGTGAAAACGCGGTGCGGGCGTTCACAATCCTACAGCAATTGACCTCTGCCGATGTTCCATCACCCGGTTCCTATACTTTGCCTGACTGCCATCAGCTTCCACCTCAGGAGCCCGAGTGAAGATGCCAACGTCGCCCTTTTCCGTCGAAATCTGGCGCCGTCGCCTGCGCGTCGCGCTTGGTCAGGAGCCCGCCGACCTTGTGCTGGCTGGCGGCACGATTGTGGATGTCCTGGCGGGCGACACCTACGTCGCAGATGTGGCGATTGCGGACGGCCTCATAGCAGGCATCGGGCACTATCCAGACGCGCTTCAGCGCATCGACCTGACCGGCCGCTGGCTGGCTCCCTCCTTCATCGATGGCCACATCCACACCGAGAGTGCCCTGGTTTGGGTACCAGAATTCGCGCGGGCCGTGGTGCCCCACGGGACGGGAGCGATTGTCACGGACCCGCACGAGATCGCCAATATCGCGGGGCTGCCCGGGCTGGAAGTCATGCGTGACGCAGCGCGTGGCCTCCCCATGAGCATCTACTTCACCATCCCCTCGTGCGTCCCGGCGAGCGCCTGGGAATCGCCGGGGGCGAGCTTTGGCGTTCCGGAAATCGCTACGATGGCCGAGTGGCCCGAATGCGTTGGCCTGGGCGAGTTGATGAGCTTCCCCGACGTGCTTGCCGGGGCCGACGGCATTGCGGACAGGCTGCGCGTGAGCCAGGGGATGCGGCGGGACGGACACGCACCCGGGCTCCGGAGCTCAGCCCTGCAAGCGTATGCCGGTTCCGGCCCCGGCTCTGACCATGAGGCGACCACCTACGACGAAGCGCTGGAAAAGCTGCGCGCTGGCCAGTTGGTGATGATCCGGGAGGGGTCATCGGCCAGAAATCTCGAGGCGCTCCTGCCATTGGTCACGGACGCCACGTACCCCCGTTGTTGCTTCTGCTCCGATGACCGGGATGTTCACGCGTTGCTGCACATCGGGCATATGGACCACACGCTGCGAATGGCCATCGACCTCGGCCTGGACCCGATCCGTGCCATCCGTATGGCGACCTGGACTCCGGCAGAGTACTGGAGGCTGGAAGGTTGGGGCGCGGTCGCCCCTGGCTTCCAGGCCAACCTGGTGGTGCTCGACGACCTGCCTACGGTGAGGGTCGGTCTGACGATCTACCGGGGACAGGTGGTCGCGGAAGCTGGCTCCCTCGTGGCCGGCGCGATGCCCGCGCAGGCTGCTGCGCCAGCGGCGCTGCTTGACTCGGTGCACATGGCGCCCCTCATGCTGCGTGACCTGCGTCTGGATCCGGCCAATGCGCGGCAAGCGGTGGGCGCAATTCCGGGGGAAATCGCCACGCGTTGGCTCCAGGTTGAGCCAGAAATTCACGGCGACGAGGCGGTGGTATCGGTACCCCGTGATCTCCTGAAACTCGTGTGTGTTGAGCGACATCACGCCACCGGGAGGGTGGGCGTTGGATACGTGCAGGGATTTGGCCTGCAACGCGGCGCGCTGGCTTCTTCGATCGCGCACGATGCCCACAACATCGTCGCGGTCGGCGCGGACGATGCCGACATCCTGCGCGCCATCGCGGTGGTGGCGGAGAACCAGGGCGGGCTAGCGGTGGTTGCGAACGGCGAGATACTCGCGCAAATGGCGTTGCCAATCGCCGGTATTCTCTCGGATCTCCCCCTGGCCGAGACGGCAGCAGCCTATGAACGCCTGGAAGATGCGGCGCGAGCACTGGGGAGCACGCTCCCGTCACCGTTTGGACTACTCGCGTTCATGGCGCTCTCGGTCATTCCCGAGGCGCGCGTGACGGACCGTGGCTTCGTCACCGTGTGACGCAGGGAACTGGCGCCTGGGCGAGCGCGTTCCCGCAATCAGCGCCAACCGTGGCGAACTGGAGGGAGACCTACGATGGATCAAGCAACCCTACGTGCCGGCGTCGCGATCGAGCCGCCGGAATCGCGGCAACTCGAGACGCTGGACATTACGTCGCCCGAAGCGCACGAACACGCATTCGCACGGTACGCCGAACTGCGTCAGCAGTGCCCCGTGATGCAGGCCATCGTCACTGGCGCGGGTGGCAACACCGACGTCGACGGGTTGCCGGAGCGCCCGATCTGGCTGTTTACCGACTACGAAGCCAACAACCGGGGGCTGCTCAACCCGGCGGTAGGGGTTGACCCAACGGTCGCACTGACTCCCGAACAACTTGCAGAGCTGCCCCAGCCGCCCGAGGAACTGAAGCCACTGCGACGCAACATCCTGTCGCTCGACCCGCCGGAGCACACGCGCCTGCGCCGCCTGGTACAACCGGCGTTCACTGCCAGCGCCATCGAGAAGCTGCGGCCTCGCATTCAGGCGATCACCGATGGGCTGCTTGACGGAATCGAGGCGCAGGCGGCGGCAGCGGGTGAAACGGCCCCGCACCGCCACGTGGAACTCATCTCCCAGTTTTCCTACCCGCTGCCAGTTACCGTTATCTGCGAAATGCTGGGTATCCCGGAGAAGGACCGCGAACAGACCCAGCGCTGGTCGGAAAACCTGCTCAAGCCAATGCGCGAAGATGAAGCCGAGGAGATCGGTCGCGGGATCGGGGAGTTCATCGCCTATCTGCGTGTGCTGTTTGCCGAGCGGCGGGCTGAGCCCCGGGACGACCTCATCACCGATCTCCTGCACGCGGAGGTGGAAGGCGACCGGCTTACCGAGGACGAAGTCCTGGCCATGGTCTTCATTCTCTTTGTGGCCGGACACATCACGACGGTCAACCTGATCGCGAACGGCATCTTCGCGCTGCTCACTAACCCGGCACAACTGGCCGAGCTGCGAGCGCGCCCCGACCTGATCGAAAACGCGGTCGAGGAGATTCTGCGCTATTACGGGCCCGCCGAAACCTCCACCCTCCGATTTGCCGTCCAGGACTTCGAGGTCGATGGGCAGGCCATCGAGCGTGGCGCCCCCCTCCTTTTCCTGTTGGCTTCGGCCAACCATGACCCGGAGCGGTTCGCGGATCCGGAGACGTTCAACATCAGCCGCACGGACGCCAACCGGCACATCGCCTTCGGCAAAGGGATTCACGCCTGTCTCGGAGCGCCACTCGCGAGGCTGGAAGCGCAGATTGCCATTGCCACGCTCGTCCGGCGTTACCCTGACCTGCAGTTGGCCGTCCCGGCGTCAGACCTCACCTGGGATCGCAGTTTTCTGCGCAATTTGACCAGCCTGCCCCTCACGTTCTAACCGACTTGCCCGGTCAAACCTGTAGCCGGTAGAACCGGATAGCGTTGCCGCCGAAGATCGCCGCCTCCTGCGCAGCGGTCAGCGGTGGCAACGCGGCTTCCAGGGCCGCCTTGACCTGACCGTAGTCCGCCGCCAGCAGCGATACCGGCCAGTCGGAGCCGAACATCACCCGCGCTGGCCCAAAGACCTCAAGCACGGTTTCCACGTAGGGGCGCAAGTCATCCGGCGTCCAGCTCGTCCAGTTCGCCTCGGTCACCATGCCGGAGAGCTTGCATGTCACGTGGGTTTGCTCTCCAAAGGGGGTGATGCGCTCTCGCCATTCCGCGATCAGCCCCGAGGCGATCTCCGGCTTCGCCAGGTGGTCGATTACGAAGCGCAGGTGCGGGTGGGCCTTGACGACTTCCAGCGCCGCCGGCAACTCTCGCGGGCGCAGCAACAGGTCGTACGCGAGGTCCGCGTGCGCTACCGCCTGCAAGCCGCGCTGCACATCGGGCCGCAGCAGCCAGTTTGCGTCCGGTTCGTCATGCACCATATGCCGGATGCCAGCCAGGTAGCTGCCTCCTCGACCCGCCTTGAGCTCGGTCAGCGTGGCGCCGACGGCGGGATCAGTGAGATCGACCCAGCCTACGACACCCGCGACGAAGGGTGTGTTCTGCGCGATCTCCAGGAACTCACGTGTCTCGTCCACACTCGGCACCGTCTGCACCAGCACCGTGGCATCTACGCCGGCGCCGGCCAGGAGCGGTTGCAGGTCGGCTGGCCGGTAGGCCCGCCTGATAGGCCCCAATTCAGGGCCAGCCATCCAGTAATAGTCGTAGCGGCCGGGTGTCCAGAAGTGATGGTGGGAATCAACGACCGGGGTACGTTCCGTCACATGGTCTCCTTTCATCAGCGTGAGATTGCGTCATTGTCACCGGTGGCGAGGCCACGCGCAGGGCCGCGCAGCGGGCCGCGTGCTGCGGTAGTCTTGCGCGATGATGAACGCGGGTGCTGCCCAGGAAGACCCTCAACCGGTACAGGACACCACACAGATGCAACGTACGTCGTATGACGTGATCGTCGTCGGAGCCGGCGTGGCCGGGCTGGCGTTTACGCTTTCGCTCCCCGCTGACTTGCGCGTCGCGCTGCTGACCAAAGGCGCGCTTGGGGAGAGCAACACGCGCTACGCCCAGGGCGGGCTTTCGGCGGCGGTCGGCCCCGATGACAGCCCGGAACTGCATGCCCAGGACACGCTCACGGCGGGTGCGGGACTCTCGGATGAACCGGCCGTCGAGACGCTGGTTGCCGGTGCGCCGGAAGCCGTGCGCTGGCTGACCGCGCTGGGCGCGGCCTTCGACACTGGCCCCAACGGCGAAGTGCTGCTGGGGCGCGAGGCCGCGCACTCCCGGCGCCGTGTCCTCCACGCCGGCGGCGACGCCACCGGGGCAGAAATTGAGCGGGCGCTCGTGGCGGGTGTGCGCGAAGATGTCAATGTGGATGTCTTCGCCGGCGCCTTCGTGGTGGATCTCGTTGTCGTGGATGGCCGCTGCCGGGGCATCATCGCCGAACTGGGTCCGGGCGCGGGCCTGACATTTCTGGAAGCGCCGGTCACGGTGCTGGCGGCGGGCGGTGCGGGCCATCTCTGGGCTACCACCTCCAACCCGCTCGGGGCGACCGCGGATGGCCTGGCGATGGCCCTGCGTGCGGGCGTGGCCGTGGCAGACACCGAGTTTGTCCAGTTCCACCCCACGGTGCTGGCAATACCTGGCGCATCGCCGTTCCTGGTCTCCGAGGCGGTGCGCGGCGAGGGTGCGTACCTGCGCGATGCCGCCGGGGAGCGCTTCATGCTGGGCAACCACCTGTTGGCGGAGCTGGCCCCGCGCGATGTGGTGGCCCGAGGTATCCAGCAGCAGATGGCGCTCGATCAACGAGATCACGTGGACCTCGATCTCCGCCATCTCGATCCCGAGGAGGTTCGCGCCCGCTTTCCCACCATTACGAGTGAACTTGCCAGCCGGGGTCTGGATCTGGCGACCGATCTGATTCCTGTGGCGCCCGCCGCCCATTACTTCATCGGTGGCGTTGTCGCCGACACAGAGGGGCGAACCAGCCTGCCCGGCTTGCTGGCCTTCGGCGAAGCCGCCTCCACTGGCATCCACGGCGCGAACCGCCTGGCGTCCAACTCGCTGCTGGAGGGCCTGGTCTTTGGCATGGCGGGGGCAGACAGGCTGGCCGAGGAATGGCCGCTCATTGCCGCCGAGAACGCCTCACTGCCTCCTGTTCCCGCTCCCGTGGCACCGGAGGTTGGGCAGGGTGGAAACGCCGCAATGCTGCGCCGGCAACTCCAGCGCGTGATGAGCCAGGAAGTCGCGGTCGTACGCAGCGCCGAGGGCCTGGCCCGTGCGCGCGCGGCCATCGACGCTCTTGCGGCGGAAGCGAACGCGCAAGGCGGTGATCCGGAGACAGACTCCCGAGAGCGCTGGGAGCTTCGCAATCTCATCGACGCTGCCCGCTCGGTAATCGACAACGCGGCCTTCCGAGAGGAGAGCCGCGGAGCACACTACCGGTCGGACTTCCCGGCGACCAACGCGGACCTGGCCGGAGAGCACACCTTGCGCGCGGCGGATGGCTCGCTTCGCTTCGGCAAGCTGGCTGAAGTACTGCCAACCGCCAGCCATCGCTGAGCACCACGGTCCCCGTTGGGGATCACCCTACAGGTCATCTCCGGGGGCGGAGCGCAGTTCCTCCACTTCACGGCGGAGGTCCTCGATGTCCTGGAAGTGGCGGTAAACCGACGCAAACCGGATGTAGGCGACTTCGTCGAGCGCTTTCAGTTCCTGGAGCACCGCCTCGCCGATGGCGCTGGAGGGTACCTCGGCGGTGCCGCGCGCGAGAAGCGTCGCCTCGACCCGGGCCATCAAAGCCTCGATCTCGGCTTCCCCGACTGGGCGCTTGGTCAGCGCGACACGCAGCTTCTGCCGTAGCTTGGCCGGGTCGAACTCCTGCCGCCGCCCATCTTTCTTGACAATGACCAGGCTCACCGGCTCGACGCGCTCATACGTCGTGAAGCGGCGGCCGCAGGACGCGCACTCGCGGCGGCGACGAATACTGTCGCCGCCGCTGAGTTCACGGCTATCGGTGACCCGGGAATCGGGCTCGTGGCAGAAGGGGCAGCGCATGATGTTGCCGGGCTAGCGCTCCCGCAGGAACTTGATAATCGACGATTCCGCAACCCAGTCATCCTCCGGGAAGGAGGTCGCAGGCGAAACGTTCTGGTTCTGCGACGCAGAGGAGCGCTGCGGCGGCGAAATCGGCGCAGGCTGCGAAGACGACGCCGGCGGGCGGTACGTCTGACGGTCTGACTCGCGCATCGGGCGCGGCTCTCGTACCGGTCCCCGGCCCAGGGAATCGAAGAAATCCCCCCGCTGGTCGAAACCGGTCGCGATCAGCGTGATGCGGACTCCGTCTCCCAGCGATGGATCGATCGAGGTGCCGTAGATAATCTCGGCCTCCTCATCAACCGCCGCCCGGATGACATCCGCGGCCTCGCTCGTCTCCAGCAGCGTCAGGTTGGAGCCGCCGGTGATGTTGTAGAGCACGCCGGTCGCGCCCTGGATATCCATCTCCAGCAGCGGGCTGTGAATCGCCTGCTGGGCGGCGTCAATACACCGCGTTTCGCCGGTGCCATGGCCGATGGCCATCAGCGCAGAGCCAGCTTCCTTCATCACGGTCTTGACGTCAGCGAAGTCGAGGTTGATGACCCCAGGCTTGGTGATCAGGTCAGAGATACCGCCGATCCCCTGGCGCAGCACGTCATCGGCCAGCCCAAAGGCCTCCTCGATCGAGGTCTTGGCATCGACCATGTCCAGCAGGCGCTGGTTCGGGATCACGATCAGTGCGTCCACCGTCTCACGCAGGCGGGCGATCCCCTCCTCCGCAGCCCGGCGACGGCGCGTTCCCTCGAAGTCAAACGGCTTCGTAACCACGCCGACCGTCAGCGCGCCGGCCGCGCGGGCGTGCTTGGCGACAACCGGGGCCGCGCCGGTGCCGGTTCCCCCGCCCATTCCGGCGGTGATGAAGACCATGTCCGCGCCGCGCACCATCTCCCCGATGGTGTCCGCGCTCTCCTCAGCCGCGCGCTCGCCGATCTCCGGGCGACCACCCGCGCCGAGACCCTTGGTCAGTTTGTCGCCGATGCGGACATACATGGGCGCTTTGCTGCCCATCAGCGCCTGGGCATCGGTGTTGACCGAGACGAACTCGATACCATCGACGCCCGCATCGATCATGCGGTTGACGGCGTTGCCGCCTGCGCCGCCGACACCCACAACCTTGATCTTGGCAAAGGTCTCGCGCACCAGGTCATCCCAATGGTCACTGAAGCGGGCCGGTGCACTGGCGGAGCGCGCCGGGCTCGGGGCAGGGGCAGGCGTCGGAATGGGCGCAGACACGCGCACGGGTTCAGCGGCAATGCTCTCCGCTGGTTCATCCGACGGCCCGGCGGAATCCGCCGTGGTGCGCTGCAATCCGTTGCGCTGCGCCTCGGGTGGGCGCCGCTGGCCGCGCACCGGCCCCTGGTTGTGGGACTGCATCCTTCTTCCCCCAATCCCGGAAAGCGAACACTTCCGCGGGCTCAGCGAACGACCGCTGAGTCAGTATCGTGACCGGAACCGTGCATCCGAAGTGGAAAAGCCTGGGCCGTCGCGGAGACGGCGGCGCTGTCAACTCCGGCTGCGGAAAGGCGCTGCGGGGCGCGCCGCCTGCTGATGTGTCAGCAGCATTCGGCAAGACGCACAGATCAGCACGTGCCGCAGAGCAACTCCCGGCCGGAGTATAACACCGGCCCTGTCTCACGCCTGAACACATCCAGGCGGTGAACGGTCACCTAGACCGTGCGGCGCTCCATGGCGCGCTCCAGCGCCAGTCCCACCAGGCGGTCAAGCAATTCCGCCTTGGACATACCGCTCGCTTCCCACAGGCGCGGGTACATGCTGATCGCGGTGAAGCCGGGGATGGTGTTCGCCTCATTGATCAGGATCTGGTCGGTGTCGCGCTCCAGGAAGAAGTCCACTCGCGCCATACCGGCCAGGTCCAGCGCCCGGAATGCCGCGATGGCCAGTTCCTGGATCTGCACCATCGTGTCACGGTCGAACTCGGCCGGAGCGATCAACAGCGAGTTGTCGTCCACATACTTGGCGTTGTAGTCGTAGAACTCGTTGCTTGGGACGACCTCACCGACGACTGAGGCAATCGGCTCATCGTTGCCCAGCACGGAGATTTCCAGCTCGCGCGCGTTGACCGCCTTCTCGATGACGATGCGGCGGTCCCACCGGCAAGCTTCGCGCATGGCTGCCGGAAATTCGCTGGCATCGTGCGCTTTGCTGACGCCAACGCTCGAGCCCATGTTGGAGGGCTTCACGAAGCAGGGGAAGCCAAAGGTCTGCTCCACCCACGCCGTGATGGCCTCGGGGTTCTGCTCCCACTCCCGGCGGGTGATCAGCCGCCAGGGCGCCTGGGGCAGCCCCTCCTGAGCAAGCACCGTCTTGGCCATCGCCTTGTCCATACTCAGGGCCGAGCCCAGGACCCCGGAACCCACATAGGGGATACCGGCCAACTCCAGCATGCCCTGCACGGTACCGTCTTCACCCATCGGCCCGTGCAACACCGGAATGACCACGTCGACCGACTCGGAGAACACTGCCGACAGGCCGCTTTCCCCCGGGGTGTCGGCTGGGGCTGCCGGCGCTGCGCCATCGCCGAGCGCGAACAGGGGTGAGGTGGCCGTCAGCGCCGCGAATGGGTCACCACCGCTGAGCCATCGGCCCTCACGGGTAATGCCGATGGGCACAATCTCGTAGCGGTCGGGATCAAGCGCATCCATGACATTCTGCGCCGAACGCAGGGAAACGTCGTGCTCACCGGACTGCCCACCAAAGAGGACGGCCACTCGCACTTTGCCGCGACGCCGTTCCGTCATGGATCTCTACTCCCTTGCCACGTCTCAGTCGTCCCCCAGGAACTCGACTTCTCGCCGCAACTCTACTCCCATCTCGGCCAACACTCGCTGTTGCGCGGTCGCAATCAGCGTGCGTACGTCCGAGGCCGTCGCGCTGCCGTCGTTGACAATCCAGTTCGCGTGCTTCGGCGAGAACATGGCGCCGCCGACGGCGAAGCCCTTGAGACCACTCGCCTCCAGCAGCCGCCCCGCGAAGTCTCCCGGCGGGTTGGCAAACGTCGAACCGGCGCACGCGCCCGTTGGCTGCGTGGCCTTGCGGAATGCGGCGTGCTCATCTGCCAAGCGAACCAGTTCAACCGGATCGCCCTTCGGCAACACCATGACAGCAGCCAGCACAATCCACGGGCGCGGGCGTTCGGCGGCCTTGATGACCGTATGGCGGTACGCTGCCTGCAACCACGCCGCAGGTTGCTCCACCACGTCGCCCTCAGCCGTCAGGATCATGACCTGCTGCAGGTGGTCGATCTGCTCGGTGCCATGCGCGCCCGCGTTGTTCACCGTCGCCCCGCCAATGGTGCCTGGTAGCCCCACACCCCAGTCCAGGCCCGACCAGCCGCGCTCAGCGGCGTAGCGACCGGTCCACGAGAGTGGCGCCTGGGCCGCAACGCGCATCTGCACGGCGTCGCCCAGATCTTGCGTCTCGATAAGGCCCGATGCGCGTTCGCCCGTGGTCCGCGACAGAATCGTCACCCCCCGGATACCGCTGTCTGCCACCAGGAGGTTGCTGCCACCGCCAATCACCGTGACGGGCAGCCCTTCGGCCCGTGCCCAGGCGACCGCTGCCAGGAGGTCTTCTGGCGAGCTCGCTCGCACCAGATAGTCGGCCGGGCCACCAATGCGCCAGGTGGTGCTCAGCCGCATCGGTGCGTCGCGGACAACCTTCACCGTGTCACGGCCGGGAAGCGGGAAGGACTCCTGCGTCGTGGCCAGGCGCCGCGATGCAGCCCGCCGCTGTTCGCCCGGCGAAGCCTTTGTCTGGAGCCGCTCCAGCAGTAACGGGCCCACCTGGGTCACGCTGCCTGCTCCGAGCGTCAGGACGACATCACCGGGCCGAACGAGGTTGGCCAATTGCTCCGCCGCATGCGCCGGGTCCTGCGCGGACACGCCGCCCCTGGGGAGGAGCTGCAGCAGGTCAGCCGACGACACACCGAGCGAATCCGTTTCGCGCGCGGCGTAGACATCAAGGATCATGACCTGATCGGCATGCTCAAAGGCCGTGGAGAAATCCACGAGCAGCGCCTTCAGGCGCGAATAGGTATGCGGCTGACTTACCGCCCAGATCCGCCGGTCACCAAAGCGCTCGCGGGCGGCCTGCAAGTTCACCTGGATTTCGCGCGGATGATGGGCATAGTCGTCGATGACGACAACGCCGTTCGCCTCCCCTTTCAGCTCGAAACGCCGTCCCACGCCGGGGAAATCGGCCAGCGCCGCGGCAGCGGCACTTGCGTCGTAGCCAAGGACTGTCAGGGCCGCCAGGGCAGCAGCCGCGTTCTGGAGGTTATGTTCGCCCGGCACGCGCAAGGCCAGCGACACCGCGACGTCATCCTTGCCGACGACACGTACGCCTTCATCGGTGCGCTCGATGCGCCAGGTGGCGCGCGGCGATGCGCCAATCGTCACGACCTCACCACCAGGCTGCCAGTCGGCGCGGGCCATCACCCGCGCGCAGCCGGGGTCGTCTATCGAGATGACGAGCGTGCCGCCGGCGCGCATGCCGGAGACGAAGTCGACAAATGCCCGGTCGTAATCCTCCAGCGTGGGGAAAATGTCCGGATGGTCATAGTCGATATTCGTGATGATGGCAACATCCGGGTGCAAGCGCAGGAAGGAGCGGTCGTACTCGTCCGCCTCCACAACCATCTCCGCGCCGGTACCGGGCGCTGCGTTCGTAGCGCCCTGCGGCCCGTCCAGCACGGCCCCGATGGCGAACGTCGGATCTGCCCCGAGGGCGCGCAAGGCCCAGACCAGCATGCCGCTCGTGGTGGACTTGCCGTGGCTGCCCGCCACCGCCACGCCCCGCCGGGCATCCGTGAGCGCGCCAAGCAATGCGGCTCGCTTGATGACGGTGCGCCCGGCAGCGGAGGCCGCCCGCATCTCGGGATTGTCGGCGCGCACGGCGGCGGTCGCGACCACCAGATCCGCGCTTGCCGCCTCGGTGGTCATGGTGTGCCCGACCCCAACCGTCATGCCCTCCGCCACCAGCTCATCGAGCAGCGGCGAGTGCGCGGAATCGGACCCGGAGATCTCGTAGCCCCACTGGCGCAGGATGCGGGCGAGACCGCTCATGCCAATGCCGCCAATGCCAACGAAGTGGACCCGCGCGGGGAGCGCGGGGAGCACGGCCGTCACGACAGGCTCAGTCATGGGGCGCCACTACCTGTGCGTCGGTCAGTGCCGCCACGACCTGCCGGAACTGCTCACCCCGGTCGAACTCATCCCGGAACAACCCGAACGAGGCGCAACCAGGCGACAGCAGGACGGTGTCTCCTGGTTGCGCCGCGCCGGTCGCTGCGGTCACCGCGTCACGCATACCCTCGAAGTCTCCCCTGGCGTCCAGGCCCTGTGCCGCCAGGGCCGCACGCAACGCCGGGGTGGCCGTCCCGCTGAACAGGTAAACCGCGGCCCCGCTGCGCGCCGCTGCCACGGCCAGTGGCGTGGGATCGAGCTTCTTGTCTGCGCCGCCTGCCAGGAGATGGACGCGGCCTGGTCCGCCGCTCAAGGCACTCAGCGCCGCAGCGGCCGCTACCGGCGCAGTGGCGGTGGTGTCGTTGATGTAGGTCACACCCATAATCGTGGCCACCTCCTCCATGCGGTCCCGGACGCCAGCGAAGCTGTCGAGCCCGCGCTGAACCGCCCTGGCGTTGCCGCCCGCGAGCATGGCGGCCGCGATCGCGGCCAGCGCATTCCGCGTCCCATGATCGCCACGTAACGCCGGTGACTGCGGCGCTGGCCACCGAAACTCGCTGCCGCGCCAGCGCCAGACCAGCGTGTCGCCGGCCTGCCATGCGCCGTCGCCGCCGCAGTCAACCAGCCCGAATGGCGCCACCGACGCCGCCGTTTCACTGGCCGCCCGCCATGATTCCGGGTCGTCCCGGTTGACGACCAGGTAGTCTTCGGGCCGCTGGTGCTGGGTGATGCCGCGTTTGGTCGCGGCGTAATCCTCGAAGCCGTCGTAGGTGTTCAGGTGGTCCTCCGCGATGAGCGTCAGCACCGCCACGCGCGGGGCAAGCTTGTGCTCGATCAGGGCCTCCAATTGCCAGGAGGAGAGTTCCAGCACAATCGGCGCCTCCGGGGAGAGGTCTTCGAGCTGCCCCAGCGCGGTCACGCCCATGTTGCCGCCGACGCGCGTAGCCGGCAGTGCCTCGCGCAGGAGCGCACCAGCGAGCGTCGACACGGTCGTCTTCCCCTTGGTGCCGGTGACGCCCACAATCGGCGCGGGACACGCGCGGAAGAACAGGCTCATCTCCATCTCGATCGGCACACCGCGCTCCCGTGCCAGTTGCAACAGGGGCGCGCGGCGCGGCACCGCCGGGTTACGCACGACCATATCGGTGCCGTGTGGCGTGAAATCACGCTCCTCGTGCCTCCCGAGCACAAAGCGAATCGGGAGTCCCTCCAGCGCAGCTACGGACTCGGCCAGGGCCTCCGCAGTGCGCATGTCGGTGACGGTCACCTGCGCGCCCTGCGCCACGAGGTAGCGGGCGATGCCGAGACCACCCTGCCGGGTGCCGAGCCCAACCAGCGTGACACGCTTGCCGCGCAGTGCCTCACTCATGGGGTGTCGTTGCGTCCTTCCCAGCCTAGAACTGAACGAGAGCCATGGCCACGCCGATCAGCCCCGCCATCATGGAGATCATCCAGAAACGCATGGCCACCTGCGTCTCGGACCAGCCCAGCATTTCGAAGTGGTGATGAAGCGGCGCCATCTTGAACAGCCGACGTCCCTCACCGAAGCGGCGTCTGGTCAGCTTGAAGTAGCCAACCTGCAACATCACCGATGCAGCCTCGGCGATGAAGACCGCGCCCACTACCGGCAGGAGTAACCACTGCCCCGTCATGAACGCCGCCACCGCCAGCGTCGCGCCGAGCGCAAGGGAACCGGTATCCCCCATGATGACCTGCGCCGGGGCGGCGTTGAACCAGAGGAAGCCCATCAACGCTCCCACCATGGTGAGGCAGAGCGTGACCACGCCGAGCTGTCCCTGGCGAAAGGCAATGATGGCGTAGGAGACAAAGGCAACGGCGGCGGTCCCGGCCGCTAGCGTATCGAGCCCGTCCGTGAAGTTGACTGCGTTGGCCATCCCGGCGATCGCCAGCGCGGCGATCGGGATGTAGAGCAAGCCAATGTCATAGCGGCCGACGAACGGCAGGTAGACGCTGCTCAGGCCAAGCCCATATGGAAAGGGCGCGTGCAGAATTGCCGCCGCCGCAATTGCGATCACCGCCAGCCAGAGAAACTTGAAGCGGGCGCTCATGCCGCCCTGCTTCTTGCCACCGAGCAGGCTCATGCGGTCGTCGATGGCGCCAAGCACCGCCACCGCGATCAGCACCCCGACCGGGAGGAGCATGGAGAGGCGCCCCTGGATGTTGAAGACCAGGGTGATTACCACGACGGAGAGCGAGATCATCAAGCCGCCCATCGTGGGTGTGCCCGTCTTGACGATGTGGGTCTGTGGACCATCGATACGCACCTGCTTGCCTGCCTTACGCAGGCGCAAGAACGTAACGATCGGGCGGCCGATGATCAGCGTCACGACAAACGCCAGCCCGGCCAGCGCCAGGGAGACCGCCATGTTCTGGTTCGGGTCCGTCGGCATGATGCTATCTGGAGGGCCCGTCTCCAGCAGTATCCCCAGCAGTGTCATACCTCGACGTCGCTACTCAGCACGCTCTTGTCGGCCGGCACCCGTAGCCGTTCCACGATGTTCTCCATCTGCAAACCGCGTGATCCCTTAAGGAGCACCACGTCTCCGGGGCGGAGTTCCTGGAGCAGGTAGTCAACCAGTTCGTCGCGCTGGTCCAGCCCGAACGACACCACCTCCGGCGGCCCGGCATCGTAGCGGCCGTCCGTGTTGAGGGCTTCGCGGCCGATGGTTCGCGCGAGGTCGCCAAAGGTCACCACAAGGTCGGCAACTTCACCCGCTCGCCGCCCAACGGTAATGTGCTCGTTCTCCGTCACGTCGCCCAGTTCTCGCATATCGCCGAGAACCGCGATGGCGCGCCGTGGCTGCATGACCGCCAGGAGACCGAGCGCGCTCATCACCGAAGGTGTCGAGGCGTTGTACGTGTCGTCGATCATCTGTGATCCATTCGGGCCTTCCAGCACCAGCAGGCGCACCTGCACCCCTGGCTCGGCCAGGCCTTGAAGCATGTTCGCGAGGTCCAGGCCAGCAGCGTGTCCTACGGCAATCGCCGCCAATGCCAGTTCCACGGCGTGCCCGCCGATGAGCGGAATGCGGACACGGTTGTCTTCGCCGTCGAGATGGAGCCAGAACGCGGTGCCTTCCAGGCCGTCAGACTCAACTCGGCTGGCGCGTACGTCGTTCCCCTCGTTCAAGCCGAAGAAGAGGACCTTGCCCTTGCACCGCTCGGCCATCGCTCGCACGCGCGCGTCGTCGCCGTTGAGGATCGCCCAACCGTCTTCGGGGATCGCGTCGACCAACTCTGCCTTTGTCTCGGCAATCGCCTCGATGCTGCCCATCCGCTCGAGATGCACCGGGTGGATGTTCGTCACGACTCCGATACGTGGCCGCGCGATTTCGCAGAGCAAACGGATCTCGCCGAAGGCGTAGGCCCCGCCCATCTCCAGGACGGCCGCGTAATGCTCGGGTTTGACTTCCAGCAGCGAAAGGGGCAGCCCGATCTCGGAATTGAGATTGCCCGGCGATCGGTAGGTCTCCCCTGCCCGCTGCAGAACGGTCGCTACTGTCTCTTTTGTGCTCGTCTTGCCGACACTTCCCGTGATCCCCACCACCAGCAGGTCGGGTAGGCGGTTGCGCCACCAGGCCGCGTATTGCTGCAAGGTGATCAGCGGGTCATCGACCACCAGTAACGGCAACGGGGCGTCAAAATGCTCATCCGCCCAGGTGCGGCTGACCAACGCGGCGGCTGCGCCAGCGGATGCAGCGTCCGCCACGAAGTCGTGGCCATCGAAGCGCTCGCCACGCAGGGCGATGAACAGCTCCCCCGGCTTCGCCTGGCGCGCGTCACGCTGAATCTGGGTGAAAACCGTATCCGGCGCGAGGTCGCCACGCACCACTGCGTCGGTTCCGTCCAGCAGATTCTCCAACGCGTACGGGGTCATCCCAGATCTCCGGGTACGGCAGGCGACGGCGCCGGCAGCCGCTCGGCCACGCGCAGAACGGCGGACCGGGCGCGGGGATTGGCGGCGGCCTCCTCGGGGCCTGGCCGGATGGCGCGGCGAGTGACCTTGAACAGGCGCGGCTGATGGCTGCAGATGCAGATTGGCAACTCCGGCGGGCACACGCACGTGGCGCACTCGCGTTCGATGAAGCGCTTCACCAGTCGATCCTCCAGCGAGTGAAAGGCAATCACGGCCAACCGCCCCCCGGGGGCCAGCACGTCAACGGCTCCCTGGAGCGCCGATTCCAGCGCACGCATCTCATCGTTGGTGGCAATGCGCAGTGCCTGAAACGTGCGGGTGGCCGGATGTGTATCGCGTCCTCGCCGCCCACCCAGCGCCCGCTCCACGATTGCGGCAAGCTGGGCGGTAGATCCGATCGGCGCAGTGCTTCGCTCGCGCACCACGGCGCGGGCAATTCTGCGGCTCCCTGGCTCCTCACCAAAGCGCCAGATCAGGTCCGCCAGCTCCGTTTCTGGCAAGGTGTTGACGAGTTCGCTTGCGGGAACGCCGCGCGTCGGGTCGAAGCGCATGTCGAGCGGGCCATCAAGGCGAAAGGCGAACCCTCGATCCGGCGCGTCAAGCTGGAAGGAGGAAAGACCGAGATCAAGCAGCACGCCATTTACCGGAGCGAAGTCCAACTCACGCGCGATCTGGCTCAGTTCGGCAAAGTTGCTTTGCACCGCGATCAACCTCGCCCCGAACGCCGGGTCGGCGCGAAGTGCCTCGGCCCGCGCAATGGCTGCCGGGTCCGCATCAAGCGCCAGCACAACGCCATCAGGGGCGGAGGCCGCCAGGAGTTCGCGCGTGTGCCCCCCGCCCCCAAAGGTGCCGTCGATGTAGCGTCCACCCGCGCGCGGCAGCAATGCGGCTATCGCTTCATCCCGCAGGACCGGCATGTGCCCGGCTGCGGCAGCGGACGAGGAAACGGACACCCGGCTCGATCCCATCACTCAGTGGTGTCTGAACGAACACCATTTTTCGACTGGTGAGTATGCAACGTCGTACGCGGATCGCGACGGCTATGCTGCACCATCGCGGACGGCCTGGAGGGAAACGACGTGCCCTTTGTCAGCAACGACGGCGTACGGATCCATTACGAGGTCGCGGGCGCCGGCGCGCCGCTGGTGCTCTTCCATGGCCTGACCGGGTCGGGCGCACGGTGGCACGACACCGGCATCGCGGGGAACCTTGCTGCCGGCTACCTCCTGATCCTTGTCGACGCCCGGGGTCATGGCGAGAGCGGAAAACCACATCGCACCGCAGCCTACGGCGGCGCCACCCACGCTGCGGACGTGCTCGCGGTTCTGGACGACCTGTGTCTTGAGTCCGTCCACCTCTGGGGCCATTCCCTGGGTGGCAACGTTGCCCTGTCGCTCGCCCGGATGGCGCCGCACCGCGTGGAGCGCCTGGTCATCACGGGCTACAGCCCCTTCCCGGCCGCTGACGACGAGGCCACCGAAATGGCCGCGTGGGCCAGCGACCTGCAGGGTGGAATCGCCGGATTCGTCAGAGGTTACGAAGCGCGGCATGGAGAACTCCCCGCAGACGCCCGCGCCCGCTGGCTGGAGAACGACGGCGCAGCCCTTGCCGCCTGCGTGGCGGCCATGATCGCGGAGGCCGATGGCCGCCACCTGCCGCACTTGCCCCACATTGCATCGCCCACGCTCTACCTCGTCGGCAGCGAGGAGCCGTTTGTGGCCGAAGCCGAGCGCGCCGCCGCCCTGATGCCGGCTGCCCGCTGCGAGGTTCTGCCGGGCCTGGACCACGTACAGACGTTTCTCAGAAGTGACATCCTGCTCCCCCACGTCAAAGGCTTCCTTGGCTCTGCCACCTAGGCAACCAGAAATCCACGGCCCTGCCCACTCGGCCCCCGGCAGAGCGAGAAATTCGCGTACGTACGCTCCAACAGGTTGGAATATAGAACGCATGTTCTGCTATGCTTTCCCTCCTAGCCGCTGCGTGGGACTACCTCTCGCCCGGCCACCACGGAGGTGATTTCGATGTTTCTCGGATGGTACGACTCCGATCGCAAGAAGCCGGCCCGCGCCAAGCTGGCCGAGGCCGTTGAGCGGTACGAGGAAAAGTTCGGGCGCAAGGCGAAGTGTTGCCTGACCAGCCCGCAGGATGCGCTAGACCTGGCCGAACCCTCTCGCAAGTTCCCGGGTGATCTGGCGCTCGACGTGCAGCCACGCAACTACATTGCCCGCTGGACCTTCTACATCGGCGAGGAGATCATCGAGCCGACCCGCCAGGAAGCCATCGCCGAGGCTGCCTGAGCCCGCCCTCGTGCAGGGAGCCTCTCCCCAGCAACTTGTCCCGCTCCCTGCAGAAATCCTCGTCTCTCCTGCGCTCCCTTCCCGGCCGCAACTCCGCCATCTGCTAGAGTTGCCAGCGACCTTGCGCCCGCTTCGCACGTGTTGTTCCCCGTCTCGCCGAGGGATCCGCCGAGCGCTGTGACCGATCAACGCACTGCTGACCACCCTGAGAATCCGGAGGAGCCGGAGGCGGCCGAGCCTGCCGCCGGGTCGGCGGAGAGCGCCCAGGGCGGAGATCCACGTACGACGATCGCCGGCCGCTACGAGGTCAACCTCGAGGCCGAGCCTGCCGACGCCGGCATTGCCGTGGCTTACCTGGGCCGCGACCTGCGCACGCGCGCGCCGGTAACCGTCAAGACACTTCGCCTGGAGTACCGCGACGATCCGGACATGCGCGCCCGCTTCCGTCGTGAAGCCCGCCTGCTCCAGTTCCTGAGCCACCCAAACGTGGTGCGAGCCCTGACCTTCACCGAGGAACGCGGCGCTCCCTGGCTGATCATGGAGCGGGTACCAGGCCGCACGCTGCGCGAAGAAATCAACGCCAGCGCTCCGTTTCAGCCGGAAGATGTGGTGCCGGTGCTGGAAGGCGTCGCGGCGGCGCTCGATCATCTGCACGCGCGTGGGCTGATCCATCTCGATCTGCGCCCCGAGAACATCGTGGTGATGCCGACCCGGCAGGTCAAGCTGATTGACTTCGGGCTGGCGCAAACGGGCGGCGCAGTCCCGGAGGTTGCCGCCAGCGGCACGCACCCCTACCTCGCACCGGAGCAACTCACCGGCGAACCAGTTGAAGTCACGACCGATGTGTACGCGCTCGGTTGCGTCGTCTACGAAATGCTGACCGCCGCGCCCCCCTTTGCGCTGACCAATGACGCGGGCAAGGACAGTGCCGCCATCCGTGCCCGGTTGACGCAACCGGTGCGCCCGCCGAGCGAGGTGCTCAAGGGAGAATCACTTCCGCCGTGGGTCGATGACGTGGTGCTCGGCGCACTCGAGCGGAATCCCCAGTTGCGCTACGGGAGCGCCGGACTCTTCGCCGGGCTGTATCGCGTCGGGGTGGAAGGAGAGACCGACGTTGAGACTGGCCGTCCCAACGCTCCCAGGCCGGGAACCAGCGGGCGTCACTTCCCGACCAATGAGCCAGGGATAGCCGTCAAGGGGTCTTCCCGGCTCGCGAAACGCCGCGCGGAGCATGGCCCGGCGGACACCAACGAGAGCGGTGAGCAGGTCATTGACGTTGACTTCTCGCCGGTCGATCCATTCCCGCCACGAACGTCTTCGCGGCTCTTGCCTACGGGCAGCAGGTTGAACTTCGCGCTGCTCCAACGCCGGCTCTGGCAGGCGTTTGCCATTGCGCTGTTGCTCAACGTGCTGTTGATATCGGCGCTGGTGGTCACGAAGGGCGAGATCCCGGGAATCTGGTCGCATGCACCAGGGCTCGCGCCAGGCTCGGTGGTGCGTATCGCCGGCACCGGCCTGGTCGCACGGACCGAACCGCGCCCGGACGCGGAAATCGCCGCCGAACTGCCGGACGGTGGGACCGTGCAGATCAGCGGCGATGCCGTTGCGAGTGATTCCGGGCTGTGGTGGCCGGTCCAGGTCCAGACCGACCAGGGCGTCGTGACCGGCTACGTCCCGCAGAGCTGGGTGCAGCCGTAGGTTGCCCTAGGAGGCGCTCGCCGGCGCGGACTCTGCTGGTGCGGCCTCAGCGGCCGCTTCCTGCGGCACGTGCGTGTTCAGCAGGCGAGCAATCGCGGTCGGCGGTACGCCACCCTGCAACTTGCCGAGTTCTTCGCCGTCCTTGAACAGGATGATGGTTGGCAGCACCATTACGCGGTGCTTCATCGCCTGATCCTGGTTGTCGTCGATGTTGATCTTGACGATCTTCAGGTCGTCCCGCTCGCCGGCCAGGTTCTCCAGCACGGCGCCAACCGCGCGGCAGGGAGCACACCACGGAGCCCAGAAATCGACCAGGACCGGCTTGTCGGCTTGCAGCACTTCAGGATCGAAGGTTTCGTCAGTTACTTCGGTCACATTTTCGGCCAAGAATGGCTCCTTCCGGGCGGGAGCGGAGACTCCCAATACTTCCCAAAGGATAGCATCGTCATCGTCTGCGATCCGCTGCCAGTCGCGGTTTCGAACACAGGCTGCCCCATCGTAGCATCCGCGCGCCCGACGTCTACGTGATTGGCTCACAACCCGAGTAGTAGAAAACGGAGATCGTCACCTCCCCAAACGGCTCCACGCCCGGCTGCGCGAAATGCTCGAACCCGGTGTCGTCGGTGAAGATGTCAGGACGCACCTCGCGCAACAGGCTCTCCACCTGCTGGGCCAACTGGATCCCCTGGTCGATATCCGGCGCGTTGCCGCTGACGAGGGCAAAGCCGGCGCGGCACCCTGGTGGGTACCGTGAGAGCGTCGTGTTCAGCGTCTGGCGCGCCTGCTGTCGTGCGTCCTCATCACCCCCAAGCATCGCGCCGAGATTGGTCTGAATCGTGATGTTCTGCTGATTCGGGTCCAGCACTGAATTTGCGGCCACCACGGCGAGCGCGGTCGCGGTGACCTGCGCGTTTTGCTGTTGCGCCTGCAACTCAGCAATTTGCGTGGCATCGGCCGAAGACTGATTGACGCTCTGGGCCGCCTCGGTCGCACTCAGTGCCGCTTGCGTGGCGTTCGCATTGGCCACGGCCTGCGCCGTCGCCAGATCGCTGGCGCTGAGGCTTGCGTTCCGGGTAGCCAGCGCGGCCAGATCAGTGCCACTCAACGTGAGTTCCGCCTCCCGTGTCTCCAGGGCAGCAATCGTCGCTTGCGCGTCGAGGGCAGCCTGCGTGGCGAGCGCCGCGGCTGCGGCAGCTTCCCGCTGCTGGTCGGTGAGGCTCTCGTCGCTCGCCGCCTGCTGCGTGGCGTACGCCGCAAGCGTGGCCTCGACCGCAAGAGCGGCCCGCGTGGCCTCGGCCTCGGCGGTGGCGCGCTGGGAATCGCTCATGGCGGCGAGCGTAGCCTGCGCCTGCGCAGTTGCTGTCGCCTGCTGATTCAGCAGCGCCTCGTTCGTCGCGCGTGCGGCGGCGGTGGCCATCGCTTGCTCGGACTCAGCCGAGACTGTCGCCAATGCCAGGTCCTGCGCCTGCTGGGTGGCCGCCGCTGCTGCCAGCGCATCCTCCCTCGCGGAAACCTGCCGCGATAACGCTTCGGCCGTGCGCTCGGCCGAAATTGCCTGCGCGGTGGCCAGGGCATCGAGCGAGGCCAGGTCCGACTGCGAGGCCGCCTGCGCAGTGGAAAGCGCAGAAATCGTGGCGCGCGAGGTCGCCAGCAGGTTTGGCGTTGGCTGCGGCGTCGGCGTGGGCGGCGGCGATCCGACCGTGTTGGCAGTGAAGAAGAGCATCGCCAGGCCGAGCAGCAGGTCCGCGAAGATCCAGCCGCCCAGGGCGATCATGTCGCGCTGTTCCCAGCGCTTTCGCCGCCTCATCACGCCGTGCCCTGCGGCGCAGGGATGACGGCACCGACCCAGTCGATGTCCGGTTTGGTCACCATGAGATCACGAACGGCGGCGGGGCCAGCCGCTTTCCGGGTCACGCCGCGCCGGGCCCTCGGCGGGCTCCAGCGCCACGCCTGGCCCCATGCCGCGCGCAACGCGATCGAGCCGGTCCACCAGCGCCGCGATGTTCTGCGAGACCTCATCCTGGCGCTGCGCGGTACGCATGCTGATGGTCGAGATATCCCGCGCCACCTGCGACAACCCGGTGGCCACACTCGCCTGTTGCTCCAGGAGATCGGTCAGCGTGCGGGCCTGGCCGGATGTTCCATCAGCCACGCGGGCGAGTTCGTCACGCAAGCCAGCCAGATTTCCCTCGATTTCCCCGAGGGCCCGGGCACTGTTCGCCACGCTGCCGGTGCTGCCCTGCAGGGCCTCTGCGAGGCGCGTATTCGTCTGCACTTCCTCGGTCAGGGCGCGCTCAAGGCGTGCCTGACTCCCGACCAGGTCGTGGGCGATGGCGCTGATACCGCGCACGGCTTCTGTTGCCACGCGGGATGCCTGTGCCGCCGCGTCCGCACCCGCAATGCCCTTGTCCCCCGCCTCCGCGAGGGCAGCGGCGGCGGCGGTGATCTGCCGCGTCAGAGCCTGGTCGCTCTGCACGTTGGCGGTCGTGAGGTGCTCCAGTCCCTGCACCGCGCGCAGGAGCGCACCGCCCTGGTCCACCGTGGCGCTGACTTCCGACGTCAGGTCCTCCAGCGCCGCCTGCAGGCCCGCCGAGACCTGGCGCAGTTCCACGAGGAGCCGGTGCGTCTCTTCCGCGCCCGCGCGCATGCCAGAGGCAAAGACGCCGAAATCGGCGAACTCGCGCTCGCGGCGGCCGGCCAGTTGCTCCAGGCGGTCGTGCTCCACGCGCAGCCGCGTCAGGAGCTCCTGCGAGTTCTGGTCGAAGCGCTCCACCAGGCGGTCCACATTCCGTGCCAGCGCCGCCGGGCGGCTGCCCCGGTCGACGGCCAGGACGACAGATGCTTCGGCCAGGACGTTGTCCAGGTCCGTCTGGAAGCGCTGCGCCGTCTTCTCCACCGCGTCCTCGCGCGCCTCGCGCCGCCCGTGTGCATAGAACGTGAGCGCGATGATGGCGGCGATAATCACGGCGTCGATCAGGGCCACGGTCGAGAAGCTCGGCGCAAGCGCGCTGGCGTAGCCTCCAAAACCCCGCTCCCAGAGCAGCAGAAATGGCTGCCGAACCTCATCTGGGAACTCGGTAATGTAGGCGGCATACGCGCGCGAGGCTTCTGCCAGCGCAAACCAGGTCAGGAGAATCGGCGCCAGGACCAGGATGTTCCTGACCCGGTCGGCGGTGGCGATGGTGGAGTGCGCGTATCCGCCCTCTTTCTGCAGGGCGTAGGCGTAGGCCAGGTGTTCGGTGTTGAACGCCCGGCGCAGGTCCACTTCCGCCCAACGCTGGCGGCCGTCATCGGTGGCGATCGCGCGGCTGAGGGCTTCCATGCGCGCCGATGCTCGCTCATCGACACTGGCCAGGGTCTCGGCCATCTGCTGGAGTGATTGCGCTACAGCGTTGCGGCCCAGATTGGCTTCACCAGGGAATGAGCCGAACGGATCGGCGATGCCAGGGCGGACCGGGGTCACCACCCCACCGACCGGGGCGATGGCCGGCTTGGTTCGTTCGGCGGTATCAGTCGCGCGTCGTCGCTGCAAGATAGTCCTCGATTGCCAGGTCGCAAACACCAGCCGGGGGGCGCCAACAACGAGCGGGAATCGCTGGTGTCCGGACAGACTGTACCATTCTCCAGCAAGCTTTTGGCAGATCGGCGTTCAGTGTCGTCTCAGATATAGGCCATGTCTTTCAGCTTTTCCGAACTCGATGCCCTCTTCCTGAATGCCCGCGCAAACGTGCCGGCGGTCGAGCAACTCGGCGGCGGTACGGTGCGGCGAGATGCCGAGGGTCGCCCCGTGCGCGCCTCCGGACGCCACACTGTGGTTTACGAATTGCGCACGCCTGCTGGACGCATCCTGGCCTTGCGTGTGCATCAGCACCCTGATCGCGAGCGCGACCGGGCGCTGGCGCAACGCTACGCCGCGCTGCAGCAGGATCACCTCCTGGACGCACTCCGCGCGCCACACGGGCCGCTTCCTGGCGATATCCAGTGGCTACCCGACGGTCTTCGCCTGTCGAGCGCCACCGGCAGGGAGTCCAGCCGTCCTCTGGTCGCTATGGAGCGTGTGCCCGGCCGTACCCTGCGCGAGATGATCACCCGCCTCTGCCAGGAGAGGGATGGCGCGCACATCGCGATGATCGCCGATCACTGGCTGGAGTCAGCGCTGGCCATGGAGACCGCCGGCTTCGTTCACGGCGACCTCAGTCCCGACAACATCATGGTGCGGCCCGATGGCACCATCGCCGTCATCGATCTGGACAGCGTAACCTGGCCAGGCTTCCGCATGGAGCACGACGTGCCGGGAAGCACTTCGGCGCTGCGTCACCCGCAAGGCTTCCCACGCAACTCCGTGTACCGCGACCGCTTTCCCGCGCTCATGCTGTGGGCCGCTCTCCGCATCCTGGCCGAGCAGCCGGACCTGTTGCCGGGTTTACCAGCCCAGGGCTTGCTCTTCAGCAGCGCCGACGTGCGGCGTCCGTCAACCTCGCCCGTGTTCTCGCGCCTGGATGCAGCGGACGTCGCTTCGTTGCGGCTCCTGCTGGAGGTCGTGCGGCGCGCCATACGCTTCGCACCTGAGGATTTGCCGCCGTTGTCAGAAATTGCCGCCCGGTTGGACAGCCTCGGCTTTCCACGTCATGTCCCGCGCTCAACCCGTCCCGCGGGGGTCACGCGCCCGCAGACCGTGTCACCAGCGGCAACCCCGAAGAACCCGGTTCCGTCGGATCCGGTCCCTTCGGGAGCAACTTACGCGCCGTCCGGGCCGGATACGCCACCTCGCGCCATCCCCTCCGAAGCGGACGCCCGCCAGGCGCGGCGTCTCGGGGCGCTCCACGCGGCGATTCAGCAACGCGATGGGCGCGAGGCGCTGCAACTCTGGCGTGACCTGCGGGAGCTCCCTGCCGCGCAGGTGTACGCCACCGCGATCCATCAACTCGTCGAGCAGGAAGCGCGCGCCGCCATTGACCGCGCGCACCGCCGCCGGGATGACGATGCGCTCCTGCAGGCAATGGCCCAGGCGGCAAGCGCCGGAGTAGCGCCCGAGGCCGCTTCACTGAGCGCCGCGCGGCATGCCCGCCACCGGGTCGAGACCCGTGAGGCCCTGGCTGCCGCGCTCCGCGACGAAGACCGCCCAGCCCTACTTCACCTGCAACGCACCGGCAAGCTCGATGATCTCGGACCGCTCGATCCCGCCACCAACCGCGCGCTGGCGCGGGCGCGGGCGTGGCAGGCCGTCGAGCGGGCTGTAGCGAGTGATGACGATGTCGCGATCTGTGCCGCTGCCGATCCGGCGTTGTGGCGAGAGGAAGAAACCCGGCCCCACGCGGTCTGGGTGCGTCTTGACCTTGCCTGGCAACGGTCACGTTGGACGCAGGACGTGCGGGCTGCGCTCCGCAGGCGGGATGCCGCCTATCTGCGCGGTCTGCTCGCCAAGGCGCCCGCTGGAGCCGAGGAACGACTGACCGCGGTAGAGCGCCGGCGGGTGCAGCGCACGATCACGCGTGGCCAGGCAGCAGCGCGGCTGGAGACGGCCCTGCGCGAGGGTCCGGACCGCGAAGTAGTCGAAGCTCTGGCCGAACTTGAAGCCTCGGGCGCGCCATTTTCCGATGGGCTGGACTGGTCTGCCGTGCGCGGCGTCGTTGACCGGCTTTCGCTGGCCGACTCGCTCCGGGCCGCCATGGCCACGGAGCCGCCAGACGCGGAGCGGCTGGCGCGGCTCTTGCCGGCCGCTCGCGCCGCCCTGGGAGACCTGCAGCGCGCCGGTCCTGAGTGGGCGGAACTTGAGCAGGCGGTCCTCCGCGCGGCCCACCTGGAGAGATTGCGCGAGGCGTTGGCCAGCGGCGACGAGGCCCGCATCGCCGCCGCTGCCGATCCCGATCCGTTCCGGGTACTGGGTCTCCTTGCCCAGGATGAAGCCGCCGTAGTCACGGCAGTGTTGCGGCGCACCCGCGCGCAGGCGCGCCGTCCTGCGTCCTGAGGCCTACGGACGCTCGGGCTTCGTCCAGGCATGCTCAGCCGCGCTGCGCTCGACCGCGTCCAGCACGGCCTGCACCGCGAATCCTTCCGCGAAGGAGGGCCCGGGGCTGACGCTCCGGTCGCCAATGCCCGCCAGCAGGTCCTTTACCGCGTGAACAAACGTGTGCTCGTAGCCAATCGGGTGCCCCGCCGGCCACCACGCGCCCGCGTACGGGTGGACCCCTTCGGTGACGTTGATGGTGCGGAAGCCCTGGATGCCGGCCGGGTCATCAACCAGGTAGAGCTGGAGCTCGTTCATGCGCTCAAGATTGAAGGTGATCGACCCCTTGCTGCCGTTGATTTCGAAGCTGTTGTAGTTGCGGCGGCCCGGCGCCAGCCGCGTCGCCTCGAAGGTGCCGGTCGCTCCGCTGGCAAACCTGGCGAGGAACGTCGTTGAGTCGTCGACCGTGACATCGCCGTACTCGTCGCCGGATGCGGCGGCAAGGCCCGCGCCTTCCCCCTCTGCCGTTGCTACCTTGCGCCGCTTGATAAAGGTCGAGAGTGTGCCCACGACTTCGTCAATCGGGCCCAGCAGAAACATCCCGAGGTCGGTGATGTGTGCCGCGATATCGCCGAGCGCGCCAGAACCGGCGTGCTCCTTCTGCAGCCGCCAGACCAGGGGGAACTCGGGGTCGTTGATCCAGTCCTGCAGGTAGACCGCGCGCCAGTGCCGGACCTCGCCGATGACCCCGTCATCGATCAGCTTTTTGGCCCATTGCACGGCCGGAACCCGGCGGTAGTTGTAATTGACGACCGCCACGGTGCCGGCCGCCTGCGCCGCCTCCAGCATCTCGCGCGCCTCGGCCAAGTTGTTGGCCAGGGGCTTCTCGCAGATAACGTGCTTGCCCGCCTTCAGGGCCGCCAGCACCACGTCCTTGTGGGTGTCGCCGGGCGTCGAAACGTCGATCAACTGGATGTCGGGCCGCGCGATCAGCGCCTCGTAATCCGTCTCGTAGCCCTCCCAGCCCAGGTTCTCGGCGGCCTGCTTCACGCTCGCCTCGTCGCGGCCGCAGATGGCCACCATGCGCGGCGTGGGATCGACATCGAAGAAATGGGGCGCCTGCCGGTACGCATTGGAGTGGGCCCGCCCCATGAACTTGTAGCCCACTAGCCCGACACCGATCTCGCTCATGCAGCCCTCCTCCGGACACTCGTTATCGCTGCTAGACCCACCAGGCGACGGCGGGTGACTCCGAGATGACCGCGCCCTTGAGGAAGTTCACCGCGCTGGTGAACCCC
Source organism: Thermomicrobiales bacterium (assembly GCA_034431475.1). Lineage (GTDB taxonomy): Bacteria > Chloroflexota > Chloroflexia > Thermomicrobiales > UBA6265 > JACCXM01. The sequence goes on along the minus strand of DAOUDE010000051.1, from coordinate 48,704 downwards.
TCGTTGATGCTCATCAGCGAATCTTCGTGCTCGATGGAAATGACGCCGTCATAACCGGCCAGGCGCAGCTCGCTCATCAGCGAGCGCCAGAACTCCTGGCCGTGGCCAAAGCCCACGGTGCGGAAGATCCACGAGCGGTTGATCTCGTCGGTGTATGGCTTGGTGTCCAGCACGCCGTTGAGCGCAATGTTCGGCTTGTCCAGCCAGGTATCCTTGGCGTGAACGTGATAGATCGCGTCACCCAGGTCGCGCACGCACACCAGTGGGTCCATGCCCTGCCAGAACAGGTGTGAAGGATCGAAGTTCACCCCCAGCGTCTCGCCGCCGATCTCCCGCAGCTTGTTGAAGGAATCGGTGTTGTACGCCAGGAAACCGGGGTGCAACTCGATGGCGACCTTGATCCCGTGCTGCTTCGCGAACGCGGCGGCCTCGCCCCAGTAGGGCGTCGCTCGCTCGCGCCACTGCCAGTCCAGCGTCTCCAGAAAGTCCGGCGGCCACGGGCACGTCACCCAGTTCGGCTCCTGCGCCTCAGGACCGCCACCGGGGCACCCCGAGAACGTGATCACGGTGTCGACGCCAAGCTGCTGTGCGAGTTTGACCGCGTTGCGGTAGTCGCGGTCATGCGCCTCGGCGATTTCCACCTTCGGGTGCAGCGGGTTGCCATGGCAGGAAAGCGCGCTGATCTCCAGCCCGCGCGAGGTAACCGCCTCCAGCAACTGCTTGCGCTTGCCGGCATCCTCTACCAGCGCGGCGGCATCGGCGTGCGCCGAGCCGGGGTAGCCCCCCACCCCAATTTCCACGGCCTCGCAGCCGGCAGCCTTGACGTAGTCGAGCGTCTCCTCCAGCGGGCGCTGGCTGAAGAGGACGGTGAACACACCGATCTTCATCGATCAACTCCTGCGATGCATCGTCCGGGGCAGCCCGGACCCGAATCTGGTGTGCTGCAGCGTGGCCGCGCACCCGGCACGGCGATCATACCGGAGGTACGTTGCTTCCGTTACTCTCGCCGATCGACGTGGCTCAATCAGGCGGAAGCGCCGCTCTTTGCTCGGCGGCGCTCTCGACCGGGCGCTGCGGGGCGAACTCCTCGCCAATCGCCCAGATAATGACGGTGAGCGGGATCGCCAGCAGCGCGCCCAGGATGCCCAGGAGCTCGACCCCCGCCAGCAGCGCCAGCAATATCGCCACCGGCGGCAGCCCGAGCGCCTTGCCGTAGAGCAGCGGCGCCAGGACGTGGGACTCTACGTTGACCAGCACCACGTAGAGCACGATTACCGCGATAACTTGCGGCACGCCAACCGTGGCTGCGCTCAGGACTGCCAGCACGACGGTGATGAAGCCGCCGACATACGGCACGACCTCCAGGATGCCGGCAATGACCCCGAGTGAGGGCGCGTAGGGCACCCCAATCACCTTCAGGCCAATTCCCATCAGGGCCCCGAAAATGAGGGCAATTGCCAGTTGCCCGCGCGCCCACGCCCCGATGCTCTCGTGGATGTTGCGCGCAATGCGCCAGACTCGCTCCTGGTGCCGTGCCGGCACCCAGCGGGCGGCCCCATCAAGAACGACTCCCGGCTCCACGCTCAGGAAGAAGGCCAGGACCAGCGTGACGAAGACGTAAAACGCCGTCCGCCCGGCTTCGACCCCGATCTCGGTTACGCTCCGCGCGAGGGTGCTGGCGTTGCTACGAACCTGTTCCTCGATGCCTGCCAGCGAGAACGATGCGCTGGCATCGCCGGTCGCGGGCAAACTGGCCGCGATTCGCTCAAACCAGGCCGTGTAGCCGGGCAGTTCCCGCTCCAGCGCCCGAGCGTCGCCCGCAACGATGGGCGCCAGCGCCGCAATGGCAATTACCAACATTCCAATCAGCAGGATGTAGATCAGCAGGATCGAGATACCGCGTGGCAGACCATGTGCCTGCATGGCGGTGACGGGCTTGTCCATGGCGGTGGCCAGCACCACCGCCGTCAGGACCAGCAGCCAGAAATGGGGAATGCGAAAGAAAAGGTACGTCAGGGCCACCAGCGCGATGATCAGGAAGATCGTTCGCACGCTGATGCTGACCGTGATGGTCCGCTGGCCCTGACGCTCCATCCGTTGCGTACCTTCTCTATCCCGGCGTCGCCTACGCAGTCCAGACCCACTCGCCGCCAAGCATGGTCCTGGTCGGCGTTACCTGATCGAGCGTTTGCGGGTCGATCGCCAGTGGGTCCCGGTCAAGGACCACCAGGTCAGCGAGCTTGCCTGGTGTAATGGAGCCGAGGCGGTCCTCGCGGCCGACGGCGAACGCGCCGCCCATCGTGTACGAGCGCAGCGCCTCTTCCGGGGTGAGCGCCTCGGTCTCCTGGCCCAGATTCGTGCCGTTCACCGTGTGCCGGATCACCGCCGCGTGCATCCCTACCCAGGGGTTGAAGTCCGTGATGTACGAGTCAGACGAACCGGCCAGCGGCACACCGGCGTTCAGGTAGGTGCGCATCGGCATGGCCCGGCTGGCCCGCTCCGGCCCGACGCTGTTCACAAATCCCTCACCGAGGTGAGTCAGGAAGGGTGAGGAGACGACAGCCGAAATCTGCGCCTCGGCCATACGCTCCAGCGCCTTCTCGGTCGGGAAGTAGGCGTGGTGGACGCGGTGCCGCAGCCACGGCTTCGGGTTGTCGCGCTGGGCATCGGCGTACGCGCCGACCACCACCTCCTGCGCCTCGTCACCGCAGGTGTGGATGTCCATCGGCCAGCCGAGGTCGTGAATGTAGCGGATCAGCTTCACCAGCCGGGTCGGTTCCACGACCCAGGTGCCTCGGTGGTCCGGCTGATCGAGATACGGCTCGAACATGCGTGCCGTGCGGTCGCTCATACCGCCGTCGATCATGAACTTGACGCCTTCCAGGCGGAGCAGGTCGTCACCAAAACTGCCGCCGGTGCCAATGAAGGCGATGTTCTTCTCCAGGTCACCTTCACTCTCGGGTGCGCCGAAGCCCCAGGCCGCGATCAGCATGTCGGTGCGGACGGTCAGCTTGCCCTCACGCCTGGCCCGGGCGTACGCCGCAATCTCATGCGGGTAGAGACCCGGCTCAGCTACGCCCGTCAGGCCGGTGGCGTTGTACGCACGGCAGCCCTCAGCAATGCCGTCCACTCGCTGCTCCTCGGAATAGGGCGGGATGTTGTCGGTGATCAGGTCCTTGGCGCGGTCCCGGAACAGCCCGGTCGGATTGCCGTTCTCATCGCGTTCGAAGGAGCCGCTGTAGAGGACATCCGCCGGTGGATCGGGCGTATTGCGATCGATCCCCACCGCCCGCAAGGCGGCGGAGTTGCAGACCAGCTTGTTCCAGACGCGGTGGATCACCACCGGGTTGTCCGGCGACACGGCATCGAGGTCATGCCGGTTCGGGTGTCGCCCCTCCGTCAGCAGGCTCTCGTCCCAGCCGCGTCCCAGCACCCACTCGCCAGGACGGGCACTTTTCACGCGCTCCGCGATGCGTTCCACGATTTCGGCAATCGTCCGCGTGTCGTAAAGCTGGACCTCGCGCAACATGATGCCGGTGTTTTGCATGTGGTTGTGGGCGTCGATCAAGCCGGGCACCACCGCCGCCCCGCCCAGATCTTCGACAACCGTGTTCGGGCCCGCCAGGGCGCGAATCTCGTCGTCGGAACCAGTCGCCACAAAGCGCCCATCCCGGATTGCCACTGCAGACACGCTGGGCTGATCGGCGTCAACGGTGTGGATGACGCCATTGACCAGGATCACTTCTGGGGCGAACAGATCAACAGGAACCGGCATTGAAACCTCCGTCGTCGGTGCCTCGCACCCTGATCTCCTGCTGCTATTCTCGCCCGACTCGCGCGGTTTGTGAAATCTCGCCGTAGGCAGGCATCCGCCACGTCACGAGGAAGCGCTGAAGGGTCGCCGCCAGCGCGCTCATGCCGGTTCTCTCGCCAATTGGCTTACGAACTGCAGATGGCGTGTGCCCGAATTTGCGGACTGGCCGCGACCGGACCGAGTTCAGGACCAACCCGGCGCAACGACGCGCGACACGAGGCATCACTCGCGTTCGGCACAACATCCGAAACGGTGTTGCTGAGCGCGGCGGCTGACGCAGGGCCCACCGGATCTGTGCTGAGGGCGTAGCCACAGCCGAGCAGCACCGCCCCGCCGCTGCACCTCGCGACCGACGTCACTTCATCACCGACGTCAGAGATTTCAGGCAAAGCCTCGTTAGTCCCATCCACCACGATGGAGCCGGTTACGGAACGGCCCCCTCGCCGGCCCGATTTCTTACGCTTACGTCGTTCGCCCTTCATGTGGCGTCTGGCGCTCGCGTCATCTCCTCCCCGGGGAAGGACAAGCAACCCAGTCGTGACCGCAAGAGAAACCAGTGCGGACCTGCGGGCGACCGAAACCTCTGGCGCTTGACCGGGTTCGATGCCTGCGGACGCGTCATGCATACGATCAAGACCTGGAGCCCCGGACATGGAAGATTCCTCCTTCAGGTGGATGCAGGAGCCGGTAGGAAGAATCATCATTTTACGATGAGCACATGAGCCTTCGAGGAACGGCACGAGCCGGTGCAGGAAGCCCGGCCCGTGTCCGTGTCTAGCTGCAAAGGACCTAGTCCTGCAGATGGGCCTGCAGGAACCAGAGATCCTTGTCAACCTGGCGAGATGCCTCGGTCAGCAGGTCTGCGGTGTCCATGTCACCCGCGGCATCGGCTGCATCAATGCCCGCCCGCAGATTCGAGCCGTGGATGCTGTAGCGATCGACAAGGGCCTTCACGTATGCCATGCCGTCATTGATGCCGGTGGGAATCTCTGGCAATGTCGAGTCTTCCGCCGCCATCCGCACCGTACCCGTCGCATAGCCACCAATGGCCGTTACGCGCTCGGCAATCTCATCCGTCAGGTCCGCCAGGTGCGCGGCGAGATCATCGAAGAGCAGGTGCATGGGGTAGAAGTGAATACCCTTCACGTTCCAGTGCGCCTGCTTGACCTGGCTCTGCAAATCGAAATTGGCAGCCAGTATCTCGTTCAGGAGCATGACCATCGCCGCTCGCACTTCGGCCGGGAGATCAACTCCCGTTTCGAACGTGCGGTTCTCGGAGGCGCTGCCGTTCTTGCTGTTGGCGCTGGCCTTCTCTTTGGTCGCCTTTGGCACAGCCATTACTCCTTTCGATAGCGTCTCGTCGCGGAAGCATTCCGCTATCCGCTGGCCCAGCGGACTGGGCCAGCATTCCTTCTCGAGTAACCATACGGTACGCTGCAGCCGCTTCTCAAAGACCGGCCCTCAAGCGCGACGGAGATCCTGATGCAACGCTTCTACTGGGTCATTGAAGGCCAACTCGCCGGATCCTCCCGTCCGGGAGCGTTCGGAACATCGCTTGCCGCCGATCTAGCCGTTTTGCGCGGGCATGGCATTCAGTCGGTGCTCACGCTGACGGAAACGCCAGTCGTCGCGCACGAACTCGAGGCGGCCGGCCTGGACACCCTGCACTTGCCGGTCAATGACTTCCACGCGCCGACTACGCAGCAGATGTTGCGGGCACTTGCCTACATTGATGCCTCGCTGGCAGAAAACATGCCAGTGGTCGTGCACTGCCTGGCCGGGCAGGGACGCACCGGCACCATCCTGGCCGCCTGGCTGCTGCAGTCGGGCCTCTCCGCCGACGACGCGATCGCCGAGATTCGCGCGCTGGCTCCTGGCGCGATAGAGTCTGCGCCACAGGTTGCTGCGCTTCGCCAGTGGGCCTCCGCGCGGCCCTGGCTCGTCTAGCGCATGCACAGGTGAAGTACCTCGGGAGAAGCGTGTGAAGATCACTGGGATCTCGGCGGTCGTTGTCAATGCCCAGATGCGCAACTGGGTCTTCGTCAAGGTCGAGACCGACGAAGGAATCACGGGCTGGGGTGAGGCCAGCCTGGAATGGAAGACGCGCGGTGTAGTCGGCTGCATCGAGGATCTGGCGCCCATGGCAGTTGGGCTCGATCCTCGTCGCGTCGAACACCTCTACCAGGTCATGAACCGGCATGCCTTTTTCCGCGCCGGCGTTGTCGGCATGAGCGCGCTCTCCGGGATCGAGCAGGCGTGCTGGGATATCTTCGGCAAGAGCCTGGGCGTGCCCGTCTACCAGTTGTTGGGCGGCAACGTGCGCGACTACATCCGCATGTACGACCATCTCGGCGGCGGCGAAATGAACGCGCTCTACTTGCAGGACCAACCGGAGCGCATGGCCGAACGCGCCCGCGAATCCCTGGCCGATGGCTACGACGCGATCAAGGTGCTGGTGGTGCCGATGGCGGAACCGCTGGACAGCATGGCCCCGCTTCGCCACGCCGACCGCTGTATGGCCGCTATCCGCGAGGCCGTCGGCGACGATATCGACATCATGGTGGATTTGCACGGGCGCACCACGCCCGCGATGGCCATCCAGTTCGGCGAGGTGCTGCGGCCGTACCGGCCGTGGTTCATGGAAGAGCCCTGCCCACCGGAGAATGTCGGCGGTATGGTCGAGGTGGCGCAGGCGCTGCCTGGCATCCCCATCGCCACCGGGGAGCGGCTGGTGACCCGCTTCCAGTTCCGGGAACTCTTCGAACGTCGCGCGTGTGCCGTTGCGCAGCCGGACCTCTGCCACTGCGGCGGCCTCTGGGAAGCGCGCAAGATCGCCTCGATGGCCGAAACCTACTACATCTCGGTGGCGCCGCATAACCCGCTGGGTCCAATCGCCACCGCTGCGGCCATTCAGTTCGACTTCGCTACGCCCAACTTCCTTATCCAGGAAGCGATCCGCTCCGACGTGCCCTGGCGAGATGAGGTGGTTTCCAATCCGGTCGAGGTCGTGCATGGCAAGGTGGCACTGCCCACCCGGCCCGGTCTCGGCATCGAGGTGGACGAGACGGAGGCCGCGAAGCACCCGTTCCAGCCGGAAATCCTGATGCAGCCCTTCCACCGCGACGGCGCTGTAGCGGACTGGTAGGCACTCCCGGAAACGGCCCGGCCCGCGCCGCGTTGTGACAGGCAAGGTGCATGGCCGACCCCGCCAGGTTGCCGCCGGCGTTTCGACGCGCGGCAACCTGGCGGGGTAGCATCCGGCCCGGCCCTGATCAGACACCGGAATCGAAGGACACCGCGCGTGCGTTCGCCACTCATGCCACAAACCGTTCGTCGCTGGTTGCTTACGGCGTTGCTGGTGACATCGCCCGGCGTGGCGTTCGTTTCCCCGGCGACCCTGGCGAGGCAGCAAGCGACCCCGATGGCCTCACCGATTGCCGGAAGCTTCACGCCCGGGGCAGCAGGGCTTGGGGACTCGTACTTCCCTCTCCTGGGCAACGGTGGCTACGAAGTCGAGCACTACGACATCGCACTCGATCTCGACGTGCAGGGCGGCAGCATCAACACAGCGACCACCACCATCGACGCCGTTGCAACCCAGAATCTCTCGGCGTTCAACCTCGATTACCGGGGCCCCGAGATCGACGACATACTCGTGAACGGCGATCCGGCGAACTACACGCGGGATGGCGGCGAACTCACCATCACGCCTGCCACGCCAATTGCCGCCGCGGCGCCGTTCCAGACCGTCGTGACCTACCACGGCACGCCGGATGGTGGCGATGACCGCTTCCAGAAAGGCTGGTGGACGACCGAGAACAGCATCTTTACCGTTGGCGAACCAGCGGGGTCGGATGTCTGGTACCCGGTGAATGGCCACCCACTCGACAAGGCCACCTACACTATCACCGTCTCCGTGCCCGACGAGTACAACGTGGTCGGGAACGGGCGATTGGCGCAGCTTGCCCACGCCGATGCGGTCGCAGGGCAGACCTCGACCAACACGTACACCTGGGTAAACGACGAGCCGACGGCCAGCTACCTGGTCACCTTCCATGCGGGACTGTTCGAAACGGAAACACTCCAGGGCCCAGCTGGCATCACCCTGATCGACGCCTTTCCGGCCGATCTTCCTCAGCGCGAGCGCGCCATCTTCGCCAAGACGCCCGACATGCTCGAAACCTTCACCGAACGGTTTGGTCCGTACCCGTTCGCGTCCCTGGGCCAGACGGTGCTGGATGACACGCAGTTCGACGCCGCGCTGGAAACCCAGACGATGATCACCTACGACGCGTCGTCCGCGCGGGAGCCGACCGTGGCGCACGAGATTGCGCACCAGTGGTTCGGCAACAGTGTCTCACTCGAGCAGTGGCGGGATATCTGGCTCAACGAGGGCTTTGCGCGCTACGCCCAGATCCTGTGGGATGAGCATGAGTACGGCGAGGACAAGGCGCAGGCAACGCTACGCCGCCAGATTGCGTCGTTCGCGAACGGCGCCCGCACCGGTGACGGCCAGGGGCTCAAGATCGGCGATCCCGGTCCCGACAATCTTTTCTCGGAAGTCGTGTACGCGGGAGGGGCGGTGTTCCTCAGTCAGCTTCGGGCCGAAATCGGGGATGACGACTTCTTCGACCTGCTTCACGAATGGAATGCGCGCTACTACCACAGCAATGCGAACAGCGGAGACTTCAGGGCACTGGCGGAAGAGATCTCTGGCAAAGACCTCGACGAATTCTTCACCAATTGGCTCGACACCCCGTGGACGCCGAACCGCGTGGCCGACACCTTCCCGCTTCCCGCAACCAACTCTCCGACCCCATAGGCAGGCAGATCAACCAGCGGTCACACATACAGGAGTCGCTGCAGCCGGGGGAATCAGCAGAGCGGTCGCAAGCAGGTGGCAGTCATCGGCCTGGGGCGGTTCGGCACGAACGTGGCCGTGGTCTGCCACCCTGGCCGCCCAGGCCGACGGCGCAGACAGGGAAGCCCTGCTTGCCCTCGGCGTCGGGCGCTCTGATGTTTGTGTCGTCGCCCAGGGCCCGAACATCGAGGCCAGCATCAGGTGTGCGCCGGTGCTGAAGCAGATCGCTGTCCCGGGGGGTCATCGCCAAGGCCGAAACAGACCTGCACGGCCAGATCCTGGTCAAAGTCGGCGCAGACTGCATCGTGTATCCGGAGGCGGAGGGCGGCAACCAGGTCGCGCACTCGCTCGATATCCGCCACGCCGTCAACGACATGAACCTCACACCGACGAGCGGCGTTGCGCGGCTCGAAGTGCCGGAACACGCGGTTGGCAAGTCCCTGGCGCACATCGAGCCCTGGCGCACATCGAGCAGCACGGTGTTGGTGTCAGCGTCATGCTCATTCAGTCCGGCAACCTGCTCTTGCCCCACTCGCCCCTGGATGCGACGTTGACGCGAGGTGACATCGTGCTCCTGGCGGGGCTGGATTCGGCCATCGACGCCTTTGCGGACTGGTAGGACGCCAGCGTTCACTCCCAGGTGTTTCTCGCTGGCCTGTTCGCCATCACGCTCAGAAGGATGAGTTGCTCCTGCGCGATGGCGCAGCCACCTTCTCAATCAACGAGGCGGTTTCTCTCGCCCGCGGTATTTTCTGGTTCACGGTCCTGGTGGAAGCCGCCGGAGTTGTTTGCCTGGAGCTCTGGTTCCTGGTCTTCGCGCAACTGCCCCTCGCGGAGGCGGCTTGGCAGGGCATCTTTTACTGGGTTACGGCGTTCTGCAGCGCTGGCTTTGCCATCTCGCGGGTCGCGGGGCACACCAATCCCGCGACGAACCCCATCCTCAATGTCCTGCTGATCGTGCTCATTCAGCTCGGCGCGATCTCGTTCATGGTCTGCAAGGATGCTTACGACAAACGCGCGTGGCGGCCACTTGCGCTGGATTCCAAGCTCGTGCTGGCGCTGAACGGCGCGCTGCTCCTCTTCGGCACGCTGGTGTTCCTGGCCACCGAGTGGGGTGAGGCGCTGGCGGATATCCCGGTGGCGAGCAAGGCGCCCGTCTCCCTCATCTTTCTGCTGCTCTATGGCCTGGGCGCGGCCGGTCTCTCGGCGTCCGAGCACCTGTTCAGTCACCGCAAGACACCCATGATCGAGCTGAGGTTCGAGGCCATGAGCGCCCTGGCGACCGTTGGGGTTTCAACCGGCATCACGCCAGGACTGACGGCCGTGAGCAAGCGCATCCTCTGCCTCCTGATGTTCGTGGGTCACCTGGGGCCACTGGCCACCGTCTACGCCCTGCAGCGGCGGCAGCGCCCACACCGCTACCGCTTCCCGGATGGGGCTGTGCGGATTGGGTAGGATGCCTTCGCGAGCGTGCATTCTCTGGTGCCGTCAGGCGCACCGCCGCCCCATCAGCGCCGGAATGTGAACCCGTTCGTGCTACCATTTGCGGGTTGCGCAACCTGTCAGGACGCAGGAAACCAGGCTTCAGCGAAGAAAGGATCCGGGGCGCAGGTGACAGTCGAAACGTTCGGTTCCAACTGGGTCATCGTCGCCCTGATGCTGACCGCCGCGTTCGCCATGGGCATGACGCTGTTGATCCTGAACTGGATCATGGCTCCGTCCAAACCGAGCTGGATCAAGGCCGCCCCCTACGAGAGCGGCATCCCGAATGTCACTCCTGTGAAACCTCGGTACACGCCTCGCTTCTACATCATCGCCATGCTGTTCGTGATCTTCGATATCGAAGCCATTTTCATGTTCCCCTGGGCCGTACTCTTTGATGAGATGGGGCTCTATGGCTTCGTCGAAATGCTCGTCTTCATCGCGTTGCTCTTCGTGGGCTACATCTACGCATGGCGGAAAGGGGCCCTCGAATGGGTCTAGTGCACGATCGGTACGAGAAGAACGTCTTCATTACCTCGCTCGATTTTCTCTTCAACTGGGCGCGACGGTCATCCCTCTGGTGGCTGCAGTTTGGCCTGGCCTGCTGTGCCATCGAGATGATCGCCGCCTCGATGTCGCGCTTTGACCTCGCTGAGCGCTTTGGCATGCTGTACCGTGCCTCACCGCGCCAGGCGGACCTCATGATCATCGCCGGCACGGTGACCAAGAAGATGGCGCCGGTCGTCCGCACGCTCTACGACCAGATGCCGGAGCCGAAATGGGTGGTTTCCATGGGCTCGTGCGCCAATGTCGGCGGCCCATACGACACCTACGCGGTGGTGCAGGGCGTTGACCAGGTGATTCCGGTCGATGTCTACGTTCCTGGCTGCCCGCCGACGCCCGAGGCGCTCTACTACGGCATTCTGGAGCTCCAGAACAAGGTCATCAAGTACGAAACTATGGCGCGCAAGCAAGGCGTGGTGGCTGCTGAAGAACAGCGTCGCCAGGAGCGCGCGGCAGCCATGGCCGCGCTCGATGCCGTTCCGGCCGCTCCCGGGCTCTAGCGCCCGCCCTGCGAACGACGGTCGCACAGAAGGACCAACGACGTGTCAGTGCCGGGGAATGCAAACCCTCCTGATTCCAATACGGAGCGGCAGCAACTGGCGGAGGCGCAGCAACTCGCGGCGCAATCCCCAGATGCCTCCGTGGATTCCGCGCCAGTCAGCAGTGTTTCGGGCCTGAAAGCGGCCCTGCTCGATGACTGGTCCCGCGATGCATGGTTCGCCGACGACATCGAGGTGCACCCGGCGCTGCGTGTGCTGCGCGCCGATTTCCCGCATGCCGTGGTCGATGCCGTGCGCTTCCGGAATGAGACGACGATTCACGTGGCCGCGACCCACTGGCGGGAGATTTGCACGCACCTGCGTGACCATCCGCACCTGCAGGTCAATATGCTGAGCGACCTCACGGCGGTCGATATGCTCCGCCTGCGTGAGCGGCCTCGGTTCGATGTGGTCGCCCAGCTTTACTCAATCCCGAACCGTGCGCGTCTGCGCCTGAAAACGGGCGTCGATGATGGCGAACTCGTGCCGTCGCTGGTGCCCATCTGGAACGGGGCAAACTGGCTGGAGCGCGAGTGCTACGACATGTTCGGCATCATCTTCGACGGACACCCAAATCTGAAGCGCATGCTGCTCCCGGATGACTGGGAGGAGGGCTACCCCCTCCGCAAGGACTATCCATTGCGCGGCTGGCGCGAGTTCCCGGTCTACAACACGGAGCGCACCGTTGGCCGTGTGCGCACGCGCTGGACCGGGCGAGGAGCTTCCTGATATGAGCGCCACTGACGAAACCCTGGCGCCAGCGCCCTACGAGGCCGGCTCGGTCTTCAGTGCCGATGCGCAGTCACTCGGCAGCCTGACCGTTGAGCAGGATGCCATAAGCCCGAGCGGTGAGCGGCTGATGACCCTTAACATGGGCCCTCAGCACCCAAGTACGCACGGCGTGCTGCGCGTGGTCCTCACACTGGATGGTGAGTTGATCACCTCCTGCGACCCGGTAATCGGCTACCTGCACCGGGGCACTGAAAAGCTCGGCGAGCACCACCGGTACGCGCAGGTCATTCCCTGGACCGACCGCACGGACTACGTCGCCGCGCCGATGAACAACCTCGGCTGCGTGCTGGCCTTCGAGAAACTCTGCGGAGTCGAAGCGCCTGAGCGCGCCCAGTACTGGCGTGTGATCATGTCCGAGTTGGCGCGAATCGCCTCCCACCTCGTGTGGCTCGGCACCCACGCGCTCGATATCGGCGCGCTGTCCATGTCGCTGTACTGCTTCCGCGAGCGCGAACTGATCCTCGATCTCTTCGAAACGTTCTGCGGCGCGCGCCTGACCACGAACATGATGGAGATCGGCGGCTTCTCCCGTCCCATCCCGGAAGCCTTGCCCGGCATGGTGCGTGACTTCCTGAAGATCTTCCCGGAACGCCAGGCCGAGTACGCCGCCCTGCTCTCCGCCAACCCGATCTGGATGGCGCGCACCAAGGGTGTCGGCGCTATTCCAGCGGAGGTCGCCATCAGCTACTCGCTGACCGGCGCATGCTTGCGCGCCTCCGGCGTGAATTACGACATCCGCAAGGCAACGCCGTACTGCGTTTACGACCGCCTCGACTTCGAGGTGCCCCTCGGCCAGCACGGCGACACCTATGACCGCTACCTGGTACGCATGGAAGAAATGCGCCAGGCGCTCCGCATTATTGGCCAGGCACTGGACCACGCCGAGCACATGGATTCCCCGCTCATGGCGTATGAATCCGAATACGTCATCCCCCCCCACAAGGGAACGATGACCACGGCCGAGGATATGCAGCGGCACTTCATCTGGGTCATCAAGGGGTTCAGCCCACCCGTCGGCGAAGCCTACGCAGCGGTGGAGCATCCCAAGGGCGAACTTGGCTACTACGTGGTGTCGGACGGTTCGGCGATGCCGTACCGGTTCCGTATCCGCAGCCCAGACTTCGTGAACCTCGGCGTTCTACCGTACATGGCGACCGGGTCCATGTTGGCGGACGTCGTGGCCCTCATCGGCACGATTGATATCGTGCTGGGCTCGGTGGACAGGTAACAACGTGGTTGCTCAGCCGGTCAACGGGACGGGCCAGGGCCGGAGAATCGACACGCTGCTCACGAACGGTGAGCAGCGTGTTCTGCTATCTGATGTGTCCTGGGAGTTGCTCGAAAACATCCTTGCGGACAATCCCGGCCGGAACATACCGCGTGTTGCCTTCGATGAGGGCGCACTGGAGTTCATGACTCCCTCTGAGTTGCATGAGGAGATCAACTGGACTCTTGCGCTCGTGGTAATCCACCTCACCGATTCCTGGCGCATGGATCGGGTTGACACTGGGGCCATGACCGTACGTAGGGCCGGGTCCAGGCGCGCAAGCTAGCCCGACAGCAGCTTCTACATTCAGCATGCCAAAATCGTCGGGTTTGGTCGCAATGCGCAACAGCCAGGCATGCCTCCGCCTGACCTGGCGATTGACATCGAGATCTCGCGATCCCTGGTGCCACGTTTGCCAATTCTTGCTGCTATGGGTGTTCCAGAGATCTGGCAAGCTACCGACAGCCAGGTGACAATCCTGTCTCTCGAAGCCGGTGAGTATCGCGAAGTAACCGCCAGCCCTTCTCTTCCACTCTTGTCGAGTCAGAAGTTGAACGAGTTCCTTCAGCTGAGCCACGATCTTGCACGACGGCATGGAGTGAGGCGGTCCGCGAGTGGGCGGCAGAGGTGGCCGCCGAGCCGTAGGTCACAGGACCTCTAGGCCCCGACAACCACTGTCCGGCTCCTGGCCCTCCTGCTGGTTGCCTGCCGCATGACAATCGCCGACAGCAGCAGCGCTCCCCCCACAATGCCGACCAGGACACCCACGGTCAGTCGATCTGGCTCCGTCACCGGCTGGCCGCGCAGTGCCTGCCAGGTCAGCACCAGCGTCAGCGCGATCCAGGCCGCGCCGGCGATGCCGCTAAGCTGCGCCTGCGCTCGTTCTGACAGCCAGGCAGGGCTGAACCGCATCACCAGCACGGCAACAAGGGGAATGGCCTGCAGGGCGTGAAGCCCGAAAAAGTGCCCGATGCGCAAGTCGCCGCCGACGGTGCTCCAGCCAACGATGGGGAGGCCCGGCCCGCCGTCGGCCACGCCAACCGAGTGCGCGCCGTTGACGAGTTGCGGCAAGCCCGCGGCCGCCACTTGCTGCTGCTCAGGCGTTGGCAGCGTCATCAGGAACGCGACGCCCATGCCGACTATGGTTCCGATGAAGCCGAGGCGGACACCCCATGTCAGTGCAGGGTGCGCCAGATGGCGCCGGAAGAAGAGTGCCGCAGTGGCAATCGTGCAGAGCCAGACGACGATAATCGTCGCGCCCATGGCGCGAAAGACCATGGCATCGAACGTCGTGGTGGTATTGAAGTGACTGGAGACGCCGCGCGCCGCTTGCAGCGCGATCAGCGCCATCTCCAGGCCCAGGCCGAGCAGGACGATCCAACTCACAACGCGGACAAAGACCGGGCGATCAGCAATGGCCGGCAGCAAGACCCAGAGTGTCGCGGAGTAGATCAGGATCGAACTTGCAAATTTTGCTGGTTTCATCCAGGCAGGCGCATTCGTGATCAGGCGTGGGTCCACTGCCAGGCCAGCGAGGGCGATGGCCAGGATAACCACCATCAGCCCGCTTAGCGCCAACAGGGGCCGCCGGGAGGACTCCAGCCATGATCGAGGCACGTCCACTCGGGGCAAAGTCAACATCAGCGATACCTCTTGCGACAAGACGACGACGAGAATTACCTAACAGGTGTTCGCCACTCAGAGACTAACAGGTGTTAGTATTCGTGTCAATGGAAAGCATCAAGGAAGAGCCGGGCAGGAAAGCGGGCTCACCTACCCGCCGCGAGCGCAATGCGCACGGCTCCGGGCAACACCTGCGCCAGGAACTCATGGACGCGGCAGACCGGCTGCTGGCCGCAGGCGCCACGCCGGAAAGCCTGTCGTTGCGCGCCGTTGCGCGCGAGGCCGGGGTGGCTGCCCCCTCGGTCTATCTGCAGTTCGAGAACAAGGACGCGTTGATCGACGCCGTGGTGGCGAAGCGGTTCGGGCAGCTAGCCGAACAGGTCACCGCGAGCCTTGCCGGCGAAACGGACCCCTTCACGCGGCTGGTGCGCGGCTGCGAGGGCTACATTGCCTTCGCCCAGGAGCACCCCAGCGCCTACCGCATGATCTTCGAGATCACCATCCCGGTCCGCGATCCCGATATTCCCACTGGCCGGGACGTGTTTCAGCTTCTGGTGGATGCCACATACGCCTGCCTGCCGGCGGATCACGCCTCACCTGAAAAGGCGTTTGCCACCGCCACGGATATCTGGGTGGCCATGCATGGCATGGTGACGCTCCGTCGCCATCTGCCTGCGTTCCCCTGGCCAGACACCTCCGAGCAACTCATTGGCTTCTTGGGGGCGCTCTTTCCGCACCTCAGGCCCTCGATCTGAGCACGCCCGCAGGTGCGCTGGTCACACAATGCCACGACGATGACAGAATCGGGTTCGCGGTGCGTTTCACGAACCCGTGCGATAGGGGTAGAATAGCGAACCGTGCCGGCAGCACAGTCGTAGCCGGTTTTTCTATGTGGCCGAGGGATCTTGGCGGGAGCGGGATGCTCTTATGGAGCAGCCAATCTGGCTGACGTTCATCGTGGCGTTCATTTTCATGAACGTCCTACTCGTGGGCATGGCCTACATGACGTGGTACGAGCGCAAGGTGCTCGCCGCCATGCAGGACCGTGTTGGACCCAACCGCTCTGGTTGGAAAGGCTTGCTGCAGCCGCTCGCCGACGGGGTGAAGCTGCTGGGCAAGGAAGACCTGATACCGGCGCATGCAGACAAGGTTGTCTTCTATTTCGCGCCGCTCATCGTCTTCGTGGTGGCCATCACGCGCGTGGCGGTCATCCCCTTCGGCAATATCCAGATTGATCTGTTCGGTCAGTCGATCAACCTCTGGATCACCGATCTGAACGTCGGGGCGCTCTTTCTCCTGGCGTTTGGATCACTAGGCGTGTACGGCATCATCCTCGGCGGCTACGCATCGGCCAACCGCTACTCGCTGCTGGGTGGCCTGCGCTCCGCCGCACAGGTGATCTCCTACGAGATCATCCTCGGTCTGTCGCTGATGGGGATCTTCCTGATCTCGTCGTCGCTTAGCATCCGCACCATCATGGAAGATCAGATGCGGAATCTGAACTTCGCCATCGGCGGCTTCGAGTTCGTTCTTCCCAACTGGTACATCCTTTCCCAGCCACTGGCATTCGTCATCTTCTTCATCGCGGCGGTTGCGGAAACGAACCGCGCCCCGTTCGACCTACCGGAAGCGGAGACCGAACTGGTCTCTGGCTTCCACACCGAGTACTCCGCCTTCCGGTTCTCGTTCTACTTCCTTGGCGAGTACATCAACATGATCGTGGTCTCCATGTTCGCGGCCACGATGTTCCTGGGAGGTATCGACGGCCCACTGGTTGATCGCTACTGGGGCATGGGGATTCTCTGGCTCCTGATCAAGGTCGTCATCTTCCTCTTCTTCTACATCTGGCTGCGCGGTACGCTGCCCCGCTTCCGCTATGACCAGTTGATGGGCATCGCGTGGAAGGTCCTGCTGCCACTGGTGCTGGTGAACATCCTGATTACCGCGTTCATCCGGCTCATCGGCAACGGCCAGTTGAGCTTCTAGACCGCGAGGGAACACTGCAGCATGCCCTGGAACGTCATTTTCTTCTACGCACTGGCGGCGATATCGATCCTGGCGGCGGCCGGAATCGTCATCGCCAGTAACCCGGTCCACTCGGCCATATTCCTGGTGCTGACGCTGTTCAACACCGCCGGCATCTTCGTCCTGCTCGGGGCCGAGTTCCTGGCCGCGGTACAGGTCATCGTCTACGCTGGCGCCGCGCTGGTGCTCATGCTCTTCCTCCTCATGCTGGTTGATCCGCAGGAGTTGCCAGAGCGAGCACCTGGCCTCCCGGTGCAACGCGTGGTTGGGCCGCTGTTGGGGGTCATCCTGTTCCTTGAGGTCGCAGCGGCAGTGGCTAACCGGGGCATGCTTGGCGACCCGGGAAACGCTGATCCGGCAACGATCGCGCTCGTGGGTGGATCAACCCAGGCTGTTGGCAACCTGCTCTTCACCCAGTATCTCCTGCCCTTTGAAGTTATCTCCCTCGTCCTCCTCATTGGCGTCGTTGGCGCCATCGTCCTGGCGCTCCCGGAGCGTTTGGGCGAGCGGCTCGGCACCATCTCGCTTGGGCACCCTCGCGGGACGGACATGGCCCTGCCAGAAGGCCCGAATACGGCCGCACCGGTTACTGCCGCCGACCGCCAGGCTACCCGTGAACTGGACATGACGCGTGAGGTGATCCTGGTCAAGGACCCGGATCTCTACACGACGGTCCGGCCGAAGACGCCGGGACAGCGAAATTCGACCCGGACCACCCGTAGCTAGGCGCAGGCGAACAGGGAGAACGACGGCATCATGGCCGAACTGACAACCAACCACTTTCTGTTCCTGAGTGCAGCGCTCTTCGTGATCGGGCTGATGGGCTTCCTGGTCCGGCGGAACCTGCTCATCATGTTCATGTGCGTCGAACTGATGATGAACTCGGTCAACCTGAGCCTGATCGCGTTCGCCCGCGAGACGAACACAATGTTCGGCGAGGGGTTTGCCCTGTTCACGATTGCCGTCGCCGCCGCCGAGGCCGCCGTTGGCCTGGCGATCATCCTGGCCTTGAGCCGGCGCTCCCGCTCCGTCGACGCGAATGAATTCCACGCCCTGCGTGACTAGGGGCTCGATTTCCACCTGAAGGCTACAGGGGCTGCCACGATTGGCAGCCCCTGTTCGCGTGCTTCGGCGTGAATCCACTGGCGGATCTCACGCGTTTCATCTTGAGAACGTGGGTGAGGCTCGACTCTGTCGCAATGTCTTGCGTATAGTAATTGGGCCCCACTCCGCCTACGGATGCGTAGTGCCGCGTCCACTCAATCCGGCGTATTCCAGGATCCCCGCCAGGGAGAATATTCATGTCTACGCGCCGTGACCCGGCCCGCTCTTTTTCCGCTTCGAGCCTGCCACGCCGGCGGCTCCTGAGCCTGGCCGCAAGCGCAGCCAGCGGGCTTGCACTTTCACGGTTTTCCGGGTCCGTTGCCGCGCAGGACGCTTCGGAGACCGGCAGCCCGCCGATCGTGCCACAAGATCCCGGCGCCCTCACGGATCCATCAATTGAGTCCGTGTCCGTAACGGCGCCGGGAGCCGGCTCGCGCTACTTTGCCGAAACGGGCCACAACCTCGCCGAGCCGTTTCGCTCCCGGTGGGAGCAGGCGGGTGGCGAGGCGATCCTGGGCGCTCCGCTCTCGGAAGAGCGTTACGCCAGCGGCGCGGGCGGAGTGTTGCAGTCGTTCCGCAACATGGTCCTGCTTTTCGATCCCTCGCAGCCGCCGCCGTTCGACGTCCGTGGCGAAGTGCTCGGCAAGTCCGTCTGGGCCGAACTCAGTCCAGCGTCGGCGCGGCAACCGGTGGCCGGCTGTCCAACCCCGGCCTGCCAGTTCTTCCCGGAAACCAGCCACACGTTGCAGGAACCCTTCGCGTCGTTCTGGACCTCGATGGGGGGCGCGCCGATCTTTGGCCCGCCCGTTTCGGAAGCGTTTCCAGACCCGGACCATGCCGGCCAACTGGCGCAGGTCTTCGAGAACGCTGTACTACAGAGCGACAACGGCGTAGTGAGCCTGCGGCCGATGGGCGAGGTTCTGGCCGAACAGCAGGGTCTCCAGAGCGACCCGGCCTTCCAGCCAGCGCCACCGACCGGGGGGACAAGCTTTCTCGTGCAGGCGTCGGATGGCTTGCGCTTGCGCGGCGCACCGAGCTCCGATGCGTCCATGGTGGCGCTCCTTCCGAACAACACCGAGTTCATCGCCTCCGCGGATGGCACAGCCGACTGGTCGCCCGGTTACGCGAATGGTCTCTCCGGTTGGGTCGCCGCAGGGTACCTCTCCGTGCGCGCGAGCTTGCCCCAATTGCAGGTCGCGGACTGGACGCTGGATATCTGGCAGGGTGCGACGCTGGAGGAAACCAACGTCCGCAGCGAACCCTCCACCGCCAGCAAGATTCTGCAGACGCTCGACTATGGATCGGCGGTCTCAGTGTCGCAGTGGCTGAAGGGTGAGGAAGTCTTCGAAGGCGCGGACATGTGGGCGAAGGTCGGTGATGGCCGCTTCGTGTATTCACGCAACGTCGGCCGCAATGCCCCGGTTCTGCCCACGCCGCTCCCGGTCGATGCCCCAACCTGGGGGCCGTGGCTGGATATCAACCTCACCCAGCAATTGATGACCGCCTACGACGGGACGAATCCCCTCCGCACGATCGTCGTCACCACTGGCATGGCTGGCTGGGAAACACCGCCGGGGTACTACACCATTCTCAGCCGCGTGGCCAATGAAACGATGACCTCCGGGGCCATTGGCGCTGAAAGTTTCTACCGCCTCGACGATGTCCTGTTTACGCAGTACTTCACCGACTATGGCCATGCGTTGCACTTCGCGTGGTGGCGCACCAAGGAAACGATTGGTCGCCCCGGGAGCCACGGTTGCATCAACATGCTGCTGGATGACTCACGATACATCTGGGACTGGGCCACCATCGGCACGCCCATCCTGATCCACTACTAGCGCCTGCGTGAGCCAGCCGGGGTCGCCGTCGGTTCGCACCTGGCTGGCACTGGGCGTCTATGGCACGGGCTCCTTTACCACCATGCTCAACCTGGGCTTTCTCAGCCCACTGTTACGCCCAATTGGCATGACTTTCGGCACACCCGACGCCGTGACGGGCCAGTTGGCCACTGTTAGCGCCCTGGTTACCTTTGTGGCCGCACTTGTCGCTACGCCCTGGATGGACCGCTGGAGCCGCGCCACCTGGTACCGCTTGCTGGGCCTGCTCCTGCTCGTGGGCACGTTGCTGTCGGCCATGGCACCAACGTTTGGGGTGCTCATCATCGCGCGCATCATCGCGGCGTTGGGTGCATCCGTGGTCACTGCCAACTCGATGACCGGAGCGCGCGAGCTCTTTCCTGATGTTGTCTGGCGCAATCGCGCCATCGGTATCCTGGTCTCCGCAACCACCGTTGGCTTCGTCGTTGGCCTCCCGGCCCTCACCCAGATCGCAGCGCACGCTGGCTGGCGCATCGCCGTTGCCAGCATGGCGCTGCCAGCCATCGTCATGATCGGCGGTACGCGGCTCCTGCCCGCCACGGCCCTCCACGGATCAACCGCGCGGCAGCCGGCACTCGCCTCGTTTCGCGCGGTCCTGGGGAGCCGAAGGGTCGGGGGAATCCTGGTGGCGCTTGGCCTGAACCTGGCCATGTACACGGGCTGGCTCGTCTATTTCGGCGCGTACATCACTGATGTCTTTGCCGCGTCTGCCGCGTTGCTCAGCACACTGTTCCTGGTCAGCGGGATCACAGAACTGGCAGCGAACAACCTGACACCACCCCTGCTCCGCCGTTTCGCGGCCGTTCCCGTGCTCCACCTGATGTTGGCGCTCGCTGGCGGCTCGCTCGTGCTCACAGGCATTGTCATCACGACGGTGCCGGCCGCGCTTGCCGCCGCCATCATCATTCTCAACACCACGGCGGCGGCCTATATCGCCTGCAACGCGATTTTGCTGGACGGCGAGCACTCGCACCCCGGCGCGGTCATGTCGGTGGCGTCGGCCGGCATTGGGCTTGGAAACACCCTCGGCCCTGCGCTGGTCGGTTGGGCACTCGCGATGTCTGGCAGCTTCGAAGCGGCCTACCGCGTCCTGGGATTGCTGGCGGCAGTGGCCATGTTCGCCGTCTGGCTGGGCACCCGAAACGGGCGCAGCCGGTCTGGTCACCCTGTCACTTGACCCAGGAGGTACGGGGCAGCATCCTTGCGCAAAACCTCGGACGTTAGCGTGTTGGACACCCTGTGCCCGCGACATCCCGGTACACCCTGCGAACCTGGATGGCGCTGGCAGTGCTCTGCCTGGCCTCCGCGGTCAACCTGCTGCAGTCAGCTTCGATCAGCCCGCTTCTCCCCAGCATTTCCGCGACGTTTCGCGCAGGTGATGCGGCCACCGGGCAACTTGCCACGCTTGGCTCTCTGGCGGGATTCGCATTCTCTATCGCGGCCACGCCCTGGATCGACCGCCTCGGCCGCCGCACCTGGTTCCGCCTGCTGAGCACCATGATCATGACCGGGATGCTGCTGGCTGCGTTTGCCCCCTCGTTCCCCATTCTGGCCGTTGGCCGCGTGCTCTCCGCATGCGGCGGCGCGCTGATCATGGCGAACTGTATGACCGGCGCACGCGAGCTGTTTCACGATCCGGCCTGGCGCAATCGTGCGATCGGGTTCATTGTCTCGGCTTCGACGCTCGTCTTTGTCGTCGGATTGCCGATCATCACCCAGATCAACGCCAGGTTCGGCTGGAGAGTGGCGATGATGGCTATCGCCGTGCCTGCGCTGCTCCTCCTCCTGGGTGTTGCGTTGTTTCCTGCCAGCCCCCTGCAGGCCCTGCCCGCGCGCAGGAGTCCCTTCAGCGCCTTTGGCGAAGCGTTCGGGAACGCCCGCATTCGGGCACTCCTGATCTGCCTGGCGCTTTTCAGCGCGATCTACAGCGGCTGGTTCGTCTTCTTCGGAGCGTATGCCACGACGGTGTTTGCGGTGTCTGCCAGCGTCTTGAGCCTGCTCTTCTTCGCCGCCGGCACGATGCAACTCATTGCCAACAACGTGGCCCCGATCCTGATGCGCCGCTTTGACCCCGTCCGCCTCATCATCATCGCCATGCTGTCAGTCGCCGCCACGTTGCTTTCGACCGGCATTGTTATCATCACCGTCCCTGGCGCACTCGTCGCTGCTGGCGCCGTTCTCATGGGAACCGGGCTGGCCTACATCGCCGCGAACGTGCTGCTGCTGGACAGCAATGCGCGCCAGCCCGGCGCGGTAATGGCGCTGGCCGGGGCCGCCGGTTCGCTGGGCGGGGCGCTCGGCCCGCTCATCTCCGGTGCGAGCCTGGCCTACACCGGCAGCTTTGAGGCCGCGTACCGGGTGGTTGGGATGCTCGCTCCGGTGGCGATCCTCGCGATCTCGCTCGGGACGCGTGTCGTGCCTGAACCTCAACCGGAGATCGCGGATTCTCCCTCCTGACACCGCGCGCCGAAGAAGTCTTCGCGCGTGCAGTCCATTAACACGGTGTCGTACCGTGTGCCTCCGGCAACCCGCGCTCCGCGCCGCCGCCCGATCTCGCGGAAGCCCGCCTTCTCGTACGCGCGGATTGCGCCGGGGTTGTAGGCAGCCGTGTCCAGCCACACGTTCCAGACATTCAGGTGCTGAAACGCAAAGTCCAGCAACAACCGAACGGCCTCGGTCCCGTATCCCTTGCCTCTCTCGCTGACCTCTCCGAGCGCAATCCCCATCTCGGCGGTGCCGTGAATGTTCTGGTAGTCGCGCAGGTTGGCGTGGCCGATGAGCCGCAACTCAGGCAAGGTGTAGATCGCGAAGCCGAGCCAGTCGGGCCGTTCGCCGCGCAGCAACGGTTCCCACTCGGCGGCGATGGTTTCTGCGGTGACCGGTCGCAGGTCGTCTCCACCCAGCTCCGCCGTCCGCAAGTCGTTCTCCCACCGCTCAAGCGCGGGCAGCATGCCGCGATGGAGCGGACCCAGCGCCACCGCTTCACCACGGATGTTCACGATCGGATTGCTCAGCCCAGGTTCCGCGAGTTCCGTCACCGCTGTCCACTCCCTGCCTCCAGGCCCGTCTCGTGTTTCAGTTCCCGATCCGGAATCTGGAAAACCCCGTGCTACCATCGGGCCGCGTGTCCGGGCGACACGCTCGCCCATCGCCCTCACCGCTGCGGAGTTTCCTCTGACATGACAACGACTGCCTCAACCGCTGATATCCGGTCCGATGTTATCGCGGCGCTCGGCCACACCCCATTGGTTCGCCTGAACAGCATCACCAAGGGTATCCGCACACCAGTGGTCGCCAAACTTGAAATGATGAACCCTGGCGGCTCGGTCAAGGATCGCATTGGCATCCGCATGGTGGAAGAGGCCGAGCGCAAGGGCTGGCTCCGACCGGGTGGCACCATCGTCGAGCCGACCAGTGGCAACACCGGCGTTGGCCTGGCCATGGCCGCCGCGGTCAAAGGCTACAGTTGTATCTTCGTCATGCCCGACAAGGTCGCGCCGGAGAAGGTCGCCCTGCTCCGGGCGTACGGCGCGCAGGTGGTAACCACTCCCACGGCGGTGGAGCGCGACTCGCCAGAGAGCTACTACTCCGTGGCGGACCGCCTGACACGCGAAGTGCCAAACGCCTTCCAGCCGAACCAGTATTTCAACCCGATGAACCCCCGCACGCACTATGAATCGACGGGGCCGGAGATCTGGGAGCAGACCGGTGGCGCCATCACGCACTGGGTGGCGGGCGTCGGGACCGGCGGCACCATCTCCGGTGTCGCGCGGTACCTGAAAGAGCAGAACCCGGGTATCAAGGTCATCGGCGCTGACCCGGAGGGCAGCATCTACACCCAGCCAGAGAACATGCACACCTACAAGGTGGAGGGAGTTGGCGAGGATTTCTGGCCCGGTACGTTCGACCCCACTCTGGTCGACGGCTGGGTGAAGGTGACGGACAAGGACGCGTTCGCCGCCGCGCGCCGGGTCACCCGCGAAGAGGGCATCCTTATTGGCGGCTCAGGCGGGATGGCAGTTCATGCTGCGCTGGAGACCGCGCGGGAGATCGACGACCCGGAGGCACTGGTGGTCGTGCTGCTGCCAGACAGTGGGCGCGGCTATCTCTCCAAGCTCTACAACGACGACTGGATGCGGGAAAACGGCTTCCTGTCCCGCTTCCGCCAGCCTGCCCGTGTCGGCACGGTGGTCGCCGGGCGCGACAACGGTACGCCGAACGTGGTGGCCATCGGGTGTGACCAGACTGTGGCGGAAGCGATCGAACTCCTGCGCCAGCACGATATCTCGCAGTTGCCGGTGGTGCGCAGTTCCGCGCTGTCCTCGAGCAACGGCTCGCCGGGGCGAATCGAGGTGCAATCCGTCTCCGGCTCTGTCCAGGAGCGGGGCCTGCTCGACCACCTCTTCCGCAGCCCGGACGCGCTCAACGCCAAGGTCAGCACCGTCATGGACGGGCCATTCCCGCTGGTCGATGCCAACGAAGAGGTGGAGCGCGTAGTGCCGATGCTCGCCGCCGGCTCGCCTGCCGTCCTGGTCCAGCGCGACGGCGCCATCATTGGCGTCGTGACCCGGGCTGATGTCCTGGATTACGTCGCACACCATCGCGGGAACTAGAGGTCAAGAAAGGGCGACGCATGCTCGAAGTCAAGAGCCCGCTCAGTTACGAGGAGTTTCTCAGCGTTCGCGAGGAGTTCTCCGAGCAGACTGAACTCATCGATGGAGCGCTGTACGTGACCCCGTCGCCGTCTCGACTTCATCGGTTGGTCAGCTTGCGGCTCACCCGCTTATTTGACCAGCGGTTCTTGCACTCTGGCGGAGGGTCCCTCTATTTCGCGCCGCTGGATTTCCGAATGGGCGAGGACAGCGTCGTTCAGCCTGATCTGACTGTCGTACTTGACGACCGTGCCCACATCCTGGAAGAAGAACCAACGACCGAGAGTCCGTCAATCATTATCGAGATCCTGTCACCGTCTACGAGCAGAAAAGATCAATTCATCAAGCGTGATCTCTACGCGGCCCGGTATGTCCCGGAGTACTGGATTGTGGACCCCGCCGCCCGGACGGTGACAATCCATTCGAATCCCGGGAGTGGCAAGTATCGGTCGATCATGACTTCTCTCGACGTGGCAACGTCCGTGCAACTCCCCGACGTATCCATCATCCTGGAGGATCTGTTCTCGCCGTACTATCCGTAATCTTTCTCCGCTACCATTCCCGGCAGTAGCGACGTAGTGACGCACTGTGCGCCGCGATCACCAGCCGCCCTGACGCAACACGGAAGTCAGGAGGCAATTCACAGGAGCTTGGCCCGGCATGACGACGAACTGGAACGACACCGCCTTTGAAACCCGCGCCATTCACGCCGGGCAGGACCCTGACCCTGCGACTGGCGCCATCATTACACCCATCTACCAGACCAGCACCTTCGTGCAGCAGGCCGTCGGCGAGCATCAGGGGTACGACTACGCCCGCACCGCCAACCCGACCCGCCAGGCCCTGCAGGAGGCCCTGGCCTCACTGGAGGGCGGCGCCTGGGGCCTCGCCTACGCCAGCGGAATGGCCGCCACCCAGAATGTGCACTACCTGCTCAACCCGGGCGACCACATCCTGCTGACAGATGACGCCTACGGCGGCACGCACCGGTTCATCTCCAAGGTCTGGAGCCGCTACGGCATCGACTACACCCTCGTCGATATGACGGACCTGGACAACGTGCGGGCGGCGCTTCGCACCAACACGCGTCTCGTCTGGGCCGAGACCCCGAGCAACCCCTACCTGAAGGTTATCGACATCAAGGGGATTGCCGACATCCTGCGTGATCACCCGGCCATGTTCATGGTCGATAACACGTTCGCTTCGCCATATCTGCAGAACCCGCTGGCACTCGGCGCCGACCTCGTGCTGCACTCGACGACCAAGTACATCGGCGGCCACTCCGACACCGTCGGCGGCGCGGTGATCGGCAACGATCCCGACGTTTTCGCCACCCTCAAGTTCCATCAGAACGCGGCCGGCGCAGTGCCCGGTCCGTTCGATGTCTGGTTGGCGCTGCGCGGCATCAAGACGCTGGCAGTCCGCATGGAGCGCCACAGCGAGAATGCCCAGGCGGTGGCAGAGTTCCTGGCGGGGCACCCGGCCGTGGAGCGCGTGTTCTACCCTGGCCTCGCTGACCACCCTGGCCACGACGTGGCGAAGCGCCAGATGCGCGGCTTTTCCGGTATGGTCTCCTTCACGGTCAAGGGAGATGTCACCACCGCGCTCGACGTAGCTCGGGGTACGCGCATCTTCCAGCTTGCCGAAAGCCTGGGTGGCGTCGAGTCCCTGATCGAGCACCCGGGCCAGATGACACACGCCAGCGTGGCCGGCACGGGCGCGGAAGTCGAGGGCACGCTGATCCGCCTCTCGGTTGGCATCGAAAATCGCGGTGACCTGTTGCAGGACCTGGAGCAGGCGCTGAAGGTGGCGGCCCCCGCGAAGGTTGTTGCCGCGCGGTAGAAAAATCGCCCACAAGCAAACCCCTCTGCCGGCCGTTTCAGCGCCGGCAGAGGGGTTTGCTGTTGCCGGATATTACCCCTGGAACCGCCGAAAGATGGTGGAGGCATTCTGGCCGCCGAAGCCAAAGCCGTTCACCATCGCCGCGTCGACCTGTCGCCGCTCGGCGACATTCGGCACGTAATTCAGGTCACACTCTGGGTCTGGTGTCTGCAGGTTGATGGTCGGCGGGACAACGCCGTCGCGTATCGCGAGCACCGAGGAGATTGCAGATATCGCACCGGCCGCCCCAAGCATGTGCCCGACCATCGACTTGTTCGCCGAAACAGCCACCTTCGGAGCGTGGTCGCCGAGTGCACCCTTGATGGCCCGCGTCTCCACGATGTCTCCAAGGGGCGTCGACGTCGCGTGAGCCGCGATGTAGTCGATATCCTCGGGCGACATCTCGGCGCGCTTCAGCGCATTGGTCATCGCGGCACGCGCCCCCCGGCCCGTTGGCTCTGGCGCGGTGAGGTGGTAGGCGTCCGAGGTAAGTGCTCCCCCCATGGCCTCGGCGTAGACGTGAGCGCCCCGGCGTGCCGCGTGTTCCTCTGTCTCCAGGATCAGGATGCCCGCGCCCTCGCCAAAGACAAACCCGTCGCGGTCCGCATCGAACGGACGCGACGCCCGCTCGGGATCGTCGTTGCGATGTGAGAGGGCCTGCATGTGCGAGAGGCTGGTCAGGGCCACTGGGGTGATGCCGGCTTCGGTCCCCCCGGTGATGACGACATCTGCCTCGCCACTGTGCAGCAAGCGAACGGCGTCCACGTACGCCTGGACCCCCGAGGCACACGCTGCAGCCGACGTGATGGTGGGACCGAGGATGCCAAACGCAATCGAAACCTGACTACTGGCCATGTTCGGCGCGAACATGGGAATCACCAGCGGGCCAACACGATTCGGCCCGCTCAACGCCATGGCAGTGACGTTAGTCTCGATGCTCGGAATCCCACCACCACCGGTATTCACTACGATGGCAATACGCTCGCGGTTCTCGTCCGTCACCTCGAGCCCGGCGTCCTCAAGCGCCTCCCGCGTTGCGGCAATCGCGAACTGCGCGAAGCGATCCATGCGACGTGCGGCCTTGGCATCCATGAACTGCTTTGGGGTGAAATCAGGCACCTCAGCGGCGATTTTGACCGGCAGGTTCTCGGTATCAAAGTGCTGAACGTGTCGGACGCCCGAGCGCCCAGCCACCAGGCCATCCCACAGTGCGGGAACCCCGATACCGAGCGGCGACACTGCCCCGAGCCCGGTCACGACGACCCGTCCCACGATGCAAAACCTCTCTGTTCAAAACGGCGAATGCTGTAGAAGGCGAGCCTGGTTTCAGGCGATCCGCTCATCTCCTGGCAAACCAAGATCTGTCAGCGACAGCGTGGTGACTTCGCGGTTGATGCGGCGAATCAATCCGGACAGGATCTGCCCCGGGCCAACCTCAACGAAAGTCGTGGCGCCGCTGTTGACCATTTCGGCGACAGAGCGCGTCCAGTTCACCGGCCGCTCCACATGGTGCGCCAGTTCCTGCCTCACCTCATCAACGGTGGTCATGGCCATGCCGGAGACATTGGCGACAATCGGAATCTGCGGCGCGGAGAGCGTCTGACCGCTGATGACATCTCTCAGCCCGGCCCCGGCACGCGCCATGAGCGGCGAGTGCGAAGCGATGCTGATCCCCAGCCGGGCGACCCGCTTGGCGCCCCGCGACTTCGCCATCTCCATCGCGCGCAGGAGGGCAGCGACTTCGCCGGAGATCACCGTCTGCCCTGGGCAGTTGTCATTCGCAACAATGATGACGTCGCCCTCTGAAGCATCGTTGCAGACATCGGCCAGCGTCGAGGCGTCAAGCCCAATTACCGCCGCCATGCCGCCGGGGTTCGTTTCGCCCGCTTCCTTCATGAGCCGGCCACGTTCTCGCACGAGGCGCAAACCAGAGGGAAAATCGATAACCCCGGCCGCTACCAGTGCCGAAAACTCGCCCAGCGAGTGCCCGGCGACCACCATCGGCTCAACCTTGTGGCCGGCGTCCGCCAACCGCTCCTTGAGTGCCTCCAACGCCGCAATGCTCACCGTGAGAATGGCGGGCTGGGCGTTGATGGTGTCTTCCAGTTCATTGGCCGGGCCGTGAAAGCAAAGCCGGGTGATCGAAAATCCCAGCACGTCGTCAGCCTGGTCGAACACCTTCCTCGCCGCGCCAGACGCGTCGTAAAGTGCCTTGCCCATGCCCACAAATTGACTGCCCTGTCCTGGGAAGACCAGGGCTACCCTGCCGCTCAACGATTCCACCGGCTTGTGTGTCCTTGCGCTTTCTGTGTCCATTCGGCATCTTCGCGAGAGAACCGACAGATCATACCATGGGGAGTATCGAGCCCATGTCCGGAGCCGGCCAGCACCTGCGCCGGGCAAGATGATCTGATCGGTATCTCAACAACTCTGGTGGCGACCCACCACGCGGCATCGGTCGGGAAACGTCTCCCGTGAATCGACTCCTGCAGAATGACAACGTCCCGCACGACTGGACTGATCCATCCCGCTGGCACGAGCCCGGCATTGGCCGCCCGCGCTGATTTGAACAGGGCCGCCGGAACGATTCCGTAGCAACATTCCGCGTGGATGTGCAGGAAACAGGAGCACCATGTACCGTGAGTGCTTGACCCGGAAGCCTCACCCGTGCGACGGTTCTCTCGCGTCATCCCGGGCGTCGAGTGAACAGGAGAATCCGGTGCGAAGATCCAGTTTCGCGGCGCGCTTTGCGATCATGCTTGGCCTGCTGCTCGTGTTTGGTTGTGGATCACTGACCGTCACGGCCCAGGATGGGACACCCGCCGCCTCACCAGCCGCGCCGACGGCCACGCCGCCGCCTACCCCCGTGGTCGTAACGGCGAACGCCGCCACGCCAGCGCCAGCCGAAACTCCACAGCCGGCAGCCGGCGCCCCGGCTGTCCAGACCAATGTCGTTACGCTGGTGCTCTGGTACGCGAACGCCGCTGACTCGGATATCCTGGAGCTGTACCCACTGGCCACCGATGCGAGCTTCGTAGCAAGCCCGGCAGCGGGAGCGGCCGTGGGCACGGTGGATTTCCCGGAGGACGGCTCGGCTCCCTTCGTGGTGCTGGGCGAAACAACCTTCACCACGTATCCGCGGCCAGATGGCGTGATCGAGCGCTGGACCTGGCTCGATGATTTCGAGGGCGCGCGCCCGGCGACCCTCATCATGCAGCTTTCTGGTGAAGGCGGCGCCTACCAGGACTACTTTGGCACCGCCACCATGATGTCCCGCGATGAAGGCGGCGCTGGTGGCGTGCTGATTCTCGCGCTGCGTCCTCCGTCTCCCGAGGCCCAGGCCGAGCAGGCCGCCGCAGCCGAGGCCGAGCAAGCAGCCGCCGCCGAAGAGGTTCCGGCCGAGGATGTGGTCGTGGAGGAGCCGGCAGCAGACGCCCCACAAGCCTGATAGTGCTGGCCAACGTGAAGCTGACAAAGGCCGGTCCATTTCGGACCGGCCTTTGCGTTTGCG
Organism: Thermomicrobiales bacterium; assembly: GCA_034431475.1. Taxonomy (GTDB): domain Bacteria; phylum Chloroflexota; class Chloroflexia; order Thermomicrobiales; family UBA6265; genus JACCXM01. The sequence continues at coordinate 18,712 of DAOUDE010000051.1, read as the reverse complement.
CTCGGTGCCAGCAAGCTACGCCTTGCGGGACATCGACCAGAAATCGTAGGTCCCAAGATTGATCGGGTTGAACTGGAACCCCTCAACGGAGTTCTGCAGCACTGTCGTCCACTTCGGCTGGCCAAAGGCGATAACCGGCACGTCATCCTTGGTGATGATGGTCTGCACCTCGTCCAGGATTTCGGCGTAGGTATCGAGTGTGGACGCGTTCTTCGCGTCATCCAGAAGCTGATCCACGTCCTCATTGCAGAAGAAGCCACCGTTCGAGCCGGCAGATCCCCACGATGTGCAGGCGGTGGTTGGGTAGAGCACGTTCCAGGAATCGTTGTAGTCAGGCCACCACCCCCAGGCCAGGAAGTTCGGGCGCTCCTCAGCGGGCGTGTCACCGTAGAACAGCGCCGTAAAGCTCACCTGGTCCAGTTTCTCGATGGTCAGGGTAATGCCAATTTTCGCCAGGTTGGCCTGGAAAAGCTGCGCATCCGTGTCGTTCGCGCCCGCTCCAAGGGTCATCAGGAGTTCCGTGCCCTCGGCGATACCGGCGCCGGCCAGGAGCTCCTTTGCCTTGTCCAGGTCGGTCTCGAAAAAGAACCCGTCCTCCTGGTACCCCCGCACCGCTGGTGCGATCAGGCTGTTGGCGCGCGAGGCATTCCCCAGGAACACCCCGTCGATGACTTCCTGGTAGGGATACGCGTAGGCCATCGCCTGGCGCGCCTCGGGAGAAGCCAATGCCCCGCCCTCGGTCATCGCGTAGTAGGTCACTTCGGTGCTGTCGGAGATATCGACAATCAGCGCCTCGTTCGCCTGGAGTTCCTCGATCCAACTGAAATCAACGCTGAAGCGGTCCATGATATCGACGTCGCCAGACTCCACCAACTGACGCATCGTGGCCGGTTCCTCGACGACGCGCACAATGATGCGGTCGAAGTGGTTCCCCTCCCAGCCCTTCCAGTAGCTCTCGTTGCGCTCCAGGATCACTTCCTGGCCCGGCTCGAATGACGCCAGTTTCCAGGCGCCGGTGCCGGTTCCCTCGGCGTTGAGTTGCATCCAGGCGTTGCCGTAGTCATCATCCTCGGCGTGCTCCAGAGCCACCTTGGCATTGACGATCTGCGGGCCGTAGGTGGAGGCCAGCGCAGTCACAAACAACGGCTGGGGAGCGGCGCAATCGAACACGATCGTCGTTTCGTCCGGCGTCGTCATCTGGCCGGGGTCAGAGATGAAGCGGGAGAACACCGCCACCGCACCCCGGTTCATGGCCAGCATGCGCTCGTACGACGCCTTGACGGCCGCGGCGTCGCAGGGTGACCCGTCCTGGAAAGTCAGGCCCGGCCGGATCTTGAAGGTCCAGACGCTGGAGTCGTCGTTGGCCTCCCAGCTCTCGGCGACGAGCCCCTCGTACTCATCGGTGGCGCCACCCTTGAGCCCGACCAGCCCCTCGTAGACCGAGCGGATGACGGTCGTCGAGCGGTAGTCGTACTGGGAATGGGGGTCAAGGTCAGAGGGTGACCCATCGAGACCCAGAATCAGCGTCGAGCCATTCTTGGACTGCGCAGCAAGCGCGACGCGGACCTGGGCGTGCTCACCAAAGCCCGCCAGCGGCGCTGCAACACCTGCCGCCACTGCGCCCTGCAGCACCTTGCGCCGGGAAATTGCGCCGGGAACAGCCTTGTTCGTGAAGCGCACGGGTTCTCTCCTCTGTCGCTACGTATGACGGCGTGACCTCCACGCCACAGTTGGTCCGAGTCCTGAAATAGTACAGGGTGGGTGAGAAATCAGAGGCACGCGGAGGAACACCCGCGCGAAGAGAAACGTTATGTCGATGTACGTTGCACGCGCTCCCTCCCTGTTCAGGCAGGCCACACCTGTCCGTTTCGGGGGCGGCACCGCCTTCCGCTGCACCGCACACTACGCAGTACGCATCGCTCTCCTTCACACACTGGTCAATTGCAGTCAATGGTCATTTCCACGCAGGAGTTCCCGTGATTTCCCCATCTTCACCCACCCAGGGCATCGATATCTCCCTCATCAGCGTGGCCGAGCCGGCTACCGAGCCGGCCAGCCCGCAGACATCCCTGACTGAGGCGCAGGCCGAAGCGTTCCTCGATGCCTACTCCACCGCCGTCGTCACCGTCGCCGAACGAATCAGCCCATCGGTCGTCAACATCGCTGTCGAAAAAGATGTCACCGTCGAGGGCCGTCAGGGCCGCCGCGTGCAGACCGTACCGAGTGGTGGGTCTGGCGTGGTCATTGCTCCGGACGGCTATATCCTCTCCAACAGCCACGTCGTCCACAGCGCGCGCACGCTCGAGGTGACGATGGCTGACGGCCGCACCCTGCCGGCGCGTCTGATCGGCGATGATCCAGCCACGGATCTGGCCGTCATCCAGACCACGGTCAGCGGCCTTCCGGCGGCGCAACTCGGCGACTCCGACACACTTCGCCCGGGCCAGTTGGTGATCGCCATCGGCAACCCGCTTGGGTTCCAGGCCACGGTCACGGCGGGCGTCGTCTCGGCGCTGGGCCGGTCACTGCGGTCCAGTACCGGCCGCCTGATCGAAAACGTGATCCAGACCGACGCCGCGCTGAACCCCGGCAACTCCGGTGGTCCATTGGTGGACTCCCGGGGGCGCGTTGTCGGCATCAACACGGCCATCATCCAGGGCGCGCAGGGCATCTGCTTCGCCGTGCCCGTCAACACCGCACGCTGGGTTGCTGGCATGCTGATGAAGGATGGCCGTATCCGCCGCGCCTACCTGGGCATCAGTGCTGAATCGCGGCCCATCCACGTGCGGGTCGCGCGCGAGCATGGCCTCCCGTCGCCACTGGCGGTGGGCGTGCTCTCGGTCGCCGACGGGAGTCCGGCCGCGCTCGCCGGCCTCGAGCCGCGCGATGTCGTAACCCACCTCGATGGCCTGCCATTGAGCGGGGTCGATGACCTGCAGCGTTTCCTGGGCCGCGCCGAAATCGGCAGCACCCTCCCCGTGCGCTTCCTGCGCCGCTACGTGCCGATGGAGGCTGAGGTCACCCTCTCCCAGTACGAGGGGTAGACCTCAGGAACAGCACAACTGCCGCAAGCGGGCCAGGGGCAGGGCGTGGATCGTGCGGCCGTTGACACCGGTGGTGGTGGTCGCCATGCACATCGCATTGAGGATCGCCTCTTCGGTCGCTTCGGCGCACGCCTCGAATAGCGGCGTCATCGCGTCCGGCGAGATCATGCGGCAGTCACTCACCTGTCGCGTGCGCTCCTCCGCACCCGGCAATCCACGGTTGCCGTTCGCAAAGCAGAAGAAGATGTCGCCAGACGAGTTGGCCCCGATGCCCCCCACCCGAGACAGCCCCACCGTGGCTCGCTGTGCCAGGCGGTCGCACTGGTGCGGCAGCAACGGCGCGTCGGTGGCCACCACGATGATGATGGAGCCATCGACCGTTCGCTTGCGCGCTTCGGCGAACCCGGGTACTTCGTCGTAGGGGATCAACTCGCCAACGGGGACTCCGTCTACGCGGAGAAGATGGCGGTCACCGTAGTTGGCCTGCACCAGCACGCCCACGGTCCAGCCGCCATCTGCCTCGGCGACGACCCGTGACGACGTGCCGATACCGCCCTTGAACTCGTGGCAGTTCATCCCGGTGCCACCACCGACACAGCCCTCGGCCACCGGCCCGCCGCTCGCGGCGTCAAGCGCGTCCCAGACGTGCTCCTCGCGCACGTGCATGCCGTTGATGTCGTTCAGCCAGCCATCGAACGTCTCCGCGACAACCGGCAGGCTGAAGTAGATCTCCGGGCGACGTAACCGCTTCACTTCGTACGAAATCATCGCGTCGTGCACCACGCCGACGCTATGAGTGTTCGTGATGGCAATCGGCGTGGTGAGCATGCCCGATTCCTTGACCCAGTGCAGCCCGGTCATCTCACCGTTGCCGTTGAAGACGTGGTAACCCGCAAACACGGGATCCAGGCCCACATCGCCCTCGTGCGGCAAAATGACCGTGACGCCGGTACGCACCGGCCCCTTGCCGACCACCAGGTCACCCTCCCCCGAAATCAGGGTGGTGTGGCCGACGCGCACGCCTTTCACATCGGTGATGGCGTTGTGCTCGCCGGTCGGCAAGCGGCCAAGGGTAATTCCGAGATCGCGCAGACGCCGCCGTGCTCCAGAATCTTCGTGCCTGCTCATGGGGCCTGTCTTCCTGCTCTGCCTGCGCCTCGTGCCCGCCCCGGCATTTCCGGGGTCGCGAACGCCGCGATGGTCATGGCGATTCCAACAATGGGCAACAGTATCAGGGAGGCATCGAATGAACCAGTGAGGTCGCGCGCCAGTCCCGCCGCAATCGGCCCCAGCGCAGACCCGGCGTACCCGACGGCCAGGACCATGCCAGCCGCCCGCCCGGTGCGCCCGGCAGGCGCGAGATCGGCCGGCATGACCAGCGCCATGCCGAATACGCCCGCCACCCCTGCGCCCGCCAGGGCTGGCCAGACCCAGCGCAACGGCTCGGCCAGAGGCGCCACTGTCAAGCCCGCGACCCCGACGGTGAAGAGGACCGATGCCGCAATCGTGGGCACCTTGCGTTGCCCGAGGCGATCCGACCAGATGGGGAACAGCAGGATGCCCGGCAGCGTCGACGCGTTGAAGACTCCGGCGAGCGCCGCGGTGACCGCCGCGTTGCCGCCATCCTCGGCGTAGACCGCCGGCAGCCAGGCGATGAGCAGGTAGTACGCCATCCCCTGTGCGGCGAAGATGAAGGCGGCGATCCACGCGCGCCGATCCCGCCAGGGGGACCAGTCGGCGGCAACGTCGAGTGCTGCCTGCTCCGGTGGCAGCCGGTCTTCCGGTGCTTCCCAGGGGCGCATGACCAGGCACCAGATCACCGCCGCAACTGCCGCCAGGATGCCCCACGTCGCGATCGGCGTGCGCCAGGCGTGCTCGTCTCCGCCCTGCTCCAGCAGGTACGCGGAGAGCACCGCCCCGACAATGGCGCCGCACACCAGGCCAGAGGCATAGACTCCGGTGGTCACACCGAGCCGCCGCGGGAAGCGCGCCCGCATCAGGCGTGGCAGGGAGGGTTGCGCCAACCCGATCCCCGCGCCGAACACGATAGTGATGGCCGCTATCAACCCGAAATTCAGCGTCAGGGCACGGGCGCCACCGCCAATGGCCACCAGCGCCGTCCCGAGTGCAATTGCCCGCACGGCTCCCCAGCGATCCGCCAGCACCCCGCCAGGCACCGCCAGGAGGCCCATCAACAGGGTCGGCGCGGAGACAAGCAGGCTCGACTGGGCGAACGTGAGCCCCAGGTCTACCGTCAGGTTGGGCAACGCTGGCCCCAGGCCCACGAACCCGCTGCGCAGGTTGAACGCGACGAACCAGGAGAGAAGCAGGACAACGACTGGACCCAGACGCATTGATTCCCGGCTCATGCCTGCCTCGTCCAGGGCCGGACCGCCTCACGTCGTCCAGCTCGGGCCCACGCCGAGGCGCGGGGCGCGTCCTTGCCGGGCGGTGCTTCTGGTTGCGTCAGCAACAGTACCGCGATCATTGCGGCGGTTTCTTCCGGTGACGGGTCAGCCGCGGGTCGCGCATCCCATGCTGCATCGTGTCGACTGGTCGGGGAGACGGGGTGAGCTTGGGCGGTCAATTCGTGCTCTGGCATCACAGGGGAATATTGCCGTGCTTGCGAGCGGGCGTACTCACGCGCTTGGTCCGCGCTGTTGCGAACGCGCGGATCAGCCAGGGGCGCGTCTTGCGTGGCTCGATGACATCATCGATGTAGCCGCGGCTGGCGGCCTGCCATGGGCTGGCGAAGAGGTCTTCGTACTCGGCAACCAGTTCGGCCCGCCGTGCCGCCGGTTGTTCCGCACTCGCCAGCTCACGCCGGAACACGAGATCCACGGCGGCGTCTGGCCCCATGACCGCGATCTCGGCCGTCGGCCAGGCAACGGCGAAGTCCGCCCCGATGTGCTTCGAGTTCATGACCACGTAGGCGCCCCCGTAGGCCTTGCGCGTGATGACCGTGATACGCGGCACCGTCGCCTCGGCGAAGGCGTACAACAGCTTGGAGCCCCGCCGGATGATCCCCTCGTGCTCCTGGTTGAGGCCCGGCAGGAACCCCGGCACGTCCTCGAAGACGACGAGCGGGATGTTGTAGGCATCGCACATCCGCACGAAGCGCGCGGCTTTCTCGCTGGCGTCGATGTCGATGGTCCCGGCCAGGTGCCGGGGCTGGTTCGCCACCACTCCGACCGGGTAGCCATCCAGCCGCCCCAGCCCGCACAGGATGTTTGGGGCGAAACCGGCCTGCAGTTCGAAAAAGGCGCCGTCATCCAGCACCGCCCGCAGCACATCGTGCATGTCGTACGGTTTCTCGCTCTGCTCCGGCGCGATGGTGTCGAGCTCCGGGGCTTCCCGCAGCGGATCATCGTCCGGGGCAAACCAGGGCGGATCCTCGAGGTTGTTGCTCGGGAGAAAGGAGAGCAGGTAGCGCACCTGGGCGTTCAGGTCATCTTCGTCCGCTGCCACGAGGTGCGCCACGCCGCTCTGCGTCATGTGCGCCGTCGCGCCGCCCAGCGATTCGTGCGTGGATTCCTCACCAGTCACCGAGCGAATGACATCCGGCCCGGTGATGAACATCTGCCCGACGCCATCGACCATGGCCACAATATCTGTCATTGCTGGTGAATACACCGCACCGCCAGCGCACGGCCCTACGATGAGGCTGATCTGCGGTACGACACCCGACAGGCGGACATTGCGGTAGAAGACCTCGCCGTAGCCAGCGAGCCCCTCGACGCCCTCCTGGATACGGGCGCCAGCGGAATCGTTGATCCCGATCACCGGGATGCCGTATCGGGCGGCGTGGTCCATCAGCCCGACCATCTTTTCGGCGAAGGCCTCTCCCAGCGAGCCACCGTAGACGGTGAAGTCCTGGGAAAAGACCGCTACGTGCCGGCCATCAATGGTGCCGAGACCGGTCACCACCCCGTCGCCGAACGGCCGCTGGCGGTCCATGCCGAAACGCGTGGCGCGGCTTTGCACAAATGGAGAGAGTTCCTGGAAGGAGCCCTCGTCCAGTAGCGCGATCACCCGCTCGTAGGCGCCGCGCTTGCCACGGGTGGCCTGCTTCGCCGCCGCCTCCTCGTGCTGCGCCGCCACCTCCGCTGCGCGAGCAGCGCGCACCTCCGCCTTGTGTCCGCTCAATGTCCGTCCCTGTTCCGTGCGTGGCCGTCGCCGCCGCGCAATCCTACAGCACAGGCGGGTGCTCTACCCCGTGCCCGGCGCAAGAAAAGGCCCCGCTCCCGGTTGCCGGGGAGCGGGGCCTGCGGGTAGGTGGACGACGTCAGCTTACGCGGGCGGCGCGATCTTCCAGATTTGGCCCATGTTGCCCATGACGCCCCAGGTGGCGACAAATATGTTGCCATCCGCGTCCACCGCCAGGCCGGTCGGCCAGACAAGCCCGTCGTGGGCGATCACCGTGCGGGTACCGTCAAGGGAAACCCGGGTGAGTTGCCCATTCAGCGTCGATGGATCAGCCGGGTTCGCCCCGAGCATGCTCCCGGTCAGCATTTCCAGCACGTACGTGCTGCCGTCTGGCCCGGCCGCGACGTCGATGACGTTGGTGAAGCCATCCAGCGTGGACGTGGGATCGCCACCGCCCGCACTCATCGTGTAGACATTCGCCCCGCCAATCGGGAAGGGAAAACCGGTCAGTTCACCGACCATCAGGTCGCCGTTGGCATCCGACGTGACGCCAGTCGGGACCGGGTTCATCGGGATATCTGAACCGTCTGGGGCTTTGGCTTCCCGGTTTGGGAAAACGGTCAGGGTCGAAATCTCGCCCGCAGCGGAAACGTTGAGGAGCGCGTTTCCGCCCGCATCACTCACCACGAGTGCGCCCTCGGCGGCCGGCACCAGGCTGAACGGGTTGGAGTCGATGGCCGCACCGTCCGGGTTGCTGTCGGTCTCGTAGGCCGCGACATCAACAACGGGCTTCAGCCCGCTGCCGTCATCCACCATCAGCCAGCCCAGTTCGTCTTCGGCCCCGATATCGACGCGGGTTGCCGGGTCACCGCCGAAACCAAGCAGGACGAAGATCTGGTTCTCCACCACCGCCACGTCATTCGGGCCGGTCGCCGCACTGCCGTCCTTCGCCGCGCGGGAGGCCAGACCATCCAGCACTCGCTCCTGGCTGCCATCGGCGGAAATCTTCGTCACGCCGCCGCTCTGCCCCATGCACTCTTCGTTCCCTTCGGGGCCCATGGCGCACGGGCCATCGCCACCGATGCCCGATTCCGCGACCCAGAGATTGCCGTCGGCGTCGGCAAAGATGCCGCGGGGATTGGCCAGTCCGGTGGCGACGACAGTGGCGTAGTCTGGCGTGGGCGGTGGCCCCATGCTTTCGGGGCTCGCCACTGGGGTCGCATCCTGCGCTGCAGTCAGGCCGGGCAATCCAGCAACAGCGATTCCTCCGGCCAGGGCCAGAGACATGACAGCGTGCCGAACTCTGAGTGACATCCGTTTCCCCCAGTCGCTAGTGGATAGGGCTTTAGCGGGCGAATGCCCGAGCCATACCATACCTGATACTCAGGCTCGCTTTGCGTAGCCCATGTCAAGACGCCGAAGGGCCATTGCCGGATCACTCTATGGCGACAGGAGTGACGGCTCGGTCATTTCGGGCGGCGCAACCACCCCCAGCAACTCAAGTACCGTGGGCGCCACCGCCGCTAACCGCCCGTCAGCGCGCAGCCTCGCGTGCCGCAGCGCATTTTCCTCGGGCGCTGCCAGCACCACCGGGACAGGGTTCGTCGTGTGGGCGGTCATTGGACCACCGGTGAGAGGATCGATCATCTCCTCGGCATTGCCGTGGTCTGCGGTCACCAGCGCCACGCCACCCTGCTCCAGCGTGGCGGCCACGATCCGGCCGAGCGCGGCGTCCGCCGTCTCCACCGCCACGATGGCTGCCGGAAGCACCCCGGTGTGGCCGACCATATCCCCGTTCGCGAAGTTGACGATCACGAAGTCGAACGCGCCGGCAGCAATGGCCGCCACGACCGCATCTGTGAGTTCCGGCGCGCTCATCTCTGGCTGCAGGTCGTAGGTCGCCACCTTTGGCGACGCAACCAGCACCCGTTCTTCGCCGGCGTAGGGCGCTTCCCGGCCACCGTTGAAAAAAAAGGTCACATGCGGGTACTTCTCGGTTTCGGCGGCATGAAGCTGCGCCAGTCCAGCCTCGCTGATGACGCGGGCCAGCGGTTTCTCCACATCCATCGGCGGAAAAGCCACCTCGGCCGGCAGGCTCTCTTCGTAGCGGGCGAGCGTCACCAGGTGCAGCCCCGGCAGGCGCGGACCGCGCTCCCACCCGGGAAAGTGCTCACTCACCAGCGCCTCAGAAAGCTGACGCCCCCGGTCGGCGCGGAAGTTGAAGAAGATCACGCTGTCGTCTGGCTTGATGCGCGCGGCGGCGTCCTCTGCGATGACTGTGGGCACGATGAATTCGTCGGTGATGCCCGCCGCGTAAGCCGCCGCAATCGCTGCGCTGGCGCTGGGCGCGGTCGGCCCGAGGCCGTTGACCATGGCGTCGTAGGCGAGCCGCGTGCGCTCCCAGCGGCGGTCGCGGTCCATGGCGTAGTAGCGGCCAGCGACCGTCCCGATGCGGCCAACGCCGGTGGCCGCCATCGCTTGCTGCAGTTGGGCGACGTACCCCAGTCCGGCCGTCGGGGCGGTGTCCCGGCCATCGGTAATGACCTGCACAACAACGCGGTCTGCTGGCACGCCTCGTGCCGCCGCCAGGCGCAGCAGGGCCTCCAGGTGCCGCACATGCGAGTGCACCCCGCCATCGCTGACGAGCCCGAGCAAGTGCAGGGTCTGGCCGTTGGCAAGGACGCGGTCAATCGCCAGGTTGAGCACCGGATTTGCCGCGAACTCGCCGCTGGCAATCGCCCGGTCCAGCCGGGTCAGCCACTGGTAGACCACGAACCCTGCCCCCAGGTTCGTGTGCCCGACCTCCGAGTTGCCCATCTGCCCGGCGGGCAGGCCCACGTCCTCCCCTGATGTGCGCAACGTCGCGTGCGGGTAGCTGGCCCAGAGGTGATCCATGACCGGGGTGGCCGCCTGCAACACGGCGTTGCCCGGCTCGTCCCGGCCAATGCCCCACCCGTCCAGGATCACCAGTACGACAGGAGTTCTGGGTGTCCTCATCAGATTCTGCGTCGCTCCGCTCTCGTCGCCGGCAGAGGAATCCGCCGGGAAGATTGTGCGGCGCGCTGCCAAACGCGGCAAGGAACCCTCCGCGTGCGACAATCGCGCATTGGGATGGAACGCGTGTCGATCACGCAGTTCGCGAAGGGAGCACAGGTGTGAGCTACAAGGTAACGCTGATTCCGGGAGACGGCATTGGCCCCGAGGTCTCGGGCGCGGCCCAGCGCGTGCTGGATGCCTCTGGCGTGACCTTCGACTGGGATGTGCGCGAGGCGGGAGTGACCGCCCTGGAGAGCCAGGGCGACGTGCTGCCGGAAGCTACCCTCGATTCATTGAAGCGGAACAAGGTCGGGCTGAAAGGCCCCATGACCACACCCATCGGCAGTGGGTTCCGCAGCGTCAACGTGGGCCTGCGCCAGGCGCTTGGGCTGTACGCGAACCTGCGCCCCGGCAAGTCGCTGGAGGGTGTGCAGAGCACTTTCCGCAACATTGACCTGGTCGTGGTGCGCGAGAACCTGGAAGGCATGTACAGCGGCATCGAGTTCGACACCGGCACTGAAGAAGCCGCCGAAGTCATCGATGCCATCAACGAGCGCTCGAAGAAGCAGGTTGACAGTTCGGCGGCGATCTCGATCAAGGTCATTACCGCCGCTGCCTCGCGCCGCATCGTGGAATACGCCTTCGAGTACGCGCGGGCAAATGGCCGGAAGCAGGTGACTGCCGTGCACAAGGCGAACATCATGAAGTTCACCGACGGCCTTTTCCTGCGTGAGGCCCAGGCCGTGGCCGAGCGCTACCCGGAAATCGCCTTCAACGACCGCATCGTCGACAACATGTGCATGCAGCTCATGCAGAAGCCGCAGGACTACGATGTGCTCGTGATGCCGAACCTCTACGGCGATATCGTCAGCGATCTCGTGGCCGGCATGATCGGCGGCCTCGGCGTGGCCCCGAGCGGCAACATCGGCCCGGACGGCGCCGTCTTCGAGGCGATCCACGGTAGTGCCCCCAGCCACGCTGGCAAGAACGAGGCGAACCCGACCGCCATGATCCTCTCGGGCGCGTTGATGCTGCGCCACCTCGGGGAGCAGGCTGCCGCCGAGCGGGTCGAGAGCGCAACGGCCGCCGTTATCGCCGAAGGTAAGGATGTGACCTACGATCTCCGCGCCGACCGCGACCCCAGCAAAGCGGCATCCACGACCCGCATGACCGACGCGATCATCGAGGCCATGGGGCGCTAACGCGCCTCGTCGCCAGCGCCCGTAGAGCGGGCCAGCGCGCGCTGGCCCGCCCCACCACCGCTCGCCTTCTCTGGACATCCCTAGGGCAGCGGCACGGACTCCACCATCCGGCTGCCCTGTGCCTCAAGCGCCTGCACGGCCATTGCCAGGCGAGAGACCCCGGCCGCAATGACCGGCGGGGGATTGCGCGTGAAGCAGAGCCGGAATTCCTGGCGCCCGCCGGCATCGGCAAAGAAGTGATCCCCGCTGATGACCTCCACGCCCATCGCGGCAGCCTGCTGCGATAGTACGCGCGCATCCAGGTGCCGCTGAGCGTGCAGCCAGAGGTACAGGCCGCCCTCGACGTTCTGCCAGGTCACCACGCCGTGCGGGAGGTCCTGCTTGAGCGCTGCCATCATTGCGTCCAGGCGCCGCCGGTGCTCGCCGCGCAGTGTGGCGATGTGGCGATCGTAACTGCCATCCGCCAACATCCCGGCCAGGACGAGCTGGTACGCGCCGGCCCCAAAGAGGTCTGCGCGCTGCCGCACCAGCGCAACCTGCTCCACAATCGCTTCCGGGGCCACGATCCAGCTCACCCGCAACCCGGCCGCCAGGGTCTTGGAGAACGTGCTCTGGTAGATCACCAGACCGTGGCTATCCAGCGCGTGCAGTGAGGGAGGCGGTACGCGCCCCAGGTAGAGCGGACTGTACGGGTCATCCTCCAGAATGGCCGTGCGGTAGCGCGCTGCGAGGTTCAGCAGGTCGCGGCGCGTCTCCAGGCCGAGCGTCCGTCCACTCGGGTTGTGAAACGTGGGGTTGGTGTAGAGCAGCTTCGGGCGATAGCGCTGGAAGAGATCTTCGAGTTCATCCAGATCCGCGCGGCGGGCGTCCCACCCCACCATCCGCGCGCCGGCGGCCCGGAAGACCTGGATGGCGCCCAGGTAGGTGGGTCGATCCACGATGACCACGTCGTGCGGCTCGACCAGGCAGCGCGCCATGATATCGAGACCCTGCTGCGAACCGGCGAGGACGATGACCTGCTCAGGCGGAACGCCGTGACGCTCTGCCAGAGCGAGACGTAACGCGGGCTGGCCCTCGGTTGGGCCAAGCCCCAGCGCGTCCAGGAACCCCTGCTCGATCACACGGCTCAGGCGATGCTGAAACGTCCGGACCGGAAACATGTCCAACGCCGGCATGCCGCCAGCGAACGAGATGTTCGCATCGTCCTGGCCCTGCACCAGTGAACGGAGGGTGGGATCGACTGTCCGCAGCGCCGCGGAGGCCACTTTGCCCTGCCAGGCGAACGGCGCATCGCGACCGGGACTCGCGGCACAGACATACGTGCCCCGCCCCGTGCTGCCCCGCACCAGGCCGCGTGCTTCGAGTTCGCGGTACGCGGTGACCGTCGTGGTGCGGCTGACACCGAGCTGATCCGCCAGCGCGCGCTCGGATGGGAGGCGGTCACCGGGCACGAGACGCCCGTCGCCGATAGCTGCCGCGAGTGTTTCCTCCAACTGGCGGTAGAGCGGCGCCGCGTCGGCTGGATCCAAACGGATCTCTAGCATATCCATGGCCACCAGCCTATGTCGATTACCAGGAATTGGCAATGTCCATTTCCAGATTGGCTATCTCCTTTGCTCCTGATTGGCCCTAAAGTCTGCCACGAGAGGGATGCCAATGTGGATCCTTTGACCAGCGGTCTGGCCGCGCACCGGGCCGCAAGCAGGACAAAAGCCTGAGTCGACGCGGGCTCCGTCCCACTTCTCGATCATGGTTGCCGGAGATCGTCGTCATGCAACTCGAACTTTTCCTGGCGGAGGAAACGGTGCGCGGTTACGAGCAACGCATCGCGGCGCACGCGGAGCGTGCGCGAACGACGCGGCTGCTTGCGATCGATCGCCATGAAAACCTGGTGCGCCAACCTGCGGCTGGCAGGGCGGGGCTGGCTTCTCGCATCGAGGCATCCACGCGCCGGCACTACCGCCTCTGGTGCAGAGCCACGCCACGGAGGTGGGCCCCATGCTCGGCCCACTCGTGATCCTGGCGGCGTTTGTCTCGCTCTTGGCGCTTTGTGGCGTGCTCGGCGCCTGGAAGGGCTGGGATAGCCGCGATGGCTTCACCGACCAGGCGCATCGCGCACCGCGCCGGCAACGGGCGAACCCGGGCAGTCGTTTGTCGTGAGATACGAAAGGATGCAACGGTGAGTGGTGTGGAAAAACTGATCTGGTGGAATGGCGACCTCGTGCCGGAATCTCGGGCTCTGGTGCCAGTCACGCACCTCGGGTGGTCCGGGGTGGAGGGCGTGTTCGAAGGCATGCGCGGCTATTTCAACCCGGACCAGGAGGAGATGTACATTTTTCGGCTCGATGCCCACATGGACCGCATGATGCGCTCAATGCGGCTGATGGGCCTTGCCTGCCCCTGGTCCCGCGATGCGTTGATGGATGCCTGCATCGCCACACTGCGCGCAAACAATCCCCGCGAAGACGTCTACTTGCAGCCCCTTGCGTACGTCGAGGAGGCGGCCAGCGGAGGCTTCTTCGAAACGTCCCGCTTCGGAGCGTTTGTGGACTGGTGGCCACTCGCATCCCGCCTGGACGCTGATTTCAGCCAGCGTGCCCGCTTCTCCTCGTACCGCCGGATCAGCGAGGACGCCATGCCGCCGCGCGTCAAGAACCTCTCCAACTACCGCAACAGTTCGATGATCCTGCGTGAGGCGCGCCGCGACGGCTACGACAACGCGATCGTTCTCAACAGCGCCGGGTCCGTGGCCGAGGGGCCGAACGCCTGCATCTTCCTCGTGCGAGACGGCGAGGTGATCACGCCGCACCTGCAGAGCGGCATCCTGGAAAGCATCACCCGCGATGCCGTTCTCACGATGGTGCGCGCCGGCCTGGAGTTGCCCATGTACGAGCGGGCCGTGGATCGCACCGAGATCTACCTGGCCGACGAACTCTTTTTCGTGGGCAACGCCGCTGAGATCACGCCCGTCACGCAGGTCGACGGTCAGACAATCGGCGACGGCGCCATCGGGCCAGTCACCCGCCGCCTCCGGGCCGGCCTCAAGGCCATCGCGCGCGGCACAACGCCTGAGCACGCGGCGTGGCGGACGGCCGTAGGGCTCCCGGTACCTGCGCTCGCCTGACGCCCGAATGCGTCATCCCAGCCCCCGCCGTGAACCACGGCGGGGGCTCGTTCGCGCTCACGGCGGAATGCGCGGGAAGCGAGCCGACCGGGGTCGGTTCCGCACCAGCCCCTACCGCTCGCGGATAGCCTTCGTCGAGGGCCGTTGTGGCACAGGCCGTCGCATGCCAAGTGGGGCGTCCTCTACCGGGGCCTCCACCAGCGATACCGGAAGCGGCTGGGCGACTTGCGGCACGACCACCAGTCGATCAACCAGGAAATCAAAGACCACGCGCCCGACCGCCAGTGCCGGCACGGCCATGAGTGCGCCCCAGATGCCGGCAATCTGACCTCCGGTGATTACCGCCAGGAAGATCAGGAGCGGCGGCACGCGGATGGCCTGCCCCTGGACACGAGGAGCGATCAGGTTGCCATCAATGAAGTTGATCACCACGTAGGTCAGCGCGGTCAGGATGCCGATGGTGGGCGAAACCGTAAAGGCGACGATCGTCGCGGGAATGCCGCCGATATAGGAACCGACGTACGGGATGATCGCGCCGAGGCTGGTCCACACACCAAGCAGGATTGAAAAGGGCACGCCCAGCACCGTAAGCATGATGGTGGACGCAACGCCCTGAAACGTCAGCGACACCAGGATGCCGCCCAAGTAGCGCGAGAGGGCGTGCCCGACGTCAGTCCACAACGCCAGCGCGTCGTCGCGGTACTGCACGGGCAGCACGCGAATCATGCCCAGGCGAAAGCGTTCGCCATCCGCCAGCAGGTATGCCGCAATCAAGATGGTGCTCAAGGTCGTGAAGACCCCTGCCACCGTGCCCGAGAGCGTATCGAACGCGGTCGAAACCGACACCTGCAGCAGCCCTTCAACGCGCTGGGCGCCGGTCGTTTGCAGTTGCTTCATCGCCTGGTCAGGCGTCGTATCCAGGAGGCCCCGTTCGGCCAGATAGACCACCCCTCGGCGCGATAAGCTGTACGCGCTGTCCAGGAGATCGGGCGCCTGCGATGCGAGGCTCACCAACTGATCGGCGATGAGTGGGACGAGGATGACGGCCGCCAGCACCATCGCTGCCAGCAACAGGAGAATGACCAGGGCCAGGGCCAGGCCACGCGGCATGAAGCGGCTGATGAAGTTCACCGGGAACGAGAGCACCAGCGCCACGGCCATGCCCGTCAGGAGGAGCTTGGGTAACGCGGGAGCGCGCCAGAACAGGAGCCCCAGCGCCAGGATGACCAGCAGGACGAGGACGTTCCTGGTCCGTGGGGAGATCGGGATGTGCGTCAACTCAATCTGCATGTACGGTCCCCCTGCAGCACCGGGCGCAACCTGCGTCTCGGTGAGAACCTGTGCGGCGAGGTGGCGTCATCATAGCCCGTGTCCAAAATCGGAACTGAACGCATATTCATCCGGCCCCCACGGCTTCTGCCAGGCCGTACCGGCAAACCGGTCAGCCGAGAACGGCGCGAGATCGACCCAGTCCGGGCCGCACTCCGGCGTGACAATGAGATCCGCCAGGGCTTCGCCGACCGCCGGGCCCTTCTTGAAGCCTGCGCCGCTGAAGCCAGCCGCCACGTACAGCCCGTCGGGGCCGACCGCGCCAAGGACCGGGTGCGCATCGGGCGTCAAATCGTAGAGGCCAGCATGCCCGTGCAGGTAGCGCGCGTGGCGCATGCCAGGGATACGCTGCGAGATGGCGGCGATCGCCAGCTCGCCGTACCCCGCATCGTTCCGAGTCTCGAACGCATCCGGATTCACCGGATCATGCTGATCCCCGCCGCCAACGCCGATCAGCGTGCGGCCCGGCGCCCACGGCCGGGTGAAGATGCCGGCGGCTGTATCCAGGTAGACCATGTGCTCCGCCACATCGAGCGGGCGTTGCAGGATGGCGACCTGTACCCGCAGCGCCTCGATGGGCAGCGTTACCCCCGCCGTCTGCATGAGTGTGGTGGTCCAGGGACCGGCCGCGACGACGACCGTCCCGGCCGTGAACACTCCGGCAGCGGTGCGCACACCACTCACGCGGTCGCCATTCGTCAGGAGCCCGAGAACGTCGATTCCCTCGCAGACCTGCGCGCCAGCGGCCCGGGCAGCACGCGCCATGCCCTGCGTTGCCGGGATGGCGTCCACGTACCCACTGTCTGGCTCATATGCCGCAAAGGCGACATCGTCCCAGTTGGCCTGTGGCTGCAACTCGCGCAACTCCGCCTGCGAGACCACCAGTGACGGGATGCCAACGCCGTTCTGCATGGCGACGTTCCGCCGCATGCGCTCAACATTCGCGGCGCGCTCAGGCGATATATCGACCGTCACGATGAGCCCGGTTGGCGTATGAACCGGTGGCCCACCAACGATCTCCGGCCAGTGTGCGAACGTCCCCCAGCTCCGGTGCGCCAGAATTGCTTCTGGCTGGTTGGAATAGTGACGTCGCAAGAGGGCGCCAGTGCGACCGCTCGCCCCCGCCGCGACCACATCGCGCTCCAGCAGCATCACGCGGCCCGCGCCGCGCCGGGCAAGGTGCCACGCGAGCGAAGCGCCCATGATGCCGCCGCCAACAATGACGATATCCGCCGCCCGCTCCATGCTGTCCCCGACCTCAGCCTCCGATGATGGTGACATCATCGCATGTGGACACGGTGGCATCTCTGTCGCTCAACGTGGGGCCGGGATCGCCTTCAGTTCCAGCGACTCGCGATCCCAGCCGCTCCGGTCAGCCCCTGCTGCGTAGGTGCTTTCCAGAAACGCGCGCAGGGCCGCATCCGGATCCGGGTAGTTGCGCATCGCTTCATACGGCAGCAGAAATTCGCGCATCTCTGTGCTCCAGAATGCATCATCTGGCTTCACGCGAGCCTGCTCGATCCCGACGGGCTGGGGATAGGAATAGGCGTAGAACGCGGCGAAGGCGGCAGCGCCACTGCCCGGCCAGAAACCGGCCGTCCAGTTGGTTTCGCACTCCGAGACCCGGAAGATAAAGCCGCTGCCCTTCGGCGGCGCGCAGGGCACGCCGTTGTACCGGGCGGTAGCCAGATCAAAGGCGCCCCAGTAAAAGAGCACCGGCGATGCCTTGCCCGTAAACCAGCGGCGGTATTCCTCCAACACCTGCGACGTCGATTGCAGGATGCGCCACCAGCGCTCCACGGCATTGGCATCGTAGCTCTCGTGCACGGTGTCCTGGTCGAACGGAATCGAATCCGGAAGTTCCTGCGGCATCGGGTTGATGGCCACCGGCGTCCCCAGCGCCGCCAGGCACGCCATCACCTCCGCGTAGAAGAGCGCCACCGAGCGTGGATAGAGCGGCACGACCTTGCGGCCTCCGCGGCCCGTGCTAAGCGTCAGGTTGTGATCGAGAAAATCGAAGTCAGCCTGCAGGACCTCGTGCCCGACCGGCAGGGGCCCGGTCGTCAGTCCGCGGGCCGTGAGGGTCAGCGCCGTGTGCCAGAGGTGATTCTCGAATGGGGCCAACTGCACCTTGAGTTTGCCCACGATCTGAGTCCACAGTTGCAGCGTGTCCTTCGTGGCGCGCCACTCATCGAGGTCGAGTGGTGGCCAGCGGACTGGCGGATCGGGAGGGGTCATGTTCGTCCTACCTTTTCACGACGCCTGGTGGGCTCGGCGGCGGGCGCCATGGCATAATGGCACAGGCCATGCCTTGGTGTGGTCAGGGTATTCGCCGACGTAGCTCAATTGGCAGAGCAGCTGTTTTGTAAACAGCAGGTTGCGGGTTCGAGTCCCATCGTCGGCTCCAAGAAAATGGCGTCATGACGCCAAAACACGGCCTTGACTTCTGGCAATGCTCCCTCGCCATCGGATTCTGACCGCAGTTTTGACCGCAGTTGACATCAGAATGGCCCACGGCGTCTATGCGCGCGGTGGATTCGGGGCCATCGTAAGGACTGTGCAGTGAGGCACCCAGCGTCCTTCGCGAGCGGGCAGATTCCTGCGCACGTGCCTCTCGATCTCGCTCCCTGACCGTGGCCGCGCAGGCAGTCGTCGTCTCCACGACCGTGCGCACGGCAACAACGGCACCCCGGTCGTGGCCCAATCATCCAGCAACGCTCTCAGCGGCAACTACCGTGTCCGCGACAACGAGCGCGTCCGCGATTGCCTGCTCCAGCGAGATCGCCTGGCCTGCAGCCCACGCCGCATCGAAGCCAGCGTCACCGAGCGAT
>DAOUDE010000050.1:0-32531 GCA_034431475.1 Thermomicrobiales bacterium | reverse complement strand
GCCCAGGATGTCGTCCAGCGCCCAGCGGAGATCCGCTCCGGGACGTGCGCCAGCATCGGTGATGCGGTGACACCTCTGGAGAACGTGGTTGCACCCGCTGGCGACGAGATTGGACCGACGGGCGCAACGCCTGTTGAACAATCCGTCACGGTCGTGCCGCAGTTGCTTCCCGATTTGTTGGCAGGTGGGTTCATTGTGGTGGTCGACAAGTCCACCGAAGAGCCGGGAACGCCGGCTGCCTGCGGGGTGGTGGGTGGCATGCTGGCGGAAGACGGCACGCTGGCCGTCGGCATCAACCCCATGGAAGGTTCGCGGCTCGACGGCGTCGCCTACTTCACGCCCAAGCGCGACGACAGTGGCACGACCGTCACGTTGCTACTGGTCGATAACAGGGCGGCGGAAGAGGCAAATGGGCCATCCGGGCCAGTGGGCATGGCCGGCGAAGATGGCACCATCACCATTGGTGGTGTCACCGAGAGCACTGATTCGGTGTCGATGGTCGAGGATGGCTCTGGTTCGGCTCCCGCGGAGGAGTCGGCGGATGCCGTGGCCCCGGCGCCTGCGGGGAGCGTCGAGGATGCGGCGAGTGCGGATGGAAAGGGAAACAAAGGCGGCAAGAGTGACAAGGGTGGCAATGGGAGAGGCGGGAAAGGCAACGCCGGGAACGACGGCGCCGCCAGCGCCGAGGGATAGCCCCGCGATCGCTTTCTGACGCCGTATTCTCTCCGGCTACAATCGCGCCATGTCGGTGATGGGCTGCGGCGAGCTGGGCTGGCCGTGGCGTTCGCCAGAGGGCATGGAGGACGAGAATGGCGGTCCTGGAGCAGGTTGACTCCCGACCCGTGATCGATGAGTTGCGTCGCATCAGCGCCGAAGCGCGCAGGCTCATCGTGCAGTCGATTCACCACGCGGGAGCGGGGCACCTGGGCGGGCCGCTCTCGGCCACCGACCTGCTGACCGCGCTCTACTTCGACCAGATGCGCATTGACCCCGAGCGGCCGGAGTGGGAGGAGCGGGATCGCTTCATCCTGAGCAAGGGGCACTCCTCCATTGCGCTGTACACCATCCTGGCGCTGCGCGGGTACTTCCCGGTCGACGAGTTGAAGACCTTCGACGCCGCGCACTCCCGCCTGCAGGGGCACCCGGACATGCACGCGCTGCCGGGGCTGGAGATGTCGACCGGCTCGCTGGGCCAGGGCCTGTCGCCGGGCGCGGGTATGGCGCTCGGGGCGCGCTTGCGCGGCCTCGATTTCCACACCTTCGTCATGCTGGGGGATGGGGAGATCCAGGAAGGGCAGATCTGGGAGGCGGCCTTCATGGCGGCCCGCTACCGGTTGGACAACCTCATCGCCATCCTCGACTACAACGGACTGCCGCAATTCGGCTGGCCCGATCCCAGCGGCCACACCCGCGCCACGGGTTTCGACGATCCTGCCGGCAAGTTTCGTGCGTTCGGTTGGAACGTCATCGAGTGCGATGGCCACGACCACGCCGCCATCCGCGCGGCACTGGACGAAGCTCGCGCGCACGAGGGTGAGCCGACCTGCGTGGTCGCGCACACCATCAAGGGCAAGGGAATCTCCTTCATGGAAGGGGATTACCTCTGGCACGCCAAACCGCCGACCGATCAGCACCTGGCCGACGCCGAGGCGGAGATCGAAGAACTGCTGTCGACGCTTGCCGCGAAGGGAGGCCAGGCATGAGCAGTGCAACGCATGCCACGCGGCGCGTGACTCCGCTGCCGTTTGAAGGAGCGGAGAAGCTGCAACTGCGCGATGTCTGGGGTCAGGCGCTGCTGGACATGGCGCGCGAGTTCCCGGACCTGGTGGTGCTGGACGGAGACCTCGCCAACTCCACGCGCGCGGACATCATCCAGGGGGAAATGCCAGAGCGCTTCTTCGAGATGGGGATCGCCGAGCAAAACATGGTTGGCGTGGCCGCCGGCATGGCCACGCTTGGCTTTGTGCCTTGGCTCTCGACGTTCGCGGCCTTCATGGCGAATCGCGCCACCGACCAGGTGCGGATCGTGGTGGCGCAGCCGGGCCTGAACGTGAAGATGTGCGGGGCGTACTCCGGAATTCTGACTGGCAAGACGGGCAAGACCCACCAGAGCGTCGAAGACCTTGCCATTTTCCGCGCCATGCCTGGCGTGGTCACCATCGCGCCGGCCGACGCCGTGGAAATGCGCTCGGCGATGCGGGTGATGCAGGAAACCCCGGGGCCGATGTACCTGCGCGTCACGCGCGATCCCTCACCCACCATCTTCCCGGCGGACTACCAGTTCGCCATCGGCGCGGGCGTGCTGCTGCGCCAGGGCGCCGATATCGGGCTGATCTCGACCGGCGTGCAGACGGTTCGTGTGCTGGAGGCCGCCGAGTTGCTGGCTGCCGACGGCATCTCCGCCAGCGTGCTGCACCTGCCGACGTTGAAGCCGATCGATGCGGACGCCATCGTGGCGGTGGCGGAGGGCACGGGCCGTATCCTCACCTCCGAGGATCACTCGATCATCGGCGGCCTCGGCAGCGCTGTCGCTGAAGTGCTAGGCCAGCAGCGGCCCACGCCGATGCGCATCAACGGCCTGCGCGACGTCTACGGCGAATCCGCGCCGAACGACTACCTGCTCGACAAGTACGGTATCTCCGCGCAGCATGTTGCGGCCGAAGCGCGCGCATTGATCTCAGCGCAGTAGGCCAATGAAAGCAAGATAGCCGGCTGGGGCGATGAAGCCCCAGCCGGTTGTCGTTTCAAGCGATGTGACGACTTGCAGGCGTGACTACCGCGCTGTGAGTGGCGCGAACAGCGAGACCTCTGTGCCATCGGGGTCGTTCACAAGCGCATAACGCTGCCCCCAGAAGGCATCCCATGGGGCCTTGTGCCCGTGGTAGCCCAGGGCCGTCAGGCGCGCGTACGTCGCATCGACGGCCTCCGGCGAGTCGCAGAGGAAGGCCAGCCCGACGCGGCCCGCGCCCGCCGCCGGGTCGAAGCTTTCATCGAAGGACGCGATGACCTCCTCCGTGTCCCAGCCGAGGCGCAGGCCGCCGGGGAGCGAGACCTCGACGTGCCCCTCGGAGTCGGCGCTGGCCGGGATCTCCAGGCCCAGTTCCCGATAGAACGTCAGCGAGCGCGCCATGTCACTGACAACGATGCCGATCATGTCCAGTTTGGGCTGCATGTGCTGTCTCCACGCAGTGCGAATACCTGAGGGAGACGATACCGGCTCAGGCGAGCGGCGTCTTGAACAAATCGGCCACGGCGGACCGTGGATTGGCAGTGACCAGGGTGGTGGGGAGTTGCCCGGTGAGCGCCCGCATCTCGCGCGTGAGGTGCGCCTGATCAGCATAGCCCGCCGCCAGCGCCAGGCTGGCCAGCGAACGGGGCGGCCCGGGACGGCTGAGGAGCCAGAGCACGCGTTGCATGCGGAGAATGCGCTGGAGCGTTTTGGGGCCGTACCCGACGTGCTCGTGGAAGCGGCGGCGCGCCTGCCGCTCACTCACGCCGCTTCTTGCGACGAAGATTGCGGCTGGCTCGCCTGGATGCTGTGCGAGCCACCGGCACGCGTCGGCGATGAAGCGGTCATGCGGCGTGGCCTCGCGGACCAATGCATGGACCGCCGCTGCAGCCCTGGGCAGCGAAAGGGTGTCGGTCACGGCGTACGCTCGATCCCAGGACAGCCGTTGACCAGCCCGTGGCCAAATCTCCGGCAAGGGCACGGTGGAGTCGCGCAGCTCCGCTGCAGACACGCCCAGCAGGGCAGCGGCCGCGCCGGGCTGGAAGCGCACCCCCAGGGTGATGGTTCCGGGTGAGGTGGCCGATGCAGCCGGGACCGTCATTGGTCCGGCTATAAACGGCTCTCTATCCGCCTGCCAGATAAGGTCGATGCAGCCGTCGGGCAGGATCGTGGTTTGGCGAGGCTGGTCAGGCGCGCAACTCTGCCAGAAACAGGCGACATAATCACGAAGGTGCGCTGGCGGCGAGAGTTCCTCATATTGGAGGGCAGTTGGTGGCGGCTCAGCCATTGTCGTCAGCGCTGAGGAGGTCACTCATCGTCCGGGTGTCGCAGATGGCGATGCCTTCGTATTCCCCCATCGAGAGCAGATCGAGGTCTTCCGAGACGATGTAGTCTGCGTTCCCTGCGAGTGCCGCCGCCAGGAACTTGTCGTCGGCGGGATCACGGCAGATGGCAGGAACAGAATCGGGTAGCACCGTCGTTGCCGCTGCGGGCAAATTGAGAAATCCGGCCCTGCTGCGATTTCTCCTCGCCA
Organism: Thermomicrobiales bacterium; assembly: GCA_034431475.1. Lineage (GTDB taxonomy): Bacteria > Chloroflexota > Chloroflexia > Thermomicrobiales > UBA6265 > JACCXM01. Next base: position 28,269 of record DAOUDE010000050.1, on the reverse strand, counting down.
ACTTACTGCCGATTGCGGGACGGTTCGTAACGTCGAGGTATTCCGCAGCAATCGTCTGCGAAACAATCCATTCGTCGTCTTGAGAGTGTTCGAACAGAATGCGACCCGAGCGGCTCACCGGATCGAGCAGCGCGCGGACAATCACCACGGCATCGAGGACAACTTTCATTCGCCGCGTTCACGGGCGTCGGCCCGGACTTCGGCAATCGCGGCGTCTATGTCCGCGTAAAGCTCTTCCTGGCTTATCCCGCTGGCCCGGATTTTCTCCCGAGAAGGAGCGAACCATTCATAGAGCGCCACAAAGGGGTGCTTGCGACGTGCTTTCTCCACTGGATCCAGAGGCAGGAGACGCAGCGTGGTTTCCGCCAGTTGGAGCTTTAGCGTCGCGCCGTTTGTGACTCCCCATTCCTCCAGGAGGTCTTCCGGGATGGCGACCTTGCCATCTTCAAGCAAGGTGACTGGTTCTGGTTCGTGGACTTCCTTTGGAACAGCCATCGGGTTCTCCTTGGCGGGCGCAGTGGTGCTGGCACGGTCCACCGTACTACCACGTACGGCGTCATCAGATAGCGAGATGTGCCTCGAAACTGGGGCTTACGCCCATGGGTCGAGCAGCAGCTTGATCCCGTCCTTCTTCTCGAACGCATCGAACGCGTCGGCCCAGCCGGCGAGGGGATAGGCGCCGGTGATGAGCGGTGCAGTTCGCACCTGGCCCTCGCCCAGCAGGCGGAGCGCGGTGCGCCAGGCCGAGGGCACCGTGGCGTTGCTGCCCGTCACGCTCAGCTCCTTCATGCACACCTGGTCGAGGTCCCAGGCCACGGGCTTGCCGAAGAGCCCGATCTGCGCGTACTGCCCGCCGCGCCGCACATGCTGGAGCAGCCCGAGCGCCGCCGGACCAGCGCCAGAGCATTCAAAGACGATATCGGCGCCCCAGCCAGCGCTCAAACCCTGCACAACTGGCGCGGCGTCTTCCGCCGTGACGTCGATGGCCGCCGCCGCGCCCAGATCGCGCGCCAGTTCCAGCCGCCGGTGATCGGCGGCGGTGCCGAGCACAATGACCGCCGCCCCGGCCGCGAGCGCGACCTGGAGCGTGAGCAGCCCGATGGCGCCAGGCCCGGTCACCACAGCCACATCTCCAGCGGTCACTTTCGGCAGTTCCAGTGCGCCGTGCACCACACAGGCCAGCGGCTCCGTGAGCGCTGCCTCGTCGAATGCCAGGTTCCCGGGGAGTGGGTGAACATTGCGCTCTGGCACCAGCACGTAGCGGGCAAAGCCGCCATCCACCCCTGAGCCGATCGAGCGGCGCTCCGGGCAGAGGTTTGGTTGGCCGCCACGGCAGAAGCGGCAAGCGCCGCAGAGGTGGTAGTAGGTTTCGGTCGTGATGCGGTCGCCGGGGGATACGCGGGTGACGCCTTCACCGACTGCCGCTACCTCCCCGGCAAGCTCATGCCCCAGGGTGACTGGCGGTTGCGTGGGGTATTCATCATGGTAGATATGCAGGTCGGTGCCGCAGATGCCGGCCGCGCGCACGGCCATGAGGACCTGGCCCGGCCCTGGCTGCGGCTCCGCAATCTCGCGCAGCCCAACGTTGCCCTCGCCCCGCGCAAGTTTGGCGACCGATTGCATCACCGTGGTGTCCTTTCACCCGAGAAGGCGCGATCAGGTGTTCGAAAGCGGCTCTGCGAATGCCACAGCGTGGGTGGCGGCATCTTCCTCGATGAAGCGGATCAGACCTTCTCCTTCATTGGTCAGTTCACGTTGTGTGCCGGGAGAGAGTGGCGAGAATGGCGTGATGGTGAGCGTGGCGTCGTTGCGCGTGCGCTCACTGCGCCACATGCCTGCCACGAAGCCATCGACCAGGAAAGTCGGCAGCAGGCGCAGGTTCCCCTTCTGGTAGACGATGCCGCGATGGTCTTCGGCAATGACGCGCGTGCGGTCGCCATGTGAGAGCAGCAGGTTGTCAAAGTCTGGCAGGAAGCGGACCGGGGCCGGAGTATCTGCCGGCGGGCGGGGTGCGTGGGGGAGATCGAAGTACGTCTTGCCGCGCTCGTCCTTGAACTCCAGCAACTCGGGGCGCAGCGCCTCGAACGTGGGCTTCAGCCCGGGCATGCCCAGCCATGTCTGCGCGTCCGTCACGGTGGCGGGTCCGAATGCTGCGAGGTAGCGACGGACCAGGTTCTGGAGCGCCTGCGGTGGCGGGTCACCAGGCCCGATCCATTCTTCGGCCAGGCCGAAGGGTGCGTTGGCAGGATAGCCCCAGCGGTGCTTGGCAGGAATCACGACCAGCGGGATCTTCATCCGCACCGTGAAGCCCAGGGCGCGGTCATTCACGTCCGGGAACTGCGCCTGGAGCTGGTCGCGAATGTCGTTGAAGGGAAGGGGATTCCCGGCGAGAAGCGCGGCGGCGGCCGGCAGGACGTGCTCGATGTCCAGGCCGTCCGAACGTGAGCCGAGCACACTGATGGCCCGGTCCAGCACCGGCTGGATGGCGGGCCGGAACGCACGATAATCGGCGGCGCTGAACAGGTGAATCGTGCCGCGCATCAGCGTGGCGCGGACCAGCAACCGCTCGTCAATGGCCTGGAGCATCGCCTCGCGCTGGCCGTCCTGCAGGCGGGTCCAGAGGCCAATGAACGGCGGGCGGGCCTCCTGGGCCTGCATCCCGATGAGCTGTTCGACGGCCGCGACCGGGGACATGGCGGCTCGCTCCAGCAGAAGCTGGCGCGCCAGGGTCGCGCGGTTCAGCTCGCGGAGACTGATGAGCGCGTCAGTTCTTGCCATCAGGGTCCGTTGGTGCGGTCATCATGCGGCTGCGGCGTGCGGCCGCCGTGGGGAAGAGCGCGATCACCCGGTCGTCGCCGTCCGGGAGGATGTCTGGCCCGGGCTCGGGGGCGAATGCTGCGCCCTGGTCGGCTGCCCCGTTGGCCTGGGTGGGCGGAAATGGCACAGGCTCGGGACGTGACGCGGCAACATCCACAGGCTCCTCGTCCCCTGGTTCCTCGCTGACGGGGTCCTCTGTTGCTTCCTCCTGGGCAGAAGGTCCTTCTGCTGGCACGTCGGGTTGGCCCGCCGGTTCCTGGCTCTCCTCCTCTGGTGCCGCTTCGCTGGCACTGGTCGCTGGCGTTTCGACAGCCTCTGCGACATGTTCGTGTGCTTCGTCGAGTGGCCCGTCGCTTTCTGCGATGGGCTCGACGTCCAGCGGAATGTCCGTTGCAGTCGCTGTGGTGGCCCGCGCCGGCAGCGCCACACGTTGCCGCGCTGGCAGTACGCGGCGTCTCACCTTTGTGGTGGTGGCGATAGATGACCCGGTGGGAGAAGCAGCGGGAGAGGTGGTCTCCTCGGCCGTGGCCGGTTTCGCCCTGGCTGCCGCCACACGCCGCCGTTGTGGCACGGGGTTCTGCCGCCGGTAGAGCACATCCCAGCCGAACAGGCCGAGCACCGCGACCGTGGTGATCGTGGCAATCAGGTACGCGCCGGCCTTGTCCGCCAGGCCAGCCGAGATTCCCCCCAGCGTGGCGAGCAGGAGCACGGCGCCCACACAGAGGAAGCCCTGCCCGAGCGCCTGGCGCTCTCCGGCCAGGGCGCGGGCGTACGCCGAATCCGCCGGGTGCGCCACGCTGGACTTGCGCGACCAGCGCGGGGCAACCATGCAGAGCAGGGTCAGGCCAGTCAACAGGGCCAGTGCGCTCAGCCCAAGCCCGATGACGACGAAATCCACAGGCGCTCCTCTTGCCAGCTCTCGGCGGCTTGCGGAGAGCCGGCCCGGGTGCGGGGAGTGTGCGCGCCATTCTACGAGGATGCGCGGCGAACGTCCGCTCTGGTCGTCAAGAGGCGGCAATCAGGGACACGAAAACGGGATCCGCTCGTTTGAGCGGATCCCGAACTGGCTTCGCAGGTTCCGTGGTGGAGGCTCCGACACCCTCGCCACGTGCGTGCGAGTGCGCTGCCTAGCGGCGGCGCAGGCCGAAGGAAGCGGCCGCGGCGCCGGCAGCAGAGACCAGGGCGAAGATCGCCGAGGCGTCCACCCCGCCGACACCCGTCGACGGCAGCGCAACGACTTCTTCATAGACTGGCTCGTCGTAGACCGGCTCGTCGTACACCGGCTCCGGGGACCACGGCGCGCAGGTGGTGTCACCCACCGAGATCGCGTTGCCGACGTTGCCGCCAGAGTTGATGTTCTCCATGCTGATGGCGCCACCGTTGGCCGAAGCCGTGGCCACGCCACCGTTGCCGGAAGAACCGGTGTTCACACCTTCGCCGCCACCGCTGGTGGTGGCCAGGTTGTTGCTGCCGCCGCTCGCATCGGAGATGCTCGTGCCGGCGTTCGCCGAAATATCAATCACCGTCTCGTTGGTCACCGTGCCACCGGAGATCATCACGGCCGGGGCCGGATCGCCATTGGCATCGACGCACTGCGCCGAGGTGCTCGGCGCGGCCAGCAGGCTACCGCCCACCAGCGAGAGCGTTACCGCGGAACCGAGAGCAATTCGCGAAAGCTTCACGTGGACCCTACCTCCCCACTTCGTCGCCGGTCCGGCCGACGAACAATCCGCGCCCCCTTGCGGTGCGCGACCAATCCCGGAACTTCCGGGAGACCGCTTGCACCAGGCCCGTCGAACGCAACCCAGATGTGGTCCGACGGAACCCATCCGTGTTGAATACGCACGAGCACCGGTTCCGGTTTCGCACCTCCGGACATCTTCGGGCGCGGGTACCCGGATCCGGTAGAGCGCACTCCAGTTCCCTGGAGCTACCGCCGCGGCAGGACGGCCCGACCGCCCCCCGACATTCCGAAGTGCAGACTTGCAGGAGCTGTGCCTACACCCGTAGCGCCGAGTCTACGTTAGCAATCACGGCGGGCAATCGCAAATCCGTGATAAAGCCAATGGTCCCAGACAGCATAGAGTGTGGCCTTGTCATGAAGGAAAGGTTTGCTACCGTGCGGGTTCATTCATCATTGACCGGCAGGTGATCACCCCGACCGGCAAGGGGGTTGACAGCCCTCGGTGTGATCGTATAGAGTGTACGTACAGTCCCGAGGGGCCCGGTGAACACCGGTCTCCCCACCCGAGGCGGCAAGCGAAGGCCAGCGGATCGCGGGGTACGTTGGTTGGAGAGGTCGCCAGACGGGATCGGACGGCAAAACCACATCCGTTGCGGGGCGTTGATGTGGTGGAGCTGCTGATCGCGGGGAGGCTGTTGCGAACTGACTCGTCGGGACTGTTTTCGTGTGCCCACCTTCCGGACCACGGCGCCGCATGCCTCGTTCATTGGACGCAGTACGAGTGAACTGGTTTCACTGTGCGATAGTTGCGCGGTGTGATTCGTTGCCGGGCGCACCACCTGGAGGTGAGCCGGCAGCAGCAGGGGAGCAGCGGGAGAACCATGGCCGCAAACGGCGCCTACACCGTGGTGGTGACATCGGATCGATACGGCAACGAGACGTATGGCCTTGAACTCGAGAAGGAGATCATTGCAGCGGTCAGGGACCTCGATGTCTCGCTCGTCAGCCGTACCGGGGTGACGGAAGACGCCCTGATCGAGGCGGCAAAGGGCGCCGATGCGCTGCTGGTCAGCACCCGGGAGGCGATTACCCGCCGCGTCCTCGAGAACGCACCGAGTGTGAAGGTGATCGCGCGCTACGGCGTTGGCCTGGACAACGTGGACCTGGATGCCGCGACGGACGTGGGCATAGTGGTCACGCACTATCCGGGCTACTGCACGTCGGAGGTGGCCGATCACGCGCTCTCCATGATCCTGGCACTCAACCGGCGCATCGTGGAGCAGGACCGCTCGCTGCGGGAGGGCGCCTGGGTCAAGCATGGCCCGGCCACCCGCACCATCCTGCGCGGGCCGATTCAGCCGCTGCGAGAGCAAACGGTCGGCATCGTCGGGTTCGGCCGTATCGGCAAGTCGGTTGCCGCGCGGCTGAAGCCATTCGGCGTCACGCTCCTCGTGGCGGATCCCTACGCCGACCCGGAGGCAATCCGGGCGGAGGGCGCCGAGCCGGTGGCGCTCGAGGACCTGATGGCGCGCGCGGACATCATCACCATCCACTGCCCGCTGACGCCTGAAACGCGCGGCCTGATCAACGCCGAGAAGATCGCGTTGATGAAGCCGACGGCAGTCATCGTGAACACCGCGCGCGGCCCGATCATCGACCTCAAGGCGCTTGCCGCCGCGCTCGAGGCCGGGCAGATCGCAGGCGCTGCTCTCGACGTGGTGGACCCGGAGCCGCTGCCCGCCGATGCTCCCTTCTACCAGATGCCCAATGTCATCCTGACGCCGCACTCGGCGTACTACTCCGAGCGCTCGGCCGAGGTTGTGCGCCGGGAGACCTTGAACGAGGCGTTGCAGGTACTGCGCGGCAAGCGACCGCAAACCGTGGCCAACCCTGGCGTGCTTGAGAAGGTCACGCTGGAGGCCGCAGGCTAGCGCCCCTTCGGTCAGGAGATTGCGTGTTTCGCCGCCGCCGCGTAACGCAAGAGGTTGTCCCAGCGCCGCCCGCAGGGGAGGGGGTGGAGGTGCTGGTTGCCAACAGCGATGTGGCGGTGCAGGAAGCGCCGGTTGCCGCGAGTCCGACGCCAGCTTCGCCTGACGCGCTCGACGATGAAATGCTGGTACGGCGCGCGCAGGCGGGTGATCTGGACGCCTTCAACCAGCTCGTGGTGCGGCACGAACGCCCCGTCTTCAACGTGGCGTTGCGCCTCCTGCGGGATGTCGGCCTCGCCGAGGATGCCACGCAGGATGCGTTCATCCGCGCGTGGCAGAACATCGGCTCCTTCCAGACTGGCTCCTTCCGCTCCTGGCTGTACAAGATTGCCACCAACCGCGCGTACGACATGTTGCGCGCTTCTGCCCGGCGGCCGGCTGGCTCGCTGGAGGCCGAGATGGTGGAGATCGAGCCAATCTGGAGCGCCGGGGGCGCCGGTGAGGAGTCTCCCGACGCCCACGCGCTGCGGCGTGAGCTTTCCATCTACCTTGAGCGCGCGTTGATCTCCCTGCCGGATGACCAGCGGATGGTGGTCATGCTGGTCGATGTGCAGGGACTCGATTATCACGAGGTTGCCGAGACCATGGGGATTGCGCTGGGGACGGTGAAGTCCCGCCTGAGCCGGGCGCGAGCCAAGGTGCGCCAGGCGCTGGCCGACGATACACAGGCGCGGGAACTGTTCGAGCGATACCTCCGTTTAGAAGCCAGTACGGAGAGATTCGGGGCTCCGCCAGCGCCACCAACGACGGAAACACGCGATGCCTGACCATGCACCGGGCGACACGCCGGGACATCTCGATCTTGATGCGGTAAGCGCCTTCATTGACCGCGATCTGCATGATGATGACTTCGCCGTCATCTCTATGCACCTGAGGCAGTGTCCTGGCTGCGAGCGCGAAGTGCTGGAGGTCCGCACCACCGTTTTCCTGCTCAGTACCCTGCCGCAGTACGAGCCGCGACGCTCGTTCTGCCTGGGGCAGGAGCATGCGCGGGCAGCCCGCCGCCGGGCCGGGCAAGCGGCGCCGGCCTGGGATGCCGGGTCACTGCCAGCCTCCGTAGCGCCGGCCGCGGCTGTGACTGCCGGCACTCCGCCTCCGCGTTTCACGAGCTGGTTGCCTGGGCTGCAGGTGGCGGCCATGGTGGCTGGCGTCCTCCTGCTGCTGGTGACAGTGGGGGACTGGCGCGGCTTCTCCGGCGATCTTTCGCCGCAACAATTGGCTGCCCCAACCGCCGCCGCAGGCCTGCCTGCCGAGGAGGCGCCGCCAGCCGCACCGGCCCCCAATGCCGCCTTCCTGCCCGATGTTGACGGCGAGCAGGCGGTCACCACCTCCGATGGAACGAACCTGGCTGATAGCGCGTCTCAGGAGATGTCAGAGCGGAGCGTCAGTCGCTCAGCGGTCGTCTCGACGGTGAGCAGCGGGGCCGCGGCCGTGACGCAACCACTCGCCGGGGCCGACACGGCTCCAGCGACGGTTGCGACAGTCACGCCAGAGGACGCGGAGACGACGGTCAGCGGGCGCGAACCGGGGTCGCGGTTGCGCCTGGTCCAGATCGCCCTCTTCGCGATCCTGGCCTGGCTGATCGTCACCATCGTGGGCCTGCGCTGGGTGCGGCGGCTGCGTTAGCCGAACCTCCCGGCGGGGGCTGCGTTCGGCGGACCTCGCTCTGACCTCACAGTCACCTGCCGGGCATCATTGGGTGCCTGGCCATGATCCGAGTACCTGGCGAAAGGAGCCCGAGCACCATGGTTCACCAGCAGATCTGGAATCGCCGGCAAGCCCTCAATGGCCTCCGTGCAGGCGCAACCCTGGCCGTCGCCGGGGCGGCGATGCCCGCCCTCAGCAATGTGGCCATGGCCCAGGACGACGCGACGCCGGTAGCCGGCGCGATGGGGGTGGCGACTGTCAGCGTTAGCGGCCACGGGCAGGTCAACGTTCCGCCCGACACCGCGTCGGTCACGATTGGCGTGGATATCATCAAGCCGACCCTGACCGAGGCGCAGTCCGAGGCCGCCACGCAGGCGAGTTCAGTCATCGAGGCGCTGAAGGGCGCGGGGATTGCCGCCGAGGACATCCAGACCAGCTTCTTCAGCGTCAACCTGCTGCGGGACTACTCCGAGAATGCTGACCCCACCCTGATCACCGGGTTCGAGGTCATCAATCAGTTGCAGGTGACAGTGCGCGATACGGACACCCTGGGTGACCTGCTTGACGCGGCGGTGAACGCGGGCGCGAACAGCATCTACGGCGTGACGTTCTACGTGGATGACCAGACTGCCGCCGCCAGCGAGGCGCGCGTGATGGCGGTCGAGGATGCCCGCACCAAGGCCGATGAACTGGCGACGGCCGCCGGCATGACGCTTGGCCCCGTGGTGGCGATCGCCGAGGGCACCGTGCCGATTGTTTCGCCGATGTACGCGCGCGGCGGCGGTGGCATGGCCATGGATGCCGCGGCAACGCCGGTCGAGGCGGGCTCCACGACGGTCGCCGTTGATGTCCAGGTGACCTACGAACTGCGGGGATAGCCTGAAACGCTGACCAGCAGCCCCCGCTCCCGAGTTCCGGGAGCGGGGGTTTTCGTATCTCTGGCCAGTGCAGTGGCCTGCCGCTGCTATCCGACGCGAGTCACGATCTCTGCCGCCAGCCGCGCCACGATGCCGTCCGGATACGGGTACCCCAGGCCCAGGATGATGTGCGTCGCACCAGCGTCGACGAGGGGCTGCAACGCCGTCGCGGTCGCAGGCAGATCGTTGTAATCGACGCGGACCTGCACGGAGTGTTCGATTTCCGACGGGTCGCGGCCGACGGCGGCGCAATGGTCGCGCAGCACGTTCTGCTTGTGCCGGAACATTTCCACGTCGTTGCTCGTGAAGTTCCAGATGTTCGCGTGCTCGGCGACGACACGCAGGGTGAGTTGCTCGCCGCTGCCGCCGATGACGATGGGAGGATACGGCTGCTGGATTGGCTTGGGATTCAGCCGCGCCTCCCGGAGCTGGTAGTAGCGGCCATCATAGGTGGTCAGGTCCTGCGTCCAGAGCATGCGCGTGAGGGCGCACGCTTCACCGAGGCGGCGAATGCGCTCGCCCGGCGCGTACAGGGGAATCCCCATACTTTGGTGCTCGTACTCGTTCCAGCCGGCGCCTACGCCGAAATCGAGCCGCCCACCGGAAATCACGTCGACGGTCGCCGCCATGTGAGCATGCACGGCAGGGTGCCGGTAGGTATTGCCCGCCACCATCAAGCCCAGGCGCAACCGCTCCGTTTCGGCGGCCAGCGCCGCGAGCGTGGTCCAGCCCTCGTAGCAGGGGCCATTCAAGTCACCCTGGATGGGGTTGAAGTGATCGAAGAGCCAGGCGTGCTCGAACGTGGGGTTGGCGTCGGCTTCCTGCCAGACGCGCAGCATGGCGTCGTAGGTGGTGTGCATTGGGGCAGTCTTGATGCCCCAACGGAGGTTGGGCATAGTGCGGTCCTTATCTCCCCAGTGATTGCAACGTGACGGCGAACCCAGGGTTCTACTCACGTCTCCATCATCGCAGACGAGGTGCGGGACCGTGGTGCGGCGGGAACACTGACCGAGGCGAAACGCATCAGGACCGGCCAGTGGCGGGGTTGTAACCCCCTCCACCGGCCGGTCCCCGGTTGTGGCAAGCGCCTCCGTGCGTGCGCTCACCTCAGCGTGCTGGCGCGTTACTCGCCGGCTTCTGTGGAATCGTCAGTTGAAGCAGGGAGGGAGCCGGGCGCGTCGTCGTCACCGAGGCGTGGCATCTCGTTGTCGCCGCGCTTCTCGCCGAAACCCTCGCCGTGGCCACGGTCACCGCGTCCCTCGAAACCACCATGCCCGCCCGGGCCGCCGAAGCCAGCCATGAGCGGCGCATCGGAGACCTGGATCACGGCCTTCGCGGCAGCAGCGCGTTCCTCGTCAATGTCGCCAGCAGCGAGCCGGTCATCGACCGCCTTGGTGAGCGCGGCACGGATTGCCGCGTCCACGGCAGCTTCGTCATCGCCCAGCTCACTCGCCATCGCCGCGACGAAGTCGGCGTACGCCTGGGCCCGCTCTGCCTCAAAGGCTGCGCGCGGGTCCTGCGTGTCCGCCTGGGCGACGGCGGGTTGCGTGGTGGCGTCCTGCGCGAAAGTGGTGGCCGCGCCGCCGAAGAGCACGCTGGCGCCAAGCGCGGTTGCACCGAGGGTGGTGAGCACGTTCCGTCGGTTCATGGTGTCTCCTTGCCCATGGTGGGCGATTCGTGAAGAGCCGCGTAGTCGCGGCGAATCCGCTGAGTGAGCATCCCCGGCGTGGCCGGGGGGTCATTTCTGCTCGCTCTTCACGATAAGGAGCAAACCTGAGAGCTGGCTGGGAACGGCCTGCGAGTTCGCCGGGAAGGCAATCCCGCGCGTCGGGTCGCCGTTAGAACACGACCCCGGCCTGCAGAATGACGTTGTGATACGGGGAGCACTCGCCGGTGCGCACCACCGCGCGAGCGCGGGCCGTGCGCTGCTTGAACTCCTCGTGCAGGCAGGTGGTGATTGGGACGCCCGGGAAGAACTCGGCCACCTCCGGTAACGGATCCTCTGTGTGCTCGACTTCCGATGCGATTACCATCTGTTCCACCTGGAACTCGTTTGCCACGGCGGACAGCACCTCGGCGAAGGACGGCACTCCGCAACAGACCGCAAGGTCGATGACCGGGACGCCCGGTGGGATGGGCAGCCCGGCATCAGCGACCACGAGCAGGTCGGTGTGGCCCATGCTGGCGATGACGCTGGACAACGCGGCGTTCAGCATGCCCTGCTTTTTCACGAGTTCGTCTCCCCTGCGTCGCCATACCCGAAGAAGCGGTCAAACACGCGTCGCTGCCAGATCCAGCGCAGGAGCAGTGTCCAGACCACGATGACGACCAGTACGATGGCGTAGTCCATCGCGCCGATGCCACGCATACCGAAGAAGTGCCGCAGCGTGGGCTGGAACATGATCAACGCGTAGAGCGGCGCCACCGCAAGCGCCAGGAGCGCCGGCCGGATATCCCCGTCGAACTCCTCGACGACGGCAAACCAGCGCGTGGGTGGCGAGGCGAAGAGCACCAGCACCAGCCCGCCCAGCACGAGCACATGCGTGGCAGCCTCACGGCTGACGTAATCGCTGAAGGGGAGATTGGTAGCCGCCGCCACGCCACCTTCTCGCAGGGCCGGGACGTTGATGTCGTACAGGACATAAACCGCCAGGTAGACCGCAAAGGCAGCCAGCGCCAGGAGTGAGGCAGCGGGCAGGACGAAGCGCAGCAGGCGGCGCGGCAGACTCCGTGGCGGTGGACCGGGTGGGGTCCAGAGTGCGATGCCAAAGGTGGGGATACCCACGGTGAGAAGCGTCAGAAGCGAGATTTGCCCAGGGGAAAGGGGGAATCCCGCCTGTACCATCAGCACGCCGAGGATCAGCAGCGCCACGGCGAAAACGCGAGAGAGGAAGAGCTCCAGGATCCGACAGAGGCTGCGACGAATGCGTTGCCCCTCCAGGAAGGCGTCCGGGAGCGCCCCGAAGGAATCGCGCAGGAGCACGATATCCGCCACGTCTCGCGTCGCCTGGCTGCCGCTCTGCATGGCGATGCCCAGGTTGGCCTGCTTTAGGCTCAGCACATCGTTCACGCCGTCGCCGGTCATGGCGACGTAGTGCCCCCGGCCGCGCAACGCCTCGACCAGGCGCTGCTTCTGCTCCGGCGTCACCCGCCCGAACACGGTGGCGCGCTCGGCAGCCTCCCGGAACTCGTCGTCATTCATCTTGTCGAGATCGATGCCCGAGATGAGTTGTACGTCGCCGCTGAGGCCCGCCTGCTTCGCCAGCGCCGCCACGGTTTCCGGATTATCGCCGGAGATCACTTTCAGGGTGATTCCTGCCTGGCGGAACCCGTTGAGCGCGTCCTCGACGTGCGGGCGGAGCTCATCGGTCAACCCGACCCACGCCACCGGTTGCACGCCCGGCGGCAAGGTGGGGAGGCCGTCCGTCTCCCCGAACTCGCCCGGTTCGGGCCCATGCGCGAAGAGCAGGATGCGGATGCCCTGCTCTGCCCACTCGGCGGGCGGAGCCGGGGCGGCGCCGTTCAGTTGCGGCCCCAGGAACTCCGGGGCGCCCAGTGCGCAGACCCCCCGGAACGATGGGTCGTCTGCGCTCAGCGCGCTCCACTTGTACGCCGATGCGAATGGGACCTCCGCCAGGACCGGATAGGCCTCGCCCTCCGTGCCGGCGGCAATCGCCTCGCTCGTCTTCGTGCTGGTCGAGGCGCTGCGGGCGAACGCGCCGAGCAGCGGCAGAACCTCAGCGTCCTTGCCACTGATCGGCTGCACATGCGCGAGGCGCATGGCGTTCGCCGTCAGGGTGCCGGTCTTATCCATGCAGAAGACATCGACGTTGGAGAGTGATTCGACGGCGTTGGTGCCCTGGACCAGCGCGTCCCGGTTGGCCAGCCGCACCGCGCCCATGGAGTAGGTGACCACGATCATCAGGAAGAGGCCAGAGGGTACGATGCCCAGCACCACTGCCGCGGCCAGGATGGTGTCCTCCACCGGGTAGTCCCAGATCAGGGAACCCAGGAGGATGGTGACCAGGAAGAAGGAAGCCAGCACCAGGAGCAGCCGCACGATGAGGTTGACCTGCACCTGCAGCGGGGTCAGGGGTACGCGGTAGGCGCGCGCGCTGGCAGTGAGCTGCGCGGCGGTGCTCTCTGCGCCAACTTCGTCCGCCCGGTACCAGCCTGCGCCGGTGAGGCAGAAGCTGCCGGACGACACCATGTCACCGGTTGCCTTGGGTACCGGGTCTGCCTCGCCCGTCAGCAGGGATTCATCCATCTGGATGCCGCTGGCAGAGAGCATCGTGCCGTCGGCGAAGACCTGGTCGCCCGGCTGAATGCGCAGCACATCACCGCGCACGATCTGCGCCGGGTCGATCTGGATCACGTCGCCATCACGAACCACGCTGGCCTGCGTGCGGTTGAGCAGAGCAATTTGCTCCAGGCGCCGCTTGGCGCGCGCCTCCTGAAACACCCCGACCAGCCCGTTGATCACGGCCAGGCCGGAGGCCAGCAACGCATCGCGTGGCTTGCCCATCAGGATCAGGACCACGCCAATCAGGATCAGGGTGATGTTGATGAAGGTGAACAGGTTGCGGCGGACGATATCCCACCAGGAGCGGCCACCCGTATCGGGCACGACGTTGCCACCCTCGCTCTTCAGCCGCGTGGCGGCCTCGGCCGCGGTCAGGCCGGTGGGGATCTCGGCGGTGTTCGCCACGGGCGGTGGCAGCGCGGCCTGCGGCAATGCGGACATGGTCCTCCTGCGTCTCGTGGGAGACCTCATCGTCGGTGCTGCGGCTGTGGTCAATGTGTGGTGGCGCGCACGCGCGCACCCAATTGAGGATAGCGGCGGTCGGCATGCGCCGCAATTGCATGCTCTACGCAAGGTACGCACGCACGGCGCAGCGCATGATTGCGGCGATAGTCCTGCCCCAGGCGAGTCAGGACTGCTGGCGGGGGAGGCTGCGTTGACGATCGGACAGCCAAATGGAACGATTTGCTGGATGAATCGCGTGAAACCGCCCACGCCTTTCACACGTTATGAACAGCGTGTGCCGGCGGTGTACCGTACGTGCTTGTTGGAAGAGCGCGGCGGACCGTCTTGTGAGTGAGGGCAAGAACCAGCATGGATGTGTGCCGGTTTGATAACTTGACGCGGATGATGGCGGGCCTGAAGGACCGCCGGGCCGCGTTGCGAGACATGACCGGCGCTGGGCTGGCGCTGGTGTCCCTGGCCAGGGCCGATCTGGGCCTCGCGGCTGAGGACGATGTCCTGGTTGAAGGCTGTCGCCTGTCGGGCGAAAAGTGCGACAAGGATCATCAGTGCTGCTCGAACGATTGCAAGGGCGGCAAGAAGAAGAAAAAGAACAAAGACGGCAAGAAGAGCAAGCGCAAGCAGGGCGAGTGCAAGTGCCGTGGCGAGGGCAGCTCCTGCAGCAAGGATTCGGCGTGCTGTCGCGGCTACTGCAACAAGAACGATGGCCGCTGTCGCTGCATCCCGGACAACACCACCTGTAACAAGGATTCCGACTGCTGCCGTGGCTCATGCAAGAAGGACAAGAACGGCAACTTCTTCTGCAAGAAGAACTAGCCTCACGGGCGGCCACGGCAGGTCGACGCGGACGGGCGGGCCTGGTGGCCCGCCCGTTTTGCATGCCAGCGGCAGGAGCCTGCGGCTACCATGCACGCGATGGATAGCGCGTTCGCTGATGCCCTGGCCGACTGGATTCCGTTCTACGCGCTCGCGGGCGCGGCGGCGGCGACCCTGTTGGGCCTGCTCTTCGTGGCGGCATCGCTCCGCCTGGCGATCTTTCGCAATCCCGATACGGCGGATGTCAGCTACTTCGCGACCTTCATTTTCGCCAACATGCTCGGCGCCATGATTGTGCCGGGACTCGCGCTGATTCCGCACGAGAGCCCGAGTTCGCTGGTGCTGCCGCTGGCGGTGCTGGGCGTGATTGGAGCGTTGATGCTGATCACGCTTGTTCGCCTGACCTACCGGCTGAATCCGAAGAACGCCGATCCCAACCCAGGTATTACCCCGTGGACCCTGGCGGGCAGGACGCTCCTGTTCGGCATGCTGTTGCCGGTGGTCTTCATGCTCTTCAGTGCCTGGCTGTTGTCCATCCGACACGATGCCGCGTTTCGGGTGCTGGCGTTCACCGAAGGCTTGTTACTCGTTCTTCCGACCGGCAGTGCGTGGCTGCTGGTCACGCACGCGACGCCGGACGCCTAGCGTTTCTGCGAGCGAAGGAGTCATATATCGCATGCTGGCCGTTCGTTGGATATCGGCAATCACCACCCTCCTGGTTCTGCTCCAGGCCGCACTGATTGGCCAGGCGCTGTACATGGGAGACATGTCGCTGGCAGCCGTTCACGGCTGGCTGGGAAGCGGCTCGTTCATCCTGGCCGTGCTGCTCGTGGGCGCAGCGTTGCTCGGCGTCCGCAGCGGCGAGTTGCCGCGCAGCGTCGTCATTCACGGCGTCATCGTGGTGGTGCTGATGGTGGCGCAATTGGGCCTGGGCTACATGGGGCGGCGTGGGGGATTCCCAGCGGCCATCCATATCCCGAACGGCGTCCTCATCGCCGCACTGCTTGCGGCGCTCGTGGCATCGACCTTCTCGGTCTCGCGCGCCACGGCAGCGCGCTGATGAGCGAGCCTGCAAGCCAGCCGGGATCAGGCCGGTGGCATTTCATTGGCGTCCTGCTGGTGACCGTCATCGTGATGGTGCTGGGCGTGGCCGTCGTGGTCGCCCCTGACCGCATGGGGGTGCCGCAGATGCCTGCGACACCAATCGCGACCCCGGTGGCAACGTCGCCATAGTGCGTGTTGCATGAATCGCGTGCAATCTTGCCTCGAATGTGCTATACATGATGTACCCAGACGACGTCGAAGCGTCAATGACCGTCTTGGAGTCGCGTGCGCGAAGCCTGGCGTTCTGTATCGCCGAAACACGTTTGATCGGTTCAAGGTTTATGGGCCGTGCGGTGCACGGCCAAGAAGAGAGGTTTCGGCGAGTTGAGCGACCGGACGATCATCTGCCGCGATTGCGGGCAGGAATTCACTTTTACGGCTGGTGAGCAGGCGTTCTATGCGGAGCGCGGCTACTCCGAGCCACAGCGCTGCTCGAGCTGCCGCGCTTCGCGCAAGGCGCAGCGGGCATCCAGCGGCTATGACAGCGGCTCCAGCTATTCCAGCGGTGGCGGCTACTCCAGCGGCGGCGGCGGCGGGTATTCCCGCGGTGGCGGCGGTGGCTACTCCAGTGGCCCGCGCCAGATGTACCCGGCTGTTTGCTCTTCCTGCGGCAAGGAGACCGAGGTCCCCTTCCAGCCACGGAATGACAAGCCGGTGTACTGCCGCGAGTGCTTCCAGGACAAGCGCGCCTCGGCTCCCAGCTACGGCAGCCGCTACTAGGCATCCCTAACGCCCGCGCGGAACCGCGCGGGTGTGAGCAACGGCCCAGCAGGTCAACCTGCTGGGCCGTTCTTGTGCTCGAGCCAGCCTGACGCGGCAGCGGGCTTGCGTCAGAGGACGACAGGTACAGCCCGCAGCGGGTACGCTGCCACGTTGGACCTGCCGGAGGCAAACCCTTATCGTCGTCTTCTGGTTTCCAGGCCCGCATGTTCCGTTCTGCAAGCGCGCTCTGGCGCTCGGAGGATTAGCTTGCGCACGTCAATCCGCGTTTTTTCCATCGTTGGCGCCCTCGCAATGGTGTTGCCGCTGCTCCTGCTCAGTGGCCAGCCCGCCAGGGGCATGCAAGACGCTAACGCAACGCCAACGGCCGTCGGCATTCCGGGCATCGATGCTTCCGCGACAGCGCACCTGGGGGGCACGATTCCGGGGGATCCGCAGATCCAGCTCGTGAAGGTGGCGGAAGGCTTCAACACGCCAACCAACATCGCCTTTCCGCCGGATGATTCCGGGCGCATCTTCGTGGTCGAATTGAATGGCCTTGTCCACATCATCGATCCGGACGGCAGCGTGGCGCCGGAGCCGTTCCTCGACTTGACGCAAACGGTAGCTACGCGTCCGGGACAGCAGGGGCTACTGGGGTTGGCGTTCCACCCCGGGTTTGCCGAAAACGGCAAGTTCTACGTGGACTACAACGACATCAACGAGAATGGCGCCGTCACCATTTCCGAGTACACGGTTGATCCGGAGAATCCCAATCGTGCGGACACCAAGACCCAACGTCCGCTGCTGGTGATCCCGAAGCACTCCCCGCTGCACAACGGCGGCACGTTGCGTTTCGGCCAGGATGGCTATCTCTACATCTCGGTTGGCGACGGCGGCTGGCAAGGCGATGTCTGGGACAATGCCCAGAATCGCTTTACGCTCCTCGGCAAGATTCTGCGTATCGACGTTGATCGCGTGGGCCCGGCCCAGCCGTACGGTATTCCGGCCGACAATCCCTTTGCCGGGATGTGGCGCAGCGACAACCCCTACCCGGGGCAACCTCCAGCGCCGAAAGACGGGGAAACGAAGACCAAGCGGAAGCGCGACCGCGACTGGCCTGGGTATGTGGCCCCGGATGCCCGGAACAGCCTGCCGCCCGTACGCGCCGAGATTTGGGCGCTGGGGTTCCGTAACCCCTGGCAGTATGCCTTCGACCCCGCCAATGGGGATATCTACATTGGCGATGTCGGCGCGGATACGTGGGAAGAGATCAATTACCAGCCGGCCGGGAGCCAGGCGGGCCTGAACTACGGGTGGGACTGGCTGGAGGGCACCCACTGTTTCCCCGCTGAAATTGAGTCGTGCCCGCGCCAGCAAGTCGGGATTCTGCCCATCGCCGAATACGAACATGGTGATGATGGCTGTGCGGTGATTGCCATCGGCGTTTCACGTGCCCCCGAAGATCCCACGCTGGACGGCATCTTTTTCAGCGGAGACTTCTGTACCGGCGAGATTCGCGGCCTGGTGCGAGACGAGGCCGGTGTCTGGCAGTTCGCCAACATGCTGGATACCGCGGTTCAGATCACCGGCTCCGGCCAGGACGTCCACGGCAACCTCTTTGTGGCCGCCACGGCCGGCAGGGGACAGGGGGAGACGCCGGGGTCGGTCTGGCAACTGATGAGCGCCGACCGGGTACCGGATGGCGCGGAGACCGTACCGCTGGGGCAGCCGCGCCAGGGCGACATCGTGATCGACGGCGATTACACCGACGAGGCGGGCGACACGGCGTCAGGCGACGACGGCGCCCCCGCTGAGGCAGAGGCGCCAGCAGCCGCCACGCCCGTTGTGGAAGCCCCGCAGGCGGCGAATGGCAGCATGCAAACCGAAACGATCGGGATGTACGACATCTACTTCGAGCCACGCAAGATCAGCATTCCGGCCAATACGGATGTACGCATCGTCCTGGAAAACAATGGCGAGGCCCCACACAGCTTTCAGATCAAGGGCCAGGATATCCTGGTCAAGGTCGAACCCCATACGTCGGCCGACGTTGTCGTCAATCTGCCGGCGGGGAGCTACAAGTTCATCTGTGAGGTACCGGGGCACAAGCAGGTCGGGATGAACGGCGCGATCGTGGTGAAGTAGCAGGCTTCAGCGCGATCGTGCATGTCTTGCCGGAGGCTGCTCAGGCAGCTTCCGGCCAGTTGCCGTGTCGCGCGGCCAATGCCGCCAACTGCACACGGCTCTCGACATCCAGCTTGGTCAGGAGCGCGGCCACGTGGGTCTTGACCGTGTTCGGCGAGACAAAGAGCGCCTCGGCGATCGCCTTGTTGGAGCGCCCTTCGGCCACCAGTGCCAGCACCTCGCGTTCGCGCGGGCTGATACCCGCCCATGCTTCCGCAGGCTCGACCGGCTGTGGAGCGGCGGGCGCGGCGTCGCCCTGGTCAAGCACCTCCAGCGCACGCTCCAGTTGCCGCGAGAGGGCATAGGCCCGCGCCACGGCGTGTTCGGCGGCCTCGGTGGCCGCCAGCAGTTCGCGCTGCGCTTCCGCGGCGGCCCGCGCCAGACTCTGCCGGGTCGCCGGACGCGCGCGTTGATCCGGAGCCACGGCCGGTGCGACGCTTTTCCATTGATTCCACGGGGTAGCTGAACCAGACATGGTGGGCACCCGGTTCGCCGCGCCTGCTGTTGTCCCGCATCTCACGCTGGCATCGTCCTCTCACGCTCCATGCCGCCGTTTTCTGGCGAACATGCGTTCGGATTGAGTCTTTCATGATACCGGTGAATGCGGACAGCGAGTGTCCGCATTCACCTCGATCTCGTGCCAAAACATGGCGAACGTACGCGGAGATGTCGCCCAGCAAACTGCCCGACCCTTCGGCGAGCAGCGGGCCCCGCGTGGGCGTTGTCAGGCAGCGATGCCGGCAAATACGCCGGGCTGATAGTTACCTGCCGGTGTCCGCAGCGCCACGTTCATGCGGTTGAAGCTGTTGATGGCAACGACAGCCAGGGTCAGGTAGGCGAGTTCATCGTCATTGAAGTGCGGGCGCACCTGGGCGTAGACCTCGTCTGGCACGCGATCCTTCGCAATCTCGGTCAGCGCCTCCGTCCAGATGAGCGCGGCGCGCTCACGCTCGGTGTACAACTCGGTTTCCCGCCAGGCCGGGAGCAGGTACAGGCGTTGCTCGGTTTCGCCCATGGCGCGGGCGTCCTTGGCGTGCATGTCGATGCAGAAGGCGCAGCCGTTGATCTGCGAGGCGCGCATCTTGACCAGCTCCAGCAAGGCCGGCTCCAGGCCCGTGTTTGCATGCACGCCCAGGCCGAGGAGGGCGCGCAGGACGCGCTGCTGGACTTCGGGCGAGGCGTTCGGGAGGCGTTCAGTGCGGAATTCCACGAGGGGTGTCCTTTCTGTGCCCCGGCTGGCGGTTCCTGCCGGGGTTCTCTGCACAGAAGACGACGCACCGAACTGAGACGTGACAGATGGGAGGTTTCCGGCGTCGTGCGAGCTACCGCCCGGCTGCCGTGACACTTGCCCTCAGGAGGCCGGCCACAGGTTTGGCGGCAGCGGTTCGCTCTCGATGGCGCGGCAGGTTGCTGCCTGGCACGTTTGCATCCGCTGCGTCCGGTCGGCCAGGGCCGCCAGGAGCGCGGTGTCTGTCGTGGCCGCAAGATTTTCGACCTGAAAGGGGTCGACGCGGAGGTCGTACAACTCCTGCTCGTCGGTGTTGTAGATGGTGTAGAGAAACTCCATTCCGCGCAGGGCCGCCCACGTCGGTTTGTGGCCGCTGACGTTGCCACTCTCGGCGTGTTCGATCAAGGCCACCTGCCGCCAGTCGGCGGGGACCGGGTTGCCCGCCAGGATGGACGCCAGCGATCGGCCATCAACAAAGTCAGGCGCCGATGCCCCCGCCCACTCGGCGAAGGTGGGGGCCAGGTCTGCCTGCGACGCCAGCACATCGAGGGTGGAGCCGGGCGCGATCCCCGGCCCGCGCACCACCATTGGCAAGAGGCTGGATTCGGAGTAGGCCGAGCCTTTCTCCCGCATGATCCGGTGATCGCCGAGGGCGTAGCCGTTGTCCGAGCTGAAGAGGATGTAGGTCGTTTCCAGTACGCCGGCCTGTTCCAGATCCGCGACCAACCCGGCGACCATTTCATCGACCGCCAGCAGCGTTTGCAACCTGGTCCGGTTGTAGGCTTCCATTTCGGCGAGGTCCGCGGCGGTGAGGCGTGGCAACACCGCGATCCAGTTCGGCTTGTCGGAAACATTGGCCTCGTTCATGGCCGGCGTCTGCGGCAGCGCAGCATCAGCGAGAGCATTGCGATGCCGGTTGGCCGGTTCGGCCGGGCCGTGCGGAGCCCGGGGCGTGATCATCAGGAAAAAGGGGTCTCCAGCTTGCGCGGCGTCCGCGATGAAGCTGGATGCCAACCGCGCCAGGGCGTCCGTTGAGTAGGCCTCCTGATCGTCCCTGGTCTTGTAGCGGACCAGCTTCCCCTGCTCGTTGATCGTGAAGCGGGAATAGCCTTCACTGGTGATGGCGGCCCAATCACTCCAACCCGGCGGGATGACGTCCAGGTTCCCCGTCTCGCCGTAGCCATTGATGTATTTGCCGATAAGCGCGTTGCGCATTCCCGCATCCTGGAGCCAGGTCGCGATGGTGGATTGATCGTCGCCATCGTTGACGAACTGCTCGATACCCCCGATGTCGCCCTTGCTGCGCATCACCCCGTGGTTGTGGGCATATTGCCCCCGCAGAATCGACGCGCGGGCAGGTGCGCAACTGGGGTTTGTCGCCAGGAAGTTCGTCAGCGTCGCGCCTTGGTCGACCAGCAGCGATTGCACGGCCGGCATGTACGCCAGGTCATCGGCACGCATGTCATCCGTGAGAATCAGGATGATGTTGGGTTGCTCGCTGGCCTGCCGTGCTGCTGCTGGTGTGGCGCCAACTGCGGCGACTCCGCCGGCGGCCAGCACATATTGCAGTAGAAGGCGCCGGGATGTCATGGTCCGCGGAACGGGATTGCTCTCACTCACCGGTGTTTTGCTCGTACGAGGATGCATTGCAACCGCCGTTCCAGACGACGCCGGCAGTGAGACGCAGACCTGTCTGCGAGCTCGCGACCTGGCGGCCAATAGAGGCCGCACTGTAGCGCATCCGCTGGGACGTGGGCTTCCCTGGCCTGGCGACGGGGTCCGGCTCCGAGGTTCGCCATGCGATCAGGCCAGAGGCGGTCAGCCATGCCAGGGGTTACCTCGCATACCCGGTGATATCTGCAATCCAGGTCATGAGTTGCGGCGCATCCTCGTTCGCGCCGTGACCGGCGTCCCAGTACATCCAGGCGTTGACATCGTCACCCAGCGCGCCCAGCGCTGCCGCCAGGTTGCCGACTATGGAGAGCGAGGTGTCGGTGTCACTCGTGCCGACCCGCAGCCACCAGTGTTTCGTGCGCGCTGCGTTCGGAGCTGTTCCCAGGAAAGCCATTGGGTTCATGAGAAGGATCTTCTCGGGAAGATCGGCATCGAGCGCAGTCGCGCCGGTGGCTTCGCGCAGGCTGAACTCGGTGAAGTGGCGCGCGTCGGTCGTTTCGTTTCCAAAGAGACCGTTTTCGCCCGAGGAGAGATCCAGGGCATCGAACGCCGAGACGTTCTTGGAGCGGCCTATGTGATCCTGGAAATCCGCAAAGTCGAAGCTGGCTACGCCGTTGGCCCAGGTAATCCACGGGTTTGCCGCGAGATAGGAGGTGCGGGCGGCTTCATCAAGCTCCGTGAGGTAGTTGGTGGCCGAGGGAATGAGGAATGCCTGAACCAGGTACTGGCCGTAGGTTTCCCCCGTCAGCGAGGTGATGCCGTCTGGCCTCTTCAGGTCAAGCGAGGCCAGGTATTCCGGGAACTGATCGCTGAGCGCCTCAGAAAGGGCTTGATCGACCGTCTCTCCCACATCGCGGAGTGGCTGGGGGCCGAACAGCCACTCATAGGCCATATCTGCGTGTTCGAGGTCGGTTATTGGGCAAAACGATGCCACGGCGAAGAACGCGTCGCTTGCATCTGCTGCGCCAAGTTCTTCCAGGTACGGCGCGTAGAGATTGCTTTCGGCAGACGCGCCGAGCAGGGCCGAGAGCGCGCCGCCGGCGCTGACGCCGCTGGAAATGAGCCACTCCGGGTTCCCCGGCATGACGCCGGCGTTCGCGTGAACGTAGCGGGCAGCAGCCTTGAGGTCCGCGATGGCAGCCGGGGCCTTGCCAGAGAATGTGCCGTCCGCCGCAACGTTATCCCGGCCGCGCGCCCCCGGCGCGACCACCACGTAGCCGGCAGCAAGCGCGAGGTCGGCATTGCTGACGCGTTGCCCGTCGCGCACCATCGCGGCGTTCCCGCTGGGGACGCCGTTCTGCGCACCGTCCGGAGGTGTGCCGTGTGGCGCTCCCTGCAGACCGCCGGGGCCGCCCATGCCCCAGGCTGCGTCACTCCCGGTCACTGGCGACGACATGTACCCGCCGACCGAGTTACTGAACAGGATCGGCGCATTGCTGGCGTCAACAGCGAGATCATTCACGGCGACTGGTTCGAGGACGTTGAGGCTCTGGTAGGCGATGTCGACTGGGTAGCGGACATAGGGGATGGCTGCATACAGCCGGTAGGTCACAACGACATCGCCGCGGTCTGTTGTCACCCTCTTCGTTTCGACGGTGTAGTTCTCACGGTCGAACCGCGGGGAGTAAGGTGCTGGTGGCGATGCCTCCTGCGCAGTGGCTGCTCGCTGGCGGCTCTTGCCGAGCACGCTCCCCGCGGCTGTGAGGAGCGACGTGGCCGTGGCCGCTTTCAGCATCATGCGTCGATTCATTGGGTTTCCTTCCTTGGCCTTGCGGCCGACCTTCATGCAGGTCAGCGTAGGCGGCAAGGCTTGGAGTTCCCTGAGAAATGGACAGGAATTCGATGCTGGCTCGGTCGTCGATTCGCCTGTCGCCTACCCCCGTTTCTTGCCCTTCTTCCCGACAGGCGCTGGCTGCGGCGGACGGATCGTCAGTTCCCGGCCCTGGCCCTTGCGCGAGTCGTACCAGGTGAAGCCGCCGGCGTACTCGCGGACCACCCCCGCTTCCAATTCGATGATGCGCGTGCAGATGGCGTCCAGGAAGGCGCGGTCGTGCGAGATGGTGAGGATGCTGCCCTGGCCCTCGGCCAGGAACTCCAGCAGAGCGGCCTCCAGCCGTTCCACACTGCCGATGTCGAGGTTGTTGGTCGGCTCGTCCAGCACCAGGAAATTCGCGCCCTGCAGGATCAGCGTGGCAATTTGCAACCGCGCCCGCTGCCCGCCGCTGAGGCCCGCCACCTTCCCCAGCATGTCATCGCGCGTGAACAGGAACTGGTTGAGGAAGCCAATGGCGCCCTGCTCCGTCATCGGCTTGATGCGGCGCACGATCTCCATCGGCGTCAGGGCCGGGTCGAGCGTTTCCTGCTCCTGCGCGTAGTAGCCGAGAACCACCGATGGCCCGAGCCGGAGCGTGCCACTGTCTGGCAGTTCCTCGTTCCGGATGATGCGAACCAGCGTGGTCTTGCCCGCGCCGTTCGCTCCGACGAGCCCGACGGCCTCCCCGTGCCGAATCTCGAGGTCGAAGGGCAGCAAGACCGTCCGCTCACCGTACGCCTTGCTGATGGCGCGGGCATCGACGACCAGCGACGAGCCGCGCTCGGCCTTGAAATCGACCCCGATCTGGCGCTCCCGCAGCACCGGCACGGGCGTGTTCTCCAGCTTCTCGCGCTCCTCGGCCACGCGGCGGCGCATGTTCTCGGCGCGGCTGGCGAACTTCGGGTTCTGCCGCGCCCACTGTGTGAGCGCTTCCGAGCTTTCCTTGAGCCGCTTGTACTCCCGTTCCTGCAGGTCGCGCAGTTGTGCATCGCGCTCCAGGCGGTCCCGCTTCTCCTTCACGTAGGCGACGTAGTTGCCGGGGTAGCCAGTGACCGTGCCGCGCTCCAGCTCGAAGATGCGGTTGGCGGTGCGGTCGATGAAGTAGCGGTCGTGGGAGATCATGGCGACCGCGCCCCGGTGAGCGCGGATGAACCCCTCCAGCCACGCTTTGGCCGCGAAGTCGAGGTGATTGTCTGGCTCGTCCAGCAGCAGCACATCTGGCTCCTCGACCAGCAACCGGGCCAGGCCGATCAGCTTCTTCTCGCCGCCACTGAGGGTGCTGATCTGCTGGTCGCCCCGCTCGGGGGGGAAGCCGAGCCCGGTCAGGATGTCGAGCCCGCGCTCCGCCCCGCCTGAGCCCTCCATGCGCTGCAGCACAAGGTGGTAGGCGTCCATGATCTCGGTCAACTCGTCGTCGCTGGCGGCCTGCCCCATCGCCTCTTCGAGTTCGAGGGCGCGCAACTCCAGCGCAACGGGATCGCCGGCGGCGAGGGCAATGGCGTCGTTGACGGTCTCACCTGGGGCGAAGTCCGGCTCCTGTGTCAGGAAGCCGATGGTGACGCCACGGGAGAGCGTGAGCGCCCCGCCCTGCGGCTTGAGCACGCCCGCCATCAGGCGGAAAAGTGTGCTCTTGCCCGCGCCGTTCGCGCCGATGAGGGCCAGCCGGTCGCCCTGCCGGACCTCAAAGCTCGTGCCGGTCAGGACATCGTGCCCGCCGTAGGCGTAGTCAACGTTGGCGGCCTGAATGAGGAGCGTCATGAGTGTTGGTACCAGTGAACGCCGGGGCTGCGACACCCGCAGCCACAAACGGAGATTGTGCGACAGAACGGGAACGTGGGCGAGAAGGGCATGTTGTGTCCCTGCTGACACTTCCGTCAACAGC
This sequence comes from Thermomicrobiales bacterium, assembly GCA_034431475.1. Classification (GTDB taxonomy): domain Bacteria; phylum Chloroflexota; class Chloroflexia; order Thermomicrobiales; family UBA6265; genus JACCXM01. Next base: position 3,048 of record DAOUDE010000050.1, on the reverse strand, counting down.
GGCTTCATGGTTGTTGACCGTCCGTTGACCATTGAGGGAAGAGACACTCCCAGACTCTCAGGTGGTGAGCCGCGCTCGCGCACCACCCCGAGTCCTGACAGCGGTAGCTCCGCTGTGATCCCAGACGCAGGAGTGCCCAGTGGCAATCAGCAAGTACGAACAGGATGGACCGCGCGTGCTGTCCACGGCTGGCCGTGGTGAGACGTTCGCCGAAATCATGGCGCGCCGCCTGAGCCGCCGTGGCTTGATCCAGGGTGGCGTGGCCGCGTCGGCGATGGTGCTGGCCGCGCCAGTGCTGCACTCTGGCGCGCAGGGTACTCCCGAAGTTGGCGCTGGCGCCCCGGTTGGCGGCAGCAACCTGAACTTCACCGCCATCACGCCGGACCTGGGTGACGCGATACTCGTGGCGGAGGGGTACACGGCAACGCCGTTCCTGCGCTGGGGCGATCCACTCGTCTCGGGCCTCGCTGATTTCGACCCCGTGACCCTGACCGCCGAGGATCAGGCGAAGCGCATTGGCTACAACCACGACTTCGTCGGCTTCCTGCCCCTGCCGCTGGGCGAGATCAATTCCGACCACGGTTTGCTGGTGATCAACCACGAGTACACCAACCCGGAACTGATGTTCCCCGGGTACATGGTCCCGAATCCGGCCTTCGCAACCCCGGTCGCCGAAGGTGAGGAAGCGGTCGATGAGTTCGTACCGTCGCCGAAGGCCGAGCAGGTGGATGTCGAGTTGGAAGCGCACGGTATCGCCGTCGTCGAGATTCAGCGCGATGAAAGCGGCGTGTGGGGCATCTTGCTCGACTCACCGTACAACCGCCGCGTGACCGCCACCACGGAGATGGTGATCACTGGCCCGGCGGCCGGCGCCGACATGCTGAAGACCAGTGCCGACGACACCGGTGCGGCCGTCATCGGCACGCTGAACAACTGCTCCGGCGGCCTCACGCCGTGGGGCACCTATGTCTCCTGCGAGGAGAACTTCGATCAGTACTTCGGGAACATGGCCACGCTGAACGAAGATGACCCGGCACTGGGGCTGCACAACCGTATCGCGCTGCCGGAGGCCGCCTCGGACCGCCAGTGGGAACTGTTCCTTGAGCGGTTCGATGTCACCAGGGAGCCGAACGAAGCGTTCCGCTTCGGCTGGACCGTCGAGATCGATCCGTACGATGCCACGGTTCAGCCGAAGAAGCGCACCGCGTTGGGCCGATTCAAGCACGAGGCCGTGAACCTCGTGGTGGCCCCGGATGGTCGCATTGTCGTCTACTCCGGTGACGATGCCCGCTTCGAGTACGTCTACAAGTTCGTCAGCACCAACGCCTTCAACCCGGATGACCGCGCGGCCAACATGGACCTGCTGGACGCCGGTACGCTCTCGGTCGCCGTGTTCGCCGAGGACGGCACGGGCTCATGGCTCCCGCTGACCTTCGGTGAGGGCCCGCTGACGGCGGAAAATGGCTTCACCTCCCAGGCCGACGTGCTGATCAACGCGCGCGGCGCGGCGGACCTGTTGGGCGCGACCAAAATGGACCGCCCGGAGGATATCGAGTACAACCCGGTCAACGGCAAGATCTACATGGTGATGACGAACAACACCGAGCGCGGTACGCCGGATGGCGCGGAATCCGCCACGCCGTCCAACCCGCGCCCGGAGAACCAGCATGGCCACATCGTCGAGGTCACCGAAGATGGCAACGATGTCGCCAGCAGCACCTTCACCTGGGACATCTTCATGCTCTGCGGTGATCCGACCGACGAGTCCACCTACTTCGCGGGCTTTCCGAAGGACCAGGTGAGCGCCATTTCCTCGCCGGACAACATCACGTTCGACATGGACGGCAATCTCTGGATTTCCACGGACGGCCAGGCACGCACGTTGGAGATCAACGACGGTCTGTTCGCGGTGCCGGTGGACGGCCCGGAGCGCGGCTACCTGCGCCAGTTCTTCAGCGCGGTGACGGGCTCCGAGGTCTCTGGACCGATCTTCACGCCGGACAACACTTCGCTCTTCCTGGCAATTCAGCACCCGGGCGAGGGCGGCACGTTCGAGGCGCCGATCACGCGCTGGCCAGACGGCGCTGGCGCGCCGCGGCCGTCGCTGGTCGTCATCCAGGCAACAGATGGCCGCCGCATCGGCGGCGCATAGCGGCCAACATCGGACATTGTTCCATGAGGCGGGAGCGGCGATGCTCCCGCCTCATCGTTGCTGCTCGCTGACCCGGCTGAGCGTGGTCGCCAGATCTCCCACGATCGTGGCCCAGCCCTGTTGGGTGCGCTCCAGGTTCTCTGAGTATCCGGTCGCCATTTCGTGCTGCAAGGTCAACTCGCACCCGTCCGAGTGGGGCGCAATGTCGATGCGCATGATGTCCGGCTTTTCCCCTCCGCCGGTGACCGCGATCGTGAAGACCAGGCGACGCGAGCGGTCGATCTCCAGATGTTCCCCGGTGTGCTCCACATATTCGCCCGCGCGGCGGTCGGTGCAAAAAAAGCAGCCTCCCAGGCGCGGGTCGATCACCGCCCGCACCACATCGCCCTCCGGCGTCGCGAAGAGCCATCGCCGGGCGCGCTGCGGATCGAGCCAGGCGTCGCAGACGCGCTCGGCACGGCTTGGTTGGGCATTACGCCTGGTTTAGACCCCTGGCCGATCCCACGTCTGGCTGTAGTACCGTACTGATCGAGAAGATATCACCGAGGGTGGAGAGTCGCGTGGCCGTTCCCAAAGCCGCACAGCCGCCAGCGCCTGCGTCCATCCGGGTGCTGCCCGATGGCACGGTGACGCTGCCCTCTGAAGTGGTGCGTGGCACCGGAATCGCGGAGGGGGAGACAAGCGCGGTGAGCCTGGAGCCAGGTGGGTTGCGTGGTCTCTATAGGTATTTCGCGCCGGTTCGAGAAGAGGCGCGGGAGAGTGGAATCTCTGAGGAAGACCTCTTTGCGTTGATCGATGAGGCAATTGCTCCCTCTCGCCGTGCACGACCGTTGCCTCAGGAGTGAAACTCGTCCTTGACACCGTCGTACTCGTGCGGGGACTCGTGGGTTCCCAGG
>DAOUDE010000049.1:0-13104 GCA_034431475.1 Thermomicrobiales bacterium | reverse complement strand
GCCGTGGGCTTCGCCATTGGCGTGGTCGAGCCGTGGATGAGCGGCATTGGCGGCGTCGGCTTCATGACGATCCAGAAGGCAAGTGGCGAGCGCGCGGTCATCGACTACTTCGGCACCGCGCCGGGCGCGGCCAGGCCGGACATGTACGAGCTGACTCCGGACTTCGGCCACTCCGTGGTCGGCTTCGGTGGGGTGCGGGGCCAGGAGAACACCTACGGCCCGAAATCGGTGGCGGTGCCGGGCATGGTGCGCGGCATGGAGCTCGCGCTCACGACGTTCGGCACCAAGAGCATGGCCGAGGTCACCGCCAGTGCCGTGCGCTTCGCCGAGGAGGGGTTCGAGGTCGGCTGGTACCAGGGTATGCTGCTCTCCTCCCAGCAGGACACGCTCAAGCGCAACGCCGAGACGGCCAGCATCTTCCTGCAGGATGGCAAGCCTCCTGCGCCGCTGTTCGGCGAGCCCGCGCCGCGCATCGTGCAGCGTGACCTGGCGCAGACGCTGCGCACCATCGGCGAACAGGGCGCGAATGGCTTCTACACCGGCGAAGTGGCCTCCAGGATCGCCGGCCACATGCGCGCCACCGGCGGACTCATCACCGAGGAGGACCTGGCCGGGTACCAGGCAAAGCTCGTCGAGCCGCTGGTGATTCCGTACCGGGACACCGAGCTGGTGCTGATTCCGCACCAGGGCGGCGGCGTCACCATTGGCGCCGCGCTGCGCATCCTGAACGGGTTCGACCTCGGCGCAACCGGCTTCAACACCGCCGCCACGCTGCACCTGATCGCCGAGGCGAGCCGGCGCGGCTACGCCGACCGCTTCGCCTACGTCGGCGACCCGGCGTTCGTGGATGTCGACTGGGCGCGCCTTACCTCCGCCGCCTACGCGGACGAACGCCGCGCCGGGATCGACCGCGACCGCGCCTCGAAGCCAGAACCGGGCGCGCACATCGGCCGCACGCAGGCGAACCTGGCCGCCGTGGGCGCGAACGAGGGGTGCACCACGCACTTCTCGGTGGTGGACCGCGAGGGCACCATTGTCTCCGTCACCCAAACGCTGACGCTGATCTTCGGCTCGGCGGTGACGGTGCCGGGCACCGGCATCGTGCTGAACGACGCGATGAACCTGTTCGACCCGCAGCCGGGCAGCGCGAACGAGATCCAGCCGGGCAAGCGGCCCGCCTCCAGCATGGCCCACGTCATCGCCGTGCGCGACGGCGTGCCGGTGCTCGGCGTCGGCGCGCCCGGCGGCCGCCGCATCATGGACACCTGCCTGCAGATGACCATCGACGTGATCGACTTCGGGCTGGATATTGCCGCCGCCTGCGGCGCGCCGCTCATCGACTGCGCCGGCCCCGAACTCCTCGTGGACGACCGCATCTCGGCCGCCACCCGCGACCGCCTGCGCGCCATGGGCCACGACGTCGTCAATGTCCCCGTCTCCTTCTCGCCGCGCGGCTTTGCCAGCCCGACGGGGGTAGCGGTCGACCCGACGACGGGCTTGCGGTATGGAGGGGCCGACCCCTTCGGGATGGGGATCGCGGCGGGGCACTAGGAGTTCGCTGCCGAATTGGACGTTTCGCTGACAGGAGCCAGTGCCCAGAGCGCCGGCTCCTGACATGCCAGCGATCTCGCCGTTGCCGCTCGTCCACAACGGCAGTGAAGGTCCAGCCAGCAGCAAATCCAGAACCAGGGTCATGCGGCATCGAAGACGCCACGAACCGAACCGGGCGCCAATAACCATGGGAACCCGGTACAATGCGAACACGGTCCAGGCAACGCAACTGCATGGAGGCCACAATGGCGACGAACGTTGTGGGGATCCTCGACGTACCGGCTGATGCGCGGGTCAGGCACGGTGCCCTGGTGACGCCATGACCTACACACGCGGCCAGATCATCACGTCCGCAGCCTGGTTCCTCATTGTGGGAGGAATCCTGATCGCCCAGTTCATGAGCAAAGAGAGTCCAGCGCCGATGTGGCTTGACCTGGGGAAGCAGCTCCTGAAGGTCTCGTTGGTCGCGCTGCTCTGGATAACCCTGATCGCCCAGATCATGCGCGGCCCCATGCAGCCCCCACTGCTGATAAGGCCCCAAAGAGATACGTCGGGCTGGCTCGGAAGCACCTACTATGTGAAATTGCCATCTGACTACGTGCGCCTGGGCGAACCTGTCCCGACCTCCGCGATTACCTGGTGGCAGATTGGACAGATCATTCTCGGAATCCTTGCCGTCACGTTCACGGTGCTCTTGCTGACCGGGCGATTCGCCGTTTAACTGCTTTCGTGGACACTACTACGTGTGAACACGAGGGGATGTGTGGACGCCCGCGCGAGCAATGCCCATGCGCTCTCTGGCGTGCCTTCACAGGGTATTGACAACCGGGCACGCAGGGTGTACGTTCACTCCATACCAAACGCGGAACGGCGGCAACGCCGGGACGCCAGCGGTACAGCAGACGCCGATGGATTGAGCGCGCAAGCGTGAGATTCGCCGGCGTTTTGCTGTCTGTCGCGGGGATACCGGGCTGCGTGCGGCGAAGCGGCACCGGCAGGTTGCGGTGTCTCGAAGACCACGCTGATGCTCGTCCGCTCAGACCGAAATCAGGCTCTGGACGGTAATGGAGATCGGCAGCAGACGTGCCCCGCCTCCCGGCCACACCACCCGGTGGGAGATAACGTCTCGCCGCCCATCCTGACCAACGCAGCGTCCAGCGCTTCGACCTCAGCACCTACTCACGCACTCGGGGCATCACACGCGGTCAGCCGGGAGCCGGGAACGGGAGAAGGCGAACGGGGCAACATGGTCCGTTCCCCGCGACTGGCGGACGAACTGGCAGGTGTCCTCTTGCCTCTGCGCCTGGCTCTGCGGACAACTGCTGTCGGCTGCATCGTCCCGCAGCCCCGATCACCCCGCCGTGTGCGCCAGCAGCGCGGCGGCGACGGTGGGGATGGCGTGGGGCGGCAGCCCGTGCCCGGTGTGCGGGAGGCGGACGAGGCGCGCGTTCGAGATTTCGGCGGCCAGCGCCTCGCCGTTGCCGATCGGGAAGAACGGGTCCTCCTCGCCGTGCAGCACGAGGGTCGGCGCGCGGATCTCCCCGAGCCGTTCGCGCCAGCGTGGGCCGTGGTCGGCGTAGGCGATGTTGGTGAGTTCGCTCTTCATGTTCGTGGCCCGCGCCACGACGGCCTCGGCCTGCGCCCGCGCGGCGGCTTCGTCGCATGCGCCCGTCCCGGCAAAGGTCCGGGCTTGCTGTATCAGTCGCTCGACCACAGCGCGCTCGTCTGACCAGTCCGGCTGCGGGGTGTTCCGGATCGCCTGCATGACCGCCTCGGAGTGCCCGGGCAGGTCAGCATCGACCGGGCCGGGAGGGTTCGGGCGGCTGGCGATGAGCGTGAGCGTCGCCACCCGCTCGGGGTGGCCGAGGGCCAGCAGTTGGGCGATCCAGCCGCCAGTCGCCAGCCCGGCGACGTGGGCGGCCCCGGTCGAGGTCGCATCGAGCACGCCCACGGCGTCGTTAACGAGGTCGGCGAGGGAGTAGCCGGGCAAGCCCGGCGGGTAGGACTCGGAACGGCCAGTGTCGCGCACGTCGTAGCGGATCACTCGCCGCCCGCCGGCCACCAGCCGCTCGCACAGCGCGTCGGGCCAGCTCAGCATCGAGGCTCCGATGAGGAGTACCGCCGGGCTCTCCGCGCTGCCCAGCACTTCCACGCAGCTCGCCGCCCCGTTGATCATGAAGAGGTACTCGCCCGCTGGCATCAGCCACGCCTTTCACCTTGAGGAGCCGATCCCCTCCGTTCACCTGCTCATGGATGGTCGGCTGGCCGCCGCGAGGATCGACCATCAGGGGAGGAGCGCACGCCTCGTGCATCCATCGCGCGGGTGAGCGTCGCGGGCCTGTTCCCGATGGAACAGCGAGCCTGTTCCCGTGATGACGGTGAACGCACGCGGACATCCCCATGATGGAGCCACAGCCGTGACGCGGTGCTGGTAGCCCGCTCCACCAAGGGGTCTACGATGTCCTACGCGACACATTCCTCCCGGCGATCCTTCCTCCGCCGCAGCACACTGGCGCTCTCAACGCTCGTTCCGCTGGGATCGTGGCTGCCCCACGATGCCCGCGCTGACAAGAACACGGGCAAGAAGCCACAGACGGTTGCGCAAAAGGCGAACACCTTCATCGGCCAGTGCTTTGACGGTGGCGGTGAACCGACGGTCGATGCGGTCAAACCTGGCGGGACAACCGTGACCTGCACCGGCGAAGACGGAGGCAGCGTTACCTGCACCTTTACGAGCAAGCCCACCAACCGGTGCACTGGCACCAGTCCCGGCGTTCAGCAGTTCAGCGATGTCTGGCACATGCAACCGATTGCCGTCTCGGCTGATGCGAGCGCCCTGTCGCCGGTGCCACTCGAGCCGGGCGAGATCGCGTTCACGCTGGAGCTGACGCCGGAGAGGACGCAGAAGCGACGCCGGAAGCGCGGCAAGCGACACCACGGGAGCCGGCACTGAGGGCGCAGCCCCGGCCCCGGTCGCCGGCACGACGCCCACGCTGCCGGGAGGCTCCCATCGCCGGCGTGCGTGATCAGGTTGCCCTCACCGTCGTACCAGCCGCTCCCGTGCCCCGTGCCCCAGCGCCCGCAGGCGGGCAGCGACGTCGCCGACGATGCGCTCCGCCTGGAAGACGGCGTCCAGTTGGGCGGCCGTCTCCACCGGCACGGCCGGGCCGAGGCCAACGTGCGCGGCCTTGACGCAGGCCAGCACCACATGGCGAATCTCGTCGTCGCCGAAGTCCGGGCGGCAGGGGAGTTGCACCCCGGCGTTGCCCGCGCCATCCAACAGCAGCCGCGCGTCCACGTTCTCGCTGCGGATCGCACGCACCCACTCGGCGGCGGCGGCCACGCCTTCCGGCTCGGGGAAGGCGAGGATACCCTGCTCCTCGTCAGCCGTGACGGGCAGGTGCGCCAGCTCGCGCAGGCCAGCGGCGATGCGCTGCGCCGTGCGGCCCCAGGCCTGCCGCGTCGCGGCGTCCAGGGGTGACTGCGGCTCCCAGATCGGGAGCATTTCGCCACGGACGGGTGGACCACCCGCCAGGGCTGGCTCTCAGTATTCGTCCCACTTGCCCTGCCACTCGGCGACAAGAGCGTCTTCCGGGTCCATCGTGTGCCTCTCCTGGTCCGGCAGTCACGCGACGCGCGGCGGATCATCACCAACGATACGGGATCACGGGCCGCGTGGATCAGGGCGCCGAGGGTTCAGCAGCGCCGGGCCTTGTTGCGGCAACGGACGCGGCAAGCAGCGGGCGCAGGCATCGCGACCTGGCAGTCTGGCAGACCGAGGTCTCTCCACGCCGGTCGAGACGACACCAGAGAGTGGGTGGTGGAGCGGGGACAGGCTGGGCCACAGGGCCGCTCCAGGTTCGAGGCTGGGCCGAGATCCTTCGCCTGCGCGGTCCGGGGCTCAGGATGACACAGGAGGGTGATGACACCTCGAAGCTGGTTGCCAGGGGACAAGGTCCTTCGACTCCGCTCAGGACGACACGCGGCGGTGTGCGGCAAGATGGACCCAGGGAACCCTGGCGGCGCTCGTTGCCACCGCCACAGCCCGCAACGTTGCCAACCACCCCTACGCGTGAATGTTGGCGTTCTTGGCACAGTTGGCAGGTACAGGAGAGCCCCTCTCCCGCGCAGCGGCTCACTGGGGCAGGTAGGGAAGAATGCGTTGGACTGCGCCCCGGTTACCGGCTCCCAGGTCGACGAGAAGCCCCTCGCCCTGCGCACAGGGAGAGGGGTTGGGGTGAGGGTCAAACGGTCGCCGCCCGCGCTCCGCGCGATACCTCCCCCAGCCAGCCGATGCGCGGGAGAGGGGTTGGGGGTGAGGGCTTTCTGATTTGGGGGCTGGGCGAGGGATTTGGGGTGAAGGTCCTAGAGTCCCCGGCAGACATCCTCCGCGACGGTGAGGGTTTCGGCGAAATCGGCGTCCGTGTGGGCCAGGGAGAACCCGGCGTGGCCCGGAGGGCCCAGGCGGTTGTAGCCGTGGAAGTAGACGCCGCGCTCGAAACACCCGGCGGTGAAGCGGCGGTTCAGATCGTGGTCGTGGCCGAGGGCATCCGACCAGGTGTGGACCGGCTCGGTGATGCCGAAGTAGATGCCGAAGCGCGCACCCATGCCCTGCACGCGCGCGGGCACCCCGGCGCGGTCGAAGACGCCCTGCAGGTCCGCGTAGAAGCGGTCGCCCGTGGCGTTGACGCGGTCGTAGACGCCCGGCTCGCCCAGGATTTCCAGCGTGGCGAGGGCCGCCAGCACGCTCAGCAGGTGCCCCGAGTAGGTGCCGCTGTGCACCACCGGCCCGGTCGGGGCCAGTTGCAGCATCAGCTCCTCCTTGCCGGAGACGGAGGAGAGGGGCATGCCGTTCGCCAGCGCCTTGGCGTGGGTGGTGAGGTCAGGCGTGACGCCGAACTGCGCCTGCACGCCGCCGAGCGCCGTGCGAAATCCGGAGAGGACCTCATCCATGATGAAGACCGCGCCGTGCTCGTCGCAGCGGGTGCGGATCAGCTCCAGGAAGCCCGGCTCGGGCGGGATGCAGCCGGCGTTGAAGTGAATCCCCTCGCAGATTACCGCTGCCAACTCGTCGCCGTGCTGCGCCATGGCCGCCTCGAAGGCCGGCACGTCGTTCCAGGGAACCATCACCACGTCGGCCGCGCCGGACGCGGGCACCCCCCCGGAGGAGGGCACGATCTGGCGCTCTTCCGCCAGCGGGTCATCTGGCCGGTAGAGCCACGGCTCGGTGAGGCCGTGGAAGTGGCCATCGAACTTCAGGTATTTGCTGCGGCCGGTGGCGTTGCGGGCGATGCGCAGCGCCACCAGGGTGACCTCGCTGCCGACGCTGGAGAAGCGCACGCGCTCGGCAGCGGGGATGATCTCGACCAGGCGCGCGGCCAACTCCTCGTGGAAGGGAGTCTCCGCCGCGCAGATGATGCCCAGCTCCACGCCGTGCAGCACGGCTTCCTTCACCGCCGGGTGATCGTGCCCGAGCAGGGCCGCGCCATTTGACATATTGAAGTCGATATAGCGCGTGCCATCGAGGCCGAAGAGGTACGCCCCGGAACCGCGCTGGGTGTAGAGCGGGCGGCCCAGGTAGGGGTTGATGCGCATGGAGGCGGAGACTCCGCCCGCCAGCACCTCCTGGGCGTGCGCGAAGGGGTCCGTAACGGCTGCCGGGGTCTCGATCGTACTCATCTGCTTGTCTCGCCCGTGATGTCCACCAACGCTGAGAGCGCGCAGCAGACGCCGCGCGCGCTCAGGGTATCCCGTTTTGGCGTTTGCTGCTCAGGCGGTGAGCTGCTCCGGCGCGTTGTCCATGCGGCGGGAGACCTCGCGGCTGGCCCGCCACAGGCGCGCCGCCATGCGGTCGGCCCGGGCGAGGTCGATGCGCTCCACCGGCCCGGCGAGGGCCAGGGCCGCCACGGGCAGCCCCCGGATGTCGAGCACCGGCACGGCGACGCCACGGACGCCGGGGGTGTTCTCCTCATCCTCCAGGGCGTAGCCACGCTCGCGCGTTTGCGCCAGGTCCTGATCGAGCGCCTGCAGGTCCACGATGGTGCTGGGGGTGATGGCGGGCAGGGGCGTCAGCGTTGCCAGGCGGTTCGCGCGTTGGGCCTCCGGCAGGAAGGCCAGGATCGCCTTGCCGGCCGAGGTGGCGTGCGCTGCATCCCGCAGCGACATGGGCGCCGCCAGATCGAGGGCGTCGGCGCCGGGCAGCATGCCGAGGTAGATGACCTGGTTGCCCGCCAGGATGCCCAGGGTCACCGTTTCCTGCAGGTCCGAGCGCGCGGCATCGAGGCAGGGGCGCGCGATCTCCGTGAGGTTCATGCGCTCGGCCGTGGCCGCACCGAGGCCCAGCAGCCGTGCGCCGAGCCCGAACTGATGGCGCACAGGGTCATGCTCGACGTAGCCGAGTTCGCCCAGCACCCGCAGCAGACGGTAGGCCATGGTGCGGTTCAGGCCAGATTCACGTTCCACTTGCGCCAGGCTCATGGAACCGTGCTCCGCCAGGAGCTCCAGCAGGGCCAGCCCCTTGCGCAGGGCCGGAACATATTGTGGAGAAGCCGCCTCAGCCACGCGTGCTTCCTTTCAGACCCAAAATTGGCGCGGGGGCTGTTGCGCATATGCAACACCTGCGCCACGGCGACACATTTGACACTCGGTGACGGGCACAAAAAAGCTGTCAGGCGCGCGCGACCCGCCCGCCTAGATGAATCACATATTACTCAGAGCAAAAACGTGCGTCAACGCGCAACCGGTCGCATGCTCGGGCAGCGTGGCATTGACGACTGACGGATACTTCCCACATGGAAGCGCCGCCACGCCGCGGCCGGGATTGGGAAAGGCACACCGGTGGTCGCCGTCACTCCAGAGAACGCGGGCCAGCCGCAGCAGCACGGGGAGCTGTCTGCATCACAACTGGCCCGGGGCTTCACCCTGCTGGGAATCACGACATTCCTCGCCACGATCATGATCAACATCCCGCAGACGATTTCGCCGAACTTCTTCCGCGACGAGATCGGGATGGACGGCGCGCTGAATGGCTACCTGATCGCCATCCGCGAGTTACCGGGGTTCCTGCTCATCTTCGTCAGCGCTGTCCTGCTGCGGCGCGGCCTGGCCAACGCCACCTCCATCGCCCTGGCGGTGGCTGGCGTGGGATACCTGTTGTTCGCCGGGGTCAACTCGTTCACCGGCCTCATCATCCCGACGCTGATCGCCAGTATTGGGTATCACTCCTGGCTGCAGTTGCAGGATGCCCTGGGGCTCTCGCTGGCGAAGCGGGGGGAAGAGGGCTCCGTGCTGGGGCACTTCCGCTCGGTCGGGTTTGCCGGCACCATCGTCGCGCTCATCTTCACGCTGGTGGTTCTGCTCGGGGTGGAGTGGTACTTCGGCGATCTGAAGGCACACCAGGGCCCATTCCTGCGCGGCCTCTACATTCTCACCGGCATCTGCGCCTTCGTCGGCGCGGCGGTGGTCTTCCGCTTCCCGGTCTCCGCGAACGCCAGGGCGGCGGCCCGGGTGGCGCCACGCATCACCTGGCGCAAGGAGTACGGCCTCTACTACTGGCTGACCTTCTTCGATGGCTCCCGCCAGCAAATCTACTTCGCCTTCGCGCCCTTTGTGCTGGTGGAGGAATTCAAGGTCAACGCGCTGCAACTGACGGTCCTGCTGATCGTTTCCGCCCTCATCAACTGGCGCACCGGCGGCTGGGTCGGCAAGATGGTGGACCGCCACGGCGAGAAGCGCGTGCTGACGGCTGGCTACTGCCTGCACCTGGCCGTCTTCCTCGGCTTCGCGCTCTCCCAGAATATCTGGCTGCTCTACCTGACCTACCTTGGCTACAACTTCCTCTTCCTCTTCTCCATCGGCACCACCACCTACCTGCGCAAGATCTGCCGCCCGGAGGACCTCGCCCCCAGCCTGGCGATGGGCGTTTCCCTGGCGCACGTGACGGCAATCGTGGTGCCGGTGGTGGGGGCGGCGCTCTGGGCGCAACTGGGCTACAAGTTCCCCTTCCTCTTCGGCACCGTCTTCATCTTCATTTCCCTCTTCCTGACGCAGAAGATCGACATCTCGAAGCAGCGTGTGGCGGGCGCGCCGATGCCGATCACGCTCACCCATGAGGCCGAAGAGGAGATGGCGGCGGACGGCCCGGTGCTGGATATCGACTCCGCCTTCCCGGTCACACCGGCCGCCGTGGACGCCGAGGACGAGCTGGCGGCGGAGCAGACGCTGCGGGAGCGGAAGGCGGAGGGATAGGGGCCCGCTCGGGCAGCCCCCTGCGCGCTGCCGTCTCCTGCGCACGATTCCGGGGTTCCCCGAGGTGACAGCGGGTCAGAAGAGCCGTATGCTGGATTTCACGCAACACGCCATTCCTGTCATGAGACCGCGCTCGCCATGTACCCCACGGAGGACGGATGGACGGCCGCCACTTCGATGTCCTGACGCGGAATCTGACCGCCAACGGCACCCGCCGCAGCCTGCTGGCGGTGCTGACGGCCCTGCCCCTCCTGGGCGGGCTCTTCTCGCTCATCGACCTCGCTGAGACGGACGCCAAAGGCCGCCGCAAGCGGCGCAAGAAGCGGCACAAGCACGGCAAGGGCCGCCGCCGCAAGCACAGGAAGCCGTGCAAGCCGAACGCGCAGACCACGACCTGTGCCGGGAAATGCGGCAGCGTTCAGAACAACTGCCAGAAGACGGTCGATTGTGGCTCGTGCGCATGCAACCCACCGTGCGCGGAGTGCTCCGCCTGCCAGGGGGCGGCGGGAGTTCCCGGCGCCTGTGTGCCGGAGCCTGCCAGCACGCCCTGTGGCGCCGCCACGTTCTGCAGCGATGGCACGCTCTTCCCGCAGGGGACCTGTGACGGCGGCGGCAACTGCCTGGCTGGCGTCGAGACACCTTGCTACCCGTACACCCAGTGTGACGGCGACGCCTGCGCCGCCACCTGCGACATCGCCACGGACTGTGACGCCGGCTTTTTCTGCGACAGCGCTGGCCACTGCGTTGCCCAGGGTGATCCCGGCGATGCCTGCGACACGGGCGAGGAGTGCCTCTCCGGCTTCTGTGTCGATGATGTTTGCTGCACCACGGCCTGCGATGGCGTATGTGATGTCTGCAACGTCAGTGGAGATGGCGCCTGCACCACGCTTTCTTGCGGGAGTGGGCAGGTCTGCGTCGGCAACGGCACCTGCGCCCTGGCGTGTGTCCCTGGTCCGGAGGACTCATGCGAGAGCTTTGGCGATGGGTGCGCATGCCGCCGCGCCAACACCGGCCAGTATGTCTGCCAGGACACCGACTTTCCTGTTTGCCGCTGCGTGGACGCCTGCGGCCAGTGCGACACAGGCGAGGTCTGCCAGGGGCCAACCGGGCAATGCCCGACCGGCCCGAAATGCTGCCCGGCCTGCGGGGTCTGAGACCGGGCGCGCCTCCAGGGAGCGACAGGGGAGTAGGCGGCCTACCCCTCGCCGTACACGCCGTACTCCGGCTGGCCGGTGACCGCGTAGGTCTGCAGGGTCAGGCCGCTCGGGGTGGTCTGGCTGCTGGTCAGCGCCAGGCCGGTCGGCGTTGCGCCGTCGCGGAAGAAGCGGCGGCCCGCGCCCAGCACGACCGGCGCGATCACCAACCGCAGCTCGTCGATGAGCCTGGCGTCCAGCATGCTTTGGCCCAGGCGGGTGCTGCCGTGGATCTGGATTTCCCGCCCCGGTTGCTCCTTGAGCGCGGCCACCTGGGCCGGGACATCACCGGAGAGGACGGTAGCCGGGCCCCACGCCGCATCCGCCTGGGTGAGCGTTTGCGAGGCGACGTACTTCGGGCAGCCGTTCAGGCTGCGGGCCACCGCATCGTTCGGGTCATCCATCTGGGGCCACGCCGCGGCGAACTCCTGGTAGGTGCGGCGGCCGAAGAGATAGGCATCGGCATCCTGCGCCCAGGCCTGAATCTGCGCCAGGAACGCGTCGTCGAGGAACGGCACAAGCCAGCCGCCGAGCGCGAAGCCGTCGCTGCGGTCCTCGTCGGGGGAGCCGGGACCCTGCGAGATGCCATCCAGGGTCACGAACTCCATCATCACCAGTTTCATTACACAACCTCTCCCTCCGGCAGGGGGTTTTCCCGGCCGGTTATTGCTGCGTGCTCGCAGTGCTATCGCTCGTGGGTTTGGGGCTGCAATCGGGGTGCTGCACCCCAGGGACGTTTCGTCTTTTTCGTGCCTGATGCGCCGCCAGGAACCCTCACCCCAACCCCTCTCCCGATGCGCGGGAGAGGGGCTCGCGGCTCCAGGCGTCCGCGCGAGCTTCGGCGTGACGACGCCGGTTTGCCACCACCGCCTATCCCACCGGCTCCCCTCTCCCGCGCACCGGGAGAGGGGTTGGGGGTGAGGGCTTCGCGTTATGGCTCCCGCTGCTCGACGAGGGCGGCCAGTTGCTCAATCACCGTGCCCCAGCCGTCGTAGAAGCCCATCGCTTCGTGGTTGTCGCGGTCGGCCTGGCTCCTGTGCATGACGTGGGCGGCGTATTCGACGCCGTCCGGGTGATCGCGCAAGGTGATGACCGCCGTCATGAAGGGCGCATCCGCCGGGCGCCAGCCGCCGTGCAGGGTATCGGTGAACACCAGCCGCTCCCCTGCCACCACCTCCAGGAAGCAGCCGTCGACGTGCGGCCCGAAGCGTTCGCCATCCCCGCTGTACAGCGTCACGAACGCGCCGCCGGGGTGGAGATCCAGCGCCTCCACCTGGCACTTGGCGGGCGCGGGAACCCACCACTGCTCCAGTTTGTCGGGGTCGGTCCAGGCCTGCCAGATTGCCGCGCGCGGCGCGCGGATCACGCGGCTGATGGTGAGATCCAGGTCCGGGTTCACGGGCGTCATGTAGGCGCATCCTCCGTGGTCGTGGCGGTGACGAACGCCTCCAGCCGGTCGGTGCGCGCATCCCAGATGTCGCGCTGCTCCGCCAGCCAGGCTTCGATGCTGGCCAGAGGCTCGGCTTCCATGGTGCAGATACGGACCCGGCCCACCTTGCGGGTGCGGATCCAGCCGCTGCTCTCCAGCACGCGGATGTGCTGCATGAAGGAGGGGAGCGCCATGTCGAACGGCTGCGCCAGCTCCCCGACACTGGCCGGCCCGGCGCGCAGCCGCCCCAGCACGGCGCGCCGGGTGGGATCGGCGAGGGCCTGGAAGATGCCGTTCAGGTGGGCGGCCTGCTGCTCCATAGCCACATCCTAGCGGAGATATTCACTTAGGTCAAGAGCTAAGTATCACGAGGGGGGGCACCCTCCCTGGTCTCGCGCCGCAGACCCGCCAACGAAGCATTTCCCGCTCGTTCGCTCGCCTTGCTTCGCGCGGGTCGCCTGTCGGGCATGCGCCCGCCCCTGGCATCTCGAGTCCGCAGGCGGAGCACCCCGCCCCCAGACCGCCACGGGATGCGGCGTCGCCCGCTCCCGCGTGTCGTCCTGCCACGCGCGTCCTCCTGGGCGCAGGCGGTGGACCTCGCGCCCCCGACCGCATTGGTGTGAGGTGCCAACCCCCACTCGGTGTCGTCCCGAGCGCAGTCGAGGGACCTTGCCCATCACCGCG
>DAOUDE010000048.1:0-113557 GCA_034431475.1 Thermomicrobiales bacterium | reverse complement strand
GGCGGCCGCCACCGCGGAAAGTGCCGCTCCCCTGCGCAGGAGCCCACGCCGGTTTGCCCGCGAGAAGTACGCGCGAGAGAGACTCATACCCGCCTCCTTACCCGTGATCTGGCTTGTCTGCGGTAACCGCAGTTCCGGGGACCGGCTCGCAGTCTATGAAAGGGGCAGGAGGCTGTCAATTGCACCAGCAGAGACACACACGCCACATTGCAGCAGAAGGCCGGGACTCCAGGAAATCCTGGAACCCCGGCCGGCTTCGCGCTACCGGAACTCGATTGGGAATCCGGCCGGCGGCGGAGCGAGATCCACGCCGAAGTTCTCCAGGAACGCCTTACGATAGACGTCGAAACGGAGACCCGCCAGGTACTGCTGCATCGTGGTGTTGACCCAGTTCAGCCAGCGCTGATCGCCCGGCTTGACTGCAAACGCGTAGGTTTGCGGCTGCCAGGAGTCGCTACCGACCTTGTACTGGTCGGGCGCTTGCGCGGCCTTGTACTGCGCCGTAGAGAGGTCGATCGCCGTCGCGTCGACACGGCCCGAATCGAGCGCCAGGACCGAGTTGGCCACCGAATCGAAGGTGGAGACTTCGGCATCCGGGACACCGTTGTGGACCATAGGCACCGCGTCGGCATTCTCCAGGATAGCGATCTTGGCGCCCTTGCCGGTAATGTCGGCCGTGCCCGTGTAAGGCGAGTCCGCCGGCAGCAGCAGCGTCACCGCCTCACGGTAGTAGGGCACGGTGAACTCCACCTGCTGCGCACGCAGCGGGGTGACCGTCATGAACTGGCAGACGATGTCGATCTTGTCCGCAACCAGGTTCGGGATACGGGCGTCCGACGCCTCGACCACGAACTCCAGGTACTTGGACCACTCGGCGCGGTCCGCAAGCTGCTCAGGCGTAAGATCGAACAGGCCTTGCGCCAGCATCTTGGCCATCTCGATGTCAAAGCCAATGAGCTGTCCGTCGGCGTCCTCGTAGTGCCACGGCGGGTTGGTGGAGCCGGTGCCGACCACCAGCTTGCCGCGATCCAGCACCTGCTGCAGGCGGCTCTGGCCGGCATCCTGCGCGCGCACCACCGGCGCCGCCAGGCCGCCGCCGACCACGGCTGCGCCAGAAAGTGCGGCGCCGCCCTTCAGAAACCGCCGCCGGTTCGTGTGCTCGGAAGAACCAGAGGTCACGACGTCCTCCTTCGCGTTTTCTCGCAAATTCCCCCTGCATCTCGCGCCCGACGGCGCGAGGGTGACAACCCGCGGAGCATATCGCAAATCACTGCTGTCCGCAGGGCCCGGCCCAGCGCCCCTGGGGAAGCGCGAGGATGCCTGCACCAGCGGCAAGAATTCGCCTGCGACAAACCGTGGAACGCAGCCATGGCTGGCGGAGTGGTCCTCGTCGGTCCCGGCGAGCATGAAGGCCCGTTGCCGATGACCCAGGATGGCGAAATCCTCGGCGTGGGCCCTCCCCGGGCCCACGCCGAGCAAAGTCTCGCCGGCCATTGTGTTTCCGCGCCATTGCCGCGCACGCGGGCGTGCACGCTGATACGATTTCCGCCCAGTCATGGCAGAGATCCAGGAGGAACGACGTATGGCGCCCGAGGCGCAGCAGCACCAGTACGACACCGTGATCACCGGCGGCCAGGTGATCGATCCCGCGGCAGGCTTCAACGGCCCACTTGATGTCGCGATCAACGATGGCCGCATCGCCGCCGTGGAGGCGGACATCGACCCCGCGACCGCGCGTGAGGTCATTGACGGCAGCGGCGGCATCGTCACCCCTGGCCTGGTTGATCTCCACACGCACGTCTACTGGGGGGCCACCTTCTGGGGCATCGAGGCTGACCCCGTGGCGGCCCGCACGGGCGTTACCACCTGGCTCGATGTCGGATCGTCGGGCGCATACTCCTGGCCAGGGTTCCGCCGCTACATCGCCGAGCCGAGCAAGACCCGCATCTACGGGCTGCTCAACCTCTCATCCATCGGCCTGATCGCCCCCACCTGGGAGTTCTCGAATCTCGACTATTGCGATGTCGATCTCGCCGAAACCATCGTCAACCAGAATCGGGACCTCATCCTGGGCATCAAGGCGCGCATCGATAGCAACACCACGCGCGGCGTCGGCATTCGGCCGCTCGAACTCGCGCGCGAACTGGCGGATCGCGTCGAGCTCCCGCTGATGGTCCACATCGGGGAGGGCCCGCCGTCGCTGGCGGAGGTGACGCATCTCCTGCGTCCGAGTGACATCCTGACCCACTGCTTCACCGGACGGTCGATGCGGATCGTGGACGACAGCGGGACCCCCGATCCGGCCATTCTGGAACTGCGAGATAAGGGGCTCGTGCTCGACCTGGGCCACGGCACCGGCTCCTTTTCCTACGAGACCGCCGAGGCCATGCTGGCGGCCGGCGTGCTGCCTGATGTCATCTCCTCGGACATCCACCAGATGGCCATCCAGGGGCCCATGTTCGACCTGCCGACGACCCTGTCCAAGTTCCTCAACCTGGGCCTGAGTCTGCCGGACGTGATCGAGCGCGCGACCTCCCGCCCGGCACAGGCGATGCGCAAGCCCGAACTCGGCACCATCGCCCCCGGTAGCGTCGCCGATGTCGCCCTCTTCCGACTGGAGGAAGGGGACTACGTCTTCCGCGATGTCCACATGAATGGCCGTCGTGGCAACGTGCAACTCGTCAACACGCTGACCATGGTCGATGGCGAGGTCTTGCCGCGCACCCCGGAAAGCCCACTCCACCCGTGGGCCGCCATCCCGGAGGAGCAGCGTGGCGTGAAGTGGCCGCACGAAGAGCGGTTGGCCTGACCGTAAACGGCCAGAAGATCACACGAGAGCGGAGCCACGGCTCCGCTCTCACCACCTCACCCGTCCCCACCCCGCACGGCCTCCCACAGTGTCGCCAACGGCGGCGCGTCAGCGTTCGCGATACGCTGCAACCCGGCCAGCAGGGGGAAGCGACGACGCACCGCCGCCTCATCACCATCACAGAGTTCCCGCGCGAGCTGATACCCGAGTGCAGTGACGGCGAAGCCCTCTGTCGTGATGCCGGCGGTGCTCAGGTCGCCCACCGCATCGGCGGCGGTCGCGCCAGCCCCGATCCGCTCCCCCAGCAGGCGGTTCCGGCCGGCGGCGGCCGTGACCTGCAGATCGCCCAGGCCCGCCTGCCCATACACCGTCTCCGGTTCCCCACCCAGCGCCGCCACCAGGTCTCGCAGTTCGGCCAGCGCACGCGGAAAAAGCGCGGCGCGCAGGTTGGCGTGGGGAAGCTTGCTGGCCTTTTCGGCGCCGTCCACCATGCCGAAGCTCATGGCAAACGCGTTCTTCAGCGCCGCCGCCAGCTCAACGCCGGCGATGTCGAATGTGGTCTCGACCAGGTAGTCCGGCGTGCCAAATACCTGCTGCGTGAGGTGCAATGCCTCCGGGAAGGCGCTGCCGAACACCGCTGCGGTGGGAATGCCGAACGCTACCTCGCGCGCGATCCCGGGCCCGCCCACGGCCACGACCGGCGCGTCGGTGTACTCCGCCGCAACTTGCGAGAACCGCAGCACGGCCGTACCAGACTCCTCCTGCTCCAGGCCCTTGCTCAGGATCACGATCGCCTGCGCGCACCCCAGGTGGGGGGCAATCTGCTGCATGACCGGGCGCACCCCGTGCGAGGAAACAGCCAGCACCACGATGTCAGCGTCGTCCAGCGCCTCAGTCAGGCTGGCTGACGGAAAGAGGCGGACCCCCTCGGGCACGTGCAGACCCAGGCGCGGATGCGGCTTACCTGCCAGCAGTGTCGCGATGATGGCGGCATCATGCGCGGTGCCCCACAGGCGAGCGTGGTGCCGCCCCGCGAGTGGCGTCAGCACCGCGGTACCCATGTCTCCCGCGCCGAGAATCGCTACCCGTGCCATGCCGTACCCCGTCGTGTCCGCTGCACCCGGGACCGTTCCGGGCAGCGTCCCAACTGTAGCGCGTATTCCTTGTGCGCCGTCCGCCAGCCGACCCTCCGGGGCCCGGCGCAAGCACCCAAAAAGACGCGAACGTACGCCAATTCCAGGACCGATCTCGCGCCGCCGGCCAATTGACCATACGGGGCGGCTGCGGTATCATTCCCCGCAGGAAAATAGAACAAGTTTTCTACTCACGACGTGTCAGTGCATGGCACACGACAGACGCCCGGGTGCGCAATCCCGGCGCCCTCGGAGGGATACACCATGTCAGATCGGGAAAAGGCGATGGACACCGCCATTGCCCAGATCGAGCGGCAGTTCGGGAAGGGATCCATCATGAAGATGCGTCCCGGTGAAACCAACCCCATGCAGGTGGATGCCATTCCCACCGGCAGCATCGCGCTCGATCTGGCCCTGGGTATTGGCGGCGTGCCCCGTGGCCGCATCGTCGAGATTTACGGCCCGGAATCGTCCGGCAAGACCACGCTGGCCCTGCACATTGTGGCTGAGGCGCAGAAGGCTGGCGGCATGGCTGCCATCATCGACGCCGAGCACGCGCTGGATCCCGTCTACGCCGGGCGGCTCGGCGTGGACCTGGAAAGCCTGCTGATCTCCCAGCCCGACACGGGCGAGCAGGCGCTGGAAATCACGGAAACGCTGGTGCGCTCCGGCGCGCTGGACGTGGTGGTGATCGACTCGGTCGCCGCACTGGTGCCAAAGGCCGAAATCGAAGGCGACATGGGCGATTCCCACGTTGGCCTGCAGGCGCGCCTCATGAGCCAGGCCCTGCGCAAGCTGACCGGCGCCATCAGCCGCTCCAATACCTGCGTCATCTTCATCAACCAGTTGCGCATGAAGATCGGCGTCATGTTCGGCAGTCCGGAGACCACCTCCGGCGGGAACGCGCTCAAGTTCTACGCCTCGGTGCGGATGGACATCCGCCGCATCGAGACCCTGAAGAACGGGACAGACGCCATCGGCTCCCGGGCGCGGGTCAAGGTAGTCAAGAACAAGGTGGCCCCACCCTTCCGCCAGGCCGAGTTCGACATCATGTACAACCAGGGTATCTCGGTCGAGGGCAGCGTGCTCGATGTCGGCGTGGACCTGGGTATCGTGCGCAAGAGCGGCGCCTGGTTCTATTACGGCGAGGAGCGGCTGGGACAGGGCCGGGAGAACACCAAGGAGTTCCTGAAGCACAACCCGGACGTACTGGACGAAATCCGCAACAAGATCAAGTCTGGCTCGCCCGAACTGGCCGGCCGCCTCGCCTTCGACGGCGGCGAGACGGCCGAAACACCGGTAGCCGCGGGCGTCGGGCTCCTGGACGAAGAGGAGTAGCGCACGCTCACTCCAGCCCCCGCACCCCGTACACACGGGGTGCGGGGGTTTTCGTTTATCCCGCCTGAGCTGGCCCAGTCAGCCGGGCAGGGTGGCCTGGGAGAACCTTCGCCATCGCAGGGCGACACGCGGCAGGAGCTGCCCCGGCACAGTAAAAAGGCCACGGCGATTGTTCGCCGTGGCCTTTTTACTTCCCCCTTGCTGACTCAGCGGCTATCCAGCTGAACCAGCCCTCGTCCCCCGACGTTCCCGCACGCCTGCATCGGTACCTACGCGAGCCGCGTAGCCCCGTACCAGCGCGAGGAGTAGTAATCAGAATTGAGATCGCTCACCACCACACCGGTGGATTCGTTCTCGGCGTGCACGAACTGGCCGCCGCCGATGTAGATGCCCGTGTGTGAAAGGCCCGGGCGGAAGGTGTTGGCGAAGAAGACCAGGTCACCAGGCACCAGCCCACTGCGGTCCACAGAGGAGCCCATGCCGATCTGGGTGAACATGTCGTGCGTGATATCCATGCCGAGCGTGTTCTGCGCCACGAACTTGGTGAAGCCGGAGCAGTCGAACGCGTACGGGCCTTCCCCAGCGTACGCATAGGGATACCCAACGTACTGCATCGCGAAGTTGACCATGGACTCGCCGCTGGCAGTTGCCGTGCCGTCCACGCCCGCGTTGCCCCGGTTGCGGTTCTTGCCGCCGCCCTTCTGGGCAACTTCCGTTGATGTCGCCACCGGCTCCCAGGCGATGAAAGCGGTGTTGACGTAGCCGCCCATGCCGGAGCAGTTGACCGGCTGCCACTCGCCAATTGCCTCGCCGCGAACCTCGACGGCTTCACCCTCGCCCAGCGTGGTGATCTTGTCGGAGCCAGGCTCGGCGGCGACACGGCAGGCCACACCGTTGCCGTCCGAGCCGGCAATGTAGGCTGTGGCAATCGGGGCGCCGTAGGAGTTATCAGAAACGGGAGCTTGCGGCGCCGGCTCTACCCAGCCGTCGGTGGCAGGCACGCCAGAAAGGTCTGGCTGAGCCGCCACATCGGTGGCAGCCGGTGCGTTGGGATCAACCCAAGCGCCGTCGGTCGTGGTCACGGTGTTCGGGTCAACCCAGGCGCCATCTGTCGCAGGTGCAGCGTTGGGATCAACCCACGTCTGATCGGTGGTTGCTGGATCGACCCACTCGTCGGTCGTTGCCGGTGCTGAAACGGTCGTATCCGCCACCGGGGCCTCGACGACCGGCTCGACATATTGCTCGGCAGCAGGATCCGTGACGGCCTCCTGCGCCATCGTAACGACCCACTGGCCGGTTACGGGGTCAACGTACCCGTTGGCAGGCGCGGCGGCCGTTGCGGCGTTGGGATCAACCCAGGTGTCGGCTGGTGCGGCGGCCAGGTCCTGCGGCGCAGCGGTCACCCACTCGCCGGTATTGGGATCGATCCAGCCGTCAACCGCAGTCTGGGCAGTCACCCATTCGCCAGTGTTGGGGTCAATCCAGCCGTCTACCGGTGCATTGGGATCAACCCACGTTTCCTCGGCCACCGGCGCGGCGGCATTGGGATCAACCCACGCGTCAGTCGTCGCGTTCGGATCGACCCAGGTGTCGGCAACCGCGTTGGGATCGACCCAGGTATCG
Source organism: Thermomicrobiales bacterium (assembly GCA_034431475.1). GTDB lineage: Bacteria > Chloroflexota > Chloroflexia > Thermomicrobiales > UBA6265 > JACCXM01. The sequence goes on along the minus strand of DAOUDE010000048.1, from coordinate 106,654 downwards.
ACCACAGCCTGCTGAGTGGCATCCACCCACTCACCAGTGTTGGGATCGATCCAGCCGCTGACCTCTTGCCCGGCGTTGGGATCGACCCACTGGTCGGTCGCAACGTCCTGTGTCACCCACTCGCCCGTGGTTGGATCAGTCCAACCGCCGGAGGTGTCGAGGGGAACGGCGTTGGGGTCGGTCCACGTGTCATCCGTGGCGGTCTGGAAGTACGCGAAGGTGTTCTCCACCGGCGCGGAACTCGAGACGCTGTCCACGGGCACGAAACCACCATCGACCGGGTACCACATGCTGCCATCTGGTGCAGCCAGTGCGTCCCCGCCGACGGTCACCCAGGAGCCATCAGCAATATCGTAGGAAACCGGGGCATCCCACCCCGGAGCGGTTCGAACCGTCAGCGTCTGCCCGGCGGTAACCACCGCGCCGCTGCCTGGTTGAATCCCGTATTCAGCCGCCGCCGGGAGCGGCAGCATGGTGACAATCATCGAACACGCGGCAAACGCGGTGAGGCGTTGACGCATGGGTATTGTGCGAAGCAACAAGACCCTTCCCTCCATGTTTTCCAGCCGAGCAGCCCCTCGACCGGCCCGCAGGTGTCGGGTGTATCTGGAACCTGTGTTTCGCCTCCTGCGTGTGTTGGCCCGCCCTGCGGACCAGGTAATGTCTCAGGCAATCCATCCCTAGCTTGCCCGGACAGAGAAACGACCCCGTGTGGTGCTCATCCTCACCATCTACGGGGCCTGATTCTTCTACATGATCATGGTCACCAGTGCGACCTGATAGTCCTGATTCTGGCACATTTCCTGCTCATGCATCTGAGTAGATGTGCCTTCCCGCATCACGAAGCTCCCAAGCAACGTGCTGTGCGAATCGCAAGCGAATCCGCGCCAGAAATCAGTGCCGGAACCACCCTCTGGCTCCGGTCAAGCGCGACAGTATCAAACGTGACCAGCGGTGTCAACCCTTTCGCTATGCGAAACATTGTGCCGTCGTCTGGTATACACATTTCTCAGCGATTCCTTGGCGCGAACGTACACCTTTGACGACAAAGAGAAAAGCCTGTTGGCTTCCTAATGATCACTTGCGCGGCGGACCCGCCCTGCCCCTGAATCGCTCTCCGCGTCACGCCGCTGGGCCGCGATGAGGTCCAGTTCCTGCTGCGCCTGATCAAGCCGCAACCGCACGCGCTGCTCGTTGAGCAGCCAGACATCGCGCCGCACGGCGGCGTCCACGAGGCGCAGTTCGTCGAGTTGTCCCGCAAGTTGACTAATGCGGAAGCCAAGCTCCCGGTGCGCATCGTTCAGCCCGTCAATGCGCTCTGCCAGGCGCTCATGGCGCTGTTCCAGGGCCAGGCGCACGTCCGCGAAGCGGGCATCGACATCGCCGCGCATGTCCTCCACGCGCTCCTGCAACAACTCATGGCGCTCAACGCCCTGCGCCTGCACGCGGGCAAGCTCCTGCCGCACGGCCACGTCGGCGCCGCGCAGTTCCTCCAGCGCCGGGTCGATGTGCACGATGGAACGGCGGGTGTCATCAATCAGGTCGAAGAGGTGTCCCAAATCAGACCGCAACTCGTCGATGCGCGCGGTGATCGTCTCGCCGGCCTGAGCGACATCCGCGACGCGGCGCCGCGCATCCTGGTCCACGATCTTGATGCTGTCTTCCGCCCGCACGATATCCCGCCGCAGGCCGTCGGTCTCTTCCCGGGTCGCCTCGATCGAGTCGCGCGCCTGGTGAATGAGGACCCCGGTACGATCGACATGAGCGGAAAGGTGCTCGATCTGCGCCTGCAGGGCGTCGTCCCGCTGCTTGTATTCAGAGGTATCGTCCGCCTTCTGCCGCGCCGCTTCGATCAGTTCCATGACGTGCGCTTGCAGCGAGCGAATCGGGCGGGTGAGATCCTCGACCCGTGCGTCCATGTCCACGATCTGCTGCCGCGTGCGCGTTTCATCGATAGCCCGCGCCTGGGCGCTCTGCTGCATTTCCTGGCGGGCCTGCTCGATGGCCAGCCGGTTCTGGGCGGTGGCACTCTCGTAGTGCTTGAGCAGCTCTTCCTCGCGTCCTTGCCGGCTCAGTACCTCACGCATCGCCTGCCGCAGCTCATCGACCTGGTTCTGCATCGCCGCCAGGCGTGCTTCATCGCGCCGCCGCTCATCCTCCTGGCGCATGCCGACCGGGTTGATCTGCCCCTGTGTGGTGCTCCGGTTACTCATTCGTGCGCGTCTCCCTGGCTGTGAGGCGCGTCTGCGCCGTGCGTTGGTGATTCAATTGCGGTGTCTGCATTGTCCAGCACGGCCAGGGTGGCAGCCACGCTGCGGGCCAGGGCTGGCGGGTCGTAGCCGCCCTCCAGGAACGCGATCAGGCGGCCCCCGGCGTGCGATTCGGCGATCTCGCGGGCGCGGCGCGCCATCCCGGCGAAACCCGTTTCGCTCACCCGCATGTTGGCCAGCGGGTCCGCCGCGTGGGCATCGAACCCGGCCGAGATGAGCACGAGTTCCGGCTGGTAGGCGTTTGCCGCCGGAATCACGACCTCCTCGAACGCCGCCTGGTAGACCTCGTCGCCGCCACCGGCCCGCAACGGCACATTGAGCGTGTAGCCGTTCCCCTGCCCCACGCCGCGCTCGGCCGCTGCGCCACTTCCGGGGTAGAGTGGTGACTGATGCAACGAGATGAAGAGCACCTGGTCCGAGTCGTAGAACGCGTCCTGGGTGCCGTTCCCGTGATGCACGTCCCAGTCGAGGATCATCACCCGTGCAACCCCGCGCTCCAGGGCGTGAGCGGCCGCAACAGCAATGGTGTTGAAGATACAGAAGCCCATGCCGCGCTGCGGCGTGGCGTGGTGCCCAGGCGGCCGCGCCAGCACGAAGCTGCGCGCCGCAACGCCATCGAGCGCCGCATCAACCGCTGCTATGCCCGCGCCCGCCGCCAGGGCGGCCACCTCGACCGAATCCGGCTGCACCACCGTGTCGGCGTCCAGGTACCCGCCGCCCTGCGCGGCAAACTCGCGCACGCCGGCAACATAGCGTGGATCGTGGACCAGGCCGACAGCCGCGTCTGACGCAGCGTCGAAGGCGATGACCGGACGATCACGCACCAGATCGCGGGCGGCAAGCTCCTGCTCTATGGCGCGCAGGCGCCGCGCGTTCTCCGGGTGCCCGCCCGTGTCATGGCCCTGAAACCGGGAATCACGCAGGAGGGCGGCTCGGCCAGGATCAGGCCGCGCGGTCATCACGAACCTGCAGCCGCAGCCGGGGCGCCATCGGGCGCGGCGGAGCCGCCAGGGGCGTGGTAGGTGCAGCAGCCGCGTATATCAGCGCGCCCGCCACCGGCAGGCACAGAATAAAGAAGGCCCAGAGAACCTTGTTTCCCCCGCGCACGCTTCGGCGGTGCCTGAGATCGCGCAGGGCCCAGACCATCAGGCCATACTGCACAACGGCCCACAGCACCACCGCGCAAATCAGTAATGTCGTTTTCAGGTCAGGCATAGAGACGCCTGCGACGCCGCTGCATGAGTCTGCCTCACATGACATTGTAGTCAGTTCGCGCCTCGTAGCGCGCTCCTTGCCGGCTGCTAGACTCAGCCGGTTTGCGGAAGTGGTGAAAAACAGGGACCAGCGGGTGGATGCAGAGCAGCAGATCAGGCATATCCCGACGGAGAGTGCGGCCACGCTGGCGGCCGCGGCCGAGAAGCCACATGTTGACTTACGCCGCTATTATGTCTTCCAGATCGTCAACGAATTCAACTTCGTTTCGGCCATCTGGATCATCTTCCTGCAGTCGCGCGGGTTCTCCCTCTCGCAGATCGGCCTCGCGGAGTCGTTCTTCCATCTCGCGCCGGTCACGCTGGAGCTTCCTTCCGGCTCGATCGCCGACATCCTGGGCCGCAAGTGGTCAATGGCCATGGGCGCGCTGCTCATCGCGGTTTCGACGGTGCTCATGTTCGTGGCCGATTCCATGTGGCTCCTGCTTCCGGCCATGTACCTCAACGGCGCGGCCTACGCCTTCCGCTCGGGCGCGCAGCAGGCCTATCTCTTTGACAGCCTGGGCGAAGGTACGGGCGACAACCGGTTTACCAACATTCTTGGCAAGCTGAACGCGTTTGCGTACATCGCTATCGCCGCCACGTCCGCGCTGGGCGCAGCCCTGGCCGACCGCAATTACGCCTGGCCATTCGGGCTCACGGTCGGCTTTGCGCTGGCGGCCACCTGGCTCGCGGTCGGCCTCTTCGAACCGGAGCGCCCACAGGAGGCGCGCCAGAGCATGGCGGGCGCCATCACCGAGGCGCTGCGCATCGTGCGCGGCGATCGGGCGCTGCTGGCGTTGATTACCTTTATGGCTTCGCTCTGGACGGTCTCCGCACTCGTGTACCTGTATGCGCAGGCGCTCCTGTCGGAGCGCGGCATGCCGGTCGCCCAGCTCGGCATCTTTCTTTCGGCGACCACGCTGGTTACGGCGCTCGGCGCGTGGCTGGCCGGGCGGCTCATCACCTGGCGCTCGTTCCGCTTCTGGGCCATCGTCTCGACCGCCGTGGTGGCGGGGTCCGGCATGGTCCTGGCGGCCGCGCCCGTGCTGGCCGCCCTGGCCGGCTTGCTCCTGGCGGAGTTCTTCGCCGGCTCCTTCGAGCCGATGGTGTCACAGCGCATCAACGACGCCATCAGTTCCGCGCAACGCGCCACCGTGCTCTCGATGGAGAGCTTTCTCTTTTCATTGACGATGGTCTGGGCGTTCCCCCTCTTCGGCTGGAGCGCCGAGCGCTGGGGCTGGCTGCCAGCCTTCACCGGGGCCGCCACGCTGGTGAGCGTAGTCCTGATCCTGTTCCTGCTGGCCGGTGGCGCGTCCGCTCACCGGCCCGGCTCGCGGAACGCCACGCCCTAGCCTTCTTCGCCCCACACGGGCTGCTTGAGCCCGAAGAACCCGGCGTAGTCGGACGCCTGGGGCGAGTTCCAGCCCGCCAGCAACGCTTGCGGCACGTCGTAGACCTCGATGCCAATCGGCTTGCAGGCCGGCAGTGGGTCGGCGGCGTCTGGCCCCCACATCGGGATTGAAAGGTCGCCACCGGGGCAGGTGGAGACGGCGCAGAGCAGGTCGATCTCGGCCAGGAACTCGAAGTAGTCCCCGGCTTTCGCCGGGCTGGCCTTCATGAAGTAGCGGCCCTCGTCGTTCAGCCCGGTCACCTGGAAGATGTTCAGGACGTCGTGCACGTCCGACTCGTTCAGGTGGTAGGGCAGCACGGCGCGGGTCAGGTTCGAGTGACAGTTGAAATCGAAGCTGTCGCCCTCCAGCAGTTTCGTCACGTAGGGATCACAGCGGGATCCCAGCAGGTCGTGACACTTGCCGCCGTCCTCGTCCTCGCCGTACTGAATCGTCTCGTGCGTGATCGTCAACATCGGGCGCAGGTAGGGCAGCACGCTCCAGAGGCGGTTGTAGTCCGTGAGATGCGTGCTCTCCAGTTGCCGCGTACGCGCCGCCCAGAAGCGTTCGCGCGGGTTGTGCAGGTTCCAGCAGTTGAAATCGACCACCTGCGGCCCGGCCACCGCCACCACGCGGCAGACCTGCCCGGCCTTCACCGTCCAGGCGTAGCCGGATCGGATCGGGACGACATGCTCATGGGTCAGGGTGCGGCCATCCGTCTCGGTGGCGATGCGGCGGTAGAACTCGCGGTCGATGGCGAGCGCCCCTGGCTCGGAGGGCAAATAGGTCCACGGACGGCCAACCAACACGTGCCTCACTTTGTTTTCGCCTGGTCCGGTCGCTCACCGGCCTCCGGGCGATGATAACTGAGGCTCAGGCGAAGCTGAAGTAGCGCGGGTCCGGCGCTTCGGTGGTGTGGGCAAAGGGCAGGAAGCGCACGAGCGCGGCGGTGTACTCCACGGGCACGTCGAACATCACCCACCCCTCCCGCGTGCCACCGGGGTAGTAGCCGCCCGCCGCGTCCGGGTGCGGCGGCGTCAGGGTGGCGATATCGAGCACCGCGTTGCCGCTTTCGTCGGCCAGCACGAACGCGCTGGTAGGAAACCACGCCTCCGCGCCCCCGCCAGCCGCATTCGTGACACGGAATTGCAGTGCGACCCACAGGGAGCCATCCGCCGCGACGGCGTCTTCCACCCCGAGGGCGCCCGTGCGGTAATCGACGAGGTTGAACGCGCCCTCGCCCGTGACCACGTCGATCAGTTCCACCGCCCACTGTTCAGTGACCGCCGCCTCGCCAAAGCCGAGGGGCGCAGCCGGGTCACTCCCGGCGCTGTTCACGTCCGCCGCGCGCTGGGCGGCGTCCGGCGTCGCCGCGCCTTCCTGCAACGCCAGCACCCGGTCGGCCCAGTTCCCGCCAATCGAGACGCTGTCGAAGAGCAGGAGCAGGTTCCCCTCGTCGACCCCCGCACTCAGCGCGACCCAGCCGGTCGTTTCCTCGCCGGGGCCAAGCATCTGGTCCAGCGGCGGTGCGGGAGGAAGCACGCCCAGGAAACGTCGCACCAGGCCGCTGTCGCCCGTCAGCCCGAAATCATCATTGTTGACCCACAGCGGATTCTTGCCGGCGTTGCGCACCTGCACATTCACCGCCACGTAGGTCGTGCCGTCCCGGGGCTCGGCATTCATGGAGGATGCCCCCAGCACCGCCGCGACCGCATCCGCGCCCGCCAGCACCTCCAGCACCTGGATCTCGAGCGGGCCAGCCTCCGCCACCTCACCCAGCGGCACGGGCTGCGCGCGGGAGCGGCCGATTCCGGCGTCCTGGGTCAACATTGCATGAGGAGGCATGGAGTTTCACCCTGGTGTGATCGCTTCTGGCGCACGGCGAGCCGGTGGCGATTGTAGAAGCGCCCTCCCCGGCGCACCATCACCGGAAGATCATGGTCCAGGTGGTTGCCGTCGCCTGCTGCAATGGCACATCTCCGCTTGCCCCGGACCCGGCGTCATTCGCGCGCCCACGCGCGTCAGTGCCCCACTCTCCCCACCCGGCGCACGGCGTCCACCCTGCCCCCAGGGCAAGCTGTTCCAGCTCCCAGGGCAACAGGTAGTTACAGCCAGATGCATCAGGCAGATGGCGACGCCACGATTCCCGGTAGATTGGCGACAATGCGCCGGCGGCGCTGGCCAGCAGACGGCCACCTGGGCGCAGGACGCGGCGGAACTCGTGCAGGGCCGCCGGGACATCGGGCACAAAGGGCAGCACCATCCGGGCGTGAATGGCATCCACGCAGCCGGCCGGGAGCGACAGGTGATCCACCGTACCCACGTCCCAGGTCACAGGGACCGGCAGCGCCAGGTGCTCCGCGTTCGCCTTGGCCAGGCGAATCATCTCGGGCGAGAGGTCGACGCCAGTCACGCGCGCGCCGCGGGCCGCCAGCGCCAGCGCGAACTGGCCGCTGCCGCAGCCAGCATCGAGCAGGTGTGCGCCGGGGTGCAGCGCCAGTTCTTGCCAGATGCGGTTCAGGTCCCCTGTGCGATCCGCCTCCAACGCGTTCGCCGCGGATCGCGTGTTCCAGGCGACGGCCCGTGCATCCCATGCTTCCCGCGCCCGCCCGAGCCAGTTGTGTCGCGTCGTTGCGTCCTGCACCCTGTTTCCTTCCTTCGCTGCTGCCTACAGTACGCGTATGACATCGTTGGCAGGGCGCAGATGACGCCGCGACTGGCCAGTCTGGCCAGTAAGGATGCTCTCGTGCACATGTTCCGTTGGCGAACGCTGGCAGCAAGCATGGCGGTGCTCGCCGCGCTCACCGCCTGCTCCCCGGGGCCAGAGCCTGCCCCAACCCCGACTCCCGCGCCCACAAACACGCCCGAGCCGGTCACGGTGAACCTGGAGGACGTGGGCGGCATCATTATGTCCAGCCCAGAGCCGGGCGAGGCCAGCGGCAACAACCTCTACGTCGTCACCTTCGACGCCTCGAAGATCGTCGCCCGCGTCATGCCGGCGGTGGTGACGGTCATCAACGAGCAACAGTTTGACAACGGGTTCGCCGGGAGTCAGTCGATCGAGGCGGGGCGCGGCACCGGCTTCGTGATTGATGGCTCCGGGAACGTCGTCACCAACCAACACGTGGTGCGCGGCGGCTCCCGGTTCCAGGTCATCCTTTCCAACGGCGAGAAGCGCGACGCGACGCTGGTCGGCTCTGATCCGCTCAGCGATCTGGCCGTGGTGCGCATGGAGGGAGACCCGCCCTCCACCGTGTCGTTCGGAGATTCGGACTCGCTGCAACAGGGGCAGCCGGTGCTGGCGATCGGTTCACCGCTTGGCGAGTTTACCGGTACTGTCACCAGCGGCATCATCAGCGCGCTGGATCGTGACTTCCCGACGGATGTCTCCGGCAGCGCCAGCGAGGGCATCTACACCGACCTCATCCAGCACGACGCTGCGATCAATCCTGGCAACTCCGGTGGGCCGCTCTTCGATCTCGCCGGGCGCGTCATCGGCGTGAATACGCTTGGCATCCCGGAGGAGGGCGGCACCCCGGTGCAAGGCCTCTTCTTCGCGATCCCATCCAATCATGTCGCACGGATCGTGGGCGAGATCATTCAGAACGGGCGCGTCTCGTACCCCTTCTTTGGCATCAATTACGTCCCGATCTCCCCGGAACTGGCCGCGCAGAATGACCTGAACGTGGACTATGGCGCGTATGTGCAGGGGGTTGAGCCGGGCGGAGCGGCGGACAGGGCCGGCATCCGCGAGGGCGATATCATCGTGGCAGTTGGCAACGACCGCATCACCGCCCAAACGACGTTCACCGAGGCGCTCTTCGCGCACGCTCCGGGCGAGACCGTGTCCGTCACGGTTGTCCGCAACGGCCGCGAACAGACGTTGCAGGCGACCCTGGCCGAACGGCCTGGAGACTAGCCCGGATTATTCATGAAGCTCTCCGGTGAGCAGCAAGCAGGTGCCAGAGGGGTTCGCCGGGGTGTCTGGAAGCGAGGCGCAGGTGGACGCGGGAGGATAGATGCCGCACGCGTCCGCCGATCTTGATCAGCCGCAGCCGCAGCGTCTCCAGCGTCAGCGACTCACTTCCCGCCGCGACCAGCCACAGGCGCAAGGTGTGGAGCAGCGTGTAGGCGGCGGCATGGAGCAGCAATCGCACCTGGTTGGCGAGAAAGCGATGGCAGGAGAGGCGGTCGGCGAAGCAGGCGCGCTTCAGATCCTTTATCCAGTTCTCGGTCTGGCCGCGATCGACGTAGGTGTCATACAGGGATTCCGGTTCCTCCGACCGGTTGGTCACCACGAAGCGGATGTTGGGGCCTGGTGGCAAGACTTCCGCCTTGATGACCACCCGTCGTGGCGTATCCCAGGAGCCAGCCTGGTAGTAGGCCTCGCCAATCAGCCGGACCTTCCGGTTTCCCGCCTGATCTGACGCGGCCTGCGCCGCTTCCGCCAGGGGCGCGGCGAGGGCCAGCAGCCGGGGATTGGTCACGAGTCCAATGCTGTAAGCGATCCCCTCCGCCTCACACCAGGCATAGATCTCTGGCTTGGCGAAGCCCGCGTCAGCACGGAGGCTGATCGCCACGCCCGGCCAGCAGTCTCGCAGCCGCGCCACAATCCGGCGCAGAATGGCCAACGCTCCGTGTCCGGCGTGAACGGTGCCGGGGCGCAGGATGGCCGTGATGAGCTGGCCGGTCTCCCCATCGAAGACCAGCAACGGGTGATACACGTGCTGCCCGTAATACCCATGGTAGGCGCGGCCTTCCTGCTCCCCATGCGTCGGATCGTCCGTGCTGTCCAGATCAAGCAGGATGTGGGTGGGGACTCCGGCCCGCTCCCGTTCCCGCAGATAGACCTGGCCCAGCGCCCCGGCCAGCCGGTAGCAGTCCTGCGCGGTGAAGCGGTTCTCGAAGCGGGAGAGCGTGGGTTGGCTGGCCAGATCGGGGTCCGTCTCGGGCAACCGGCCACAGACCAGCTTCAGCAACGGATCACGGCGTAAGCTGTCGGCGTCGTTCTGGTCCGCGTAGCCAGCCGTGATCTGGTAGAGGCGCTGTTGGAGCAACGTCTGCCGCGTGTGCCGGCAGTGGCGGCGTGGCGCGGGGATGACCGCCGCCAGCGTCTCGCTGAGATCCATCGCGGTATCCGCCTCGGCCACCCAGCCCCACCCACCGTCGCTGGTCAGGCGGCCTCCCTGGAAATCGACCGTGAGCGGCAGGCCAACCGGCGGGGCAAACACGAGCGGCGCTGTGGCAGACTGGGCCATGCGGGGCATCTCCTGGCGTCGGGTGACTAAGCACCATCTCGATACCAGTTCGATGCCCCGTTGTCACGTTCGTGAATAATCCGGGCTAGCGCGCACGGCCCATCGTCGCGCGGCGGCAGGCTGCTGCGCCTGTTGCCGGCTTCCCCTCGCCACGCACAAGAACCCCCTCGTCCGAGCGGACGAGGGGGCTTCAGTCAGCAATTGCCCGCCGCTATGCCGCCGGCGAACCCAACAGCCGCACGATCCGCTCCATGTGCCGCGCGTCGTTGCCCATGAGCCGTTCGGTCGCCTGGCGAATGGTGAGGCCACCCGCGCCCGGCGCATCCCACTCATCCGGGGTCATGCCGCGCAGCATGGCGAGAGTAGACTCCCGCGCCGTCCCGAACTGTGACAACACCTCGGCCACCGTGTCATCCGGGCCGGGAACAACCCGCTCTTCGGCTGCGTCGGAGGCATCCAGATCCTGCAGCACCTTGTCCATGGGCGCGCCTCCAAGGCGGTCCTTCAGCGCCTGGGAAAAGCGCAACTCGTCGTCCCGCATGTCCCCGATGACATGCTTCACCGTCGACCGGCCCTGCCCCAGGCGGAGGCGCTCGTCCGGCAACGGCCGCACCCGCAGGTTCAGGTCACGGTAGGTGGCAATCAGGCCATTGAAGATTTCCTGGTCCTGCATCGTCATTCCCCCGTTGAGGCGGGCCGCACAGCACGGCCCCACGCATGCCCGCAATGGTTCAAAGCAGATGCCTGATCGTACCACCCGTTGCCGGGAGCGCCAATTGGTTTGCCCACACGACAATCCGGGGTGGCCGCGATGCTAAACTGGCGTCTGGCGCATTTATCAGGCGTTTCGCGCGCGCAGGGAGTTCATCGCCCACCAATGGACAGCAAATACCCGTCTCGTGATCGCATCGAGGTGCAAACTCCGCTGCGGTGCCCCGTCGATGGGCAGCTACTGGAAGATACGCTGGTGCGGGACATCGGCGGTGTGACGTCAGACCTGGTCTGGCAGATTCACGCCGGGCACTGCCCCGAGCACGGCTGGTTCCAGACCGAGGTGATTTCCCGGCCGCCGCGTGAGATATTCCCGGTCAACAAGCCCTTTGGCGTAGCGCGGCGCATGGTGGTGGATGGGCAGGAAATCTTCTCCTTTCCCACCCTCTGGAACACCCTGACGCCGGAGCAGCGCCGCACCCGGATTGACCCGTTCGAGCCACGCTTCTGGCAGGCTGCGCCGCTGAAGCGCAAGTAGCCGGGCGTATCCAGGAATGCCGGCCACCTGGCCGGCAAGGAGCCGAACACGTGCGGGGAGATCGCAACGCGGCCAAAACCCCGCGTGACGCTGAGCCAGCAGCGCGGAAACCCGCGAGCGTGAGCGGAAACGCTGCGCCAGAGCCGAACACCACGCCTGCCGCCACCGCCGAGGCAAACCGGCCCATGGGCATCACCCCACTGTCCATGCTGGCGGTCCTCATCGTGGCCTACGTGTTGCTGCAAATCCAGTTCGTCCTCGTCCTGGTCCTGATGGCGCTGGTCTTTGCCACCGTCATCCAGAAGCCGGTCGATCAGCTGGAGCGTTTGCGGCTGCCACGCCCGCTGGCCATTTTGCTGGTGTACGTCGGCATCATCGCCGCCCTGGCCATCCTTTTTACCGGACTGGCGCCCGCCATCCGCGAGCAGTCACAGCTCTTTCGGGTGCAAGCGCCACTCTCGGTGGCGAACCTGCGGGACACCTGGGCCGCCAGTTCGAACGCGCTCCTGAATGGCCCCGGCCAGCAACTGCTGGACCGCGCCATTGCCTTCATCAATAGCCCCGCCTCGCAGAACGTCACGGTGCCGCAGGGCGCGGCGCTCGGCATCCTGACCGGCATTGGCGGCGGGGTTGTCGGCATCCTGACCGTGCTGGTCATTGCCTTCTACTACCTCATGGAGCGGCAGTGGATTCGCCGCATCGCGCTCAGCTCCTCGGCGCCGGCCACACGGGTGCGGGTCATCAAGATCTGGGATGAGGTCGAGCAAAAAGTCGGAGACTGGCTGCGCGGCCAGCTCACGCTCTGCCTCGTCATCGGCGTCACCGCCACCATCGGTTACGGCATCATGGGGATCAGTTTCTGGCCGCTGCTCGGGCTCTGGGCTGGCATCACCGAAATCATCCCCATTCTTGGGCCCTGGCTGGGTGGGATTCCGGCAGTCATCATCGCCCTCACCCAATCGTGGGAGAAAGCGCTCCTCGTCGCCGGCTTCGTGGTGCTCCTGCAGTTGATGGAGAACACCATCCTGGTGCCGCGCGTCATGCGCGGCGCAGTTGGGCTGACGCCGCTGACGGTGTTCATCGCCATCCTGGCCGGTACCGAGTTCGCGGGGGTACCCGGCGCACTGCTGGCAATCCCGGTAGCCGCCGTCATCCAGGTGCTGCTCTCCAACTACATCCAGGTCCGGCGCGAGGCCCGGTTGGCCGGGCAAAGCTCCCTGCCCGGGTGGCGTTGGATGCGCGGCTCGGTGGCCCCGCCTGCCTTCGCCCCGGCCACGTCCATCCCGGTCGATCCTCCCACCTCCAACCTGGATGGCCCAGGCTGGACCCCCGACCTGCTGGCGCGGGCCGCCGGCAGCACGCCTGACGACAACGACGCCACCAGCAAGGCGACACAACCGCACGAGACCGTGAGGGACGCATGACCGCAGCCGTGGATACTGCCAGGAACGATGCCGAACGCGCCAGGTTGGCGGAACTGCTTGCCAGGCTCAGCGATGAGGACCTCACCCGGCCACTCCTGAGCGGCGAGTGGACCGTGGCCGACACCCTGGGCCACCTCGCCTTCTACGACCGGCGGGCGCAGGTGCTGATGGAGAAGTTTCTGCGCGAAGGTGTGTCCCCGGCCCCGTACGAATTCCAGTCGCTGAACGATGCGCTCCTGCCCCTCCTGCGCCGCATGCCGCCCCGCGCGATTGCGGAGGAAACCCTGGCTGCCGCTGATGCGGCAGATGCGGCGGCCGCTCGTGTCTCCCCGCAACTCCTGGCGGAGATTCAGACCCGCAACGAGGTCGCGCCAGATCGCTGGAAGCACCGCCAGATGCACGTGGACGAGATCGAAGCCGTGTTTGGGTAATCGCCATCGACACGGCTGACACACTCACGGGGCCCGGCAACTGTGTTGCCGGGCCCCGTTGCGTTGTGCGCCGAATTGCGTTACCGGCGCTTCTTCTTGCCCTTCGTGACCTGGACCGTGACCTTTTCCACCGCGCTGAGCCCCGTGGAATCGGTAGCCAGGTACGTGAAGGTGTCGGCGCCTTTCGCCTTCCTCTTGGCGCGGTAGCTGAAGGAGCCATCGGCGTTGACCGTCACGCTCCCCTTCTTCGCCTGGCCCGCCAGGCGCGCGGTCAACGGGTCGTCATCCGGATCGGAATCGTTCGCCAGCACGCCCGCCGCCGGGATATCCAGCGTTTGCCCTGCCTTGACCGAGAAGCTTTCCGGCTGCGTCTGCGGGCCGCTGTTCGAGGAGATAATGCGCAGGCTCCACCCTGTCAATGAGCCATTCTCCACCGGAATCGCGTCCTGCTCACGGATGTAGAGCGTCCAGACACCGTTGCCATCCGTGCCGTTGAACACGGAGAGCGCAGACCTGGAGCTCGTCGTTGGCGCGGGCGCCGCGAAGGTATCGGGGGCTGGCGTGTAGTCGTCGTCAGTCGGTTGGAACGTCCCGCTCACGAGGTTATCGGTCGAGGGCAAACGCTCACTGGCCTCGTCACTGAACGTCAGGGAGTCGTTCTGGGCGTCATCGCCGGTGTCGGACATGATCAGCGCCTTCTGCCCGTTTGGTCCCACAAGCAGGATGTCCAGGTCAGAGGCGGTCGGGTGCGTCAGGCTGTGCAAGGAGACGTCAACGTCGGCAATTGGCGCCTTGAGGTCACTGACCGTGATCGTGGATGGCGCGGCCTGCGTGTTGCTCGCGATCGTGATCCCGGTCAGGTTGCTGAAGGAATCCACCTTCAGCGCGCTGCTGGTGCGGCGGGCGGAGACCGACTCGGCCACGAAGCCACAGCTACTACCGAGGACGAGGACGGCCAGCGCGAGACTGGCGCTGCGTGCCTTCCAGGATGGTGGTGTCGTCGAACTGAGGGTCATGTCTTGCTCCCATGAGCGCAGCGGCGCGTTTGCACGCTGCGCGTGGTCAAGTCGTCGGTCACTGATGGACCTGTCGGTGCTACTTGCGCTTCTTTTTCGCCTTCGTGATCGAAATGGTGACGGTCTCCAGATCACTCAGTCCGCGTGTGTCGCTGGCCAGGTACGTGAAGCTGTCCGTCCCCTTCGCCTTCCTGTTTGCGCGGTAGGTGTATGAGCCATCCGGCTGCAGCGAAACCGTGCCCTTGGCTGGCTCACCGGCCAGGACGGCGGTCAACGGGTCATCGTCCGGGTCATCGTCGTTGTCCAGCACACCGCCCTGGTCCGTAACGGTCTTGCCGGCCCGCACCGTGTTGCGGTCGGGTTGCGCGTTCGGCACCCCGTTCGCGCTCGTTATGCGCATGCTCCAACCCCCGGCCAGTGTGCCGGCGTTCCCGAGCGAGTCATCGCGGATGATGAGCCGCCATTCGCCGTTGGGGTCGGTACTGTTGAACACCGCCAGGAGGGAGCCCTTCGGCGAGGCAGGCGCCGGAGCGGCAAAACTGTCTGGCGTCTGGAAGTTCGTGGGCTGGAACGTACCGGTCGACATGGGTCCCACACTGGAGATCTGGTCCGGCGCCTGGTCATCCATTGTCAGCGTGACATTGCTGGCGCTGCTGCCGACGTCCGAGACCAGCAACGCACTCTGCCCCTGCGGCCCGAGCAGCAGGATGTCGAGGTCATTCACCAAGCCGTGTGTCAGCCCAACGAGCGTGACATCGATATCGGCAATCGGGGTATTGAAGCCACTCACGAGAATGCTGGAGGGCGGGGCCTGATTCGCTTCAGGGATCGCGATCGATGATGAGTTGGAGAAGCCCTGCACCAGTTGCGCCGAGGTTCGCCTGGCCAGCGCCTGCTCGCTCATTCCGGGCGCGAGACTGCTGCCAACAACGGCAAGGGCCATCACTGCGGCGAATGCCATGGCGCATCGACGCGCGCCGTTCTTCTGGAGCGTTTGCACCGTCGTCTTCCTGCTTCACGAGGCGCAGCGCGATGATTGGCTCGCACGCTGCGCCGGCAACTCTGCTGGTCAGCGCCCGGCGGTATCCCCCGAGCGCGTTACCAGCATCGTGCTTGCGCGTGACGCTCCGCGCATCCACTGAACCATGTAGCTATCGCGCATGGCGTATGTAGTTCGCGAGGCAGGGTTCCCGGGGAGACGCACCCACCCGGCAACGCGCGTGGTTGACATGCGGTGTGGGGGACATACACTCAGGGTCATGAGGAACGAGCATCCGCGATCACATGCCACATGACTCCAGCCGACGCAACACCACCCGGCTCGGAGATTTCCTACGCCCTGGAACGGCAACAGGGGCTTTCGGCGCACGCGCAGATCGAGGCCGAGATCGCGCGGCGCATCGAAATCGGCATCCTGCGCCCGGGCGACCAAATTCCCCCCGAGCGTGAGCTGGTCGAGCAGATGCAGGTCAGCCGCATGACGCTGCGCCAGGGGCTCACCCGGCTGGTGGACCGTGGCCTGCTCGAGCGGCAGCGTGGGCGGGGCACCTTCGTGCGCGAGCCGAAGCTGGTGCACAGCCTCTCCAACCTGACCGGCCTCCACGGCGAACTGCTCAGCCAGGGCATCATACCGGCGGCACGCCTGCTCACCCGGGCCCAAATTCCGGCGTCCCAGGCGGTGGCGGACCTGCTGGAAATCACCGAGGGAGACCCGGTCTACTGGATCACCCGGCTCCGGTTGGGAGCCGGTGTCCCGATTGCCCATGAAACCTCATATTTCCCGGCTCACCTGGTGCCTGGTCTGCTGGACGAGGACCTGGAGCGCGGGTCCATCTACGAGTTGATGGGGCGCTACGCGGCCCGCCCGGTCGGCGCACGGCAATCGCTGGAGCCGATGGTGGCGCGCTCCGAAGAGGCGGCGCTGCTCGACATCGCGCCCGGCAGCCCCGTCATGCTCATCGAACGCATCGCGCGTGATGGGCAGGACCGCGCGGTGGAGTACGCCAAGGACATCTACCGTGGCGACCGCAGCCGGTTTCTGGCGGAACTCACGTACAAGCAGAACGGCTGGGTCGACGAGAGCTTCCGGCGCTGAGCCACTCCCTGTCACACGGCACGGCGTCCGTCGCCAGCTACGTGCCGCTGTTCCGCGATTGACGGCGCGCCTGTGCCCAAATTGACTGCCGCCAGCGCTTGACCTTGATAGATTGGTCTATACAATAGAGGAGCGCGCACGACTCCACCCGGACGCGATGCTACTCATCTCGCCTTCGCTTCCCGGGAGCGCTGCATGTCCAGCTTCATCGTGCATCATCCACCCACTGTGCCTACGCCACTGACGTCCTTTGTCGGCCGCGAGCGTGAGCTTGCCACCCTTGCCAGGTTGCTGTGCCAGAGCGATCTGCGCCTCCTCACACTGACCGGCCCCGGTGGCGTCGGCAAGACGCGCCTGGCCATCGGGGTTGCCAGCGCGCTGGGCGATTGCTTCGCGGGCCGCGTCTGGTTCGTGCCGCTTGCCGCGCTGGCTGACCCCAGCTTTGTCCTGCCCGCCATCGCGCAGGCGCTCGGCGTGCGCGAGAGCGGGCGGCACGCGCTGCTTGATGACATCGCCCGTGCCCTGGGCGATGCACCGGCACTGCTCATGCTCGACAACTTCGAGCAGATCATCGAGGCTGCCCCAGTTATCGTGACGCTACTCGCCCGCTGCCCACACCTGACCTGCCTGGTTACCAGCCGCTCGGTCCTGCGCCTCTCCGGGGAGCACGTCTTCCCCGTCCCGGCGTTGCCACTCCCGCCCGCCGCGCACGTCTCCTCGCTCCCCCGCGCGGCCGCGTCCCCGGCAGTCCAGTTGTTCGTGCGGCGCGCGCAGGCGGCACAGCCGCACTTTGCGCTGACGGAGGCCAATGCCGCCGAGATCGAAGCAATCTGCCGCAAGCTGGATGGCCTTCCGCTCGCCATCGAACTGGCGGCCGCCCGCATCCGGCACTTCGCGCCTCCAGAGCTCCTAGCCCGGCTGCACCTGACCGGAGAGGCAGACATGTTGCGCGTCCTGAGCGGTGGCCCGCGTGACGCGCCCACCCGGCAGCAGGCGCTGCGCCACGCCATTTCCTGGAGCTACGAGTTGCTCTCACCGCAGGAGCAGGCCCTCTTCCGCCGCCTGGCGGTCTTCGTGGACGGCTTTACGCTGAACGCCGCGCAGGCCGTGGCGGCGGATATCTTCGATGCTCCGCAGGACGTGGCGGACGGCATCGCCTCGCTCATGGACCAGAGCCTGCTCCAGGTCCTTGACGGCACGCCCGGGTTCACCCGCTACGGTCTGTTGGAGACTATCCGCGAATTCGCGCTCGAACACCTCGCGGCTGATGCAGACCGCTCGCACGTGCAGGATGCGCACGCCACCTGGTTTGCCGCACTTGCCCAGCGCGCCATCACCACGCAGGCGCCCGCAGCACGGCCGGTCTGCCTTTCGCACCTGCAGGCGGAGCACGCCAACTTCCGCGCCGCGCTGTCCCACGCGGAGCGGCAGGGCGACCTGAACCGCTGCCTTGGCATCGCGGCGTCGCTCTGGCGCTTCTGGCATCAGCGCGGCCACTGGCGAGAGGGCTACACCTGGCTCGTGCGGCTGCTGGAGCAGGCTCCTGACGGGGATGGCATCGAGCCGGCCACCTGGGCCATGGCTCAGGCTGGTGCAGGCTGGCTGGCGCACTACCAGAACGACCACGTCCGCGCCGAGCAGGCACTGGCGCTCGCGGCGGCAGCCTATCAGCGCCTCGGGTCCGGAGACGGCCTGGTTGATGTGCGGAACTGCCAGTCGCTGGTCGCGCAGTCGCTGGGCGAGCATCGCCGCAGCGTGGATCACGGCAACGCGGCGCTGGCGCTGGCCCGCACGTTGGCGGACCCGAGCCTGACCGCCGAGTCCCTGAGCGGCCTCAGCCGAGCCACCCGCGAGTTGGGCGATTACCCGACCGCGGCGCACCTGGCCCAGGAGATCGTGGATCTCTGCCCGGACAGTGCCTCCCGCATGCGGGCCGGGGCGCTGCTGACACAGGGCGATATCGCGCGCGATCTCGGCGACAGTGCCGCCGTCCGCGAGCACTGCACCACCGGCCTCGCGATCTTTCGCGCCCTGGGCGAACCGCTGGGAGAGGGGTTCTCGCTGCACAACCTGGCGGTGGCTGCGCTCATCGACGGCGACCTGCCGCGTGCGGCGGCCCTTTGCCAGGAAAGCCTCGACATCTTCCAGCGTGGCGATGTCCAGGGCGCGATCGCGGAGGTGATGGCGACCTATGGCCCCGTGCTGCACGAGGCTGGCAACCGCGAAGCCGCGCAGGTTACGCTGCTGGAGGCCCTGCGCCTCTCTCACCAGGTCGGCCCGCGCTGGGTCGTGGCTGCTGTGCTGGAGGCGCTGGCCAGCCTGGCCGTGGACCTGGGGCAGCCTGCCGCCGCCGTCGGCATGATCAGCCGGGCGAGCAGTATCCGGGCAACGCTCGAAGTGCCGGTGCGCCCCAACTGGCAGCCACGCCTGGACCGCGCCCTGGCGCAGGTCCAGACGGTGCTCGATTCACGCGCCTTTGCCGCCGCCTGGCAGCACGGGAAGGAGCTCGACCTGGGCGCCCTCGTGGCACAGGCCAGCCTGCCCGGCCTGTTGGGCATGGCCGCGGGCCACGATCTCTCGTCGACATCCGTGCCCCTGGATTCGACGCCGCCAGTGCGCCGCGAGCGTCTCCACGGCCTGACGGAGCGCGAGCTGGAAGTGCTGCGCTTGATCACCGGCGGCCACAGCAACCGGGAGATGGGCGAGCGGCTCTACATCAGCCCTGCCACCGCGGCCCGGCACGTCGCCAACATCTACAACAAGCTCGGCGTCGATTCGCGCGCCCGGGCCACCGCCTACGCCTTCCAGCACGGCCTGGCCTGACGCCCTCTGCACACCCCGCCGCTCGCAAATACACACGCGCCTACATGAACTGGAGGATGCCCACCTGGGCATCCTCGCTCATGCTGTGACGTACCTGGTTGTGGTTAGCCAGGGTGCAGGCCACCATCCTTCCGTGCCATGGAGACCGTGGCCTGCACGCCCCTTATTCTCACGGAGCACTGTCATGTCCCATTGGGAGCTGGACTCCACGCTGTTCCTTTCATCCCGGCTCCCGGACCACACACCCGCCGAAGAGGCCGCCTGCGTCCTCTGCGCCGACCCCACGAGCGGCGATCAACCGCAAACGGTCTGTGTCGTCGACGTCAACCCCACCTCCCGCTTCTACGGTGAAGTCGCCCGTGAGATCGCGCTCGATCAGGATGTCTCCACGGGCAACGCGTCCGCTGCGGCAGGCGCCAGCGAGCCAGGCACGGCGCATCGCATTGCGCCGCGCGTCCTCCTGGCGCACGATCCCACCTGCCCGTATGGCTTCGTCAGTTCCGGCTTCAGCCTGCACAACCTGTCGTCAGCCATCTCGGTCTGGCGCCGGTACGACGGCCCGGAGCAGGACGCGCCGTGGGCGCTGCGCAAGGTGATCGCCATTCCCGATGAGCCTGCGGGGGCAAATCAGTTGCCTGCCTTGCTCCGGCCAGTCGGCGCAATCCCCGCGTTGATCACAGACATTGCCCTCAGTCCGGATGACCGATTCCTGTACATCGCCTGCTGGGGCACCGGAGATCTCAAGCAGTTCGATGTCTCGAACCCGCTCCGCCCCCGCGAGGTCGCCTCGGTCCGCATCGGCGGCGTCGCGTCGCGCGCGGCGCACCCTTCCCAGGCGCAGCAGCTCACCGGGGGGCCGGCCACGGTCACGGTGAGCCGCGACGGCCGCCGCATCTACCTCACGAACTCGCTCTCACGCTCCTGGGACACGCGGCTCTATCCAGACGGTCTGCGGGGCTGGATGGTCAAGCTCGATGCCGATCCTGCCGGGGGTCTCGCCTTCGACCCGAACTTTTTCGTGGATTTCGGCGATCAGCGCCCGCAGGAGGTGCGCTTGCCGGGCCAGGGGCGAGGTGAGCGTGTCACGCCACCCGGCGCTTTTCAACAGAGGTCACGGTGATGAGCGCGCTTGAACAAACCCTCTCACCGCGCATGCTCCTCACGGCCGCGGCTTTGGCGGCCGCACCAACAACTCGATCCAGCCGTCGAGAATCTCGAAGACGTAGCCGCCAACCGTGGCGATGGCGGGCGAACTGATTTCGCCCCAGCGCACATCCACCGGGTGGCCCTCGACGACAATTTCCCGGCGTCCGTCCGGGCTGAAGGCCTGCCGCGGACTCCGGTAGATCATGCGAGCGCCCCCGGCCAGGTCGACAGCCTCCTGGGCGAGCCGGGTCGCTTCGATTTCCGTCAGCCGCGGCGGCGTGTGGTTTGACATGCGGTTCAGGCTCCTGAGCTTTCGTTTCGCCGGTCGTCTCCCCTCGCCCTGCGCAAGGAGGAAGGGCAAGGGGCTGGGGGTGAGGGTCCTCACGCCACCGTGACCGGCGCTCGCGTGGGCAACGTCTGCATGGTGCGCACCGGCGAAAACCAGATCGCCAGAAAGGCGGCGACGCCACCGAGCGCCGCGAACACCATCACTCCGCGTAGCCCGATGCGCTCCGCCAGCAGCCCGCCCACCACCGCGCCAAGCGGCACCGAGCCCCGGATGATGGTACGCATGGTGGCGTTGCCACGTCCCTGCATGGTGAGCGGGATCACGGCCTGCCGCACACTGAACTGGTTGACGTCGTAGATCGGGATCGCGACCCCCGCCAGGAAAAACCCGGTCATCGCCATCGCGGTCGCCTGCAATGACGAGCCGCTGGCCAGGGCGGTAACAAGCTCGCTCGGGATAGCCAGCACGATGCCGAGCAGGATGGCGTGGCCAAGGCCTAACCGCCGCGCCACGCGCTGTGGCAACAGCGACCCGATCAGGTAGCCGACCGAGCTGACCATGAACACCACGCCGATGATGCTCGCATCGAGCCCCAGCGTCCGCGTCAGGTACAGGATCAGCACGGCCCACCGCGCGCCATCGAACAGATTCCAGAGGCCGGTGGCCAGGGCCGTGGCTCGCAGGACCGGATCACGGAGCACCAGGTGCAGGCCATCCAGCAATTCACGCGCGAAGTGCGGACGCGCGGCATCTTCGCCCTGGAGGGTCTCCTGCTCATCGGGCCGCATGCCAAAGAGCAGGACGGCCGATGCAAAGTAGGAGACGGCGTCCGCCAGGATGGCGAAAGGCGCGGTAATGACCTGCACCAGCCAGCCAGCCACGCCCGGCCCGGCGATCTCGGCGATGCTCCACCCGGTGAACAGCCGGGCGTTCCCTTCGGCCAGCCGCTCATCGCGCAGGATCATCGGCAGCAGCGACTGGGAGGCGATGTCGAAGAAGACGCTCAAGCATCCGATCAGGAACGCCACGGCAATGAGCAGCTCAATCCGCAGCACACCCAGGTACCAGGCCAACGGCACGGTGAGCAAGAGCACACCCCGCACCAGGTCGGTCACGATCATGACCGGGCGTTTGGTGCGGCGGTCCAGCCAGGTCCCGGCCAGGAGCCCCAGCAGCAGGATCGGCAGACTTTCTGAAGCAACCAGCAGGCCCATCTGGGCCGGTGTGGCGTGCAGGGTGGTGGCGGCCAGCAGCGGCACGGCCAGGCGCGTGATGGCGCTGCCAAACAGCGAGACGACCGATGCGCTCCACAGCCGAGAGTAATCCGCCGATTGCCAGACGCCGTGCCGCCAGAACGCAATGCTCGCCGGTAGACTCAAGCGAAGCGGGCGGGATCGAAAGGTTGCGCCACGTCCGGGAGCACCCCCGTGGTGAGCAGGTCCGCCACCGCCTTAGCGGTCGGAGGCGCCAGCGTCACCCCCATCATGGCGTGGCCACTCGCGATGGCAATGTCCCGGTACCCCGGCAGCCAGCCGATAACCGGCAAGCCATCCGGCGTCATCGGCCGCATGCCGGTCCAGACGCGCACGCCCGGGCCACTCGTCGGCGTCGGGTCGGGCCAGCCACGCAGCGCCCAGGCCGCGTTGCGGGCAATGGCGGCCACCCGCTCCCGGCGCAGCGTGTGGTTGATCCCGGAGAACTCCATCGTCCCGGCCAGGCGGATCATGCCGTCCAGGGGCGTAATGGCCACCCGCGTCTCGTGCAGGTACAGCGGACGCCGCACGGGTTCGGCCACAGGCTGTGGTGTGAGGTCGATGCTGTACCCCTTGCCGGCGGTGACGGGCACCGGCGCTCGCAGCGGGCGCAGCAGGCCGGCGGTCCAGGCGCCAGCCGCCACCACGATCTGCGACGCCGGCTGGCGTTCGCCCCCGGCAAACACCGCGGAGGCGCGATTGCCAGAGGTTTCGATGCCGGTGACGCGTACGTCGCGAATCTCCACGTCGTGCCGCAGGAGCGCCGCCCGTAGCCCCTGCACGAGCGTGTCTGGCCGCACGGTTCGCTCCTGCGGCAGCCAGTAGCCACCCGCGACCAGATCAGACAGCGCGGGCTCCAGCTCCCGTACCTCGCTGCTGCCCAGCATAGGAGTCATCTCGAATCCGAACGTGCGGATCGGCTCCAACGCGGCGTAGTCCTGCGCGAGGGTCTCTGCCGAGCGGTAGACAAAAACGAGCCCATCCCGATGCTCCTCGTACTCCACCCCGGCGGCGCGCAGTGCGTCGTACAGCGCCATGGACTGCGCCCCGAACGCGGCGGTGGCGACCATGCCGGCCGTGTAGTCCCTGGCGTTGCAGTGTTGCCAGAATTGCAGGGTCCAGCGCAGGAAATCCGGCTGGCTGAGCAACCGAGGATCAATGTAGAGCGGGCTGTCCGAATGGAACATCCAGCGCAGGGACGTCGCGATCAACCCAGGAGCCGGCACGGGTTCCGAGAGCGTGGGAACGATCCAGCCCGCGTTGACGTGCGATGCCGCCTGCTCCGGTTCGACGCCAGCGTACAGAATGACCGGCACACCCCGTTGCCGCAGCGCGAACGCGCTGCACAATCCGATGACCCCCCCGCCAACAACGACGACTGGCTGCATGATGTTGCTGTTCCTTCTCCTAGACGAGACGCAAACCGGCGCGGGGATCGGTGGTTCGCGCGGTGTTCAGCGTGCGGTTGAGCTCGCCCAGCGACTGCCGTTGCCGGCCCTGCTCATCGAAGTTCTCCGGCGCAAGCCACGTCCGGAAGTTGGCCCGCAGGGCCGGCCACTCATGGTCCAGGATGGAGAACCACGCCGTGTCCCGGTTGTGCCCCTTGACGATGCTGTGCTGGTAAAACGTGCCTTCATACAGGAAGCCGAGGCGCATGGCAGCCGCCCGCGAGCCCGCGTTGGCCGCGTTGCACTTCCACTCCATGCGCCGGTAAGCCAATTGGGTCATCGGCTCATCGATCAACAGGAAGAGCGCCTCGGTGGCCGCCACCGTTTGCTGCAGCCCAGGCCCGAGCCAGATGTGCCCGATCTCGATGACGCCGTTCTTCTCATCAATCCGCATCTGCGACGCCACGCCCTCGGCCAGACCGCTGGCCTTCGGCCTGATGGCGAAGAAGAGCGGGTCCGTGCTGGCCGCCTGAGCCGCCAGGTGCTTCCGCATCTGCTCCTCGCTCGTGAAGGGCCCGTAGGGCAGGTAATCCCAGATTCGCGTGCGCTGCGGATCGCCGCTCCCCGCCACGAACAGGTCCGCAGCGTGCCGCTCCACGCTCAGGGGCTCCAACGTCACAAACCGCCCCTCGATCACCTCGTGTGGCGGCCGCTCGCGCGGATCAGGATCGGGCACCGGCGCGGTTGAGGGCGGCGTCGAGCGAGTCAGTTCTGTGGCCATCAAACATCCTTGCACACAACGAGCCGGATCACATGGAGACACCAGCAACGTGTCAGGAGTGTAAGCCGCCGCGAAACCGCCTGCACGTCCCTACCCCGGCGACACCGCAATCCGGTCCGCCAGGATCGTGGCATCTCCCGTGCGGCGTGGCGTTGCCCCGGGTGGCCGGGCGGCGAGCAAATCCTGATCCGCGGCCGGGAGCTCTTGCCTGCACGCGGCCATCACGCTCCAGCGCCAACCGGTGCAGCGGGTCATGCGCGTGGGCGTCCCATCACTGCCGCGCCCGGACCCAGAGTGGCATGTCGCACACATGTTGGTAGCCGAGGCGCGCGTAGAGGCGCTGCCCGTCCTCCGACGCAATCACCATGGCGGGCAGGTCCGGGGCTGCCAGCGTTGCGGCCCACGCCAGCGCTGAGCCAAAACCGCGCCCGCGCGCCTGCGGCAGAGTGGCGAGGAAGGCGAGGTTGACCAGGCCGTGCGCGACGTACGCTCCAGCGGCGGTCACCGGGCGTCCGGCGTGCCACCCCAGCCAAAAGCGGAACCGCTCATCGTCCAGGATCGGCGCACCAAACGCCGACCCGGCGGGAAGCTCCTGCAACTCGGGGACCGGGAACCCGGTGATCATCACCTGCTCAAAGCAGTGGAGATCGTCAACGCTCTGCCCCTCCGCGATGCGCAGATCCGGCGGCGGCGGCGGGGCAGGCCCGCCCGGGAGCCGCAGCATCAGCGGCATCTGCTCCACACAGGCCCACCCGAATGGGGCCAGATCGGGCACGGGCCAGACGGTGAACAAATACACTGTCGCCGCTGGCGCGGCCTCACCAATCGCGAAGAAAGCCTCCAGGGTGGCCACCAGCGCCGGCACGGCGGACTGCGCAAGCGGCTCCAGCAGCACCACGCTGTTCAGCAGCCCGGCCGGACGCCCGGCGTCCGTCGCCACCACGCCACGCTCGCACAGGACGCGGCCCCCACGTGATTGCACGGTGCTCACGAGCGCCCCGGCCCAGTTGCGGCTGAACGGCGCCAGCAGGTCAACCCGGTCACTCACGCGGGCTGCTCCAGCAGACCAGAGGCCAGCGCGAGCGCCTGTGCCAGCGTGAGGACCCGGCCCCGTTCCCGCGCTACCGCGAACTCCGTTTTCGGCAGCTCCGCCTGCAGCCTGGCTTTCAGGGCAGCGCACTCTGTCGCGCCTGGCACGCTGGCGGGCCCGACCACCTGCTCGCGCAACGCGGCAACCGCCGCGAGCAGGGTGACTGCCGGGACCGGCGCGCCACATGCCGCTGCGAAGCCGGCAGTCGCCTGGAGGCAGGTGGCAAGACCGCTTTGATCACCACTACGTTGCCAGGAGCGCAGGCTCTCCCGGAGCCCATTGCGCGCTGCGTCCAGATCGCCTTGCTGCAGCGCCACGCGAGCCAGCACCTGCCAGGCGCCCGCTCGGGCCGACCAGGCGCCAACTCTCTCCGCAAGCGCCAGCGCGCGTGCGGCGTGCGTCACGGCGTCATCCACCTTACCCTGCCAGCGCTGTGCCACCGCGATGTTGCAGAGCACAGTCGCCCGGTCGCGCGCCGCAACGTCTGCCGCCTCCTCGCGCAGCGCAGCCTTGTACCGGGCTTCGGCCAGGGCAGCATCACCCCGGTCGAACGCCACCATGCCCAGCACCGCGTGGGAAGCAAAGATCGCCCAGGTCTCGTCCAACGCCTGAAACACCTGCAACGCGCGCTCGATGTCCTGCTCGGCCTCAGCCCCGCGCCCCAGCCCCTGGGCAATGTTCCCGCGTACGAATCGCGCGAACGCGGTCTCGCGCTCGTCTCCCAACGCTTCCGCCAGCCGAAATGCTTCGACGATGTGCCGCTCGGCGCGGCCGAATTCTCCGAGGTTGGTCGCGAGCCAGGCGGCATGTCGTGCCAGCCGGCAGCGCAGCACATCCTGGTCCACGGTCCGGCTCAGTACGGTTTCGCACTGCGCCAGGCCCTCGGCGCCGTAGCCGCAGAGGGCCCAGAAGCTCCCGAGCGTATCCAGCAGGCGCGCCGCTCCCGGAAGGTCATGCGAGGTCAGCCACGTCAGCGCGGTGCGGAGATTCGGGAGTTCACGTTCCAGGCGATGCAGCCTCGTCTCGAAGTCAGCATCTCGCCGCGTGAGTTGTGCCATGGCTGCGGCCTGCTGCATGGCCGCAGCGTGCGCTGCACACACCTTCTCCCGGTCCGGATTGGCACGCAGCCGGTCTGCGGCAACGGCGCGGATGGTCTCCAGCAGCCGGTAGCGCGGTTCATCGTCTGCGGCGTCGTCTCGCTGTACCAGGCTGCGCTGCACCAGCGAGCCGAGCAGCGCCAGCAGATCAACCTCCGCGTCGTGCTGGACTGTTCGCGTACCCGTTGCCGCCCAGACGCGTTCCACCGCCTCCAACGAAAAGCTGCCGTCAAACACCCCCAGCACATGGAACACGCGCCGTTCAACCGGCGGCAGCAGATCCTCACTCCAGGCGACGACGCTCTCCAACGTTCGCTGCCGTTCGGGCAGATCCCGCAGGATTCCATGCAGCGGCTCATGATCTTCCAGCCGCCGCAACAAGGTGGCTGGCGTATACGAGGCCGTGAGGGAGGCCGCCAGCTCAATCGCCAACGGCAGCCCGTCCAGCCGCTGGCACAGCAGCGCCACGTCACGGACATTCGCCTCCGTCACCGCGAAGTCCGGGTTTGCGGCCTGGGCGCGCGTCGCGAACAGGCGCACCGCCGGGGAGGCCAGGACTTCACTGACCGGCAACTCGAGGTGGCCTGGCACGGGCAAAGGCGCTACCGGCAGGCAGCGCTCGGCGCGCACCAGCAAGGGCTCCCGGCTGGTGATGAGCCAGGCGGCGTCGGGCAGCAGCGCCGCCAGTTGCGCAATCTCGGCCGCAGCGGCCATCACCTGCTCGAAGTTGTCCAGCAGGAGACACAACCGCTGACCCTGCAGCCGCCGCGCGATCATGACCGGCGTCAGCCGCCCCGGCGACCCGGCCCAACCCAGCACGGCGGCCATGGCGGGCAGCACCTGTTGCGCCTCCCGCACGGATGCGAGATCGACGAAGACCACCCCGCTCGGAAAGCGCCGCACCACCTCGTCGTCACGTGCCAGCGCGAGCGCAAGCCGCGTCTTACCACACCCACCTGGGCCGGTCAGCGTGACCATGCCCGGCGTCGGCTCCAGGAGCCATGCGCGCAAGCGTTCGGTCTCGGAGACACGGCCCAGGAGCGGGCCAGCAGCCTGGGGCGCCAGATGTGCTGCGAAAACGCCCGGCCCCCGCTGTGGAACAACGTCCATGGCCGACAGCTTTCGCGCCGCGCGCTGGAGCGCCACGTGCTCGTCCGGGGCCACAGTCAGCACCGCCAGCAGACGCTGCACCGTCTCTCGCTGCGGCCGCGTGCGCACCCCACGCTCCAGGTCGCTCAACCCACGCACACTCATCCCGGCCCGCTCAGCCAGTTCAGCCTGCGTCAGGCCACTGGCGAGGCGTTGGGCGCGGAGCAGATCTCCGAAGCTGCTGTCGAGGGGGAAAAGGTCCGGCGGCATCCGCACTCCGAGGGTGTTCCTGGATCACTCAGTGTAGTTCAGGCGCGGTACGACACTGGCGCGGAAAGTGATTTCAGCGTGTCGCAATACGCATCGCCATTGCTCCGGCAGGCGTGAACCACGACCGGCAGTTTGCCAACTTGCGTGGGGACTACTGCCGGTTGCGCCTGTGCCTCGCGCATCCTCTCCCATAGGCTGGTGGGGAGCAAGGAGGCGCGCATGCTGCCCACACCCCACACATCGTACCGGCTCGTCGAGCTCCACCATCGTCACCTGCGCGCGGAGTTTCACCGCCTGCGGCAGGGCGATAAATCACCCACCCGGCGGAGGCACCCGGCACTCCTGGCGTGGGATCATCTCCAGCACTGGAGCGCCCGCTGGCGCTCCGGCGTGCGATGGCCACGCGCGTGGCGTTGGTCATCTCTCTGAGGGACGAGGTGCATGAGCGAACGAGCCACCGCGTTGGCCGATGCGTTGCAACAGGCAACTGATGACGTGGACCGCTTCATTGACGAGGTTTCCGATGAGGGCTGGCAAGCGACCTGCCCCGGCGAACAGTGCACCGTGGCGGCCCTGATCTGCCACATTGGAACTGCCTACACCGGCATGCTGGACAACATTGTCATACCGGTGGCGGAAGGTGCTCCGGGCACCACGCTCTCGCCAGAGGATCTCCACCGCTGGAACGCGCACGCCGCGCAGCACAACGCAGCCGCCAGCAAGGAGCACGCCCGGGAGACCCTGCGTGCTGCCTCCGCACCGGCGATAGCTTACGTGCGGGCCTTGACCGATGAGCAGTTGGCGACCTCATTTGAGCTGGCGATGCGGCCAGAACCCGTCACGCTGGATGCCATGATCGCGTACGGCCTGACCGGCCATCCCAGGGAGCACTTGGCCAGCGCCCGCGCGGCCGCTGGCCTGGAGAGCTAACGCTGCGGCAAGGGCGGGGCAGGTCAGCCGTATACTCCTGGCATGTCCCGCCCCGCTGCCCCACCGAGCGATCTTGCTGACCCCGCCGCGAACGGGACGGCGACCGGAAGCGAGAAGACCGCCCTGGTCCCCTCTCGCCGCCAGTACCTCGACCTGAAGGCGCAGCACCCCGACGCGATCCTGCTCTATCGCCTCGGCGACTTCTACGAAACGTTCGACGAGGATGCCCGCACCCTCGCCCGCGACGCCCGGGTGGCCCTCACCTCGCGCTCCTTTGGCCGCTCCGGACGCTCCCCAATGGCGGGCATCCCCCACCACGCGCTGAACCACTACCTCAACCGGTTGCTGGCCGCCGGGCACACCGTGGCCATCGCCGAGCAGATGACCCCACCCGGCAAGGGCCTCGTCGAGCGCGCCATCACCCGGGTCCTCTCGCCCGGCACCGTTTCCGACCCGGCGCTGCTCCCCGCCGGGGAGAGTCGCTACCTGGCGGCCCTGCATCACCACGGCGCGGGCTGGGGCCTGGCCTGGGTCGATGTCAGCACCGGCGAGTTCGCCGTCGCGGAGTTCAGCGGGGAGGATGCCGGCGCTCGCCTTGCCGAAGAGGTGGCGCGCATCAACCCGGCCGAAACGCTCATCCCGGACGACGTGCCTGAGCCGCAGGGGAACCTCCTGCCCGGTCACCTGACGCGGCTGGAGACCTGGCGCTGGGAACCGGGGCGTGGCCAGGACCTGCTCTGTACGCAGTTTCGCGTCCACTCGTTGGCCGGGTTTGGCTGCGCCGCCATGCCCGCCGCCATCGGCGCAGCCGGCGCCATCCTCGCCTACCTGGAGCGCACCAACCCCGCCCTGCTCGTGTTGCTGACTGGCCTGCGCGTGGAGCAGCCGGGCCGCTGGGTCGGGCTGGATGCCGCCACTCGCCGCAACCTGGAGCTCACCCGCTCGCTCGGAACCGGTGGCTCACGCGGCAGCCTGCTGGGTGTCCTGGATCTGACCCGCACCGCCATGGGCGCTCGTGCCCTGCGCCGGCTGGTGACGCAACCCCTGCAGGACCTGCCGGAGATCGCGCGCCGGCAGCACATCGTCGGCACGCTGGTGCGCGCGCCTGCCGTGCGTGCCTCGGTGCGCGATGCGCTGGCCGCCGTCGGCGACCTGGAGCGGCTGGTCGGGCGCATCGCCGACCGCACCGCCACTGCCCGCGAGTTCGTTGCCCTGGTCGGCGCACTGCACCGCCTGCCGGTGATTGCGGCACTCCTGGAGCCCGTAGGACTAAGTGATGCCTGCGGCGGAGACTGCGCCGACATCGCGGCCATGCTTGATGATGCCGTGGCCGAAGACCACTCCGGCGCTGCCACCCTTCGCCCCGGCTTCGCGCCGGACCTCGACGCCGCCCACGCCGCCGTACGCGAGACGCGTGAGTGGCTCGCGTCGCTGGAAGCCCGGGAGCGTGAGCGCACCGGCATCCGCTCGCTCAAGGTCGGATTCAACCGGGTCTTTGGCTACTACATCGAGATCACGCGCTCCAACCTGGCCCTCGCCCCCGCGGACTACACGCGCAAGCAAACAATCGCCAATGGCGAGCGCTTCATCACCGGGCCGCTCAAGGAAGCCGAAGCGCGCGTGCTCGCGGCGGACGAAGAGATTGCAGCCCGGGAACGCGCAGCTCTCATGCGGCTGAGCGCCATGGTCACCCAGGAGGCGAGCCGCCTCTCGGCCGCCGCACGCGCCCTGGCCGAACTGGACGCGCTCCTCTCGCTGGCAGAAGTCGCCGCCCGCAACGACTGGAGTGCCCCGCTGGTCGATGACAGCGACCTCCTGGAGATCAGCGGCGGGCGTCACCCGGTCGTGGAGGCGCATCTCGGCGGCGAGCCCTTCATCCCGAACGATTGCCGCCTTGGCGGCGACGGCCCGCGCCAGGCCGTGGTGACCGGCCCGAACATGGGTGGCAAATCCACCTATCTCCGGCAGGTGGCGGTGATCACGCTGCTGGCCCAGATCGGCTCCTGGGTCCCGGCGGCGCACGCCCACGTGGGCCTGGTGGACCGCATCTTCACACGCGTTGGCGCGCAGGATGACCTGGCGCGCGGCCACTCCACGTTCATGGCCGAGATGGTGGAGACCGCCGCCATCCTGCACCAGGCCACCGCCCGCTCCCTGCTCATCCTGGATGAAGTCGGCCGGGGCACCAGCACCGACGATGGCCTCGCTATCGCCCGCGCCACGCTGGAGGACATCAGCCAGCGCATCGGCGCGCGCGCCCTCTTCGCCACGCACTACCTGGAACTGACCTCGATCAGCGCGGACCTGCCCGCGATCACGAACCTGCACGTCGCCGCGCTGGAGCGCGAGGGCCGGGTCGTCTTCCTCTACGCCGTCCAGCCCGGCGCCGCCGACCGCGCCTACGGCGTCCAGGTCGCGCGCCTCGCGGGCCTCCCGCCCTGGGTCGCCGACCGCGCCGATATCCTGCTGCATGCCTCCCAGGGTGAAGCCCCGTCCATTCCGTCTCCCGCGGCCCTGGCCCCCTCGCCCTCCGCGCTCCGGGAAGATCGCTCCCCCTGGCCAGAACCTGTCGCGCCGTCTGAACCCTCCGCAGGCGATCTGCTGGCAGCGTCGCTTCTCGCCCTCGACCTGGACTCGCTGACCGCGCGAGAGGCGTTGCAGTGGCTGTGGGAGCACCAGGATCAGTTGCGACATCGAGATGAAGGGGCAATGGATGACAACTTCACTCACTGATCGCCGCATCACCCTCCCCCGCATCGAGGCCGCCGCTGCGGCCATCGACCCCGTGTTCCGCCACACGCCGCAGTGGGTCTGCGAGCCGCTGGCGGAGGACCTGGGTGTGCGGGTGGTGCTGAAGGCGGAGGTGCTGAACCCGATCCGCTCGTTCAAGGGGCGTGGGGCCGACTGGCTGGTGCAGAACCTCCCGGCAGGCACGGAGGTCATGTGCGCCTCGGCGGGGAACTTCGGGCAGGCGATGGCCTACGCCGGCCGGGCGCGGGGCGTGCCCGTCACGATCTACGCGGCGGAAACCGCCAACCCGCTCAAGATCGAGCGCATGCGGGCGCTCGGCGCGACCGTGGTCCTGTCTGGTGACGACTTCGACGCCGCCAAGGCCATCGGCAAGGACGAGGCTGCGCGCCGGGGCGTGCGCTTCATCGAGGACAGCCGGGATCCGGAGCCAACCGAAGGCGCAGGCACAATAGCGCTGGAGCTGCTCACCTTCCCGGAACGCCTCGATGCGCTCTTCGTGCCGCTCGGCAACGGCGCCATGCTGGCCGGAATCGCGACCGTCGCCCGGGCGCTCCTGCCGCAGACGCGGGTGGTGGCAGTGGCCGCGAGCGGCGCGCCGGCGATGGTGGAATCACTGCAAAGCGGCACGCTCGTCACCCACGAGCGCATCACCACCACTGCTGATGGCATCGGCGTGCGCATCCCCGTTCCGGAGGCGCTGCAGGACCTCGCCGGTCTGGTCGATGACTACGTGCTGGTCCCGGACAGCGACATCCTGACGGCCATGAAGCTCCTGCATCAGCATGCCGGGCTCGTCGCGGAGCCCTCGGGCGCGGCCGGGCTCGCGGGGATCATGCAGGAGGCAGCGCGTTGGCAGGGCCACACGGTCGCCACCATCATCTGCGGGGGGAACCTGACGCTGGCGCAGATGCGAAAATTGCTGCACGACTAGGCAGGTTCACAGCATCAGCGGAACAGAAGGATCGGCAACGTGGCGCAGGCAATGCAGGGCGCGGCCTACCTGAACGGCGAGTTCGTGCCAGCGAGCGAGGCAAACGTCTCCATCTTCGATAGCGGCTTCATCGGCGGGGTTTCCGTCTTCGATACCCTCGCCTGCTGGCAGGGCGGGCTCTTCAAGCTGCCGCAGCACCGCGCCCGGTTCGAGCGCTCTGCCCATGCAGCCATGATCCCGCTGGCCGTGCGTGGGCAGGAACTGGAGCAGGTCATCATCGAGACCACCCGTCGCTCCGGGTGCCGTGAAGCCTACGTGCAGGCAATCGCCACGCGCGGCCGCCGCCCCACGCCATCGGTGCCCTCAAACGAGCCGACGCTGATCGTGTACGCCATTCCCTATGTCTCGCTCTGGCCGGAGGAGAAAGCCGAGAGCGGCATCAGCGTCATGATTCCCTCGATCCGGCAGTGGCCTGCTTCCACGCTGGACGCCAAGATCAAGAACTTCAACCGCATGCATACCCACCTGGCCCGGCTGGAGGCCGAGCGCGCGGGATCGGACGACATCGTGCTGCTGGATGAGCGCGGCCTGCTGACCGAGAGCCGGGGCGCCAACCTGTTCGTGGTGCGCGGCGGCACGCTCTACACGCCGCGCTCCGGCATCCTGGAGGGGATCACCCGGCAGACGGTCTTCGAGATCGCGGCGGAGCTGGGCATCCCGGCCGCCGAACACGATCTCTCCCCCTACGATCTCTACACGGCGGAAGAGGCGTTCCTCTGCAGCACCGCCGGGGGCGTCTACCCCATCGCGGAGGCGGATGGGCGCGCCGTCGGCAGCGGCGGTACCGGGCCCATCACCCGCGCCCTGCGTGACCGCTACTGGGAACGCCACCTCAGCGGGCCAGATGTCACGCCCGTCTTCGCTTGACCGACAGGAACCCATGCGCATGACCAACCATGCGATTGGCATTACCGATCTGCACAGCGATCTGCCGCTGGCGCTCCTGCACCGCCGCTTCGAGGGAGTCACCGGCTCCCTGCGTGACGAGTGGGTGCCCCTGCTGCGTGCTGGCGGCGTCGATGTGATCGTCTGCGCGATCTACATCGACTCCATCTTCCTGCCAGAAGGCGCACTGCGTCGCGCTGTGCAGCTCGTCGATGCCCTGCTGGAAGAAATCGCCCTCTGCCCGGACGAGGTCGAGCTCGCCCGCACCGTGGATGATCTCGATCGCATCACTGGCGAGGGCCGGATCGCGGCGCTGCTCATGTTCGAGGGCGCCGAGCCGTTCGGCCAGGACCTGGCTGGGCTGCGCCTCTTCCACCGCCTCGGCATGCGTATCTGCAGCTTCGCCTGGATGCGCCGCACCGCCTACGGCGACGGCGCCTGGGAGAACGACTCGCGCGGCGGCCTCACCCGCCTCGGCCACGCCGCCGTGGCGGAGCTGAACCGCCTCGGCATCGTGACTGATGTCTCGCACTGCTCGGACCAGACGACCTGGGACATCCTCGCCGCCTCGACGAAGCCGGTCATCGCCAGCCACTCGAATGCGCGCGCCGTGGCCGAACAGCCGCGTAACCTGACCGACGACATGATCAAGGCCATCGCCGCCTCTGGCGGTCTGGTTGGGATGGTGGCCGTCGCGGGCTACGTCTCCCCGGATGCGGCCACCCTCTCCCGCTGGGTGGATCACTTCGACCACGTCGCGAACCTGGTCGGCGTCGACTGCCTCGGCCTCGGGTTCGACTTCTTTACCGAGATCATGGCCATGAACATTTTCGGCGATGTCCCCGCCTGGGGGCCTCCCGGTGGGATGGTCCCGCTGGAGTTCGCCGAGATGGCCACCTACCGCGATGTCCCGCACCTGGCCGGGGAACTACTCCGCCGCGGCTACACGGACGATGACCTCCGCAAGATTTACGGCGGCAACTTCCGCCGCGTGCTGCGGGCGGTGGAGACTGCCTGATTCGACGCATGGGCCGCGACGATCGCAGCCCAGCCCATGACGCGAACCGCGTGGACGGCACGCCGGTTTCGCCGGATGTCGGGCGTGCTGCTTCCACTCTGGGGGGTCGCCCAGGTTCGTGCGCCTACATTGAACACAACGTGCCCCGGGGATGTTTCCCAGGCTCGGGTCGGCGGTACCCTATGCGCCGCAAACGCCTGGCTCCATCGCGGCTGGACGCCAGGACACATTCGTTGCCGGTACTGCCGGCTGCAGGAGCACACACCAGCGCATGTCTTTTCCCAGTCCCCTCCGGACTCCCACGTACGTGATCGGTGATGTCCACGGGCAGTACGAGAAGATGGTGCGCATCCTGCGCGATGCGGACCTTATCTCCGATGATCTCCGATGGTCCGGCGCCGACAGCGCGCTGTGGCTCATCGGTGACCTGGTGGATCGTGGGCCAGACGGCATCGAGGTCATCGACCTGGCTATGCGCCTGCAACGCGAGGCGGCCGCGGCAGGCGGCAGCGCCAATACCCTGATCGGCAACCACGACATCCTGCTCCTGGCCGCCTTCCACTTCGGCGACTGGCCACGCAAGCGGCGCGCCGATTCGTTTACCGCCATCTGGGAGCGAAACGGCGGGAACCCGGCAGACCTGGATCTCCTGACTGGGCCGCAGGTGACCTGGCTCTCCACCTTGCCAGCCATGACGCACTGCGGGCCCTACCTGCTCACCCATGGCGACACCATGCTCTACACCCGCTACGGCAGAACCGTTGCGGATCTCAATGAGCACATCCGGGAATTGCGGCACACCATGGACCCGGTGGCCTGGTATCGCCTGCTCAGCGAATTCGGTGAGCACCGCGTCTTCACCGGCGCCACCGGTCCGAAGCGAGCCCGTGAGTTTCTGCAGCAATTCGGCGGGCATCGCATCGTGCACGGGCACACGCCCATCAGCCGGATTACGGGTGAGGATCCGGCCCAGGTCACGACCCCGTTGATCTACGCTGACGGCCTCTGCATCGATGCCGACGGCGGCATGTACCTCGGTGGACCGGGGTTCGTCTATCGCCTGCCGGACCTCAGCCCGGACGAGCGGTAGCCGGCGTCTCCCGCGCGGGCGAGCCGTCCCAGAGCGTTGCCCGTTCCGTCAGCTCCAGCACATGGCCGTCGGGGTCGGTGACATAGAGCGCCAGGTTGCCAGGTCCGAACGTATGACGCTCGGTCTCGTACCCTGCCGTATGAATGCGCCTTTCGAACTCCGGGAGTGAGCCCGGCGGTACGAGGACCGCGAAATGCACGTGACTCCCTCCGCGCCCGCCATGGATGGCGTTGGAGCCACCCGTTGCCACCGGCCAGAGCCCCAGGAACCCCTCGCGCCCGAGCGTCAGGAACGTCGCCTGCCGCTTGTCGTCCCAGCGGTCGGCAATCGGGAGGCCGATCACCTCGTGGTAGAAGCGTTCAGCCCGCGCCAGGTCGGCAACTTCCAGCACCATCTCGAAGAGGCCCAGGGTTGGCGGCGTCATCCTCGTCGCTCCAGCTTCAGCACCGGAATGGTGCGCTCCAGCTTCTGCTCGTAGTCCGCGAAAACCGGGAAGGTGACGGCGTGCGCGCGGAACACGCGCTCCCGCTCCGCACCCGTCACCTCGGTCGCATGCACCGGAAAGGTCTCGGTCCCCTTCTCGATCAGGAAGTCCGGGTGCGCCATGACGTTGCGATACCAGTCCGGGTGCCGGGCGCTCCCGTGCGCGGAGCCAAAGACGTACATCGCGTCACCTTCGACGCGCGTACGCATGGGCACGATGTGCTCGCGCCCACTGCGGGCGCCGATGGTGTGCAGCAGCACCATCGGCGGCGGGTTGTCGTACGGCGCGGCGACCTCACCGCCATTCGCGCGGAATTCGGCAATAACCGGCGCGTTCCACGCCTGTTCCTGGATAGGCATCACCAGGTCACCTTTCTTGCTGGCAGAGGCTGAGTGCCGGAGTGTTTGCGCGCAGGCGGGTGGTCACGTCCAGCAGTTCGTTCACCATCGCCTGCACGCGTTGCTGCACGCGGGGGTCGGCCACCTCGCCATCCTGCACAGCACTGCCGCTGGAAATCACCGTTGTAGGCAGCACCAGCCCGTTCAGGCCCCGCGCACTGTGGTCGAGCGCGGTGATTACATTGGCAGCGGAGCCGCCTCCCAGCGCCATCAGCGCGATCGGCTTGCCCTGCAGGTAGCGTGGCGTGTCATCGACCAGGAAGTTCAGGCAGTCAAACGCATTCTTGACCGCCCCGCTGATGGTGCCGTGGTAGGTTGGCGAGCAGAAGATGAAGGCGTCGGCCTCCCGCGCGGAATCCAGCAAGCGCTGCAGCGATGGCGGGTACCCCTCCAGCGGCAGGTCATCGTCGTACATGGGCAGCGCCATCTGCCGCACATCGCCCAGGGCCACCCCCGCGCCAGCGGTTTCCGCGACCCGCAGCGCGTGGCGCAGCAGGACCAGGCTGCGCGAGCCTGCGCGAGTACTCCCCCCGATGCCGAGCACGCGTAGCGACGCTCCCTCCAGGGCATCATGTTCTGCGAGAAAACTCACGGTGCCTCCTTGCCTGTTCGCGCACGGGCGAGAACAATGCCGAAATGGACGTCAAGCGCGGCCAACCATGCCGCGTCGTCTGGCAGCGGCTCCTCGTGGCGGTTGCCGCAGCGGGTCGTGATCAGGACGTCGTCCGCAAGGGTGACCCGGCCAGTGGGGGTCAGCAGGGTACAGATACGTTTTTGCGTGAAACCGGAATCCGGCGAGGTCTGGTGGTAGCGGCAACCCTCTGCAAAATCCATCAACTGCCGGGGTTGCCAGGTGAAGCGGTAGCCCCGCTCCCACTCCCTGCCCGGCTCCAGACGCCAGAGACGTATCGCGCCCTCCTCCGGCAGCAACCGGAAACTGGCGCCCGCCGCTGGCTGCGCCTGTGCGGCGTCGCCGTCAATGGCCAGCGGGCTGGCAAAGCCGTTCCTCCCCGCCGCCACGTCGGCCAGCACCGGAGCCATGCCCGGCGCGGCGACCCGCAGCACGAGGTGATCGCACGCGATCGGCTCGCGCCCATCAGGCAGCGGGAACTGGGCAGCCAGCAGCGTGACCTCGTAGCCGATTTCGCGCAGCAACGCCGCGAAGAGCCCGTTCAGCTCGTAACAGAAGCCACCCCGCCGCCGACCTACCACCTTGGCGAACAGATCGTCTTCCGCCAGCGAAATGGGCCGGCCCAGGTGAATGTCCAGATTCTCGAAAGGCACGTGCCGCAGGTGCGCCAGGTGCAACGCCTGCAACACAGGCAGGGTCGGCGCCACCGATCCGTGGTACCCGATGCGCGCGAGGTAGGCAGGAATGTCGATCACGAAGCACCTCAGAGCGACGATTCGGCGCAGGGTCAGCCGGTCAGGCTGCCTCCGCCGCGAATCGCGGGTTCGCCGGTGGCCGCGTGAACTGCGGCAACCCGCGTGCGGTGAAGAAGCCCACCAGAACCGCGAACAGCATCAGGCCGAAATGCAACCCGAGCGCGTGCTGGATCGGGTTTCCCTGCGCGTGCACGACCGCCACCAGCGCGCCACCGATACCGGTCCCCACGCCGGAGCCCAGCACGCTGGCTAACTGCATGGATGACGACGCGTTCCCCTCTTGCCCCGGCTCGGCCAGTTCCAGCATGGTCAGGTTTAGCGTGATGTAGGCGAACCCCATGCCGAGTCCCGCCACGCCCCAGCCAATCGGGCCGAGGAAAATGGGCGTCTGCGGCAGCAACACCGAAGCGATGATCAGGATCGCGATGGAAATGAACGTCAGCCCGATCCACTCCATCGTGCGGCGCGAAACGTGCATCGACACGCGCGCCTGAATCCACGAGCCCGAGGACCAGGCGATCGTGCCGGCGGTCAACGCCAGCCCGGCGAAACCAATCGACGCGCCTCGCACCTCCACGAGCATCAACGGCACGAACGCATCGACGCCAAAGAACGCCAGGTTGATCAACCCCATGGTGGCGATGGCCGCCGGCAGCCCCGGGGCGGCCCGCAGCGTCCCCACCGGCAACAACCGGCGCAAGGAGGGCACCGCCAGCAGCGCCCCGACCACGATCATGGCTCCGGCAATGACCGTGCTGGGCGCGCCGGCACTGCCGAGCACCAGGCCAGCTCCGGCTGAAAGGGCAATCGAAAGGAGCACACGTTGCTTCGCCTGCGGGTGCTGCGTACCTCGGGGCACCTTGCGCAGCGACGGCAGCGCCAGCAGCGCGGCCAACAGGGCCATGGGCGTCAGCACAAGGAAGACGGCGCGCCAGCCCAGCGCTTCCGCCATCAGGCCAGAGATGGCGGGGCCAATCAGCCCCGGCACCACCCAGCCGGTGGACATCAGGGCCAGCATGCGGGGCTTGGCCGCCGCCGGGAACCCACGCCCGACGGCAACATAGGCCGATGAGTAGATGCATCCGCCGCCGAATCCCTGCAGCGCCCGGCCCAGGATGAGGACCTCCATGGACGGGGCGAACCCGCCCAGCAGCAAACCGCTGGAGAAGAAGACCACACCAATCGCAAAGGGGAGCGCCGGGCCTCGCTCATCCGAGATGAGCCCACCTACGACAATCCCCACGAGCTGCGTCAGCAGGTAGGCTGAGAACGCCCAGCCATACAGGTTGATGCCGCCCAGGTCTTTGACGATGGCCGGCAGGATCGTGGCCACCGCCAACGCCTGGAAGGCCACCGCCACGATGGTCAGCATCAGTCCCGCCGTCAGGCGCGCCCGACCACCGGCGAACGGGTTGGTCTCGTCGGTTGAGAGCGGGCCGGGGCCAGCGGGAGGCGGCGGCTCGGTCAGTGCTTCCGGCGCCAGCACGGCGCCCTCTGGCGGTGACGCCAGTTCTGCGATCTCCTCTGAACTGAGTGATGTCCCCATGGCCTCCCGCTCCCGTGAGTGGATGTGCACGATACACCTGGTTCGCAGATAAAACAAGTATCTGCTATCTTTATTCCGCAAAGCCGGCGACGGTCGCTATACTCGCGGGCATACCTGCCCGCTGCGCCATCCCTGAGTGGGTGTTCCTGCATGACCGACGCCCTGAACAGCCTCCCCGAAACTCGACGCCGCATCCTGGAGCAGATCAAGCGCGGCGGCAACACCACCGCGGATGCGATCGCCGGGGAACTGGGCGTCACCCTCAGTGGCGCGCGCCAGACCCTGACCGCACTCGAACGCGAAGGGCTCCTGTCTCACGAGCCGGAACGCGGCGGCCCCGGCCGGCCCCGGCATCTGTACTCCCTCACCGCGGCCGGTGATGCCCTCTTTCCTCGCGCCTACGCGGAATTGACGAACGAGCTCCTTGAGTACGTCGAGGACGAAGACCCCATCCTGCTTGAGCGCATTTTCACTCGCCGCGCGGAGCGCCGCTTGCAGCGCGCCCAGGCGCGCACGGCGGGGCTCAGCTTCCCGGAACGCGTGCAGGTGGTCGCCAACATCCTGGACGAGGATGGCTACCTCGCGGATTTCACGCAGCGGGAGGATGGTGCATTCGTCATCACCGAGCATAATTGCGCCGTGCTGGGCGTGGCGCTGCGCTACGGGCACGCCTGTTCCAGCGAGCTCGATTTCCTGCGCGCCGCGCTGCCGGAGGCCGACGTCACGCGCATTGCACACCGCATCCAGGGCGGTCATGTTTGCGCGTATCTCGTCGCGCCAATCTCGGAGCCCCGCTAGCAGCGCCAGATCGCCACACTCCCGGGTGCCCACCCTGTTACCATCCTGCTCGCAAGAACCCGCGCGCCAGAGAGAAGGATGGAATGTTGAGCGTCTACGACGAGCGTCGCGTCAAGATCGTGGCGACACTGGGGCCCGCGTCACGTGAGCGCGACACGCTGCGAGAGCTCTTTTTGGCCGGGCTGGATGTGGTCCGCATCAATGCCGCCCACGGCTCCCCGGAAGAGCGCGCCGTGCTCGTCAACGACGTGCGTACCGTCGCCGATGAAATCGGCAAGCTGGTGCCGATTCTCTTCGACCTGCGGGGCCTGAAGATTCGCACCGGGCCGCTGGCCAATCCTGCCGAGGAGTCCGTCGGCATCCCGCGCGGGGGCACCGTCACCATCGTCAACACCCCGGCCCCCACCACCAACGAGCTGATCGGCATCGATTTTCCGCAACTCTTCGAGTTCGTGCAGACGGTGAGCCGCATCCTGATTTCGGACGGCCTGATCGAGCTCCTGGTCGAGCGCATCGACGGCAAGTCCGCCCAGTGCCATGTGGGGCGCGGCGGCCAGCTTCACGGGCGCCAGGGCGTCACCCTGCCCGAGGCAATGATCAAGGGCGGCTCCCTCACCCCTGTGGACCGCGAGGATTTGCAGTGGGGCGTGGAGCAGGGCGTCGATTTCATTGGCCTCTCGTTCGTGAGCGACGCCAGCGATCTCCACCTCGCCCGCGAAGTCGCCGGCTGGTACAGCCCGCGCCCGCCGCACCTCATCGCCAAGATCGAGCGCCCGCAGGCCCTGGAGAATGTCCGCTCCATCGCCGGCGCCGCCGACGGCCTGATGGTGGCGCGCGGCGACCTTGGCGTGCAGATGGCCCCGGAGCGCGTGCCGCGCGCCCAGAAGGAAATCATCCGCGTCGCCAACGAGTACGCGCTGCCGGTGATCACGGCCACCCAGATGCTGGAGTCGATGATCCGGCAGCCGGTCGCCACCCGCGCGGAAACGACCGATGTCGCCAACGCCGTCTGGGACGGCACGGACGCAGTGATGCTCTCGGCGGAAACCGCCATCGGGCAGTACCCGGTGGAGGCGGTGCGCACCATGGGCCGCATCATCCGCGAGGCGGAGATCGACGGGCCGATCCGCACCCCCGCCTCCGAAAAGCCATTGCCCAACCTGAATGAGCCGACCCTGGCGGTGGCCGACGCCATCGCCAAGGCGGTGCGCACCCTGGCGGACGAAGCGCCGGTCGGCCACGTGGTGGTCTTCACCCAGACGGGCGCGTCGGTGCGGCGCGTCGCCAAGTACCGCCCGAAGCCACCGATC
Source organism: Thermomicrobiales bacterium (assembly GCA_034431475.1). Classification (GTDB taxonomy): domain Bacteria; phylum Chloroflexota; class Chloroflexia; order Thermomicrobiales; family UBA6265; genus JACCXM01. Next base: position 65,457 of record DAOUDE010000048.1, on the reverse strand, counting down.
ATCGGGCTGGCCACGGATATCGAGACCGCCCGCCGCCTGAACCTCATCTGGGGCGTGCGCAGCGGCGTAGTGCCTATCGAGGAGAATCCCGATCACCTCTTCCTGGTAGCCGGCAAGAAGATCATCGAGGAGGGCCTCGCCACGGACGGCGAATTCGCGTTGATCGCCGGCTCGCTGCCGATGACACACGTCTCCGGTCGCACCAACATGTTGCACGTCCGCCGGTTGGGGACGTAGCCCGGCGGCCTGACAACGCGCTGATTTCGCTCGAACGCCCCACACCATGAGCCGTCACGCGAGTGTGGGGCGTTCGGTGTTCACGCGACATTCCGCGTTACACTCGTGCGTGTTCAGGAATATCGCCTGGCGGCCAGCATGTTTCGAGCAATCAAGGATGGTGTGAAATGGCAGCAATACCCGAGGACCTGGAGGCTCAGCCGCAGTTGCGCGCGGTCCCGGCCGAGGCTGCACCTGCCGCGCACGCCGCGAAACCCGACGATCCCGACGTCACGTGCAGCGACAATGGCAGCCGCTGCCTGAGCCGGGAGGACGTGCGAGCAATCAGTCGCCGCGTCGTCGCCGAGCACCAGCGCCTGATTGCATTGCTTGCGGCCTACGACAGCCAGCAAACAGAGCCCCGCGGCACGAGCCACTGATTGCGTGGACAACCCCATCTACTATCTGACGACTGAGGACATTCTCGGGTTGTATGCCGAGGTGTTTGGCATCTCAAATCAGATGGCAGGCGATGCGCTGCTGAACGCAGCCATGCTGGAGTCTGCCCTCGCGAGTCCGCGCAACCACGCGCTGTACGAGGGCGCGGATATCGCGGAACAGGGCGCGCACCTCGGCTTCGGCCTCGCGAAAAACCATCCGTTCCAGGACGGCAACAAGCGCACCGCTGGTCTGGCGGTACACCTGTTCCTCCAGACAAACGGCGCTACCCTCACCTGCTCCGACGACTATCTGGCGGCGTGGGTAATCGCCCTCACCCTCGGCATGCCTGCCGAAACCTTCGCGGCGTGCCTCCGCTCCTTTATCGCCCCGTTGGCGTAGGCTGATCCGACAACGCACCCCTCTTCGGAACGCTTTCCCCTCATCCGGCGTTCACCTGTCACAAGCACGCTCACAGAGAACCCGGGACTTGCGTCGCGGCGAGACAGGGGTAATCTTGCAAGTGGCCCGTGGCATGATCAGATGCGGGCAGGCTGCGGCGAGCCACGATCCCGTACCGGGTACGGGGGCAATTCCCGGCAACCAGGCGGATACTCCTGGTGCGGCGGCGCCGCTACGGTGAAGTGGCGGCAGCCAGGGGGCATGACGGTGGAGCTCCTCACGTGGTGGAACCTCATATTCCTGCTGCCGGCGTCTGCCGCCGTGCTCTACGTTCTGCTGCTGGCCGTGGGCGCGCTCCCGTTCGATGACATGGGCCTGCATTTCGACGCCCACGTCGGGCACGCTGGCCACGATCTCCCCGGTCATCACGATCTGCCCGGAGACCATGATCTCCTCGGCGTCCTCGGTATCGGCCGGGTACCTATTTCGATCGTCTTGATCAGCTTCAGCCTGCTCTGGGGCGTAATCGGCTGGTTTGCCATGCGCGGCTTCCGGTCGATCTGGCCAGATCCGGGGATCTTCGTCTGGCCCTCGCTGGTGATCGCCCTCTTTGGCGCCGTTGGCCTGACCGGGGTGATGACCAGGCTGCTCGGCCGGGTCATGCCCGGCACCGAAACCTACGGCGCGGGCGCGCGAGAACTGATCGGACGGATGGGGGAAGCCCGCTACCCCATCTCCGCCTCCGGCGGCAGCGTGCAGGTGTACGACCAACACGGCACCCTGCATGAGGTGCCGGCCCGAGTGCTCGCGGACGAAGCGATGATCCCGGCCGGAGCCCGCGTGGTGCTCTGGCGCTATGACGACGCGACCGGGTCGTACCTGGTGACCCAGGATGAGGCACTGAACGGAGTCGGCAACCGACTGCCCGCCGCGTAACCGATAGCAAACGTCTCGCATCGGAGTTGCACGTCGTTCAAGGAAGAGGAGGTACCCGTGCCAAACAAACGTGGTGGTGGAGTCGCTGGCATCGCCGTCGGCGCAATCATCGTGGGCCTGATCTTTATCCTGGTCCCCAGCATCCTGGCCAGTTCGGGCGCCTTCGACCTGGGGGGAGCCGCGCAGTCGATCCTGGGTATTTTCGGCGCCATCCTCCTGATCATCGGCGCGTTCATGCTCATCGTGACCAAGCTATACATCAAGACCTCCGCCGACCAGGCGTTTGTGCGGACCGGTATGGGCGGCCAGGTGCCGATCATCGATGGCGGTACCCTGGTAATCCCGGTCGTGCATGAAATCGTGCCCGTCTCCCTCCAGACCATGCGTCTGGATGTTGACCGCTCCGGCCACGACGCCCTCATTACCGGCGACAACCTGCGTGCCGATGTCGCGGCCGAGTTCTATATAAAGGTTCAAAAGATCAAGGAACACATCCTGGCGGCTGCAACCTCGCTCGGCGAGCGCTCGGTGGATGCCGAAAGTGTCAAGCACCTGGTGAACCAGAAGCTGGTCTCCGCGCTGCGCACCGTGGCCGCTACCCGCCCCCTGCATGAACTACACACCAAGCGCGATGAGTTCGCCCAGGCCGTGCAGATCATTGTCGAGAAGGATCTGGCCCACAACGGCCTGACCCTGGAATCGGTCACGATTTCCCGCCTCGACCAGACCCCGCCGAACGCCATGCGCGGCGAAGACAACGTCTTCGATGCCCAGGGCCTGCGCACCATCGCCGAAATCACGCAGCGACAGCGCGTCGAGCGCAACCAGATCGAGCGCGAGGCAGACCAGCGCGTGCGGGCCCAGGACGTGACCCGCGATCAGTTCATCTTCGAGCAGGATGTCGCCCGCTCCAACTCCGAGGCGCAGCGTGACCGGAATATCGAGATCGCGCGGGCGCAAGCGCAGCAGGAAGCCAGCACCTTTGCCGCTGAGCAAACCCGCCTTGCCGGCCTGGCCGAGGTGAAGCGCGACGAGGCTGTCCAGGTGGCCGAGGTCGAGAAGAACCGGGCGCTCGAAGTGGCCCACCAGCAGCGCGAACAGGCGGCGCGCGTGGCCGAGGTCGAGAAGCAGCGCACCGTTGAACTGGCCATGCGCGAAAACGCGATTGCTATTGCCGCCAAGGAGCGGGAGCGCGCCGAATCGGAGGCCCGGCGCTTCGCCGCCGAGGCGCAAATGGAAACCGAGCGCCAGGCCGTGCGCACCGTGGAGACGACGCAAACGGCAGAGCGCGACAAGGCCCGCGCCATCATCGAGGCGCAGGCGGAGTTCGAACGCAAGCGCCTGCAGGAGCAGGTGCAGGCGGACGTTGCCGCCTACGCGGTCGTCAAGGCCGCCGAGGGCGCCGAGGCCGCTGCCGCCAAGGAGGCATCCGCCCGCCTGACCCGCGCCCAGGCCGAGAAGGAAGCGCTGGCGCTGCAGGCCGAAGGCGAGCGCGCCACGCAGATGGTGCCGGTCGATGTCGAGCGGCAACGCGTCGAGGTCGAGCGCGCCAAGGTAACCGTTGAGCGGCAGGACCTGGAAAACAAGGCGCAGTTCGAGTCGATTGCGCGCGGCTTGCAGGTCGATCTTGCCCGTATCGAGGCCGAGAAGCAGGTGCGCATCGCCGCCGCCAACGCCTACGGTGAGGCGATGGCCAGCGCCAAGATGACGGTCTGGGGCGATGCGGACACCGTCGCCCGCATGTCCGAGAGCTTCTTCAAGGGCCAGCAGTTCGGGTATCTGGCGGATGGTTTCATGAACAATGCGCCAGACGGCGTGAAGGACGCGCTGGGCCAGGTGGGAACGGCGATCCAGCAACTCACCAACGGCAAGCACGACGCCGATGGCGCGGCACCCGAGAAGTCCGACAGGCCCGCTGACAAGCCGCGCTAACAACCGCGCGAACGGGCTTCGCCCAGGGGGGTGGCGCACGTGCGCCACCCCCCTCGCTGTCTGGCATGTAGCCGGGCTAGCGCGCGGCAGCCTGCGCCTGGCGGATGGCCGTTCGCGACTCCACAAAGCGCAACAGCGCGTCGGTAAGGATGGCAAGGGCCGTGATGGCAATGGCTCCGGCCAGGATGCGGTTGGGGTCGTCCCGCGTGATCCCCTCGAAAAGCAGGGTGCCCAGGCCACCCGCGCCGATCCAGGCGGCCACGGTGGCCAGGCTGATGGTGGTCACCGTGGCCGTGCGCAGGCCGGCAATCATGACCGGGAGGGCCAGCGGCCAGCGCACCCGCCAGAACTCCTGCAGGCGGGTCATCCCCAGACCACGGGCCGCCTCCAGCGTCGCGGGGTCTACCCCGCGCAACCCGGCGGTAATGTTGCGCACCAGGAAGATCTGCGCGTACACGGCCAGCACGACGACGGCGGGCTCGCGGCCAATCCCCAGGCTGGGAATGAGCAGCGCCAGGAACGCCAGGCTGGGGATCGTGTACAGCGCCCCGAGGATGGCGAGCAACGGCGTCGCGAGGCGCGGCACGCGCACCGCCAGGACGCCCAGCGGAATCGCGATCACCAGGGCCACCAGGATCGCTGTGCCGGCGAGGGTCAGGTGCTCCAGGGTCAACTCCCACACGCGGTCCGGCCGCCGGAACAGGTAGTCGAGGCTCACGGGAGGGCGCCCACGACATGCGGCACACTGGCGCGCTGGATGGCGGCAAGGTCGAGGAAGCCAACCGGCACACCGTTCTCCTCCACGATCACGCGCGGCACGCCCTCCTCCAGCAGCAGTGTGAGCGCCGGACGCACCCGCTCCGCGATGCTGATGCGCGGCTCAACCGCTGCGACCGTCGCGCCGTCGGCCAGGGGCACCATGGCGGCGGGAATGCTGACCAGCCCCAGGCGGCGCAGCGTGTCATCCGCGCCGACCAGTTCCGCCACGAAATCGTCCGCCGGGTGCATGATGATATTCAGGGCGGTATCGAACTGCACCACCTTGCCCTGCCGCATCACCGCAATCCGGTCCGCCAGCAGCACGGCCTCGTCGATATCGTGGGTCACGAACACGATGGTCTGGCCCAACTGCTCGTGCAACGAGAGCAGTTCCGTTTGCAGGTTGCCGCGCGTGATGGCGTCCAGCGCGCCAAATGGCTCGTCCATGAGGAGCGTGCCCGGCGAGGCCGCGATGGCCCGCGCAATCCCGACGCGTTGTTGCTGCCCACCCGAAAGCTGGGCTGGGTAGCGGTCGCGATACTGCGCTGGCGGCAGTCCCACCAGCGACAGCAGTTCATCCACGCGCGCCTGCGTCCGCGCCTTGTCCCAGCCCAGGAGGCCCGGCACCACCGCCACGTTCTCGGCCACGGTGTAGTGCGGAAAGAGCCCGCCCTGCTGAATGACGTACCCGATGTGCCGCCGCAGATCGGGGGCGTTGAACTCTTGGGCGTTGCGGCCATCAATGGTGATCACGCCGTCAGTTGGTTCGTAGAGGCGGTTGATCAACTTGAGGAGCGTGGTCTTGCCGCAGCCCGAGGGGCCGATCAGGACCACCAGCTCCCCGGGCTCGATGCACAAACTCACGTCATCGACGGCGGCCGCCGCCGCGCTGGTTTCGGTGAATCGCTTGCTGACGTGATCGAAGTGAATCGCGGAGGCGGTGGATAGGCCCTGATCGGTGTGCCGCGCCACGCGACCTCCCTTGTGGGTGCATGCTCCTGGCAAGCTACCGCCAGGCGCAAAGCATAACGCCCCGCCCGGAATTCCAGGCGGGGCGCTGATACAAACTAGCCGGAAATGAGGCCCTGCTCGGTAAGGAAGGTGCGCGCAACCTCCTCGGGATCGAGCTTGTCTGGGCCATCGACCTGCCAGTTGAGGCCAGCCATGATGTCATCCGTCAGGATCGGGGCCAGCGGATTGAGTGCGTCAGCGATACCAGGGAAAGCAGTCAGGGTCGCGTCCCGCACCACCGGGGCCACGTGGTACGGCAGCCACAGGTTCTTGTCGTCCTCCAGCAGGACAAGACCCATGCCGGCGATCTGGCCATCCGTGCTGAACGCGAGCACCGCCTGCGCCTGGCCGTCCTCGATCGCCTTGTACCGGAGGCTCGGATCGACCGTCAGGACGTTGCCGAACGTCAGGCCGTACGTCTGCTCGATGCCCTTGATGCCGTCATCTCGATCAAGGGCGTCGGCAGCGGCAACGATCGTGATCTCGCCGGCCTTCGGCGCAAGCTCGCTGATTGTGGTGATCGCGCCGCCCTCCGAGGCATCCGGCGTGATAACCAGCGCCTGGGTGTCGTTGAACGCCGACTGATCGAGCCAGATCAGGTCGAACTGATCGGCGTAGCCGTCGGAGACGAGGTCATAGACGCGCTGGTCGAGACTCGCCTCCGCGCCAGTCGGCGTGGATTCCGGCATGCCGCCCACGGGCGTCGCCGCCATGACCTCGTTCACCGGCATGCCCAACACCACGGTCAGGCCGGTGCCGGTGTACTCGGGATAGAGGTCGATCTCCCCCTTCACCAGCGCCGCCTGCGCGACTTCCGTCCCGGCGAGATTCAGCTTCTTCTCGGTCGCGATGCCGGCGTTTTCCAGCAGCAGCGCGTACATCTCCCCCAGGATGAGCTGCTCCGTGAAGTTCTTGGAGCCAATCTTGACCGGGCCTTCCTGCGCGGAAACGCTGAAAGTCGAGCCGGTGCGGATGGCTGCGTACGCCAATGGCGCGGCGGCAATTCCCCGGGCGAGAGAGCGACGAGTAAGCGTCATCGAGATGTACTCCCCTGTGTCATGCGCCGCCATGAGCTCACGGCAGAGCCGAGTGGCGACATGCGAGATCAAGAACTGACCTTGGGCGCTCCAGAAGCGTCCTGCCTGCTCATGTAACGCAGCTACGCAGGATTTGTGCGAGGCGGAGAAACGCGGCGTTCCAGCAGCGACAGCCCCACCTCCGTGGACAAGGCCAGCAGTGTGACCAGGATGGCCCCGGTCAGCAGGGTGCGCTCATCCAGGAGGGTGACGCCAGAGGTGATGAAGTCCCCCAACCCCCCGGCGCCGACGAAGGACGCCAGGGTCGCGCTGGCAATGACTTCGACAGCCGCCGTGCGGATTCCGGCGATGATGACGGGCAGCGCCAGGGGGACGGTCACCCGCCAGAACCGCTGCCGGTTGGTCAGCCCCAGGCCGGTCGCCGCTTCCAGCGTGGCGGGGTCAACCCCGCGAATTCCGGCGTCGGTGTTCAGCACCAGCGGTGGCCCCGCCAGCACCGTCAGGGCCACCAGGGCGGGCCGCCAACCAAGCCCGAAGGACGGGAGCAACAACAGGATGACGGCGAGGCTGGGTACGACGCGAAACGCCGCCACCACGCTGATCACGGTCGTGGTGACCGAGCCGCCCCGCGACGCCAACACGCCGAGCGGAATGAAGATCAGCATGGCCAGGAGCAGCGCGGCAAGGCTGAGGCTGATGTGGACGATCAGCGCGTCCCGCACCCGATCCTGGTTGTCGACCATGTAGGCCCAGGTGTCACTCAGGAGTTCCATCTGCGGCATGGTAGAAGGCGTCGAGCCCTCGTGGATAAGCCGGGGCGGCACGGGTGTGCCATCATGCCAACGCTGCGGTCCGGAAGCAGCCGGTTGTCTGTCCACTGAGGATGCGTGCGCTGATGCGGAGTCGACTGCTCCTGGCCGGGCTTGGCATCCTGCTCATTGCGGCTGCCGCGCTGGTCTTTTCGCTCGCGCGCCTCGAGCCGCCGCCAGCCGCCAGCGTCCTGCGCGAAAACCACGGCCACGCCGCGGACCTCCTGCCACCTGCGCCCGTCGGCCGCACCCTGTTCGGCGGCAACAGCGGCGAGTTGCGGTCATCCCCGGCTACGTTGGCCCGGGCCACGCCGTTCCCGCGCGCGGGATCACCTGTGCCTGCCCCCGCGCTGGAGGTCTTCGCCCCGGCGCGCTTCCAGGCCACGCCTGCCCCGGCAGGTAAAACGTCTCCCTAATCCTCGACGGTCACCACCACCGTCTCCAGGGGATCGACGGTGCAAACGACCGGGTAGCGCCCCGGCTTCGGGAAGCGCTGCACGAAGGTCTGCCCCGCACCGACCAGGAAGGGCCCGGCGCGGTGCGTGACATCATCCAGGTTCTGGATGGTGATGACGGCTTCAGCGGGTGAGGCGAAGCGAATATCAGTCGGTATCGGGATAGCGGAGTCAAAGCCGGGCCGGGCCACGCTGGCGCTCGCTCCAGCCGGGATCGTGAAGTGCAGGCCCGGCCCCGGGGCCAGCCCGGTTCGGCCGCTGATCACCCCGGACGCCAGCAGCAAACCCGCCAGCGCGATGAAGCAGAGCCCGACAAGCAGCGGCAGGTTTCGGTCGCCGCGCCGCCGGCGCGCCTGGTCTGGGGGCGCTGGCGTCGCCGCACCCGGCATGTGGAACGCGTCCGCTGCAATGTCGTTCGTCTCCATGGCTCTTTCCTTCACGCAGTCTGCCGGCTGGCCGCCCACGCGTGTGCATGGGCGGCCAGCGCGTGATCGCGTCAGGCGTGCGGAGTGGCGGCCGGCGTGCCCATGTCGCCGAGGCCCGTGGCCGGCGCCGGCCGCGACCAGGGATCCGTGATCGTGAGGTCGCCCACCGTGACCGGGGCGACCGGCTCGGCATCCGCCGCCAGCTCAGCGCGCGGGCGCACGGAAACTGGCACGGTCACGTCGCCAGCCTTCTCGAAGTGCAGCGTCAATTCGTAGGTCTTGCCGTCAGTCAGGTCCTCCCGGAGCCCCATCAACATGAGGTGATACCCGCCTGGTTCCAGTACTTCCTCACCGCCGGCAGGGATGATGAGCCCGCCGGCCAGAGGCCGCATCTCCATGACGCCATCAACATCAGCCATCTCGTGGACTTCCACGACGCCGGCAACGTCAGTCTCCCCGCCCAGGAGCACGTCGTCTTCCGCGCCGCCGTTCGCGATGCGCATGAACGCGGCGCCCGTGCCGGTCAGGTGCTTCTCCTCACCACCGTGCCCGGAGGCAGGGGTTGCTGTGCCATGGGCAAGGGCACGCGTCAGTGGGGCATTGACCAGCCCGCCACACGCCGCTACGAACGCCGTCGCCAGAAAACTCCTGCGAGACATGGTGTGAGATCCTTTCTGATATCGAACGTCGATGTGCCGGGTAACGTCGTCAAGCCTCCAGGAGATGACGGATGTCCTGCGCAATCAGCGCCGGATCCATCCCGTAGGGGAACGTCAGGGCCAGCCGGCCCTGCGGATCAATCACGTACGTTTGCGCCGAGTGATCGAGGAGATACCCCGTCGCGGATTCGGGATGCTCGACGCGGTGCACGAGCACGCCGTAATCCCGCTTGACCTGCTCCGTCTGTTCCTCGTCACCGCGCAGGCCAATGAACTCCGGATCGAAGAAGGCCAGGTATTCCCTGAGCTTCGCTTCGGTGTCACGCTCAGGGTCAATCGTCACCAGGACGAATTTCACCCGGTCGGCGTCAGGCCCGAGCTCTTCCTTGACGACCTGGTAGTCAATCAGCGTCGTCGGGCAGACATCCGGGCAGGTGGTGTACCCGAAGTAGACGAGCACCGCGTTGCCTTTGAGTTGATCGAGTGCAAACGCATGGCCATTCATGTCGGTCAGGTCAAGCGGCTGAGCCGCTGCCGGTTGGGCATAGAACCCCCCGTGATAGGTGTAGGGCGCCTCCCGCCCGCGGAACACCAGGAACACCACTGCCACGACGGCCACAAGCGCCAGGACAACTCCGCCGATGAGCGCGCTCGGACGAGTGGCCTGCTTCCCCGGCGTCGGGCCATGATCTGGTTCTGCGGCGAGTAACGGGTCTGTTTGCAATCTCATGCAGGTATCCTCCAGGTTGCTCACTCACCCCTCGAGTCGCGCGGCCAGCTCGGCCAGGCGAGTCATGGAGTCCGTGAGCAGCAAGACCGCCACAATCAGCACCAGCACCCCGCTGGCCTGTTGCAGGCGCGGCAACCAGCGCCGGAACCGCCCGGAGCTGGTCATGAAGCGATCGAGCGCGATGGTCGCGCCCAGGAATGGGATGGCCAGGCCGAGGGAGTAAACGGCCAGCAGCGTCACTCCCTCACGGATCGAGGCCGTGGCCGCCGCGATGGTCAGGATTCCGGCCAGCGCCGGGCCGATGCACGGGGTCCAGCCAGCACCGAACGCCACCCCGATCAGGAAGGCTCCGGCTCCGCCGGTTCGCTCGCTCGCCATTTCGGCCCGGATCGTGCGATCCAGCCAGGGAACGCGTAGCCATCCCAGCAGGTGCAGGCCGAGCACGAGCAGGATCACCCCACCAATGCGCGCAATCCAGACGCGATACTCGATCAGCCACCCACCCAGGAGCGTGGCTGAGGCCCCCAACGCGATGAACACAGCACTGAAGCCGGCCACGAACAGCAGGCCGTTCGTGAAGGTCGTGCGGCGGATGCGCTGCCGGGCCTCCGGTGCGGGAGAACTCATCTCCTTCAGCGAAAGGCCGGTGATAACCCCGGCGTACGTCGGGATGAGCGGCAGCACGCAGGGCGACAGGAAACTGAGCAACCCCGCAACGAACGCCACCGGGATGGCGATCTGCGCCACCGGCGCCCCGCTTCCGGACGCCGTGCCATCCAGCGCCGCCTGGATAACCTCGCGATCCGCAGCGCTGCCCTGCAGTGGACCCTTCCAGCGGTAGAGCACGTCGCCATCGCGGCCAATCAGCAGCGTCTCCGGCACGCCGGTTGTCCGAAAGGTCCGCGCGAAGGTGTTCTTCGGGTCGTGCAGGAGCGTGAAGGTCACGCCGGTGTCAGCGGCAAATTGCGCGATCTTGCCCGCTGCCTCGCCCCGGTCGATGCTCACCCCCACCACGCGCAGGCCCTGGTCGCCGTACTCCTCCTGGAGGTGCTGCAACAGCGGCATCTCCTCACGGCAGGGTTGACACCAGGTGGCCCAGCCATTCAGGAGCACGACCTCGCCGCGCAGATCGTCAAGAGAGATTTCGCCCGACCCATCGAGGGTCGCTGCCGCGTAGGCTGGCGCAGGGTCGGCAAGGGCGCCCCCCGATCCGGCATCCACAACCAGACCGATCAGCACGCACGCCAGGGTCATCACCAGCACCCGCAGGCGCCAGCGGAAACGGTTCTGCCTGCGCACGGTTACGCCCCCGACGCGTCTCCCGCAAGGGAGACCGTGGCGATCTGGATATCAGCTTCCCCGACGTACCCCGGAGTCAGGACATCTCCAGCGCTGGCGATCGTGGGGGAGACGCCGCTCAGATCCTGCGGGTCCAGCGGCGACACCGTGCCGTCCGGTGCGATCTGGTTCAGGGTCGTGGCGAAAAAGGCCATGAAGTGTCTCCATCCAGGGCGCACGCCAACCAGTTCGACGCGTGCGCGAAGGTATGCCGCCCACACGGGAGCGATACCGACGTTTGATTCGCGGCTGTCGTGGAACGCTCGATTATGGCGGCGGCGGTTCCGGCGCGGGCGCCACGTGGCTGACTGGTGGCGAGGCAGGAATCGGAAGAGGCGCGGGCACTCCAGCCGCAATGCCGGCGGATACGTCAGTTGGAGCCATCGAAATCAGGGCGTCTGTCATGGCGCCAGCCGTCGCCGGAACACTGCCGCGTGCCACGGCTTCAGTGCCATGGAGCGCACCTGGAGCCGACGCAACCGGTGCATCCGCAGCCGCATCCATCTCCATGTCCATGGCGCTCGCGGCTGATGGCTGGGCCCCGTGCACGTGGGGCGCAGGTGCAGCCTGCGCCTCGGCCTCAGTCCCGGGGGCGCGCAGCGCAGCCACGGCTTCGGCGCTCAGGAAGACCGAGTGTGGGCCGTAAACAGCGGCACACTCCACCGGCACCGTGCCCAGCCCGAGCAGCACCAGCAGGGCCGCCAGCCGAACCAGGAGCCGCAGATTGTGGCGCATAACGTGGAGCATGGAAACGCCGGTCAACACTGACGTGGGCGGACAATCCGCCACTTCACCTGTTGCCAGTCTAGCGGCCCACCCTGGCGCCTACCCCACCCGGCTGGGCAGTCCCAACGGCACTGCTTTCGGGCGGCAAGACCCACCCTCCCCACCGCCTGCGCGACAAGGCCAGCTCTGCCCATCCCACCACGTAGAATGTAACATTGTGAATTACATTATCGGTTGGACACGAAGGGAAGACACATGCAAGCACAGTATGACGTCGTCGTCGTTGGAGGCGGCGCGGCGGGCCTGGCCGGGGCCGTGGCGCTGGCGCGCTCGCGGCGCAGCGTGTTGGTGATCGATGCCGGCGCGCCGCGCAACGCCCGGGCAGACGGCGTCCACAATTACCTGACGCGTGAGGGCACGCCGCCGGCGGAGCTGTTCGCGATGGGCCAGGCTGAGGTCACCAGCTACGGCGGCGACGTTGTCTCCGGGTACGTCACGGGGGTGCAGCGGGATGAAGCTGGCGCCGGCTTCGGGGTACGCCTCGCGGACGGCCGCGCAGTCCGGGCGCGGCGCATCCTGATCGCCACGGGCGCCGGCGATGTCCTGCCGGACATTCCTGGCCTGGCGGAGCGCTGGGGCCACGATGTCCTGCACTGCCCGTACTGCCACGGCTGGGAAGCGCGGGACCGCGCCATCGGCATCCTCGGCACAGGGCCGATGGCGATGCACGCGACCCTGCTCTGGCGGCAAATCAGCCCGGACGTGACGCTCTTCCTGCACACCGCCCCGGCGCTCACCCCGGATCAGGCCGAGCAACTTGCGGCCCTGGGCGTGCGCGTGGTGGAGGGCGATGTGACGGAACTGGTCATCGCCAATGATCACCTGGCAGGGGTGCGAATGCGCACCGGCGAGGTCATCCCACGCGAGATCCTGGTGGCGGCGTCCGTCGTTCACGCGCACGCCGAAATCCTTACTGATCTCGGGTTGGAGACCGAGCCACTGGAGATGGGCGGCCAGGTCCTCGCCACACGCGTGGCGCCCGGCCCGGTGGGCAGTACCGCCATCCCCGGTGTCTGGGTGGCCGGCAACGTCGCGGACCCCATGGGCCAGGTCATTACGGCCGCCGCCGATGGCATGCGCGCCGGGGCCGCCATCAACATGGACCTGATGACGGAGGACACCGCCCAGGCCGTCGCCGCCTACCGAGCGGCAGGATCAACCCTCGCGGCGGCCCGGGCCGGGTGACATGGTAAAGGGCGCTCCGGAGAGCCGTTGCACGTCTGCGCCGAGATCCGCAAGCGTGATACTGGCGAGATGGCGATCGAGCACGCGGTTGGCCTCGGCCACCGCGTCGTCGAGCGCGCCGTGCACGACCCGCTGCACAAGGCACCCCTGGTGATCTGCGCTGTCCTCGGCGGTGACCTCCACCACGCGCTCGTGCAGCGCGCGCTGCACCTGCTCCAGTGTGATCTCGGCGGCGGGACGCGCCAGCCGCCAGCCGCCGCCGCGCCCTTTGCGTGACGACACGATGCCCGCGTCGCGCAACCCGGCGAAGGTCTGCCGCACCACCACCGGGTGCGTGCCGGAACACTCCGCCATCTCCCCCGAGGTCATGCTGACCCCCGGCCGCTGCGCCAGGTGCAGCAGCGCGTGCAGCGCGAACGAAAGGCGTGTGTCCCGTCTCATGCGTCAGAACCCCGGGCCGGCCCCACCGGCCAGCTCAGCCAGCCCCCACAGGTCCCGCCACATGTAGTCCGGCCGCACCCGGCCCGGTGCAGCCTCCACCTTGCGGTTGATCCAGGCGGTGCGCATGCCCATCTCCTGCGCAGGGCCAATGTCGTACTTGTAACCGAAGGCCACGTGCAGAATCTCGTCCGGCGCGACCCCAACCCGTTGCAACAGGCGCTCGAAGTTGTTGCGCGAGGGCTTGTAGGAGCCGCACTGCTCGGCGGTCACCACATCCTTGAACGGTACGCCCATGTGTTTCAGGCTGTGGGCAATGATGTCGTCATCCGTGTTGGAGAGGATCACCAGGTCCCACCCCTGCCGCCGCACCTGCTCCAGCGCGGGCCGCGTATCCGGGAAAGGCTGCCAGGAGCGCATCGAGCGCACCAGGTCCGCGCCGTATTCCTCGCGCCAGGGGTAACCGCGCTCATCCATCCAGGCGCGCAGGCTGTGGGCCAGCACCTCCTTGTACGTCAGGTACTCACCCTGGATGATGCCGAACTGGACCGTTTCCCACCGCTCGCGCAGGGCGTGGCCATTCTCCGCCGGCTCGGGCTCGTGGCGCAGGGCCAGATCGTACAAAAAGTTGGCCAGCCCACCTTCCCAGTCAATCAGCGTCCCGAAACAATCGAACGTCGCGACCCCAATCTGCGGTGCGTTCACGAATACTCCTCCAGGCGTAACCAGCGTTTCTGGCCCGTCACGATACGTGGGGGCCGGGCGCTGCGTCTTGCCCGATCCTGCCGGCGACCTGCCCGATGCTGCTCACGCTGCCTTCCAGCAGGCATCCCGGTAGCGGCCGGGCGCACACCCGAAGTGGCGCGTGAACAGGCGCGTCAGGTGGCTTTGGCTCGCGAACCCGACGTCATGGGCGATCGCCAGCACCGTTTGGTCCGACTCGCGCAGGAGGTGCGCCGCCGCGTCCAGCCGCAGCCGGTGAACGCGGCTCACCAGCGTGGACCCGGTTTCCGCGCGCAAGATGCGGTGCAGATGCGAGGGACTGACTCCGACTGCCGCAGCAACCTCGGCGGCGGTCAATGGCTCCCGGAAGTGCTCCTGAAGGTAGCGCTCTGCGGCGGCAGCCACCTGCCGGTGGGCCGTTGCTGTGCCGCGCGCATCGTCTGGCGCGCGGGTCACGGCCAGCGCCGCCACGAGGTAGCGCAACAGTGCATCGGCGACCAGTGGATCCCCGAGCCCACCCGAGCGCGCCTCTACCTGCAAGGTCGTCGTCAGGGCGATCAGCCGGGCATCCAGCGCCCGAAACGTACGCTCGGGCCACAGCGCCAGCCGGGTCTCCAGGGCCTCTGCGGCGAAGTCTGCGACCACAATGCAGTTCGGACCGAGGGCGTGGTAGCAATGCTCCACGCCCGGCGGTATGACGGCGACCCGTCCAGCACCTACCCAGCCGCGCTCCCCTGGGCAATCCAGGGCGATCCGCCCCTGCGCGGGGAGCAGCACCTGGCAGTATGGGTGGTGATGCGAGCGCGGCTCCCGGTCATACGAGCGCTCGTCGACCTGCAAGACCTGGTTCAGCACGTTCTGGCTCCTGCTCGGGCCCCTGATTCTCGCGCCTGCGCGCGCGATTCTTGCGCGACCCGGCAGGGAATCGGGACTTTCGGCGTATGCTACGCCGCCGGAGGAACGGGCGATGATGGGTACGCGTTGGAAGAAACGTTACATCACGCGTTTCGCCCCGCCGGGGTCGAGAAGAGGACGGATCATCTTCATGCGGAACCGAGCCACTTCGATGCAGCGCCTGCTGGGCCTCATTGTCACCGTTGCGCTCCTGTGGGCGGCAGTCCCGGCGCTCCAGGCTGCCGCGCAGCCTGGGCAAGCGTCGATGGCGACACGCCAGATTTCGCTGATGCAGCAGGATGCCACGGATGCGGCCGCCGGCTCGGTCGGGCAGGACGGCACCGTCAACGGGCAGCCGCGTGAGACGAGCGAGGCCCCTGCCGACACCGTCAATCCCGCAGCACCCGGCCAGGTGCTGCTGCCACCGAGCGTGCCGGGGGTCCCGGGCAATGCCAACCCGGCCCTTGCCAACGGCATCGCCAGCACCCAGGAGGCCACGTTCACTGCCATTGCGGACACGACCGTCTTCCTCTCTTCCCCGAACTCCCCGCAAACCGAGGAGAGCATCGCCTCCCTCGCCATGGGCGGGCCGTCGGATGCCGTCGCCCTGATCAGCTTCTCCGTGGAGGGCCTGGGTGACGCGGTCGTCCTCGGCGCGCGACTCTCCTTCCAGGGCGCGGGCCTGGATGGCGGTCCCGGCGGCAGCGTCGGTGTGATCTACGACTACGTGACGGCGGACGGCGCGACGGCGAACGACATCCCCTCATACGAGAATGCCCTCAACGTGCATGGCGCACCGGCGTGGTTCGAGCGCGTTGAGCCTGCAGGCATCACCCAGGTCGATGTCACCGGCTCCATCTCCGGCGACGGCACGCTGACGTTCGTCCTGCCCGGCCAGCCGGAGCAAATGGCCGCCATCTACTCCCTGGAGAGCGGTGTGCCAGCGCAGCTCATCCTGACGGTGGGCGTACCCGGGTAGCGCGACGCCGCTCCGCGCATCCAGCCAGCCAACCTCTCGCCGCGCACGCTCGTTCGTTGTCTCGAGCGCAATCGAGAGATTTCAGCCGGGGCTACCTCCAATGACCGATGCCCACACGCGGGCTTCGCCGCCTCATCACGCTCGCGCGGTCAGCGAACGTTTCCTCGCCTGCGGGGCGCCTCACCGCTCGCGGATCGGGACCGGTTTGAGGACCTCCACCTGCGGGTCGGCGGTTCGCAACAGGTGACCGATGCTCAGGTCCTTGGCCGGCTCACCCGCGAAGCGGGTCGCAACCCGTGCCACCGCGTCCCGCTCGTGTGCGTCACTGCCGGCCGTGCCCGGCTTGCCGAAGGTCTCCGCAATCTGCGCCGCGAGCAGATTGCAGACGCCTCGCCGCTTGCTGGAGCCATTGAGAATTTCGAAGCCATCCAGCTCCCGCATCATGGCCGGCCACCAGCAGGTTGCGTCGTTCTCACCCAGCCAGCGGGCGAACTCCCGCATCTCCGTCGTGCCCTCGCGCTCGGTAAAGGTGTTGTACCACTGGCGTAGCACCGACCAATCGTCCATCGGGTGCGCCCAGATCACCACGCCCCCGGCCTGGTGGACCAGCCGCACGAGATCGCTGATCTCGAAGTCCAGCATTCTGGTCAGCCGGGATTCGAGCCGGTGCACGGGATGCAACGGCGCCCGCTCGATCTCCTGCTCCAGCTTCCGGAGCCGCGTGAGCAGAAGGTCACGCTCCAGTGACCAGCCGACCGTGCTCGGGACATCGTAGACCAGGAAGTGCCCGATCCTGGTCGTGAACTCCGCTCCGCCGATGACGGTAAATGCAAAGCGCTCCGCCATCTCGGCCACTTCGTGCTCGAGCGTGAACCGCCCGTGCTCGGTGATGCAGATCGCATCCAGCCCGGCCCCTTTGGCCTCCTCCACGGCATCGGTGAAGGAGAGCGTGCTGTCCCGCGAGCGACGCGTGTGGAGGTGCATATCAATCAGCATCAGGCCACCCCGATTGCGTCCTCATCGTCCCTGAGGCACTGAGCCAGTATGTGAACCACATCCGGTCCGCGTTACGGCGCGAACGCAGCGCCGAGGTCATCCAGGCTGATGACGATGCCCCTGTCGGCGGGTGGCGCCGGATTGACGCGCTCCAGTTCCACCGAATCGACAGAACGGTACGGTACGGCAAAGGCGCGCGGGGTCAGGCTGGGTGGGTCAGGCTGGCGTTCAACCACAAAGTAGTGGCTATTGCGCATCGCCACGAGAATCAGCGCTGAACCCGGCGGTGAGCCGTGATCCGCCATGGTAAAGGTGACGATCAGGCTTGTGTCTGATGCGCCGGTCATCAACCGCTCCGCGTTGGCGCGGGCGCGGTCCGCCGTGCTGATGAGGGCTCCCAGCAGCATGATCGCGGCGACCAGCACCAGCGGGACCGTGTGATGCTGCTTGAGTTCGGCCAGAAGGAACCTGCGCGCCGACAGGCTCAGCCACACGACGTAGACCACCAGCGCGAACGCGACAACCTGCATCAGGCTGACCACCTCGCTCAGCGCGGACGTGGTCTGGATGAGGGCGCGGTTCGACCCGGCGGCGTTGGCGGCCAGGACGAGCGGCAGCACGACCAGGCCGTTGATCACCAGGATGCCCACCCGCCCCAGGCGATCAACCTGCCGGCGCAGCCACAACCGCGCCTCCGGAAAGCGAACGGCAGTGATCCGGTCCAGCAGGTACAGCAGGAACAGCACCAGCGGGTAGGCCAGCAAGCTCTGCACGGCATGCACAGCTTGCAGCGCGATGTAGGGCGGCGGCAGGTCCAGCACCACGGCATCGATCGACATCCGCCCGTAGTACGCCTCCGCGTAGACCGAGCCGACCAGGTAGACACCGGTGGAGGTGACGACCGCGATGATGACCGATTCGATGAGTTTGCGGCCAGACGCCAGCTTCTCGGCCAGCGTCGCGGCTGGGGCGTCGGCCGAGTGCTCCGCCGACGCCGCAACCATGGCAGAGGCAGTCATGGGTATGACGCTGGCGCCGCGACGGGCGCCGGGATGAGGTACCCGTTGTCATCGAGAACGCCCCGCTCCCGCAGCACGGCTTCGTAGACGGCGATGGAAGGAGCGAATTGCCCGGCGTATCGGCGGCGGTAGTCGTTGTTCGCCGCCGCGCAGTAGAGCTTCAGAATCGCCGCCGTCGGCATCTCCGCCAGAAATCCCGGCAGTTGGTCGGCGATGGACGGGTCGAGCGTGATCTTCATCAGCTTCTGGACCACCGTGAAGTTTCCGTGCTTCAGCATCGGGGCGATGCTTTCCAGGCTGCCATCAATCACGGCGTTGTTCAGGAAGTACTCGATGGTGCCATCGGTTGCGGCCACCGTCTGCGGATCAACCCTCGCCGCGAAGAGCGAGAAGATCTCGGCGACATGGACCTTGCGCAAGCGTGGCCGGGTCCGGTTGGCCGAATACCCCGAGTTGAACAAGTCATCCAGAAAAATCACGCTCTGGCCACGAAAAGTCTCGGGCACGACGGTGATGACCCCACCGGCGCCATCAACCGGCGCACTCGCCCGCTCCCGCACGGTCTTGCGTGCGTAGCCGAGCGCGCTCTCCGTGAGCCGGGTTTGCTGCGCATTGATCACTGGCGGCAACCCCCGCGTGGCCAGCCCGATGTTGAGAGCGTCCGCCGTGCTTCGGGCCAGCAGGTTCGATGCCGACGGCACGTTGAACATGGCCGTGGAAATGATGTACGTGAACCGCCCGGTGGCGGCTGCGCGCTGGCAGAAGGCCAGGAAGTTGTCATTGCCCAGGGCGGCGGCCGCCAGGTGACCGGCGAAGAAGGTGACCGCATCCAAGTCGCCGTACTTCATCCGGCTGAACGCCTCGACAACCGGCTGGAGCGAGGCCCCGCTGCGCGCATCGACGTACGCGCCGCGCTGATCGACGGCAATCTCGAACGCAACTGCCGCTTCGCGGGCGAAGTCGATCTCTTCCAGCGTCATGAGCGTCTCGCCCGGCAGATGTCCCTGGTCCAGGGGTCTTACCAGCGTCGCGGCCGCTCCGCTCGACAATCCGTCCATTGGGAACCTCCCGGAGTGGTCTCTTCTGTTTGCTGGTCAGGACGATGTATGGTCGCTCGCTTGAGATATAGGACGAAGGCCGCGTGCTGCACCCCGTAGGACCTACGGGGTTCATTACGGGCTTTTGCGAACATGGCGGAAGCGGCAGGCAACCTGTCCTGAAGCCGTCCTACCGGCTGAGGGCGAGGAGATCAACTGCCCCTACGAGGATGTGGCCTTCGGCGTCGATCGCCGCTCGCTCCTGCAACTCCCGCTCGAGCACCAGCAGCGACGGGAGGTAGTACTGCTGCCGCCGGTGCCGGTAGCCATCACTGGCCGCCGCTGCATACAGCTTCAGGAGCGATGGCGTCGGAATCTCCGCGAGGAACCCGGGGAGGGTGTCCGCGTGCTTCGGGTTGAGCATGACCCGTAGCAGCAATTGCACCACCGCAAAGTGTCCGCGCTGCAGCATGGGAGCGAAGCTCTCGAGCGTTCCCCCCATGGCGTGGGTATTCAGGCGGTCTTCGATCTGACCGTGCGACTCCCCGACGGCCTGAGGATCAATCCTGGCTGCCAGGAGGAAGAACCTGGTGGCAACTTCAACCCTGCGCAGGCGTATCTCTGCCCGGGCGATCGTGTACCCGGTGCTGAAGAGGTCATCGAGAAAGACCACGCAATGTCCGCGGAACTGCTCGGGAACAATGGTGACACCCCTCCCCGCCGCCAGGCCGTCCTGCTGCCCTTGCACGACCCTGGCCGAATAGTCGAGCGGGCGGTCCGAGAGGCGCGTCTGCTCGACCACCGCGACCGGTGGCAGGGTGTGCCTGGCCAACAGAATGTTCAAGTGGGCTGCCGTGGCCCGCAGCAACAGGTCCGAGGCAGACGGGACATTGAACACGGCGGCAGTCGTCATGTAGACCACCCGCTCGCTCGCTACCGCCTCTCGCATCAGCGACGTAAATCGGGCGGACCGCATCGCCTCGGCCGCCAGGCTGGCGGCGAAAAAGCTCACCGCGTCCAGGTCGCCATGTTTCATGCGGCTGTAGTTCGCGCAGACCTCCGGATCAGGCAAACCTGTGCGCGCATTGATGAACGCGCCGCAGGCGCCCACGCCAATCTCGAACGCGACCGCAACATCTTCAGCAATGGCGTCGTACACGTCGGCAGCGTCCCGGGCGAAATCGACGTCATCCAGCGCCATCTCACGGATGAGCCACCGATCCGTCGGCATCACCAGGTTCTCACGCATCGCTACCCCATTCATCGTGAACCTCCACGGGGTCCGGCTAGGGCCTCACAGGCTGCTGGTCACCGGCGGCGCGGCTTTGGCGATTCGCCCGGGGCCCGATGACGCCAGACGCATCGGTGACCCGCCGTGCACATCGAGCCGGTTCCTGCCTGGTCACCAGCCTGAGCGTAGACCGGACATGGCGCATCGCCACCCGTAGGTGCTACGGGGTTCGCTACGGGGTTTTCCCCAGCCAGCGCACCTCAAGCCGAAGCAACCGGCCCGGCCGGGCTGTGGTATTGATCCGTGCACACGAATCGCAGGATCTGCCAGCTGAACTGTCGGGGAATCACCGATGGTCGCCACCGTTGATGCGCGTCTCTGGAAATCACCGCCAATCCCTCGCACCCGTCTTGTCGGCCGGGAGAGCGAGCGTATCGCTGCTCGAGCGTTGCTCCTCGACCAGGCCGTGCCACTCCTGACCCTGGTCGGCCCCGGTGGGGTCGGCAAAACACGCTTTGCCCTGGCAATAGTCAACGATGTCGCACCGTCCTTCGCGGATGGGGTCGTCTTCGTGGATCTTTCCTCCATTCGCGAACCGGCTCTCGTCTCCTCGGCTCTCGCCGCTGCCCTCGGCCTCCATGAGACGGACGAGCGGCGCCTTCCGGAGGTGTTGCGTGAGACGCTTCACCCACTGCAACTTCTCCTCATGCTCGACAACTGCGAGCACGTCCTCGGCGCCGCCCCGGACATCGCCGCACTCCTGGCCAGTTGCCCTGCCCTGCAGGTGTTGGCGACGAGCCGCGCCCGCCTGAACATTCACGGTGAACAGGAGCTTGTCGTCCCGCCGCTGGCTCTTCCTCCTGGAGATGATGCCCCGGTCGCCGACCTCATCCAGGCAGAGGCCGTGGCCCTTTTTCTGCAGCGAGCCCGATCCTTGCATCCCGCTTTCGCCCCGACTGACGATGAGGTGTACGCGATTGCGACCTGCTGCCGCCGCGTGGACGGGTTGCCACTCGCGATCGAGCTTGCGGCTGCCCGCCTGGGGGTGCTCTCGCCGCACGCCCTTGCCGCGCGTCTGAGCGGCAGTCTGCACCTCCTGACCGGCGGCCGCCGCGATGCGCCGGAGCGCCAGCAGACGCTGCAGGCCACGATTGCGTGGTCCTACGACCTGCTCCCCCCAGACCATCAAGCACTCTTTCGTCGCGTCGGGGTTTTTTCCAGCGGGTTCACGCTCGAGGCGGCCGCCTCGCTGTCAGCCACGTCATCCACCGGGGACGACACGCGATCCACCACCGCGCTCCTGGATCAGCTCACGACCCTCGTGGAGTGGAACTTGCTGCAGCCGATGTCGCAATCAGCAGCCCTGGACGCCGCGACCCCGCGCTTCACGATGCTGGAGACGATTCGCGAGTACGCGCTGGAACGCTTGAGCGAAGGAGACGAGGAAGCGACGGTGCGAGCCGCCCATGCCGCGTGGTACCTGGCTCTTGCCGAGGAGACCGAGGCCGGGATCGACCTGGCCGGAATGGGAGGCCTACTTGGCCGTCTGGAGAGGGAGCGAGCCAACCTGCGCGCCGCGATCGACCATTTCCGGGCCGGACAGGATTGGGAGCGCGCAGCGCGCCTCGTCATCGCCACGCACAAGCTCTGGCAGTTCCGTGGACCCATTCGGGAGTGGCTTGCCGCCGCGGAGACGGTACTCGGCATGCTCGATACTGACCGCTCCCCGTCTGCCCTCCCGCTCCGCTTTCTGCTGGGCATGTTGCGCTGGGTCGCCGGCGATGGGGAGCAGGCGCTCGTGGATTTTGACCTGTGTCTGGCGCCTGCGCGAGCGCACGACGATGCCGCATTCGTCGTCGCGATCCTGAATCAGCAGGCTATTGTGTACGGTTGGGATCGTCGCGATTGGCAAAACGCCGTCCTCCTGGAACAGGAAGCGGTCGCCATTGCGCGTGCGCGGAGCGTGCCCCTCACCTTTCCGCTGGGCAATCTCGGCGTCATGCTCACCCTTGCGGGAGATCCGGCGCAGGGTCTCCCCCTTCTTGACGAAGCGCTTGCGCTGGATCGCGCAGCTGGCTGGGATTACGGCCTGGCCGTCCGGTTGATGCTGCGCGGACTGGCAGCCTACGACACCGGAGACGAAGACGGCGCCGCCCGCTGGTGGGCCGAGAGTGTCACGCGATTCTGGGAGTGCCATGACGAAATGCACCTGGTCGGGCCGCTGAGCGGGCTGGCAGCCCTCGTCATCGAGCATGACCCAGTCCAGGCGGCACACCTTCTGGGAATGGTGCAGGGCATCGCCCTGCGCACCGGGAGTGGGAGCCAGGGCGGCCCGACCGCGCTCTTTCACGCCCTGGGTGAACGGGCCGCGGCACATGCGCGGCAGGCACTCGGTGACGCCACCTACGCTGAGGCATGCGCGGCCGGGCGCGCGCTCCCCGTAGCGGCCATGGTCAGCGAGTCCCAGACCGTCGCACGCGCACACCGGACGGTGGCGCCGCGCGTGAGGATGCGGGAAGTGGCTCCAGGAGCCGTGCGCGACCGCCTAGTCCGGGCCACGCAACCCGCACCCGGGGTACCTGCCGGGGGCGATCTCACGCGCCGAGAACGCGAAATCCTCGCCTTGCTCTGTCAGCGCCTGACAGACCGCGAGATAGCCGAGCACCTGTACATTAGCACCAGGACGGCTTCCAACCACGTCAGCAGTATTTGCAGCAAGCTTGGCGCGCACAACCGGCGCGAAGCCGCAGCTATTGCGGTCCGCCAGGCCCTGGTCTGACGTCCGCTTCTCAAACGCATTGACCCGGCGCGAATCAGGGATATTCCCGGGTAGTTTCTCCTCATGCCACAGTGGCCCTCGCCGGTCACGATTGACCCGTGTTCAAGCATTGGCGCCACTGCCCACACAAACCGGGTACCCCGCGTGCGCTTCGAAGAATCTCTCCGAGCCTTCCAGAAGGAGGAACGCTATGTGTCGAATGATGATCGTCGCCCTTTCACTTTCCGTGATGCTCGCCTTCGGCGTCAGTCAGCAGGGCTCCACCGCGCAGGAAACGATTGCGGAACCCGCTGCGCCGGTGCTCACCGGGAGCATGGGCTTCCTGACCTACGCGAACTTCGGCGCCGTGGACGCAGCGCCACTCGCTGACGCGCCGGTGGGCCTGAACATCTTCCAGCTTGAACTCTCACCCGGGGCGAGCGTGGTCTATCCGCCCGGCGATCCAGGCATGGGCGCGCACCTTGTCGAGTCAGGCGCCTTGACCGTGCGCGACTTCAGCGTGGACATCGTGGTGATGCGCGCGCCGAGACAGGTCAGTCCGGACACCACGCCTGGAGAGGTGCTCCCCGCCGGAGCCGAAACGCGCCTGGGGCCTGGCGACGGCTTCCTGTTCCCGCCGTTGGCGGCTGGTGAGTTTCGCAACGACGGCACCGAACCCGTGGTGCTGGCCGTCTCCGTCCTCTTCCCGATGGGCGACCTGACCGAGACCACCCTCACGACACGATCTTCGTAGCCGGCAACGGGGGTACGGGTGGTCGGCTCCGGCCGGCCACCTCCATGCGCTGGCGGCCGGCTCTCGTGCAGCGGCAATCTAATTGACGCCCGTTGGCCCACGGCATATCCTAGCCCGGTCTGATCATTTCAGATAACGCTCGCCTGTGCCATTGCTGCCACAGGTCGCTGCAACGAAGAGGTGCGTATGTTCACTCGCAACACGCGAATGTCGCCCAGCCCTTCCGCCGTCGGGCATCGGCTCAGCCGGCGAGGCCTCCTGCAGGGCGCAGCGGGCGCCACGGCGCTCGGCCTCAGCCTGCCCTCATGGCTGGCCAGCGCCCAGGTGGAACTGGGGACCGCCACCGGCGAGCTCACAGTCGGCTCGAACTACTCGAACGAACTTCCGAAGAAGGCGCTGCACGCCACCATCGATGCCTTCCCCAACAAGAATGTCACCGTCAAGCTGAATGAGGTCGATCACAACACGTTCCAGGAGAACATCACCACCTACCTGCAGAACCCGGATGATGTCTTCGCCTGGTTCGCCGGCTACCGCATGCAGTATTTCGCCGCGCAGGGGCTGCTCGGCGCGATCAACGATGTCTGGGACGCTGGCCTGAACGACATCATGTCGGAAGGGTTCAAGCTCGCCTCGACCGGGCAGGATGGCCAACTCTACTTCGTGCCCTGGTCTTACTACTGCTGGGGCATCCACTACAAGCCGAGCGTCTTCGAGGCGAATGGCTGGAAGCCGCCCACCACCATGGAGGAACTCTCCGCCCTGGGCGAAGCGATGCAGAGCGCGGGCCTCGTGCCCTTCGCCAGTGGCAATGATGGCCGCTGGCCCGCGATGGGCACCTTCGATCAACTCAACTTCCGCCTGAACGGCTACCAGTTCCACATGGACCTGATGGCGGGCAAGGAGAGCTGGACGGATGAGCGGGTGAAGAAAGTCTTCACGGAGTGGGAAGCCCTCCTGCCGCTCCACCAGGAGAACCCGAACGGCCGCAAGTGGGAAGAGGCCGCTTCCGCGCTCGTCAACGGCGAAGCCGGGATGATGACCATCGGCAACTTCATTGGCGAAGTCTTCCCCGACGGAGATACCTCCGACCTCGACTTCTTCCCCTGGCCGGAGATGAACCCGGAGTTCGGCACCGAGACGATCGAGGCCCCCATCGACGGCTGGATGATGGCCGCCAGCCCAAAGAACCCCGAGGCCGCCAAGGAACTCCTCTACTTCTTCGGCACCGCCGCCGCGCAGGAGGCCTACATGGCCGTGAACCCCAGCCAGATTGGCGCGGCAACCGACATCGACACGTCAACCTTCTCGCCGCTGCAGGCGAAGGTGCTGGAGGCCGTTTCGTCGGCGCCAACGGTGACGCAGTTCCTCGACCGCGACACCAGCCCGGAGTTTGCCTCCAACGTCGCCGGTCAGGCGTTTGCGGACTTCCTGTCCGACCCCTCCAGCATCGATGGCATCCTCGATGACATGCAGGCCCAGGCCGAGGTGATCTTCGCCGGGTAACGCGTCATCGCGCTGCTCACCGGAGGGTTCTCCGGTGAGCAGCGGCTACCTGTCGCCCGCGATGCAGCGGGCGGCCGGATCGAGGGATCAGTCGTGGCGACGGCCGTTCAGGCGCAGTCAGAGAATCCGCCGCAAGCCGTGTCCAGGCCGCAGGCTCGCCGCCTGCGGCAGTTCGACGGCCGCGATGTCTGGGTGGTGGCGGCGATGGCGGGCATCCCGACCATCCTGCACATCGGGCTGGTCTGGATTCCGACCATCTTCTCCATCATCTTCTCGTTCACCAACTGGAACGGCATCCGCCTCGACGATCTCAAGTGGGTCGGGTTCCTGAACTATGTCCAGATCTTCACGGTCTTCCAGAAGAACTTCTTTCAGGCGCTGATCAACAACACCGTCCTCCTCATCTTCCTCTTCATTGGCCCCACCGCCCTCGGCATCTGCCTGGCCTACCTGCTCGATCGCGATGTGCGCGGCACGCGCTTCTTCCAGGGGGTCTTCTTCACGCCGGTCGTGCTTTCCCTGGCTGTCGTTGGCTTCATGTGGCAGAGCGTCATCTACTCGCCCGAAAACGGGCTGGCCACCCAGATCTTCGGCGGCGGACAGCCGATCGACTGGCTCGGCAACCAGACGTTCATGATCCCCTTTGGCGACACCTACGGCGTTTCCTGGAACTTCGTGGCCATCCTGGTCGCCATCGCCTGGCGGCACACCGGTTACATCATGGTGCTTTACCTGGCTGGGCTCAAGAGCGTCGATAGCTCGCTGCGGGAAGCAGCGATGCTTGACGGCAGCAACGAGTGGCAGACCTTCCGCAACGTCGTCTTCCCCTCGCTGAAGCCGATCAACGTCGTGATCGCGGTCATCACCGTGATCGAGGCGTTGCGCGCCTTCGACATCATTTACGTGCTGAACACGCCGCGCAAGACCGAAGTACTCTCCATCCTGACTACGAACAATCTGCTGGGCGAAGGCGGCGGCAACGTCGGCCGTGGCTCGGCCTACGCCACCATCCTCTTCATCCTCTGCTTCGGCTTCGTGATCTGGTACGTAACCAACCACTACCGCAACACCCAGGAAGGGGCGGATACATGAGCGCCAGCCCGGCCATCCCACCCCGGCGCCGCAAGCCGATCACGCTGGGCCGCATTCTGCTCTACCTGTTTGTCTCGCTGACGGCGTTCATCTGGATCGTGCCCATCGCCGGAGCCATCTTCGCCTCGGTGCGGCCCTTCACCGACACCGTGCGTGATGGCTTCTTCTCCTGGCCGCAAACCCTGACCCTGGACAACTACCACGCCGCCTGGGAGCAGGGGGATATCGCCCGCAAGTACTGGAACACGGCGGTCATTCTCGTGCCCGCGCTCATCGTCACGCTCTTCTTTTCGAGCATGGTGGCATTCGTCTGCAGCCGCTACTCGTGGCGCTTCAACATCGTGCTGCTCTCCATCTTTACCGCGGGCAACCTGTTGCCGCAGCAGATCATCATCCAGCCGCTCTTTCAGTTCTACAACCGCGTGCCTTTACCCGACTGGCTCTCGAACTCGGGGAAACTCAACGGCAGCGCCCTCGGCATCATCCTCATCCACATCGCGTTCCAGAGCGGTTTCTGCACCTTCGTCCTCAGCAACTACATGAAGCTGCTGCCGAAGTCGCTCAACGAGGCGGCGCGCATGGATGGCGCAGGGGTCTGGAAGCAGTACTGGCAGATCATCATGCCGCTCACGCTCCCGGCCCTGGCGGCGCTGGCCACGCTGGAGTTCACCTGGATCTACAACGACTTCTTCTGGGCGGTGGTCCTGGAGCAACAGGGTGCAGACCGCCCCATCACCTCATCGCTGGCCAACCTCGGTGGAGAGTTCTTCACGAACGACAACCTCATCGCCGCCGCGTCGATGTACGTCGCACTGCCGACCCTCATCGTCTACTTCGCCCTGCAGCGCTACTTCATTGCCGGGCTCACCATCGGCGCGGAGAAGGGGTGAAAGGTTCGCAGTGAGGGTTACGGCGAAAGTCGCTTGCCCATGATGATGTCCGGCTTCCCGGGCCCGTTGGCATCCGGGATCACGCCAATCACGGTGAACCCCAGGCGGCGGTAAAAACTGGTGGGATGGCTGATCACCTCGATCTGCGCGGCGTGGGCCAGCGGGTCCGGGTAGAGATCCTTGCCCCACAGGCTGGTGCCCGGTTCATCGAGATCGTCATCAGTGCCCAGGTAGAGCGTGAGTGCGCCGCGTGCGCGCACCCGCTCCTCCAGCGCCGCCACCAGCGCCGTGCCGACGCCCAGGCCGCGCGCGTCCTCGTGCACGGCCAGGGGGTGCAGTTCCCACGCGTAATCGTAGGTAGGAATGCCGCCGACCCAGCCGAGAATCTTGTCATCTTGCCGGGCCGCCAGGCTCAGGTTCTCATCGGCCAGCGATTCGCGCACTTCCTCGCGCGCCTCCTCGACGGTCTCTTTCCAGCCGGGAAAGGCGCGCAGCAGGAGCCCGGCGATCTGGTCGATTGCCGCCGCATCATCGGGCCGCAGGTCTTCGATGGTGAAGGGGATCGCCGCCGGCATCGTCAGAGGCCGAGCGAGGCCAGGTACTCGCGGTTGCGCCGCGCACTCTCCTTCGGGGTACCCATGCCCGGCAGCACGTCCTGCTCCACCACGGCCCAGCCGTCATAGCCGTGGTCCTGTAGCCATGCCACCACGCCGGGAAAGTCCACGCCGCCCTGCCCCAGTTCGGAGAAGACCCCCTGCTTGATCGACTCGACGTAGTTCCAGCCCTGCTCGCGCGACTCCCGCGCAATCCCGGGGTGGCAGTCCTTGAAGTGGATGTACCAGATGCGGTCTGCCCAGCGGTCCATCGCCTCGAGCACGGTTGGGCCGCTATCGCCCGCCCCGAATGAATAGTGCCCCGTATCGAAGACGATGCCGAATGCCTCGGGATCCGTTTCCTCGAGCAACCGGTCGGTCTCCCAAGGGGTCTCGACCCACCCCGCGGAGTGCGGATGGAAGACGGAGCGTAGTCCGGTCTCATCGCGCACGGCACGGGCAACGGCTTCCACGCGCTGTGCGTAGCCGGCCCATTCGTCGTCGGGCAAGCTCATCTCGGGCGTGATCCGGCCCGCGTTCAGGCTGCGCATGGGATCGGTGCCGTTCACATCGGCGATGACCAGGAAGGGGCCCATGTTGCGGTCCTGGTCGGGCGCCACCGCCGCCAGCAGGCGCGCCACCGTCAGGGCCTGGGCGAGATCCGCGTCGAACGCCTCCCCGCCCTCGCGCAGGTGATGCGCCACATATGCGCCGAGCATGGACAGGTTCCGGGCGTCCAGTTCCGCGCGCAGGGTCCCGGGATCAGTCGGGTAGAACCCATAGTCCCCCAGTTCCGTCCCGGCGTAACCGGTTTCGGCGATCTCATCCATCACCTGCCGGTAGCCGTGCTCATCCTCCCCGAACCCGGCGAACAGGATGGCTCCCCACGAGACGGGCGCATTGGCAACGCGAATTGGCGACATAGCTCCGCTGCTTCCTCACCTGCCGGCGCACCGGCACTCCGCTAGTTCGGGGCGGGGCTCTCCCGCTCCGCGTCGATCCCCTCCCGCTTGAAGCCGCGCGCCATGGCCGCCTCGGTGTGGGCAGCTTCCTGCCGCCGGGCACTGCTGGCTTGCGCATCCTGGCGGGCGAACTCTTCCAGCTCGTTGCCGAGTTCCTCCAGCGCCTCGCCGCCCGCCATCATCTGCACGACCTCCTCCCGTGTTACATCCGGCTTGGAGAAGGTGCCATAGGATCGCCCACGGTTCAGGATGGTAAAGCGGTCCGCAATGGGATAGGCGTGGTGAACGTTGTGCGTGATGATGATCACCCCGAGCCCCCGCGCGCGCGCCTGCGCGACGTAGCGCAGCACGACCCCCGCCTCCTTCACGCCCAGGGCAGCGGTCGGCTCGTCCAGGATCAGCACCCGCGCCCCGAAATAGACCGCGCGCGCAATCGCCACCGACTGCCGTTCGCCGCCCGAGAGCAACCCCACGGCGTGCTCGGGATCACGGATTTCAATCCCCATCTTGTGCAGTTCTTCGCGGGTGATGTCGTTGGCGCGCTCCAGATCGAAGCGGCGGAAGGGGCCAAAGCCCTTCGTTGGTTCCTGCCCCAGGAAGAAGTTGCGCGAAATGCCCATCAGCGGAATCATGGCCAGGTCCTGGTAGACCGTGGCGATCCCACGCGCCAGGGCATCACGCGGGGAGGTGAAATGGACCTCCTGGCCTTCCACCAGGTAGCGCCCCCTGTCCTGCTGGTACACCCCGGAGAGGATCTTGATCAGCGTCGATTTTCCGGCCCCGTTGTCTCCCAATAGCGCGTGGACTTCGCCCGCCAACAGATTCATCGACACATCTTCGAGCGCAATCACGGTGCCGAAGTACTTGGAGGCGTTCTCGAGCGCCAGCAATTCCGAACCAGGCGGCGGCAGCGGCAGGGTCGGGCCGGTGGTCGTCGTGGCCTGGCTCATCCGCGAACCCCCAGCGCGCGCTGGCGCACGTAGCGGTTGACCAGCACCGCAATCAACAGCATGGCGCCAAGCACGGCCGACACCCAGTCGGCGTCGATCCCGGCGAACACCACGCCTTGCCGCACCATGCCGTAGATCAGCGCGCCGAGCACCGCGCCAATCACGGTGCCGTACCCACCGGTCAGCAACACACCCCCGATCACCGCCGCGATGATGGCGTAGAACTCGCGCTGCTCGCCACGCAGCACATCGGCGCTGCGGGAATTGGTCACTTCAATCATGGCGACCAGCCAGGCCGCCGCCGCCGTCGTCATGAACAGCGAAATTTTCACCCGATCCACTGGCACGCCGACCATGCGGGCGGCGATGGCGTTTCCACCAACAGCAAAGATCCAGTTCCCGAACTTCGTCCGCATCAAGACCCAGGTGCCAATCGCCGCAACCACCAGCCACCAGAGGATGGAGATAGGGAACGCGGCGCCCATGAACGGAATATCCGTGGCAAACACCGCTGCCGCCGTATCGAACCCGGGCAGCTTCTGCAGGCCGCCCACCTGGGTGCGGCCGGTAATCAACCGCGTCATACCAACAGTCACACCACGAATAATGAAGAGAGAGGCCAAGGTCACGATAAACGAGGGCAGACCCGTCCGAATAACCACCAGACCATTCAGGAAGCCCATGACCAGCGCAAACACCAGGGCCGCGATCACGCCCCACCAGAAACTGACGCCAAACTCCGTCGGGATCAACGCGGCGATGACGCTGCACGCCCCGATCATCGAGCCCACCGAGAGATCGAACTCGCCGGCAATCATCAGCAGGGCCACGGCCACCGCCAGGATGCCGAGTTGCGCGGCCACCTCCAGGTAGGTGGCCGTCCCCCGCCAGGAGACAAACCCACGGTTCCAGGCCAGCGCAGCGAATACGGCCCAGACGATGATGGCCCCGAAGACGGCGCCCACTTCTGGCCGCAGCAGGAAGCGCCGCCAGAGGGAAATCTCTTTGCTGCGGGCAGCGGTGCGGATGCTCGCCGGGTCCTGGGTAGGCGCTGTCGCCGTCATGTGGCTCGCTTTCGGTGGAGGGGTCGCCAGGAGGAGAAACGGGCGGGACTGGCCCGGGCCAGTCCCGCCCGCGTCAGAGGCTAGCGGGTGCCAGCTTCCGCGAGGGCAATCACGCGCTCAGCGTTGTCCTGCGTCACAAAACCGGGGCCAGTCATGATGACCGGGTTGGCGACGGTGTTCAGGTTCTTCGCGTAGAGCGTGAGCAGCACGACTGGCAGGTAGCCCTGCAGGTACTGCTGCTGGTCGATGGCGAACAGCATGTTGCCATCGCGGATCGCTTCCAGGACCTCAGGCGAGAGGTCGAAGGTGGCGAGCATGACCTCGCCCGTCTTGCCCATGGAGTCGAGCGCAGCCATGGCCGGCGCGGCGCCGGTCGGGCCGAGCGTGAAGACGGCGTTGATCTCCGGATCAGCGGTCAGCGCGGCCTCGATGGCCTGCTGGGCGCCGGTGGGATCGGAAATTTCGACGGCGAGCACTTCAACAGAACCGCCAGCCTCCGTCATGGCGTCGGTGAAGCCGCGACAGCGGTCATCGAGCGCCGAGTTTCCGACTTCCTGGTTCACGCAAAGGGCCTTGGTGGCGCCGGCTTCCGCCATGCGTTGCCCACCGCCGAGGCCAGCCTCGTACTCGGTCTGGCCGACGTGGTTCATGATCCCCAGGTCAGCGGCCACGTCGGATCCGGAGTTCATGGAGATGACCGGGATGCCCGCGGCAACCGCAGCCTCGATGGAGGGGCCGAGCGCCTCGGCATCGGGGATGGAGACGACCAGGCCATCCGGATCGGAGGCCACCGCTGCGTCGATCAACTGCGCCATGGCCACCATATCAAAGGTGCCCGGGGCCTGGTACTCAACCGTGACGCCCATATCTTCAGCGGCCTGGGCCGCGCCATTCTGGACCACGGACCAGAAGGGGTCAGACGCCTGACCGTGCGAGACGATGATGATGCGAATCTCATCATCCTGCGCGGCAGCCTGACCGGTGAAGACACTCAACCCAGAGAGCACCACCAGGGACAGCACCGCGAACAAACGGAAAAATCGACTCATGGGTACCTCCGCATGCATTGCGTAGCCGAATCTCCCTCGACCCGGCAGGCGCCATAACGGCCGTCGTCAGGAGTGCGGGCCTCCTTCCCCGTGTGCGCGGTCCGGGCCACCATCGCCCCGGGCGCTGTCCTGCATGGACGGTTCGCTGCATCGTTGCGCGCGGCAAGGCACGTCGTGCCCGATGTCGCTGCCAGTCCAGAATCAACGCAGCATAGCGCACCTGTGAATGGCTCGGCTACGGCGGCTTCTCCACACTGGTTGACCGGTCAATAACACGACTTGACAGGCGAGACGACGATGTTAGGATCAGACTGCCTGATCCTCGGAACGACGATGCCATGCGGTGACATTGAAGTGCTGCCACCCATGCAGTGTGTGGATGCTGCTCCGGTCCACGGCCCCGCTTTGCCGGCCCGGAACCTCACGACCACACCATTCCGGGCGCACAGGCTGGCGCGATGCAGCGCTTACTCCAACCGGCGTGGATTCGTTCGGATAGACAAGGAGCAGAGCAACGATGGCTCGCAACGACGACTGGTTCCTGCGTCGATCAATGGCCGCCGCGCACGCCCGCATGCACCGCCGCCAGTTGTTGCAGGGTGCAGCAGGAGCCATGGCACTGCCGCTGGCGACCCGCCTGGCGCCCACGCAGGCGGCCCCGTTCTCCAACCTCAGCAATCCGGCCGCCGTCGCGGCGGCGCAACGGGTGCTCCAGGAGACAGGCGATTCCGCCGAAGCCGCTGTAGCGGCGGCCAAGCAGTACTCCGGCGTGACCCTCAACTACCTGTCGGAAGCGGGCCTGATGGCGGAAGGCCCAAAGGTCTTCTCCGGTCCCAAGTGGACGGAATTGACCGGCATCAACGTGACCGTCGTGGACAAGCCCTTCCCGGAGCTCTTCCCGACAATGGTGCAGGAGCACATCGCCGGCACCGGCGCGCTGGACGTGATGGATGTCGTACCCGCCTGGATGGCCGACGTGGTCACGCAAGGCATCGTGGAGCCGTTGCAGCCCTACATCGACAAGTACATGAACCCGGCGGACCTGGAGGATTTCCACCCGGTCTACCGCAACCTCATGAATTACGCCGGGAATATCTACGGTCTCTTCGATGACGGCGACACGTTCCTCCTCTACTACCGGCGCGACCTGTTTGACAACCCGGACTACCAGGCCGCATTCGAGGAGAAGTACAGCCGCCCGCTCGCCCCACCCGAAACCTGGGAGCAGTACGACGAGGTCCAGAGCTTCTTCACCGAGCAAGGTGGCGGCGAGTTCTGGGGCGGCGCCAGCCAGCGCAATCCGCTGCAGGTCTACCACTGGTGGATGGTCGAGTTCCGCGTCAAGGGCGGCAAGTTCTTCGACGAAGAGACGATGGATGCCACGCTCGATTCGCAGGCTGGCATCGACACGTTGAACCGCATGCTCAACTCCAACAAGAGCATGCCGCCCGGCGTCGAGGAGTGGGACTTCACCAAGGTCTTCGAGAACTGGATGGAAGGCAATCTGGCCATGGTGGGCGGCACGTGGCCACCCTTTGGCCGCTTCTCGGAACGCTACGGCGCGGATACCGTCCAGATGGAGTGGCTGCCGCCCTCCCAGGTAGCGGACAAGGTCAGCTACGCCCCGCTCCCAGGTGGCTACAGCTCCCTGGCCTCGGGCTTCATGCTCTGCGTCTCGGCGGACAGCGCCAACAAGGACGCCGCCTATCTCTTCGCGCAGTGGATGAACAGCCCGACTGTCAGCCTGGAGCGCGTGATGCTCCCCTACACCCTGCGCGATCCCTTCCGGCTCAGCCACTACAGCTCCGAGGCGTACCGCGCGCTCTGGGGCAATGCCGGTGAGTACCTGGACATGCTGCAGGAGCAAACGGACACCGCGCTGCTGGACATCATCATGCCGGGCTCGCAGGAGTACCACACCGCCATCGAGCAGATGTGGGGCGCTGCCCAGGGCGGCACCGCACCGGAGCAGGCGGCCGCCGACGCCAACGCGGCCTTCAATGCCATCACCGACCGCATTGGCCGCGATGCGCAGCGCACGGCCTACCAGGAGTACCTGAAACTGGGGAATGTCTACCCGGACACCTCAGCCTAGCAACCTTGCGCGAGAGGCCAGGTCTGGCCTCTCGCGCCACCGTCGACGCTTTACCCTAGCTGCCATCAGGAGCGCATCTTGAGCAGTATGGAATCAGGCAGGCCGTCCGGCCTTGCGCCGCGAGACCGGCGCACCGGCTGGCTGATGGTGACCCCGACCCTGGCCGCCATCCTGGCGCTGAGCATTTTCCCGCTGCTCTACTCCCTCTCGCTCAGCTTCCAGCGGCGTGACCTGCAGCACCCGAACGACGACCAGTTCCTGGGGCTGGCCAACTACGCCGCTGGCCTCCTCGACCCGCGCGTACACACCGCCATGTTCAACACCATCCTGCTCGTGGTGGTGGGCATCACCCTCCAGTTCCTGATTGGCCTGGGGCTGGCGCTGGTCGTCGTTGACGAACTGCGCGGCCGCCGCTTCTTCATCCCGCTCCTCATGCTGCCGGTGATGATGACCCCGGTGGTGGCGGCGCTCGGCTGGCGCCTCCTCTGGGACAGCCAGTACGGCGCAGTCAATCACTTCCTGGCGTTCATCCTGCGGCGCGACGTCGATATCGTGTGGCTGACCAACCGTTGGACTGCGCTCTTCGCCATCCTGGTCACCGACGTCTGGCAGTGGACGCCCTTCATGTTCCTGATCCTGCTGGCCGGGCTCGCCTCGCTCAACCCGGAGCACTACGAGGCGGCCGCGCTGGATGGCGCCGGCTGGTGGCAGCAACTCTGGGCCATTACCTTGCCGGGGCTCGCGCCAGTGATTGCGGTCGCGGTCCTCTTCCGGACCATGGATGCCTTCAAGATCTTCGACCAGATCTTCATGCTGACCCAGGGCCAACCCGGCACCTCGACCGAAACAATCTCCTGGTACATCTATCAAGTTGGCTACAAGTTCTTCAACATGGGCTATGCCTCCGCGATCTCCTATCTCTTGCTGATCTTCCTTTCCATCGCCGGCACCATCTACGTCTCCCGCTTCCTGCGTGAGGAACACCTGTGAGCGCGCTCATCTCGGACACCCCGGTTGTCGCCACCCCACGCACGCTGCGCCGTGGCCGCACGGGCCGCCCTCAATCGCCAGTTATCGTGGCGCTGCGCTACCTTGCGGTGGCGCTCGCGCTCGCGTTCTTCCTTTTTCCCATCGTCTGGATTGCCAGTATCTCGATCAAGCTCCCGGCGGACTATCTCAGCGACCCGCCGATCTGGATTCCGCAGGAGTTCACGTTCCGCCACTACCAGAGCGTGATGGCGGAAAAGGGCTTCCTGGCCCTGCGCAATAGCCTGCTCATCGCGGGCTGCGCCACCCTCATCTCGGTGCTCATCGGCAGTGTGGCCGCCTACAGCCTGGCGCGCTTCCAGACGGGCGGCCGCCACCTGGGGTTCTGGCTGCTTTCGCAGCGCATGATGCCCCCCATCGTGCTGGTCGTCCCGCTCTTCCTCATCCTGCGCGAGGCCGGCAAGATGAACCCGCGTCTCGGGCTGGATCAACAAGTCCCGTTGATCCTGATCTACGCCGTCTTCAACCTGCCCTACGTGATCTGGACCATGCGCTCATACTTCCGGGGCGTGCCCGCGGAGATCGAGGAGAGCGCCATGATGGACGGTAACACCCGCCTCGGCGCGCTGTTCCGGATCACACTGCCGCTCGCCCTCCCAGGGCTGGTGGCCACCACCACCTTCGCCTTTATCTTCGCCTGGACCGAGTTCCTCTTCGCCGTGGTCTTCACCCGCACGAACGCAGTGACCATCCCGGTGGTCATCTCGGGGTTCACTGGCGGCCAGGGCTCAAACTGGGGCCGCGCCTGCGCGCTCTCCATGGTGGCCACGCTCCCGGTCTTCATCCTGGTGCTGCTCCTGCAACGTCACCTGGTGCGCGGCCTCACGCTCGGCGCAGTACGCGGGTAAGGCGATATACAGGCATCATGGCTCAAGCGAGGGGACCTGCAATCCATCGTGTCGGGAGCGGAGTCGAGCGGCGTCGTTCAACCATGAGCGGACACGAGGCGGCACACGCTGGCGCAAACGAGGCAAGCGCCTCTCTCGCGCGTCGGGAGAGGCGCTTGCTGCGCTAAGGAGTTGTGCCAGAAACTGGTGCAAACATGCTGATGCTGGAGCACGGGTCGCCAAACGGCTCCCCTCTCCCGCGCATCGGGACCGGGGGTGCGGGCAAGCGCGAGGTCACACGCTCGCCACGGCCAATCGCACCAGGCACGAGAGAGGGAACTCGCATGGCCGAACGCACCGCGTTTCAACTCTGGTACGGGCGCAATGAGCCGCCCATGGAGTCAATACCACTCCACGCCGGGCCAGTCACCGCCGAACTGGTCGGCCGCGATCTGCGTGCCGTTCGCTACGGCGGCCTGGAAATCGCGCAGCGTGTCTACATCGCCATCCGGGACCGCAACTGGGACACGGTTCCCGGCGTCATGAGCGACCTGGTCATCGATCAGCGCGCAGACCGGTTCAGCGTGCGCTTCACCGTCACCCACCGCCGCGCCGAGGTTGATCTGACATGGCAGGGTGAGATCCGGGGCGAGCCAGACGGCACGGTCACCTACGGCATGGACTGCACGGTCAATGCCGATCTTGACTACAAGCTGATCGGCCTCAACATCCACCACGGGATGCGGGAGTACGTTGGCCGGCCGTACGCAGGCGACTCCCCTGCCGGTTCGATCTCCGGTGCCTTCACCCAACATGTCTTCCCGCAACTGGTGGTGGACGAGACCGAAGTCCCGATCTTCCCGGATGTCAGCCGCCTCACGACGCAGTTGACCGACGAGGTCGCGGTCACCTTCACCTATGCGGGGGACACCTTCGAGTTCGAGGACCAGCGCAACTGGACAGACGGGTCCTTCAAGTCGCAGTCGTACCCACCACGCCGGGGCGGCCTCTCGCACGCCACCGCCGGGCAGCACCTCTTCCAGAGTGTCGCCATTCAGGCCACCGGCCCCGTCCCTGCGGCCCCGACAGATACTGCCCCCATCACCGTCACCCTCGGGGAGGCATCCGAGACGCGGCTGCCACCGCTCGGGTTGGGTATGGCCAGCCACGGTGGCGATCTCTCCCCGCGCGAGGCGGATCTGCTGCGGGCGCTGCGGCCAGCGCACCTCCGCGTGGACCTGCACCTGGGCGCAGCAAGCGCATCGACCGAACTGGAAAGGGCTGTCCGCGCCGCGCGTCAGCTCAATTGCAGCCTGGAGTTGGCGGTTTTCGTCATCGACGCCGCGGCGGAACTCGCGGCGCTCGCGCCCTTCCTGGAAAACCTTCCGGTGCCCGTTGCCCGCGTGCTGGTGTTTCACGAGGCAGAGGCGGCAACGTCGCCACGATGGCTGGAGCTTGCGCACGAAGCCCTCGACCCGGTGCTGCCCGGCGCCGCGTTCGGCAGCGGCAGCAACGCCAACTTCTGCGAGCTCAACCGGCATCAACCCGGCCGCCCCGAAGGCGACGCAATCAGCTTCGGCATCACCCCGCAGATTCATGCCTTCGATGAGCGCTCAATGGCCGAGAACCTTGCTCCCCAAGCGGAAGTTGTGCGCTCGGCACACGCCTTCAGCGACGCGCCGGTGGTGGTAAGCCCGGTCACGTTGCGCCCGCGCTTCAACGCCGTCGCGCAGTCCGATGTCACCGCCGTCGCCGGGGAACTCCCTTACGCCGTCGATGCGCGGCAGATGTCCCTCTTCGGCGCGGGCTGGACACTCGGCAGCGTGAAGCACCTGGCTGCGGCTGGCGCCGAGAGCGTTTCCTACTTCGAAACGACTGGCTGGCAGGGCGTGCTGGAAACCGAAACTGGCTCGCCGGAACCGGACCTCTTCCCCTCCCGGCCTGGCGAAGTCTTCCCGCTTTACCACGTCCTCGCCGACCTGGCGGAGCTACGCGACGCCGAACTGGTGGCAGTGGAGTCCAGCAACGCCCTTGCGGTCGAAGCCCTCGCCCTGCGGGACGACGCCGGGCTGCACCTGCTGCTGGCAAACCTGACGCCTGAGCCGCGCGAGGTTTCGTTGGCGTTGCCGGATGGCGGTGAAGCGCGGATACGCCGCCTGAACGACACGTCGGTAGCGGCGGCAATGGCCACGCCGCAGGATTTCCGCCGCTCAGGCGCGCCGCTCACCCAACCAACCCTCACGCTCGCGCCGTTCGAGGTTGCGCGCATTGACGTGAATCCGTAACAGCGTGCCACACGGGCCCAGCGGATCGGACCCGTGCGGCGGTGCGGCACAACCCATCAACTTCGCTCATCTGCCATCCTGGACCTTGCGCAGAGCTTCGCCCACCGCGCAGGTACGGAGTGCCATCTCCTCTCACGTGTCGTCCTGAGCTTGTCGCAGGACCTTGGCTGCCGCCGCCAACGTGTGAGGTGTCATCCCCCTCCCCTGTCATCCTGAGCCCGCAGGCGAAGCATCTCGGCCCGGCCTTGAGCTTACAGAGGCCCTCCGCCAACCGTGTCACCATTGCACCACTCAACTCCAGATGTCGTCTCGAGCGCAGTCGAGAGATCTCGGCCTTGCCTACCGCCGGGAACGGTGCCTACACCCAAGCGTCGCTGACATCTGGAACCGTCGTGGCCGACGACGCCGAAATTTCTTGACTGCGCTCGATATGAACCGCGAGAGAGCGTGCGCGCAGCGGACAGGCTGGGTGCGAGGGCGATGAGAACAAGATCCTTCGCCTACGGGCTCAGGATGACACCGAAGGGTGGACGGCACGTCGAAATGTGCTGATCGGGGATCGAGGTCCGTCGACACGTATCGCATGCAAAACTAACGAGTATCTGGCGAAACCATGCCACCATGACCGCCATCGCGGCGCGCCTCAACCGTAGCAATAACTACAATGCCAACCGCCCCTCCCGCGAATGTTGGCATTCTTGGCACGCTTGGCATTCTTCCCAGGCTAGCTGTCTCGAAGCCTCCGCCCGCCCGCGCACCACCACATGCCAAACCCTGCGCCCAGGGCCCTTCAGGGTCCTTCCGCATGGAGTAGCCGGGAGTCTTTCGCTCCCGGCGGCCCAGCCGCACCGCTCAGCTTCCCCGCCACCACGCCGCGAGGTCGCGCCCGCTCTCGCGTGTTATCCCGAGCATTCGATCAAACGACCTCGTTCCTCGCCCCGAGCCTAGACGCGAACGTTTGACACGCCCAAGCCGACACGAATTGCGCAATCTGGCTTAGTACACGATCGACACCTTGATCGCGTCCTGCCCCGTCACGTGCTCGGCGGTGGCAAAGGCCTCCACGATGTCATCCAGCCCGAAGCGGTGCGTGATATACGGCGCACCCACCAGTTGCCCACCCGCCAGGCCATCGATCGCCAGTTGAAACTCGGAGACGTTGCCCCAGTTCGCGTAGCTGAAGCAGGCGATCAGGTCCGGCTCCTTGCGGATATAGGTGCGGTCCAGCGACACCGGTTGCGCCGGAAACACGCTCATCACGCCCACCTTGCCGGCCGGACGCACGCAGGCAATCCCCTTTTGCACGTAGTTCTTCGTGCCACCCACGGCGTCAAAGACCACGTCTGCGCCGAAGCCGCCGGTCAACTCCAGAATGCGTGCCTCGACATCTTCCTGCGAAGAGTCGATCGTCACATCAACGCCGGTTTCCTCCGCCAGCCGTCGCGCCGTCGCGCTGCGTGTGGCCAGGGCCACCAGCGAAGCGCCTGCCCACTTCGCCGCGTGGGCGGTCGCCAGGCCGATGGCCCCGCCACCAAACACCAGCACTGCCTGTCCCGGTCGGATATCCGTGCGGTGCACCGCGTGCAGGCCCACCGCCAGGCAGTCCAGCAGCGATGCATCCTCATAGGAGACACTTTCTGGCAGGCGGTAGACGTTGCGGGCCGGGGCTTTGGCGTACTCCCCGAAACCGCCGCTCCAGGCCATGCCGATGTGCGCCAGGTCGGGGCACAGGTGGTACAGGCCGCGCCGGCACATCACGCACTGGCCGCAGGTCACCAGCGGCTCGATGGCGACGCGGTCACCGGCCGCAACATGCGTCACACCCTCGCCCACCTCGACCACTTCGCCCACCAGTTCGTGGCCCAGCACCTTGCCGGCGATGCGCGGCAGCACCTGCGGCACGCTGCCGGCCACGATGTGGACATCGCTGCCGCAAATCCCCGCAATCGCGGTCTTGATCAGGACCTCCCCGGCGGCTGGCTCTGGCGCCGGAACGTCCCGCACCTCCAGCAGCCGGGGTTCAACGAAGACGGCAGCACGCACAGGGAACTCCTCCAGCATTTCTCGCAGGTATGGTCAGCAGCAAATCAGGCGTTCTGGGCCTGGCTCTGGATGCGGGCCAATCGCCCGACCAGGCCGTCGTAGTGCTTGTCGAGCGCGGTCTGCGCTCGCTCGACGTTCCCGGCCTTGACCGCCTCGTAGATGGCGGCATGGTCCCGATAGGTCCCGACCAGGTCGATATCGCGCATGTCCGTGGTGTGCGCCGCATCCTGGTAGGTGCGCCAGAAGATATCCAGCAGCTTCAGCAGGGTGGCATTACCCAACGGCTCGAAGAGGTTCTGGTGGAAGCGGCGATCCTCCTCCGTGATGCTCTCGTTCGCCTCGGCGCGCTGCCGCATCTGCTCCACGGTCTGCCACAGCGCCTCCAGGGAGGCGGGCGACATGGTCTGCATGGTCTTGCCGACCAGGCCGGTTTCCAGCACCCGGCGCACC
Organism: Thermomicrobiales bacterium; assembly: GCA_034431475.1. Lineage (GTDB taxonomy): Bacteria > Chloroflexota > Chloroflexia > Thermomicrobiales > UBA6265 > JACCXM01. Next base: position 24,657 of record DAOUDE010000048.1, on the reverse strand, counting down.
TCCAGCAGTTCCGCGAGCTGGTGAAAGTCAAAGCGCAGGCCGTACGTCAGGTTGTCCAGCAGCGGATCGAACGAGAACTCCGCCACGTACAGCCCGCTGCCACGCCTGGCCTCCAGGATGCCGAGCGATTCCAGGGCCTTCACCGCCTCCCGCACGGAGTTGCGGCTCACGCCGAGTTGCCGGGCCAGGTCGGTTTCCGGCGGCAGCGCGTCGCCGGGCCGCAGGCGGTTCTCCACGATGTAGGTGCGTATCGCCTCCTGCACGGTTGCGTGCAGCGGCGCTGGCCGTTCCAGCGGTTTGAATGCGCGCTCCATGCGGTACTCCACATCTGTCCTGCGGTTCAGCATCGGCGGCGGCACGGCTCCGCCAGCACCGGTCTCTCGCTCAGGCCACGGCCCCGACGGCGGGTGGGCACGCCGCGAAGAACCCCTGCGCCTCGAGGTCCGCCATCATCTGCTCGATGGCAACTGGCTCCGGGTTGCTCCACGGCAGGCGGAAGGGTCCCAGATCCGGACCATACCAGCGCATCAGCGCCTTGAACGCCGGGAGCCCTCCGTACTTGCCCACCGTCTCGATCATGCGGGTGGCCACCAGTTGCTCGGCCCGGGCCGTCGCCAGGTCGTTGCGCATGAAGGCGTCGAAGACGCGATGGTAGACCGGGGCCGCGAAATTGAACGTCGAGCCCACCGCCGAGTTCGCCCCCAGGCTGAGCCCCGCCAGCAGCATCTCGTCCCGCCCGAAGAACACCTCGCGCTCACTGCCACACCGGTCCAGCAGCAGCGCAAACGTGGCCAGTGCCTCATGCGTGAACTTCACCCCCGCGAAATTGGGGATGGTCGCAATGGCCTGGGGCAGGAATTCTTCCATCGAGAGATCGACAGTGCTGAGCACTGGGATGTGATAGAAGTAGAACCGGGTGTTCGGTGCGGCCGCCGCGATGTAGGCGTTGAGTGCGACGAGTTCCCCCACATTGCGGGGCCGCAGGTACGATGGCGCCACCGCCGCCACCCCGTGCGCGCCGTGGCGCTCGGCGTCGGCGGCAAGCAGGCGAGCATCTTCCGCGCTCGTGTGGCCAACGTGGATGATGACTTCCAGATCGTCACCGGCCACCTCGCACCAGCGCTGCGCCAGCGACATGCGCTCCGGCGTGGTCATGGAAAGCCCTTCGCCCGTTGAGCCACAGACGAAGACGCCACGCAGGCGTTGGTCCGCCAGGGCCATGGCCTGCGCCTCGACGGCAGCCAGGTTCAGCGAACCATCGGGGTGAAAGGGCGTGTAGGTCGCGGCAATCAGCCCAAGCTGATCAAACGGCCAACGACGAAATGCCTGCATTGCGCGTGAATCCTTCTCGTACGACTGAAGACACGTGACCGCGCGGAGCGCGCATCCCTACTCCTTGAGTGACCCCGACGTCAGCCCGCCCACGATGTACCGCTGAAGAAAGACGAAGAAGAGCACGATGGGGAGCGCCACAACCGTGGAGACCGCCATCAACTCGTTCCAGCGGGTGCCGAACTCGGTGATGATCTGGCTGAGCGTAACGGTGATTGGCTGCATCTTCTCCTTGGTCGCGAGCGTCAGCCCGAACACGAAGTCGCCCCACGCCATCAGGAAGCTCAAGGCCGCGACCGTGATCAGTCCCGGCGTGGAAAGAGGCAGGGCAATGCGTAGGAACGCGCCAAACCGCGTGCTGCCATCCACCCGCGACGCCTCGATCACTTCGCCGGGCACTGTCAGGAAGAAGGGGCGCAGCACGATGATCGCGAACGGCACTGTCACCGTGGCGTTGGCGATGATCAGCCCCTGGTAGGAGTTGACCAGGCCGGCCTTGCTGAAGAGCACGAACAGGGGTAGCGCCAGGTTGATGCTGGGGAGCATCTGGGAAATCAGCAGGAACAGCGCGAACGCCACCGTAAAGCGCAGCTTCAACCGCGCCAGGCCGTAGGCGGCTGGCACGGCCAGCACCAGGGTAAGCAGCGTCGTGCCAACCCCAATGATCGCGCTGTTCAGGAGGGACTGCGCCACGAGATCGTTGCCAATAACCGCCTTTTCGTACGACGCGAACGTTGGCGGCCAGGGCACAATCCTGGGTGGAACGGCGAACACGTCCTTCTGCGGCTTGAGGGAGGTCGCGACCATCCAGTAGACCGGGAACAGGTACGCCAGGACCATAATGGTGCAGGCCACCGTGGCGCCCAGGCCGTGCTCACGCATTCTGGCAAGCATCAGGCAGACTCCTCGCCCCGGCTGACCCGGAAATACACTAGCGAGAGCACCAGCGGGATGATGAGCAGGAGCGTGGTCGCCACTGCGCCTTCACCCAGCTTGAAGAAACTGAATCCGACCGTGTAGGCGTAGATTGGCAGCACGGTGGTCGCATCGCCGGGACCGCCCCCGGTCATGATGAAGACGGTGTCGAACGTCTTGAACGTGTAAATGAAGTTCAACAGCAGCACGACCAGGATCACCGGCCGCATCATGGGCAGGGTGATATCCCGGAAGCGGCGCCACGGCCGCGCGCCATCCAGCGAGGCGGCTTCATAGAGCGACGCCGGAATACCCTGGAGTCCCGCCAAGAGCAGCACCATCGCGAAGGGAATCGAGGTCCAGGCGGTGGCCAGCACCACGCCGGACATCGCCGTTTCGGATTCGGTCAGCCAGAAGACCGGCCGGCCCAGCAGCTTGAGCTGCATCAGCACGAAGTTCACGATGCCGTTGCTGCCATCGAGCAGCCAGCGCCATATGTTGCCGCTCACCACCGAGGGCAGAATCCAGGCCAGTAGAATCAGCGCCCGCAGCGTGTTTGCGCCGAGAAACGTGCGGTTGAAGAGCAGCGCCAGGGCAAGGCCGCCGATGAAGGTCAGGGCCAGCGAGGCGGCGGTGTAGGTCAGCGACACGGTCAGCGCGCGCTGGAACGCAGGGTCGGCCAGGGTCTGCCGGTAGTTTTCCAGGCCAATGAACGGCGCATTCCCGGCGAGGAAGTTCTTGATATCGACGTCGTAGAGACTGAGATTGACGGTGTAGACGATGGGATAGAGGACCGTCGCCAGGATGAAGATGGCTGCCGGCAGCACCAGCAGGTAGTCACCCAGCCGCGAGTCACCGATCCTGTGCCAGAAGCCTCCCCGTGACGGGACCAGCGCGGCTGGAAGGGAACCAGCCGCGCCTTCGACAGTGGTGCGTGGGGCTGCGCTGCTGCCGGCCAGGTGGCCGGCAGCAGGTGCTGAGGGTGATTCCATGAGCCAGGCCTGCGTGCGCTAGTCCGCCAGCGCTTCGTCGATCTTGACCTGGGCCGCGGCCAAAGCCTCATCGATCGTGCTGTCGCCACTCACGGACGCCTGCACGGCCTCCTGAATGTAGGTCAGGATTTCGGCCGAGTTCGTGGCCACGTTGCCCGTGGGCGCCCAGGCATCCTCCAACTGGCTGGTGAAGACACTCCAGACCGGGTCATCGGCCCACTGCGGCTCGTCGGCCACGTTCTTGAGGGCCGGCAGCTTGTTGCGCTTCGGCAGGTAGTCGTTCAGCACGTCCGGCTGCTGCATCCAGACGATCAGGTCCCAGGCGGCGTCAGGGTTCTCGCTGCCCGACGTAATGGTGAGGTGCTCCGCGTTGAGGAACGTCGTGCTGGCCTCATCCGCCGGCATCAGCGCCAGGCCCGAGTTCAGCTCGGGATACTCGCTGCGGAAAAAGTTCACATAGGAGGCGGAGTTGATCATCATCGCCGCCTGGCCGGTGGCGAACTGGGTGGCCACGTCATCTTCGAGCCAGCCCAGGATGCCGGGAGACATGCTGCCGCTTTCGACCAGCCCCACGATCTCCTGCATGGCCTCCCGGCCAGCATCGCTATCAATGTCGGTGATATCGCCACCGGCGGCCAGCAAGCGCAGCACGTAGGCGGTCGCGCCCTCCAGGCCCTCCACGGCGGACATGGCGATACCGTAGCGGCCATCGCCGCTCAGGGCCGCCGCGGTCTCACGCAGCTCGTCCCAGGTCTTCGGTGGCTCCAGCCCGGCTTCCGCGAAGATGTCCTTGTTGTACCAGAGCACGTAAGCGTCCGCGAGGTGCGGCAGGCCGTAGTTCTTGCCGTCCCAGAGGCTGGTCTCGTAGATACCGGGGAAGTAGTTCCCGGTGCCGCCCCACTCAGTCGCGCGCTCGGTCAGGTCGGTAATGATCCCCGCCTCGGCCAACATTTGGGTATCGAAGGCGTTGATCAGCGCGATATCGGGCAGATCCCCAGCCGCGGCGCTTTGCAGCAACGTGCGGTTGAAGTCGGGGAAGTTCACGAGCCGTGCCTCGATGGTGACGTTGGGGTGCTCGTCCATGTACTTCTGGAGCACCGCTTCCAGCGATGCCGTGTGGGCGCCCCCATAGTAGTGCCAGAACGTAAGGGTGACCGGCTCGTCCTGCCGCGCCAGCAAGGACTGGGTCCGCGCGCCCAGTAGCGTCGTTGCCACGAGGGCCGCGCCCCCGAATTGAAGTGCATCGCGACGAGACAGCAATGTCACAGGCGTGCTCCTGACCTCATGGGTTCCCGCCGCGCGGCGAGAGCGTTCCGGGTGAATGGCGGCATTCTAGCAGATATCCTACATCTGACAAGAGGATATCTTGCAACCAGGTCCCGATTGCCCGTTGTGGCGGTTGCGGGCCGGCCACCCTCCGGCGCAGCTCCTCTGCGTGCCATCGCTGACTACTTGCACATGCTGTTCGGAAGCTTCATAAACTTCTTTATCTGAAACTCCACACGAGATGTGTCATATGTGAACCACATCATGATCTATTTCACATGTCGATGGCTCTTCACAAAGGGCGTTCCTGACACGACCATCTATAGCAACAGGGCGAGAACCCACGCATTCAAGCCGTTCAGTAGCCCATGCAGCCATGCGGGGCTTCGCGCGCAATCTCCATGCCCTCATCGCATCATCCATCTACGTTCATCTGTAGCATGCTGTGCAACTTCGTCAAATATGACTATGATATAAATTCTTCATTCTACCCACATCTATGCGTCATAGGGTTGAGGTCATGCGTATCCCGAGGCTCCTCTGTCTCGTGCTCGTCCTGCTCCTGGCGTTGCCACCGGGAAGCGGTCACCCCCTCGGCGACCCGCGTGAACTGGGCGACACACCCTCGGCCCAGGCTGCCGCGCAGGCGCCCGCATCGCCAGCGACAGCTCTCGAGCGCGGCCACGGCCACGCCAGGAAACGAACTTCGCAGACGCGTGACAAACGCGATGCCCGCGCTGGCGCGCAGAAGGACGGCACGGCGCGTTCCCTCTCCAGCGACGGCGAGGCCACCTGCGGCCCCGGGCTGGTTCCCGTTGGCAACACCGGCCGCTGCACCCATGGCGCAGATCCGGCGCCTCCCGGTGTTGCCCGTGACCTGATCATCGGCCAGCCCTCGGCGCGTGAGGTGCGCGCCGCCACGGAGAACGTGCCGTGTGTGGGTGACGGCCAGAGCGGTTACCGGGTGCAGGTCATCTATGCCTACGACAAGGCCAACAACAGCCGCTACAACCAGGTCGTTGGCAACCTGCGCGTGACAGCGGCAGGCGTGGACGAACTGATGGGTGAGTCATCCCGGGCCGCCGGCAAGGAACTGCACTTCCTCTTCGTCAGCGACACCCAGTGCAACATCGATGTCAAACCCATCGGCCTGAGCTCGGCCGCAATGCTGAACTTCGGCACCATGATCCAGGCCCTGTACGATAGCGGCCAGAACCGTACTGACCGCATCTACCTCATCTTCGCTGACACCACCAGCGCCGGCATCTGCGGCATCGGCACCATGGTGCGCGATGACCGGGATACCCAGAACAACCGGAACAACAGCGGGCCAAGCTACTCGCGCGTGGACCGCGACTGCTGGGCGCCGCAGGCTGCCACGCACGAGCTGATGCACAACCTGGGCGGCGTACAAGACAGCGCGCCGCATAGTAGCAAGGGCAGTCACTGTATCGACGAGTGGGACGTGCTCTGCTACTCGGACTCACCCAACTACCCATCCATGAAGTATCTCTGCCCGAACAAGGCGACCTACCAGGGCCGCATAGACTGCAACAACGACGACTACTTCGATCCCCTGCCGCAGCCTGGCAGCTACCTGGATACCCACTGGAACACGGCCGAGAGCGTCTTCCTGCACGCCGGGCCAGGCATCTGCGCGACAGCCTCCCAGAACTGCCTGGGCGCCATCGCCCTCGCCACCTCCCATTCCTCCATCAAGAGCAAGAAGCGCCTGAAGCTGTCGGCCACGCTCCCGGGCGCAAGTGCCCGGAACTCCACCGTCACCGTGCGTGTATGCCGGGGCGCCAGTTGCTCATGGGACCAGGGAAAGACCGTCGCCACCTTTTCCGGGGGCGCACCCAGTACGCAGTGGAAAGCGACGGGCAAGGGCCAGGTAACCTTCCTGGCGCAGGCCACAACCGGTGACGGGGTCATGACCTCCAATCCTGTCACGGTCAAGGTGAAGAAGGGCAAGAAGAAACACTAACGCGCGCACGCCGGGGCTCAATCGGGCATCATCGGGTAGAATGATGTGTTCGCCGCTGATGGAGGTTGAGTTCATGGCGTCCGTTTCATCATTTGACATCGTTTCTGACTTCGATATGCAGGAGCTCAAGAACGCGCTGGATCAGACCGAGCGCGAGATTGGCACGCGCTATGACCTGAAAGACACCAGGACCGAGATTGAGTCATCCGACACGCAACTGACCATTACGACCAACAGCGAGTACACGCTGAGCCAGGTGCGTGACCTGCTCGAATCCAAGTTCGTGCGGCGCGGGCTCTCGCTGAAGATCCTCGATTACCAGACGGAAGAACCTGCCTCTGGCGCGCGCGTGCGGCAGGTCGTCAAGCTACGCAAGGGCATTCCGGACGACCTCGCCAAGAAGATCACCAAGCAGATCCGTGACGACTTCAAGAAGGTGACCCCACAGATCCAGGGGAACGCCGTGCGCGTGCAGGCCAAGAGCCGCGATGACCTGCAGGCAGTCATCAGTTCCCTGAAAGACGCCGACTACCCGGTCGCCCTGCAGTTCATCAACTACCGTTAGGCGGCCTCACCCTACCCCGCCGTATCACCAGGAGCATTCCATCGTGGTTCTTGCCGATTCCCCTGTTCGTCCAGGCAGCCAGGCCCAGCACACCAATCGCGGCTTTCACATCCTCACCCTTGGCTGCTCGAAGAACCGGGTGGACTCGGACGGTATGGAGCACCTGCTGCTGGCCCGGGGCATGACGCCCGTCAGCCGCCCGGATGACGCCCGCGTTGTGATCGTCAACACCTGCGGGTTCCTGGGGGCAGCGCGCGATGAAAGCGTGGCCGCCATCTCCGAGCTGCTGGAGCAGCGCGGGCAGGATCAACTGGTGATCGCGGCCGGGTGCATGCCAGCGTTGGGCGATTACCGGAATGACATCCCCTCCGGCGTGGATCATGTCATGACCACCCGCGAGTGGCACCGCATCGGCGATGTGGTTGGCGAACTGCTGGGCGAGGAGATTCTGCCCGAGGTCGCCGGCTGTGAGGGGATGCTGACCACCTTCAGCCGCGCCCAGGCTGGCCCCTCTGCCTACGTGAAGGTGGCCGACGGCTGCGACCACGCCTGCGCTTTCTGCACCATCCCCAGTATCAAGGGTGGGCAGGTCAGCAAGCGGCCCCTCCACGTCATGCAGGAGATTGTGGATCTCGTTGGGCAGGGCACGCGCGAAATCGTGCTCGTGGCCCAGGACACCATCCGCTACGGAGCGGACCTCGGCATCAAGCACGGGCTGCCCAGCCTGCTGGAGCAGATCGTGGAGGGCGTGCCGAACCTGCCCTGGCTGCGCCTGCTCTACATCTACCCCAGCCCGCTCACGCTGCGTATGGTCGATGTCATGGCCCGGCACGACGCGTTGCTGCCCTACCTGGACATGCCGATTCAGCACGCCGACAAGACCGTGCTGCGCAACATGAACCGCCCCAGCAACATTGACATGACTCGCCGTCTTATCGACCACGCCCGCACCACCTTGGCAGATCCGGTCATGCGCACCACGCTCATCGTCGGTTTCCCGGGAGAGACAGACGAGCAGTTCCAGACGCTCTACGACTTCGTGGCTGAGCAGGAGTTCGATCACGTCGGTGTCTTCACCTACTCCCCGGAGCCAGGCACCAGGGCCGTCACGCTCGATCTGGAGCCGGTGCCAGCCAAGGTGGCCGAGGAACGGCGCAACGCCATCATGGAGCTGCAGCAAGGCATCTCCCTGCGTCGCAACCAGTCCCTGGTCGGCCAGACGCTGCAAATCCTGGTCGAGGCCGTGGGCGAGGCCGAAGACGAAGCGGGGAACACCGAGCCGATCACCGTCGGCCGCGCCCGGCGTCACGCGCCGGAGGTGGACGGCATGGTCTTCATCCCCGGCGCGCTGCCGGTCGGTGAGATGGTCGACCTGGAAATTGCGTCCGCCGGTCCCTACGACCTGTGGGCGAACCCACCAGGCGGCGCGGCTCGCCCGCTGCACCGGCCCGTCGTGCGCCGCAAGCGCCCTACGGTGCGGTCACGCCCGCGTCACCTGGAGCGGCGGGGGAATGGTCGCCCGGTGCCGATGGCCACGCCTTCTGGAACAGCACCCACTGGTCGGGATTAGCGGCGATCCCTTCCTCCAGGCGGCTGCTCAGCACGGCCATCCCGCCCGCAACATCGGCGTCGACATCGTGCGTGCGCGGCACGCTGAACGACTCGACGACGCGGAGGCGATGATTGCCGTTCTCCCGGTAGGCGAACATGGGGACCACGATCGAGCCCGTATCACGCGCAATCCGGATGACGCCCGGGGGTAGTGTGGTCTCCCGCCCGAAGAGGGTTGCCGGCACCCCGTTGTGGAAGAAATCGTAGTCGCTGACGAAGCCCGCAACCTCGCCGCGCCGTAACGCCTTGATGACCTCTTTGACCCCCGATGGCGTCGGCTCCACCACCCGCACGTTGTGCCCCTGCCGGAGCCACGAGACCGCATCGAACAACATGCGGCTGGTGGTGCGCCCGGTCATGACCGTCAGCGGAATGCCCGAGGCTCCGATGGAAAGGCCGACGAGGTCGAACGCCCCAATATGCCCGGTCACCACCACCGTGCCCTTGCCGGTGGCCCGCGCCGCGTGGAAGATCTCGAGATCGTTGGCAACGCTCGGCACTTCCGCCACGACCCGCGCGCTGGGCGCTACGCGCATGCGCAGCAGTTCCGCGAAGTTGTCTGCCGACAGGCGGAAGACGCGTCGCGCAATCTGCTCGAGTTCGGCCCGGCTGACCTCCGGGCCCAGCACCTGCCCGATATTCGCCATGACGTTGTCGCGGTAGTGCGGGGTGCTGCGGATCCAGATCGCGCTGATCACATCGACCGCCACATCGCGGAGGGGGCGCGGCATCCAGGCCACCAGGTGCGCGGCTGCGTTCGCCAGCCGCACCGCCACCTTCTCCCGCTTGACCTGCCGCGCCTCCCGCCGGAAGCGCTCACTCGGCCGCCGGATGGCGCGCTGCATGCGCTCCACCGGGCGCATGTCGGCCGGGAGCAGGCCCTCCGGTTCCTCGCTGGCGGCCGAGACCGATGGCGCAGGCCGGCTCATCGGTCGCTGCGGCCCGGCACAGGTGGGGTCGCCGCGTCGCTCTGCGTGAGGTACGGCGCGGCGTCCAGGATCACCGGCACGCCACGAATGATCATCAGCGCCACGGCGGCCCACACGTTCAGCCAGCCGAACCACCGCACCACGTCAATGCGGTAAAGCTGATCGAGCCAGGTCCCGGCCGCATCCGGCTGCACGTACCCCAGGTAGCCCGCCAGGAACACGAACGCCACGGCCTTCACGTACCCGTACAGGCCACGCATGAAGCGCCCGGCGGTGAGCCAGCGCGTGATGGGCGACCGCATCATGGTGTGCTCGCCGAACGGGGTCATGCCATCTGCGTAGGCCAGGCCGCGAATGGTATCCACAATACCGCCACGTACCACGACCAGGAACGGGACCCAGAGCGGGATCAGCCGCTCCCAGGCGAAGAAGATCCAGAGCACGGTTTCAACAATGCGGTCTCCGGCGATATCGAACGCGGCCCCGAATTTCGTGGCCGAGCCCCGCTTGCGCGCCACCCAGCCGTCCAGGCCGTCTCCAGCGAAGACGACCGCAAGCAGGATCATGGAAAACGCCGCAAGATCGACGGGGCGATAGTGCATCATCGCGATGACGACGAAGAGCAGAACCAGCCGGGCGATCGTAATGAGATTGGCCATGGCTGGCGATTTTACCCCTCACGGCCGCGCCGTCGCGAAACGCGGCTCCCCGCGCGTGACGGCGATTATGCGTGCGGGAGCCGCAACACTCAACCGCAATCCGGTCAGATGAGCCTACTGGATGGCGCCAAGGTCCTCATCCACCCGCGCCCAGTGCGTGCTGCGAGCGCGCTCAGAGCGCTGGCGCAACAGTTCGGCGGAGAAGAGGATGATGATCGAAACCAGGATCAGGACCGTGGAAACTGCCGCGATCGTGGGGTCGATCTCCTGGCGCAGGCTGTCCCACATCTTGCGCGGCAGCGTCACGGCGCCGGATCCGCTGATGAACAACGCCACGATCAACTCGTCAAACGAGGTGATGAAGGCAAACAGCGCCCCGGCGAAGACTCCCGGCCGGATGATCGGCAGCGTGACCCGCCAGAACGTCTGCCAGCGGTTCGCGCCCAGGTTCATGGCGGCGTACTCCAGCCGCTCATCGAAGCCCTGCAGTGTGGCCGAGACATTGGTCACCACGAAGGGAAACGCCAGCGTCGTGTGCGCCAGGATCAGGCCCAACTGGTTCCCCACCAACCGCACCTGCGCGTAGAAGAAGTAGATGCCGATGGCCACGATGATGGCCGGCACCACGAGCGGCGAGACCATGAAGGAGTTGATCGCGTTCTTGCCAGGAAACCTGCCGCGCACCAGCGCCAGCGAGGCTGCCGTGCCCAACACGGTCGCCAGGATGGCGACCACAATCGCGACCCGGATACTCAGAAACGTGGCCGGCACCCAGCCCGGGCGGTCCAGGTAGTTCTGATACCACTGCAGCGACCACCCCGGCGGCGGGAACTGCAGGTACTTGGCGGAACTGAAGGACACCGGCACCACCACGAACACCGGGAAGACCAGGTAGAGCAGGATGATGGCGACCAGGATCCAGAGCAGGATCGTGGCGAAGGACGGCCGTTGCTTGGCGCTGCGCCGTGGCATGGGTGCGCCCGGCGCGGTTGGTGCGGTCACGCTCACGTGCGGGCCCCTCCGAAGACGCGCTCAACACCCAGGACCCGTGTGAAGATGCCGTAGATACCGAGCGACATCACCAGCAGCACGAGCGCAAGCGCCGCACCAAAGCCCCACTTGAGCTGGGAAATCTGCTGCTGGATCAGCATCGAGATCATGACGTCCTTCTGGCCGCCCAGCAGGGCCGGGGTGATGTAGAACCCGAGCGCCAGGATGAAAACTAGCAGGCAACCAGCAGCCACGCCCGGCAGGCTGAGCGGCAGGAAGATGCGCATGAAGACCTTCGCGGGCGGCGCGCCCAGGTTGCCCGCCGCGCGCAACAGGTTGCGGTCGATCCCCTTCATCACCGCGTAGAGCGGCAGGATCATGAAGGGCAGCAGGATGTGGATCATGCCCAGGTAAACCGCCAACCGCGTGTTCAGAAGCTGGATCGGCTCCTGGACGACGTTCGCGGCAAGGAGCGCCTCGTTGATAATGCCCTGCTGGCCCAGCAACACCATCCATGCGTAGGAGCGGACCAGGATGCTGGTCCAGAACGGGATCAGCACCAGGATCATCAGCAAGTTGGCCCTGGCCGGGGTGGTCGAGGAAAGCGCGTAGGCGACCGGGTAGCCCAGTGCGAGCGTGGCCAGCGTTGTCACCAGTGCAATCTGGAGCGTAATGCCGAAAATGCGGATATACGCGTTCATCGGGATCGAGAGCCCGAGGAAATCGATCGTGCTGCGCGCCTGCACCAGCGGCTCGAAGTTCTGCAGGCCCAGCACCGGGTCGGTGAAGGAGCGGGAGAGCATGGCCGCAACGGGGTAGCCGTAGAAGATGATGAGGAAAACCACGCCCGGCACCAGCAGCAGCAGGTAGCGCCACTGCTCCCTGCGCGCCAGGCTTCCGAATTGCGAGACCTGGGCGCTCCGCTCCGCGGTGGACGCGGGATTCTTCAGGTCACCGGTGGCGACCGCCATCTCCACCCTCCCTCAGCGCTACACCACCCGGCAGTCGCCGATGCTCCACGCGACCCTGATGGGATCACCGCGCTCGAAGCTTTGCACGCCGCTCCGGTTCTGCGCCTTCAACACCAGTTCCTGGCCGCCGGGCAACGTCACGAGGTAGCGCCGCATCTCACCGACGAAGATGACGTCGCTCACGGTGCCGCTCACCACGTTCATCCCAGGGATGCCGCTCTCCTCGGTGGTCACGATCTTTTCCGGGCGCACGGTCAGGGCCGCCTCGGAGCCGGTTTCCACGCCAGCCTTGCGCTGCGCGCGCACCTCGCCCAGGCCCGGCACCGCAACGCAGGTGGTGTCTCTGTCGTGCGTGATCACCTTGCCGTCAATGAAGTTCGATTCCCCAATGAAATCCGCCACGAACCGGTTCGCCGGTTCGTCGTACAGCTCCGTCGGTGGGCCGCACTGCTCGATCCGCCCGTCGTTCATGACCGCGATGCGGTCAGACATGACAAGCGCCTCTTCCTGGTCGTGCGTCACGTAGATGATGGTCACACCCAGTTGGTCATGCAGCGCCTTGATTTCCAGTTGCAGCCGCTCGCGCAGTTGCTTGTCCAGCGCGCCCAGCGGTTCATCCATCAGGAGTACGCGCGGGTTGAAGACCAGCGCCCGCGCCACGGCCACGCGCTGCTGCTGGCCACCTGAAAGCTGCCGGGGGTAGCGCGCCTCATAGCCGGGCAGGCCCACCAGGGCCAGCACATCACGCGTTTTCTGCTGAATCTCGCTCTTGCTCATCTTCCGCATCTGGAGCGGGAACGCAATGTTCTCGCCCACCGTCATGTGCGGGAAGAGCGCGTAGTTCTGGAAGACCATCCCGATGTTGCGCCGGTAGGGGGGAACCGCCGCAATCGGGTCCTTGTCGACGTAGATTTCGCCAGCGGTCGGAATCTCGAAGCCGGCCAGCATCATCAGGGTCGTCGTCTTGCCCGAGCCGGATGGCCCCAGCAGCGTCACGAACTCCCCTGGCGCGATGTCCAGCGAGACCTCGCGCACGGCCATGACATTGCCGTACTGCTTCTCGATGCGGTCGAAGAGCACCTGCGCGCCGAGCGCACCGATGCCATCTGCGCCACTACCGTTCTGGACGCGAATGGGACTCGCCAATACCCCATCTCCCATGCGCGCGATGCGACTGGTCCGGGTTCATGTTGCTTACACGATTGCGCGGCCCATTCTACTCCACGCGTGCTGCATACCAATGCTCAAGCACCGCCGCGTGCGTTTGGACGCTGTACGGCACGCTTGCCAGCGGCAGTGAGGCAACCAGGCGCGCGGGCTCCTGCGCGCGCCTGGTTGCCGAAAATTACTCCAGGATCCACTCGTTCCAGCGGTCCAGCAGTGGCCCCCGGTTCTCCGCCCACCATTGCTCGTCGCGCAGGAGCAGGTTGGGCAGAATGTCCGGCGAGGTCGGCAGGGTCGCCAGCACCTCCGCCGGGATGAGCTCCGCCGCCTTCGTGTTCACGAAACCGTACGGAATCTGCATCGAGAAGCGCGCCTGAGGCGCGGGCAGCGAGGCGAAGGCACAGAACTTGTAGGCGTTCTCCCGGTTGGGCGCGCCCTTGATGATCGCCAGGTCATCCCGCGCCAGCAGCCCCTGGTTCCACTGGATTTCCACAGGCGCGCCCGCCTGCTGGATTGGCGTAATGCGCCCGTTGAAGGCGACCGACATCGGGACCTCGTTGTCCGTCAGCATCTGGGGCGGTTGCGCGCCTGCCTCCCACCACTTCACGACGTGCGGCTTGATCTTGTCGAACGACGCGAACGCCAGATCGAGATCGACCGGGTAGACCTCTTCCTTCGGCACGCCCGCGGCCATCACCGCCGCCTCCACGAACGGCAGTTGCGCGGCGGCGGGCATGGCGCGGCCACCGGGGAACTTCTCGACATCCCAGAAATCGGCCCAGTTCTGCGGCGCTTCCGGGTAGGCATCCGTGCGGTAGGCCAGGATCTCGGCAAAGAGCACGCTGGCCAGGGAGTGCTTCCCGACAAATTCCGGCGAAATGTTCTCCAGGTCGAAGTAGGAGTAGTCCATCTCCTCGAAGTAGCCATCGAGCGCCAGCACATCTCCCAGCCCGAGCCAGACGACATCCCACTCGATGTTGCCAGTGTCCACCATTGCCTTGATCTTGGAGGGGTCGGGGCTCTCGGCGACCGTGACCGAAATTCCGGTCAACTCCTGGAATGGCTCGATGGTTGAGATGAGCTGGGCATCCAGCACCGCACCACCCCAGGACGCGACGATCACCTCGCCGCTCCCCATCAGCTTCTCCGGGACATCCGTGATCTCTGGCAACGCCGCCGTCGCTGGTGTGGCTTCCTGAGCGGCGGCCAGCCGGGTAAACGGTGATGCGCCCACCAACGCCGCGCTCCCGGTGAGCGCTGCCAGGGCGCCGGTGCGGCGCAGGAGCTCGCGCCGGGTGTAATCGGGTCTCCGCATGGCAAGTCCTCCAGTCCCTGTGTGTCTCACGATCTACGCACGGTTGTCGAGGCCCAGCGCCAGGTGCTACTAGCGGGCCTCGATCGCTTCCAGCGCCGGCACCCAGTCAAAGGTGCGCCGCGGGCCATCGCCGGGGGCCACCCAGTGCACGCCATTGCGGATCACGCGGGCAATGTCCGGGTTGTAGTAGGTGGGGTGGCGTTCGTGGCCCGGGCGAAAGTAGAAGATCTTGCCGGCGCCGCGCGTGTAGCAGCAGCCGCTGCGGAACACCTCGCCGCCGGCGAACCAACTGACGAAGACGAGGTCGTCCGGCGCGGGCACATCGAAATGCTCGCCGTACATCTCCTCTTCCGGCAGCTCGATGTACTCGCCAATGCCGTCCACAATCGGGTGCGTGGGGTTCACGACCCAGAGGCGCTCTTTCTCGCCATCGGCCCGCCACTTCAGGTTGCAGCTTGTGCCCATCAGCGCCTTGAACGGCTTGGAGAAGTGCGCCGAGTGCAGGACCAGCAGCCCCATGCCGTCAATCACCACGCGCTGCTGCACGCGCCTGACGATCTCGTCCGAGACATCATCGTGGTACATGTGGCCCCACCAGACGAGCACGTCGGTCTCGGCCAGGCGCTCCTCGGTCAGGCCGTGCTCCGGCTCATCGAGCGTGGCGGTGCTGACCTCGAGGGTGGGGTCCTCGCGGAGAATCGTCGCCAGTTGCCCGTGGATCCCCTCGGGGTACACCCGGGCAATGCGTTCCTCCTCGCGCTCCTGGCGGTACTCGTTCCAGACGACAACGCGGGTCTTCGCTCGCATCAGGCCTCCTGTGGTACGGGTGGATTGCCGGTGAAGCGCTTCACGGGCAGTCTCAACCCTCAGGTAACCGGAGAGTCAAGAGATGTCTGGTGGTAAGGACGCTCGCACGAACATCCGGCAGTCGACTGTTCCCCACCCTGCTTCAACAAGCCAGCAGGCGTATGCCGAAGCATGTCGACGCGTAGACATTGACTCCACGGCCCAATCATGTAGCTCACAGCACAGAAGTGTGTCACCATACGTTTGCCACAGATCTGGTGACTGCGCCGCCAGTACACGGGAGGTTGCGAATGGGGCCAGAACAGTTCGATCGCATTGCCCTGTATTTCGCGCGGCGCCTAACTCGCCGGGGAGCCGTGAAGAGCGCCGGCGCTATCGGGCTAGCCGCGAGCGTCCACGCCGTGGTCCGGAGTCAGGCCAGCGCCGACTGCGCCGACATCACGACCTGCTACGGCCGAGGTTGCCCGCCGGAAAATACGGGCTTCTGCGGGGAAACAATCATTGCGCCGATTCCCGGTGGTCCCGTTGGTATGTGCTGGAGTTGGGATGCCTTCACCTGCAATCCATGCTCGACGACCTGGGAAACGCTGACTGCTCGCTGCAACATGGTCTCCGGCTGCTATGGGCAATGCAAGCCCGCTGCCTGAATTGCCATCAATCGGAAACCCTGCAAGTGGGGGGCCCGTGATGAATTCAGCACTTTTCGCCTGAATGACGCAAAGCCTGGCGGACTCGAGAACGCGCCGAAGTCTTCTCCGCGCCGCCACCGCCATGGGATAGTCTGCGGCGCTGCTGGCAAGACGGTCTGCGCCGGTGGCCGCTGACTGCTCAGATGGTTTCCTGAACTGCGGAATACCGGCTTCCACCGGAGGCTTTTACGACAGGGGCTCAGCAGATGTGTACGGCCGCTGCTGGAACTGGTCAAAACTCACCTGTTAGTCCTGTCCCGGCGTGATGGAAGCGGCAACCCGGCACTGCAACGAGTTTCATTCCCAAACATGCGCCGGTCAGTGCGTTGCGTGGTAAACCCAATGGGTGACCGCGCCGTGCCTGAGTAGCCTCGCTAGACCGCCCCCACCTGCACCGCGTCTGGCGAGAGCCGCATCGGCGCGGGCTCCGCGCCATCGCGCAGCAGCAACTCGGTCTCGGCATCGAACAGGTGCATGTGTTCCGGCTCGAAGCTGATCCAGATCGGCGCGTCGGGGTCGGCGCGGAAGTCGGGTTCGGCGGAGGCGACCACGAGGTAGTCGCCCACCATCAGGTGCACGTAAGTGATGTCGCCAGTTGGCTCCACCGTGTAGACCCGCCCCTGGATCCAGCCCGGCTTTGCCTCGAACGAGAGCAGCACGTTGCGGTGCCGCGCCCCCACAATCACCTGGCCGCTGCTGGCCAGCGCGCGGCGGCCGAGGCGAGCCGGCAGTGGCAGCCGCCACCCGGCGTCGCTGACCACCTCCACCCGGTCCCCTTCCGACACCACGCGGCCCACCAGCATGTTCATGGCCGGGCTGCCAATAAAGCCGGCGACAAAGGTGTTGACCGGGTGGCCGTAGATCTCCTCGGGGCTGGCAAACTGCTGTAATTTCCCGAGGTGCATCACCGCGATGCGATCCGCCATCGTCACGGCCTCCATCTGGTCGTGCGTGACGTAGATCACCGTCGCTTTCAGCTCCTGGTGAAAGCGTTTCAGTTCGGCGCGCATCTGCACGCGCAGCTTGGCGTCCAGGTTGGAGAGCGGCTCATCCATGAGGAAAGCCTGCGGGCTGCGCACCAGCGCCCGTCCCAGCGCCACGCGCTGCTGCTGCCCGCCCGAAAGTTGGCGTGGGTGGCGGTCCAGCAGATGCTCGATGCTCAGCACGTTCGCCGTGCGCTGCACCTGCTCGTCAATTGAGGGCTTCGGCGTCTTGCGCATGCGCAGGGGGAAGGCCAGGTTCTCGAACACCGTCTTGTTGGGGTAGAGCGCGTAGTTCTGGAAGACCATCGCCAGGTCACGGTCCTTGGGATCGAGCGTGTTGATCTGGCGGTCACCCAGCAGGATCTCGCCCGAGGTCAGCTCGATCAGTCCAGCGATCAGGTTCAGCGTGGTGGTCTTGCCGCAACCCGACGGGCCAACCAGCGCTACAAACTCCCCGTCCTGCACGTCCAGGTTGACGTGATCCACCGCGACAACGTCGCCGTAGGTCTTCACCACCTCGTTCAGCGTTACTCCGGCCATGGCACACGCTCCTTTGCGGTTATCCGGAACCTGCGGGAGTGGCGGGCTTGCCGCGCTGCAAATGCCCCAGCAACCGCTCCTGCGCCGAGTCCTCGATCAGGGTCTGCATCCGGCGCTCACGCGTTTCCTCCCGTTTGGCGCTGATCACCCACCACGTCGCCGCCTTGCGGTACGACGGCGGCCGCGCGGAAAAGAATGCCCAGGCTGCCGGGTTCTCCTGGAACGCCGCAAGCTGGGCCGCATCGAAGTCGATTGACTCCTGCTCGTGGCTATAGATCGCCGTGCGGTCTTCCCGCCGCGCGGCAAACGCGGTGTGCCCAGCCGGGCGCACCATGCCTTGCTCAGCCAGCTCACCGAAGCGGCGCACGTTAACCGCGCTCCAGATACTCCCCTTGCGCCGCGGCGAGAAGCGAATAGCCCGCGCTACCTCGCCCAGGGACTTGCCCTGGCCGTCGATCCAGCCGAAGCAGAGCGCCGCGTCCACCGATTCCGGCCAGGTCATGTTCACCTGACCACTCCCCTTCTTGTACAGCCCGACCCAGCAGGACGGCGCATCCGCGTGGTGCTCATCCAGCCAGGCAATGAACGCATCGCGGGACTCGAAAAAGACCGCGGCTTCCGGGGAGCTTCCTGGTTCAGCATTCGGCATCGTAACGATTGACCACGCTTTCCGTCAGTGCTTGACCGCGCCTTCGGTCAGCGCCCGCACGAAGTGGCGCTGCAGGACCAGGAAGAGGATAACCACCGGCACGCTCATGATGAAGGAGGCTGCCATCAACCCTGGCCAGTTGCTGGCGTACTCGGTGAAAAAGCGCTCCAGGCCGACCGGCATCGTCATGCGCTGCTCGGAGTTGATGAACGTCCGCGCATAGACGTACTCGTTCCAGCCCTGGATGAAGGCGTAGATGGCCGTGGCCACCAGGCCTGGCGCCGACAGGGGCAGGATGATCTTCCAGAACGCCTGAAAGCGCGTCGCCCCATCGATGCGTGCGGCACGCTCCAGTTCGGGCGGAATGTTGTCGTAGAACCCCTTCAGCAGCCAGATGGAGAGCGGCAGGCCGAACGTGAGATACGTCAGGATCAGCGAGAAGTAGGTGTCGATCAGCCGCAGGCTCTTCATCAGGATGAAGAGCGGAATCAGGAACACCACCACCGGGAACATGTTGCGGATCAGCACCGAGAAGAAGAGTGTATCCCGCCCGGGGAAGTTGAAGCGCGCAAAGGCGTACGCCGCCGGCACCGCCACGATCAGACCCAGGATCGTCGTCGCCGTCGAGACGATGACGCTGTTGCGGATGTACCCCAGGAACTGCTGACCGGTCGGGCTCGTCGGCGAGAGCAGCGTCGTGTACTGGTTCAGCGTCGGCTCGGCGGGTATCCAGGTTGGCGGTTGCTGAATGGCGGCAAACTCGGTCTTGATCGAGGTCGAGACCATCCAGAGCATTGGCAGCGCCGTGAAGGCCAGCATGAACGCCAGGAAAAGCCACCGCCCCAGGCTGAGCACGTTGAACCCGCCGCGAGATCGTTCCATGGCTGCTATCCCTCGCGCCGGGGCGCATTCGCGGTCAGCGCCTTCACGTAGAAGTAGCCGAGCGCCAGCATGATGATGAACAGGATCACGGAGAACGCCGAGGCCGGACCGTACTGCAGCTTCCTGAACGCAATGTTGTAAATCTCGGTGATCCACAGCGCCGAGGCGTTGGCCGGGCCGCCGCCGGTCATCAACCAGACCAGCGTGAACGAGTTCAGGTTGATCACGAAGAGCAACAGCGTGGTAATGAGAATCACCCCGCGCAGGTGCGGCACCGTCACATGCCAGAACTGGTTCCACGTACTCGCGCCATCGATACGCGCCGCGCGCAGCAGCCCTTCCGGCACCGTCTGCAAGCCCGCCGTGAGCATGACCATGACGAACGGGAACTCCTTCCAGACATTCACCATGATCAGGGTCGGCATCACGCGGTTCTTGTTGTCCAGCAGCACCAGCGGCTTCTCGATGACCCCCCACTGCAGCAGGGTGCCGCTGACAAGGCCGTAGTCACTGTGCAGGATCCAGCGCCACACATAGGCCGCCGCCACCGCCGAGATCACCCAGGGAATGAGCAGGATGGCGCGCACCACGCCCCGCCCCGGAAACGGCTTGTGCAGGGCCAACGCCGCGCCGAACCCGAGCACAAAGGCGAAGAACGTGGAGCCGACAGTCCAGTAGACCGTGTTCCACGTGATCTTCCAGAAGCGGGGATCGGTCAGGATTTCCTGGTAGTTCTGGACGCCATTGAAGTTCCACTCGCCGGTGCGCGGCGGTGTCGCGTGGAACGACAGCCAGACCGTGTACACCAGCGGGTAGCCGATAACGATCAGCATCACCAGCATGGCCGGCAGGATGTACACGTAATCGGCCCAGCGGCTGGCGATGCGCCGCGCCAGCGATTCCCGGCGCGGCGTTGCGACAGCCGGGCGCGCCATGCTCTGCGCTTCAGCGATGGCCATAGCTCAGGAACACTCCCGCGTGGACGGCGAAGCGCCAGCCAGGACCCAGGTGCTGGCCCGGCTGGCGCTCCGGCATGCGCCCGCTACCTAGCGCGAAGCAATGAGCTCGTTGATGCGGTCAGCGGCGTCGTTGGCCGCCTCTTCCACCGTCATGCTCTCGGTCAGCGCGTTCTGCAGCATCTCGGGGATGATGATGTTCATCACCTCCGGCGACTCCGGCACCACCGGGAACGGAATTCCGTACGGCAGCATGGACGTGGTCACTTCCAGGAACTTGATCTCCTCCAGCCGCTGCTTCATCCACTCGGTCTCGAAACCGAGCAGGTTGGCTGGGTTGGAATCGGTCCAGTTGTTCTTGAGCGACCACTCCGGGCTGGTCAGCATCGCCACCAGCGCCCGCGCCGCATCGCGGTTGACCGGCGCGCCGTGCGCCTCATCGCTCATGATGTGGGCGTTGGAACCCCCGAACACCACGGCGCGCCGGGCCGGCCCCTCCGGAATCAGGCCGTAGGACATGTTGGCAACAATCTGGTCAGCGAACTCCTTGTCGGCTCCGGTCGCCTTGGCGGCGCGGTCGGTCATGGCCACGTACTCGCTGGGGTGACTGATCATCATCGCGATCTCGCCCGCGATGAAGAGGTCCTGGTTTTCGGTCTGCGTGTTGGTCAGCGCCGAGGTCGGCACCGACTGATCGCGCACATACATGTCGTAGTAGGTCTGCAGTGCCGCGATGCCCTCCGGCGTGTTGATCATGGTGGTCGCGTAGGTCGGCTCATCCAGCGCCTCATCGAGTGCACTGGCGCCGTACGCCCAGACCACCGGCATGAAGCGGAACGGTGTGTTGCCGGCGTTGACCTTGCAGACCATGCCGTAGCCGTTCTTGCCGGTTTCCTGCTTGATCTGGTTGGAGTACGCCACCACGTCGTCCCAGGTGGCGGGCGGTGTCTCGGGATCGAGCCCGGCATCGGCGAAGATCTGCTTGTTCCAGATGAACGCCATCGTCTCGTTGTTGGTAGGCACGCCGTAGTACTTGCCGTCCCACGTCACGGACTTCAGCGCGCCCGGCCAGAACTGTTCTGGCGTCAGCCCGAACTCCTCGAGCGTCACCTCGGAGGTCCCGCCGCGCGCCGCGAACTCGACACCCCACAGGATCGGCATCTTCGCCACATCCGGGGCCGCGCCACCGGCGGCGGCGGTGCGAATCTTGTCCAGCATGTCGTTGTAATTGATGTTCTGGTTGTCGAGCGTGATGTTCGGATAGATAAGCGCCCAGGTGTCCAGGAAATCCTGGTAGAGCGTCTTGGTGATGTCTGGCGAGGCCTCGGTCGGCCCCACGTTCCAGTAGGAGAGCGCGCCCTCGGTGCTCTCGGGCACGATGGCGTGCAAATCCCCGGCGGTGTCGAACGTGCGGGTGCCCGCCTTGGCGTTGATCGTTTCCGTGTTCCAGTCTTCCGCGGTAACGCCGGTCTTCTCGGAGGCATCCTGGAGGTAGGCGTAGGCCTGGCTGCGCGAAATGATGCCGGCGGCGACGGCGCCGGACAGAAAACCGAGCAGGCGGCGACGATTGATGACCTGGATGTCACGCGTGGGGCCGTGAAACATCAATGGTTCCTCCCTTGCTCTGCGTCGAACGAGCTGGCGCCGGGCATGTGGGTTCCCCTTCACCGGCGAAGGGGCAATGCGGCCTGGAAAGTATACGGACTCGGGTGGGGGATCAGCCTCCTCTCGTTTCAGGCAATTTGCACAGGGTGACGCGTGCATTCAACCAGTGTGAGGAAGAGCCTGTCAACTTTGCAATCCGTGTTGCGGATGAGCGGCGATGAGGCGCGGCCCGCGCAGGCCTGACCTGGCAAGAGGCCCTACGCGGCGAGCAGGGCGAGGATGAGCAGTTCCGCCTCACGCCGCTCGGTGTTCGTGAGCGTGGCCGCGCCGTCCTCCGGCACGAACACCATGCCCCCGGCGGTCACCAGCCGCTCGCGGCCTTCCCCCAGCACCTGCAGCGCGCCGGGTAGCGAGTACGGCGCGGCGGTGGCAGCGCGGGCGGTGGCCACCGCGCCCGCCTCCCCGGCCACTTCGACGGCGCCGCGTGCCAGGTAGCCGACCATCACACCGGTTCCCGCCTCCTGCGTCAGCACCTGTTGCGGCCCCAGCCACCTGCGCTCCAGCCGTACCCTCGCGCCGTTTGCTGGGGCGGTTGCCGCGATGGCGCTGGCCAGCAACTGGAAGCTGACGTCGTCACTCGTGAACGCCCGCGCAAAGGGCCGGGCTGGCTGCCGGTAGACCACCACGTCAAGGATAACCGCCGCTCCCGCCCCGGGGTTGCGCAGGCTCATGACTCCGGGGTCGTCCGCCACCAGGCTCGTACCTGTGTCCATGATCAGCTCCACCAGGTCAGTCTGCGCCCCGGGAGTCACCGAAAGGTCAGCCGCAGTGAGCGGCAGGTGGTCGTTGCGAGGCATCCCCACCGCAATGACGCCGGATTCGACCGCGATCAGGCGCACTCCCTGCGTGGCGCTCTGCGAGAGCGCGCCAGTCCGCAACACCACGCGCGCCATGCCGAGCGTCAGCGGCGGCTGCAGCTTGCGCGTGACGTCGCTCTGGGCGTAAAGGGTTCCGCGTGCGCTGGCCCGGTCACCTCGCGACCCGCCGAGCGCCAGAGCGCCGCCGAGGAGCCCTCGTCTGGTGATTCCTGAAGGCGTGCTCCCCATGACTTCCCCACACCCGGTGCATTGCAGCGATGCGGCGCCCTGGGCCGGCACGGCCCGCAATCGAACGCTGGCGCGACGATGCACCAGCGGGTCCGGCGTGGGCCCAGGCAGATGGGCCAGGCAGCACGGTAAGCATCTCCACGTCCCGCGCGGCGGCTGGGCTCTTGCCATGTCCGCGATGACACGTCCTCGGGGCGACCGCGCCCATGGCGATCATCAGCGGCGTCGGAGGCGCGGAAACGCGACAGCGCGTTCATCCGGCCATCTTGCCGCACGTTGCGCGATTGCGCATCAGGCAGAATCACCAAATCCTGCTACACCCGACCACAGAACCCGGCGCAACGGCCGCGCGATCAGCTCATGGCGGCATCGCAAGAGGACACACCGAGCCTGATCGTGTATAAGTGATTGCGCTGATAGCAGGCGAATGGGCGTGGCAGCGATCGCGCACGCCGGCGCGATCACGGAGGCGTTGCCCCGCCACGGGTCGAAATCCCGGCGGCGCCACGCTCCATACTCCAGCCCCTGTGAGCCCAGCCTTTGCGTGTCGGAGAAATCCTGGAACCCTTTGCGCTCGCTGTTGTCGCCAGGAGGAAATCATGGACGCGTCGCGATTCGATGCCTGGACACGTCGCCGGTTCGGATTACTTTCCGGAGGTCTCGCGGCCACGCTGCTTGGTGCAGCGTCGTTCTCGCCCACTGAGGCCAAAAAGAAGAAAAAGAAGAAGTGCCGCAAACTGCAACAGACCTGCGGAGGCAAGAAGAAGAAGTGCTGTAGCGGCGCAACGTGCGATGAGTTCCCCCCCAACGGGTTCTATTGTTGCAACACGGCTGGCAAACCATGCCCAGGTGGCGAAGAAGATTGCTGCATCGGGTTTACCTGCAACGCCAGCAAGATCTGCGAATCCGTCTGTCCGGAGTGCAAGAAGCTCAATGACTCCTGCGGCAACGGTTGCTCATGCTGCGGTGACCTCGCCTGCGTCGATGGCGACTGCTGTCTCATCGCGGGCAAGACCTGTGCATTTAGCGCGGATTGCTGCGGAACCCTGATATGCCACGATATTGACAAGGTCTGTGTCGAGCCCGAGTAACTTCTCGGGCGCTCGTGAGCGAGGGGCAATGAGCCAACCTGGACCCGGCGCGCCGGGTCCAGGTTGCCCACCATCCCGGGAAAGTACGCATCCACCCAGTGGTGTTCAAGCCTCGTCGCGCGGCACACGCGTGGAGTTGCGCTCCCGTCGCGCCTTGATGTGAGCATTGCGCCGACGCTTCTGCTCGCGCCGGTCGCGCCGGGCGCTGCGCGTTGCCAAACGGTCCCGAATGCCGTCTGCTGGTGAGAGATCATCCCCGGCCAGATCGGCGGTCACAATGGGCGCCTCGCCGACGACATCGGCAGCCAGTCCTCGCAGATACCTGCGCCCGAGGCGACGGTCCTGAAACTGCTGCCGCGCTGCCTCAGCAGACGCCGCCATGCCGTCTCCAGAAGCCAGCTCGGGCCGGCGCCGATCAAAGATCCCCTTGCCCGCTCCCCGATCGTGCTGGGCGTACCGGGTCGCCAACTCCCGCAGGATCTCGGCCTCCAGGGTCGCGGGGGCATCACGCAGCCGTGCAAAGTAGTCCGCCTGGATGGGGTCTGGCTCACCCGAGCGGTACCCCTGCGGGAAAAGGGAAGAGGGGAACTTGAGCACCGTTGGCCGCGGGTGGAACGCAAACCGCGTCCCGGCAAGCGCCGCGCGGCGCATGT
>DAOUDE010000047.1:0-16835 GCA_034431475.1 Thermomicrobiales bacterium | reverse complement strand
GTCTTCGCCGCCGCCTTCTTTCTGCGTGCCGCCGACCGCCGGGTTTCGCCCGTCTCGGCCGGGCGCTTCGCGAACCTGGTGGCCGCGCTCAGCCTGCGCGGGATCGGCCCGGATGCCATCCCCCCCATGGCGGAAATCGAAGAGCTATACCAGGAGTGGGAGGCCGCGAGCCGGTAGAGGCTCTGGAACAGCGTAAGGGGGTGTCGCAAACTAGGTCAGCGGCTGATCTGTTCCATTGGCCTACCCTTCGCCAGTTGGTGCGGGGGTGGGCATATGGCAGTGCGGGACCAGTGTCTGGTTGCGCGGCGGCCGCCCAATTGCCAGTCAAACCATTTGAAGAGGTTAGACGTTCATAAATCTCTGGCTAACGAATCTTGATGAATTAAGAAAATATTGACAAATTGCCTATCCAGGATTATTGTGACGACCGGGCACCTGCGCAGTCACCACACTCGTCACAACAAGCAGGGAGGCAAAGAGGCATGGAGAGCAAGGGTTTGCGTGAACTTCTCCTCGAGGCCCAAATTGCCCTGGGTGAGGCCGTGAGAAAGCTGGAGGAATCCGGAGAATCCGGCGCCTCACGGGAAAGCGGCCTGGATCAACCAATAAGTAGCACGGCAGGTTCTGGGGCGTTGATTGCATCATCGCTCTCAGGCCTTGATATCGAACGCATCATCAGTGCCCGACGCGGTGTGAGCGGGCTAGCAGCTGGGGTTGATCCTAGACGAGCGGGTGTAAACATTGCCTGTGACGAGGGCTGCGCAGTCCCGTCGAGCCTAGGAATGCAGGCCCGCGGAGTTAATTGAAGGCTCCAGAGAAAACTTCCCCATACCTGAGGTCGGATCGCGCTAGCGATCCGCGTGTTCGAAGAACTCCTGATCGTTGGCGCGTCTGATTCTTGCAGGTTGGACGCGCCTCCATTTCCACGAGAATCCTGCGCAGGTGCCCAATGAGCTAATTCGTGCGTTGTCCGGTTGCCGAGTGCCCATCGGCAGAGGTGATACGACATGAGCGCTTTGCGATTGTCCAACTATCACGTCGCGACCCCGCCGTTCCTGGACATTGCAAAGAATCAGGTTCGCCGGGTTGTCTTCGCTACCCGAACGGCTGAGGCCCGTGTCATACCTGAGGAGGTATGGACTGCCCTGACTGACGGTGCAATTGATGTACTTCCCCTCGACACACTTCAAGATTTCGTTGACATAGAGCTTTTCGTACCGTCCAGCGAAGATGAGCTTTCCACCATTCTCAAGCGCAACAACGCGGCGGCGGCCGACGATACGGTGCTCTACACGGTGATACAGCCCACGGCAGCGTGTCAGCTCGGTTGCGGTTATTGTGGACAACTCCACTCACCGAACGCCCTCGATGCCCACAATCAGTCACTCCTTATCGAGCGCGTAGCCCGCAAGTTGCAGGCCGGTTCATTTCAGACTCTGCATGTGTGCTGGTTTGGGGCTGAACCCATTGCTGGTAAGCAGGTCATTCGCGCACTCACTCCGCGACTGATTTCTGTCGCGGCTGAACATGGTTGTGACTACGAAGCGAGGATCGTAACGAATGGACTTGCACTCACCGATCAAATCGCAGAGGAGTTGGTGCGGGAGCATAAAGTGGGATTCATCGAGGTGACGCTCGATGGGAGCGCAAGCTTTCACGATGCCAGACGTCATACCAAGGCGGGTCACCCGACGTTCGCACGAATCTTCAAGAATGTGGTTTCGCTAGCTCGACGCGTAGATCTTGATGTGAGCTTGCGCATCCGGTGCAACGTAGATCGCCGCAACTTTGAAGGAGTGCCGCCACTTCTTCACATGTTGGAGGAAGCCGGTATCCAGGAACGCATCAGCTTCTATGTCGCCCCCATTCATTCATGGGGTAACGACGCCCACAAGGAGTCCTTGGAGTTAAATGAGTTTGCAGAACGCGAACTCGACTGGTATGTCGAGGCATCAAAGCTGGGATTTGCGGTTCCCCTGCTTCCGGGGGTAAATCCCGTCGTGTGTATGGCCATCAAACCCTCGGCTGAACTGATTGATGCATACGGGAATGTATTTAACTGCACTGAGGTGTCGTACGTACCGCTCTACGGGACTCCTAATCGTTTCGCGCTTGGCACTCTCGAGAAAGGTACCGGCGCTGACGCTTGGCATGTCCTGGGTGATTTCAACACGAAAATAGCACGCCAGGAATACCCATGCGCTACGTGCAGAATGTTGCCTGTGTGCGGGGGATCCTGCCCAAAACAATGGTTGGAAGGCCACATTCCCTGCCCGAGCACCAAGCTGAATATTGAAGGCCGGCTGCTCCTCGCCTATGCGAAGCAACGGATCGATAGCGAAGCTGGTGATCTCACGCGCCGACTCATATGACCGTGACCAGCGAAGAGGAGAGATTGGCGGCCGCGTGGAATGCCTACTGCGTGACGCGCGAGGCGCCGCTGGACTCCATCTTCGAGTCTGTCTCGGAATTTGATCGCTACTTGCAAGCGCATTCATTTCCGCGCCTGGCATTGTCAGACGTCCTGCTTCTTCGGCGCTGTTCGAGAAGTCGTGACCGCGGACTTGCTGCAGCTCGTGAGGGCAAACTGGTGAGCGCGGCACAGGCTCTTGAGGAGTCATCTGCAATTTTGGAGCGGGAGCCCATGTCGGCCGAGGCGCTCCAGCTTGCGACAAGTTTTCAGCGAGCCGCCGAAGCCTATGTTCATTACCGAAGCCGAAACGCGCGTGAGGCAGTCGCCTGTGTGATGGAGGCATTGTGGATTGATGCGGGACTTATAGAGGACGCTGGGTACTCCATATTGGCTCTCCACCGTGTGCAACTTGTCCATAACTTGATGCGCATTGCAAGGATGACTACAGGCCCAGTCACGGCTTCTGAGATGGGCCTTCAGCTCCTGAGGTACCTGGAACGGCGATCTGTCGACAGTCTGCCGGGCGCCTGGCGACCCGGTGACCTGGAATCAATCCCGGAACCGCTCGTGGAGAGAATGTATGTGCAGATCGTAACTGAACTGGCAGCACTCTTGGCGAGTGCGAAAGGCGACAGCCTTGCAATCCTGGCTCAACGCCTGACGGCTCAGGTTGACGCGACGGACGATAACTGCTCTGTGAGCCCTGCGTCGCAGGTGTGGATGAGAGAGAAGCTGTGTCTCCTCTCTGGAGACAGAGAGACCTGTCTTGAGTACATGCCCGGGTTATTGGTGGAATCACGAGTCAACGCGCCAACAATCTGGTCGTGTACCGCGTTTGACCTCGCTGCAGTCTGCAGAGCTATTGACTCGTGCTTTGCCCGCAGCGTACGCGACATGATCTTTGCGGACGCGCGCGACTGGCACTGGCTACCGCATAACTGGAGAGCCATTTGGAAAGCAGAGTGGGGCCCGTCGCCGTAGGTCTGTCATGCTTGCGAAGAGCGGGCAATCTGTTGATGGCAACTGACTCAACCAGTGAATCTGCAGCTCAAGGTGGGAGTAGGCATGGAACCTGAAGCTCGCTGGATCAAGCCGGCGGCCCAGCAGAGTCAACAGACCGTTGAGGGCCGGCGCATCCTGGAGTCGGTAATTGACCGCGATGATCGAGTTCAGGTGCCTATCACTGACGTAATGCCATGGTCCACGGTTTGCGCCCTGAGGATCACGGCGCAGAGCGGCCTGAAATTCGTTGGTACAGGTTGCCTGGTTTCGGCCAGGTTGGTCCTGACGGCAGGCCATTGTGTGTTTGACACGGAACAAGGCGGGTGGCCGAAGTTCATTGAAGTAATTCCTGGGTGCAATGAAGGCTATCAGCCGGCAGGTTCGTGCTTCTCATCCGAGTTTAGAACCGTTCGCGGCTGGATGGAGATGGAGTCGAGCACGCATGACTACGGAGCAATCGTGCTTCCGCAGAACTGCCGATTTGGCGACGTACAGGGCTTTCTGGGAGTGGCGGAAATCTCTCGCGACTTGATTCTGAGAACGGAACTCACTTTGACCGGGTATCCCCTGGATAAACCCCGTGGTACCCAGTGGACCCAGACGAAGTCACCAGGAAGTCTCAATGGGCGGACTCTTACGTACGCCATAGATACCGAAGGAGGGCAGAGCGGGTCTCCACTATGGTGCTTTGCAGGAGGAGAAAGATATGTGGTGGCAATCCATACCAGTGGTGGGGCGGGCCGGAACTTTGCTGTCAAGATTGATAACGAAGTCTTTCGCAATATTCTCTTGTGGATCAGGGAAGCCGCTTGACGCTCCGCGCGGACAAACGGAGCTGCCGCTGAATACTCTTGGCTACATCTCTCTTCGCTGTGTCGGCTGCTAACCCGGGAGGACTTAGATGGTGGCAATAAAAAGGCGCGGCGGGGTCATTTCAGGCAGTGTCGTGGACCCAGGAGGCACGCCAATACCGGATGCAACCATAGCCATCACCGGAGAAGGGCCCAGGCGGCGCGATGTTGGGGCAATATCGAATGAGAACGGCGAGTTCGGTTTTTCGGGCCTTGCTTCCGGCAGATTCATCCTGGCAGTACGTGCCGATGGTTTCGCATCGCAGTATCAACCCATCATGGTTGATGAAGGTCGGGTATCGCGTATAACCATCTACCTGAGACAAGCAGGGTGATGGGTACCAAGCTTCTTGAGTTACATAGTAAACGCCGATCATCATGAGGAATCATCCCATGACGGGTCTGCGCGAAGATGCGGCAACAACGTTGTTAACACTGGCCGGCTCTTGCGAAGCCGCCTGATTCCAGGCCCGGGCTGTACCGGCTGCTCTCGCATGAGCGGCCTGGCCTTTCGCCGGAGCGGACCTTGCTCCGCACTGGCCCGTACAGAAATCCCCGGCAATCCCCAGCCAGCTCCCAGCAAACTGTAAGCATGTGGATGCATAGTTACGCCACGCGGACCGTGCTGGCCGCGCCAGGACTGAGACACCAGGAGTTCAGCATGAGCACAACTGTCTCGCGCAAGTCGTTCCTCACGTCGCTCGGCGCTGCCGGCGTCGGCGCTGGCCTGTTGCGCTTCGCCCCGGCTGCCGCCGCGCAAGACACCGACGACGACAGCCGTGACGACCCGGAAGGCGGCGAGCCGGAAGGCATGATGGAACCTGGCGACTGGGAGGACATGCGGACCCAGATGTACGCCGACTTCACCGCGGCCCTGGCGACGGAGCTTGGCGACACGACGGCAGATGACGTGGATGCTGCCATCCGCAAGGCGATCATGTCGCTCATCGACACCCACGTCACCGACGACGAACTCACCAAGGGCCAGGCCGAAGCCCTGAAGCTGATTGTGGCCACAACTGATGTGCCGATCATGCCCGGTTTCATGGGGATGGGCATGGGGATGGGGCACGGCATGGGTATGGGCATGATGCACGGCGGCATGATGCACGGTGAGATGATGCCGGGCGGCATGATGCCGGGCGCCTATGGCGGCGGCAAGGGTCACGGCGGTGGCATGGGCCACGGCCATGGCCATGGTCACGGCCGGGTGCGCATTCGT
Source organism: Thermomicrobiales bacterium (assembly GCA_034431475.1). Lineage (GTDB taxonomy): Bacteria > Chloroflexota > Chloroflexia > Thermomicrobiales > UBA6265 > JACCXM01. Next base: position 11,347 of record DAOUDE010000047.1, on the reverse strand, counting down.
GAGCGCATGGGCGACGGCCACTGGGGCGACGATGGGGGAGAGTACCCCATGGCCCCGGATGCACCTGCCGCTCCCACGGCTCCGGGAACACCGGAGGCCGGCGCCTAGCCTGATGCGGCGCTGGCCTCCCGGCGCCGCCCCGCAATGTTCTTTCCCCTCTCCCCTGAGCACCGCGCAGGACCCACCCTGCGCGGTGCCGCTGCGTTTGCCGTGCACCTTCCGGGTAGACTGCCTCAGCTAGAGTTGCTCCAGCAGGATCACGCATCGTCTCTGGAGGCTCCCGTGTCCCACCCGCTTTTTGACCGCCTTGCCGCTGGCCCACTCCTGGTGGACGGGGCGATGGGCACCATGCTCTACGCGGCTGGGGCCTCGCTCGACGACGCGTTCGATCTCCTGACACTCACCCAGCCAGACCTGGTGCTGGGTGTGCACCGCGCCTACCTGGAAGCGGGCGCGGACATCATCGAAACGAACACCTTCGGCGCAAACCGGCTCAAGCTGGAGCCCTTCGGCGCTGCCGACCGCGTGCGGGAGGTGAACCGTAAGGCGGTGCGCCTGGCACGGGAGGCGCGGGAGATCTCCGGGCGCCCCGCGCTGGTCGCCGGAGACGTGGGGCCACTCGGGCGCACGATGACCCCCTTCGGCACGCTGGAGCCAGCGGTGGCGCGCCGGGTCTTCCGGGAGCAGGTGGATGCGCTGCTGGAAGGCGGCGTCGATCTCTTCCTGATCGAGACGATTGGCAATCTCAACGAGATGGAGCAGGCGATCCTGGCGGTGCAGGAGGCCAGCGATCTCCCGATCATCGCCTCCATGACCTTCGCCGAGGATGGGCAGACCATCGGCGGCAGCACGCCGGAGCAGGTGGTGACGCGCCTGCGCGAGCTGGGCGTGGCGGTGGTCGGCGCCAACTGCTCCGTAGGGCCGCAGCGGCTGCTGCCGGTGGTGGAGCGCATGGTGCACGCCCAGCAGGGGCAGAACGGCAAGGCCCTTCCGGTCTCCTGCATGCCGAACGCGGGTTGGCCAGCGCATGTCGCGGGCCGCGTCATCTATCCGTCATCCGCCGAGTACTTTGCCGAGTTCGCGCGGCGCGCCGCCGATGCTGGCGTGCGCATTGTGGGCGGCTGCTGCGGCACCACGCCCGCGCACACGGCGGCCATGCGTGAGGCGCTCGATACCTGGAGCCTCAGCCACGGCCTGCCGTGCGCCCGGAACGGGGCTGCCGCCCGCAGTGGCCGGCAGCGGCGCAAGGCGGACGCCCCCGTCATCGACCTGGTCGCTGCAGAAGGACCCACCAGGCTCCAGGAGAAGCTGGCGCGCAGCGAGTTTGCCGTTGCCGTCGAGATCGACCCACCCAAGGGCCTCAACCCGGCCAAGGCGCTGGATGGCGCGCGGCTGCTGCAGGCCGCTGGCGTGGACCTGATCAATGTCGCCGATTCCCCGATGGCGCGGGTGCGTATGAGCGCGCTCACGCTCTGCTACCTCATCCAGCACCAGGTGGGAGTGGAGACGATCCTGCACCTGACCACGCGGGACCGCTCCCTGATGGGCCTGCAATCGGAGTTGCTGGGCGCCCACGCCGTCGGTGTGCGCAACATCCTGGCGCTCACGGGCGATCCACCCAGCCTGGGCGACTACCCGGAGTCCTCGGCGGTCTACGACGTGGATTCGGTCGGCCTGATCCGCGTACTGGGGCGGCTGAACGCCGGGCAGGACTCGGCCGGGGCATCCATCGGGCGGCCCGCCGGCTTTGCCGTGGCCTGCGCGGTGGACCCGACGCGGCAGGACCTTGCGTTGGAGGCGGAGCGTCTACGCGCCAAGCTGGAGGCCGGCGCGCAGGTGGTGATGACGCAGCCGATCTTCGACCCCGAAACGTGGTGGCGCTTCCTGGAGGTGTTCGGGGCCGACCGCCTGCCGGTGCCGGTGCTGGCGGGCATCCTGCCGCTGCAGAGCACACGCCACGCGGAGTTTCTGCACAACGAGGTGCCCGGCATCACGCTGACGGACGTGGCGCGGGAGCGGATGCGGCTGGCCGGGCCGGAAGGGCGCCGGGAAGGCGTGCTGATGGCGCAGGAGTTGCTGACCGCGCTGCAGCCGCACGTGCAGGGGGTCTACCTGATGCCCTCCTTTGGGCGCTACGAGGTGGCGGCCGAGGTCTTGCAGGTGTTGCAGCGAGAGCCGGCGGGGGTTGCCATATCGACGTAACTCCAGGCGGCGAGGCGTGTTACAGGGCCGGCTCGCATGTGGCCTCATCGACTTGTTGGTGTTAGAGTCTGGATGCTTCGTGCTCCGTAGACACAAGATGGGAGAGAATGGACGATGGATGCACGGGAATTTGATGAATTGATCGCGCGCATCGCGCAAGCTTCCAGCCGCCGCACCGCCGTGAAGGGCGCCCTGGGTGGCGCACTGGCCGGGGCCGGGGTGGCTGTCGCCGTCAGTGCCAAGGGCAAGAAGGGCCGCAAGGGCAAGGGCGGCGTCGCGAGCGAACACAACTCCAAGAACGGCAAGCGCACGATGTGCCTTTGCAAGGAGGGGGCAACAACCACCAGCACGACGTCCGTGGACCCGACCAAGGCCGGCCGTGCGCCGCGCGAGGCCCAGGCCCGGGAACTCGTCTGCACGACGAAGCGCTTCAAGACAAAGAAGGCGAAGCGGGCGCTGCGCAAGAACCCGGGCAGCTACCGTGGCCCGTGCTCGGACGCCACGACCTCGACCTCGACCACCGGGACGTCGACTTCGACCACCGGGACGTCGACCTCGACCTCAACGTCGACCTCGACCTCCACGTCAACCTCAACGACGACGGCCTTGTAGCCGGAGCGTCTCGCAGGAACACACGCTGCAATCACCACGGCCCGGGCACTGCGCCCGGGCCGTTGGCTTGCCACGCGGCCAGACCGCGCCTGTGGGTTACCCCTGCGGCTCCTCCGTCTTGACCAGGTAGGGCAGGTTCTCGACCGCTGTGCCAGTGGTGACACCATGCTCAGCCATCCAGCCTGCCGGCACCTCCAGCACGTAGGAAACGGGGACCGGCGACTTCTGGGTCGGGCGATCCGCATCGTCGATATCCGCCGGGTCCGGGCAAACGCTCTCCGCCGCGCCCTGGATCACCCCACCCTCGATCCAGATGATATCGAGGCAGAAGCGCATCCCTTTCATCCAGAAGGAGCGGGGTGAAGCTTGCTCGAACAGGAACAGCATGCCGGCGCCGGGCGCCAGCCCATCCCGGTAGCCAAGCCCGCGCTGCAAATCTGCCGGCTGATAGGCGAGTTCCACCGTCAGCGGAACCCCACCCACCAGGATCTCCGATGTCTGCAAGGGGGCCACCTGATGCCTCCAGGGCGGGGCGACTTGCGCCAGTGAACTCCCGAACGTGGAGAGAAACATCACGGTCGCCAGCAGATACGTTATCACGCAAGAACCTCCACCAGTTGCCTGTCCGCGCAGAGCATAGCCCGGCGGCAGGTCACGCGGGAGGTGGCGGTAACCTGCGCAACTGCGCGGCAACTTCAAGCAATGTGGCGGCGCAGGCCGGTACGCCACGGACGTGAAGGTCCACGCTCTCGGCCACGGCCTCCGGCGTTTCGGCGGCCAGCACCCCCACGCTCAGCGTGGCGGCCAGTCCTTCCTCGCGCAGTGCGCGCAGCGCCACGAAGCCATCCACATCCGTCACATCGTCGCCAAAGAAGACGATGCCGCGCAGCCCCAGATCGGTGACCAGGTCGCGGATGGCCGTCCCCTTGTTCACCGCCAGCGCGGGGCGCAACTCCACGATCATGCGCCCGGGAGCGACGCGCAACCCGTGCCGCTCGGCCGCAACCGCCGCCAGCGACTCCAGGAGCGCCGCGGCGGCCGCCGGGTCTTCGGCCAGCCGGTAGTGGACCGTACCGGTGACGCCCTTGTTCTCGATGATCAGCCAGGGCGCATCGCCGGCAGCGTGGACCCCGGCCTGGATTTCCTCCAGCGCGGCGGCAATGGCCGGGCGCGCGGCTTCCGCCGCCGGGTGGGTCCAGGGCGCGCCGCGCACGATGCGCTCCAGGCCGTGATTGCCGACGTAGGTGAGCTGCCCCAGGCCGACCATGGCCGCCCCGTCGCCAGGGGCGCGCCCCGAGACGACCGCGACCGCCTCCAGCAACCCGGTGAGCGCCTCCAGCGCCGCCAGCGCTTCGGTGTGGACCACGGCCTCGAAGGGGGTCGGCGCGATGGCGCTGATGGTGCCGTCGATATCGGTCACGAGCGCGGCTGGCCGCTGCCGCAACACCTCCAGGCAGGCCGCGACCACGGCGGGATCAGCCAGGCTCTCTGGCGCGTGCCCCACGTCGTCTCTCATGGCCTACCCCCGGTTCTGGTAGGAGTGGAGGGTCCACCCCGGACTACTGACAAAGAGATCGCGCACGGTGCCCTGGTCCACCACCGCTACGTGATAGACCAGCCCCTCGGGGGTGCCCGGCGGCCCGAACGGATCGGTGGGAACATTCAGGCGCACCGTCGCGCCGCTGGAAGGGTTCAACTCGGCGTCTTCGTTGTAGCCGGCGCGGGCGAGGGTCAGGTGCATCTGCGCAAAGTCGACCTCGTCCAATGGCAGGGCCGGCACCGATTCGGGCGCAACCTCCGCCGGCTCGCTCAGCCCGGTGTCGCTGAAGTAGAACGATTGCGCCTGCCGCGAGTAGAACGTGCCCTTCCAGCGGAAGCCATCCTCCAGGGGGGCGCACCCGACCTGCATCGAGACCAGCCGCGCATCCGGGCGCCAGGCCAGCGCTACCTCGATGGCAGACTGCACCCCGGCGGTCCACTCCTGGCCGACGGTCTCCAGATCACGGATGCGCAGGCGGCCATCCGCGCAGCGCTGCGGCGCCGGCGTCAGGCGCAGCGCCGGGGTCATGGTGGGTTCGGGGGTGGCGGTGGCCAATTCGGCGATGGATGGCGCAGGCGCGGAGATACCGCACCCTGCCAGCGCGACGACGCCGGCCAGCAGCAGGACGATCCAGACGGCGCACTGCGCGCGTGGGGAGCGGGCGCTCCGGTTCACTGTCTCCAACCTCGACTCGGTAGCAGGCTGTCGGCAGGCGCGGGCACGCCGCCGAATCTACCACACCGTCCCGTATGCCCCTGCGCCGGACGACGCTGACAGCCGTCAGGATACGGATATACTCCAAACATTGATCAGTTCCAGATGTGGTCGCAGCGTGGCCTGAGCGGAGCAGGGGGGAATGCAGCTTTTTAACACGCAGACAGGCCGGGTGGAGGACTTCACCCCGCGTGACGGCGCGGTCGGGATGTATGTCTGCGGCGTGACACCGTATGACACTACCCATGTCGGCCATGCTTTCACGTTCCTGACCTTCGATATCCTTGCCCGCTGGTTGCGGCACAAGGGTATCGATGTCACCTATGTCCAGAATGTGACGGACATCGATGACGATATCCTGCGCAAGGCGAAAGAGATTGGTATCACCTGGACAGAACTGGGTGACCGCGAGATTGCCAAGTACCTCAAGGACATGGAGGACCTGAACTGGGTTGCGCCCGATCACTACGTGCGCGCCACTGACCATATCCCGGAGATGCTGGAGATCACGCAGGCGCTGATCGACAAGGGCCACGCCTACGAGAGCGGCGGCAACGTCTACTTCTCCGTGGCCAGTGATCCGGAGTTCGGCAAGCTCAGCCATATCCCGCGCGACCTGATGCTGCCCATCGCGAACGAGCGTGGCAACACCCCGGATGATCCGAACAAGCGGGACCCGCTGGACTTCGTGCTCTGGCAGGCCTGGCAGGAGGGCGAGCCCTCCTGGGATTCCCCCTACGGCCCGGGGCGGCCCGGCTGGCACGTCGAGTGCTCGGCCATGGCCAGCCGCTACCTGGGTCCCAGCATCGATATCCACGGCGGCGGCTTCGATCTCGTCTTTCCCCACCACGAGGCGGAGATCGCCCAGTCGGAGAACGCCTTTGGCGTGGAGCCGTTCGCCCGTACCTGGATGCACGCGGCGATGGTGGGCTACAACGGCGAGAAGATGAGCAAGTCGCTGGGGAACCTGGTGCTCGTCAGCAACACGCTCCAGAACTACACCGCCGACGCCATGCGCCTCTACCTCTTCTCGAATCACTACCGCACCCCGTGGACGTTCGAGGATGAGGAGATGGACCGCTGGGCCTCCGTGGCGGGGGACCTGGTGGAGGCAATCGATCTGCCCGCCTACGGCATCGAGAATGAGCTCGATGTCAGCTCGGAGCGGGAGCGCTTCCTGAACGCGATGGACGACGACCTCAATACACCGGAGGCGATCGCGGCGCTGCGGGAGATCGCTGGCGCTATCCTCGAATCCCCGGAAGACGACGACACCCGCGCCGCGCAACGCAGCCTGCGCGAGCTGGGCGATGTGCTGGGCCTGACGCTGAACGGCTCCTGAGCAGAGCGGGCAGCAGGCAGTTGGCGGCTGCTGGACAGCACGCCGAAATCAGGCGTACGTATGGGTTGTGTTCCAACCCCACTCGTAATACTTTTGTTCTGGTAATGCGGCTGGTGACAAGACCCCCTGGGGTCTTCCGGGAAACCGGATAGCCAGCCATTTTCATGTCTGGTAGTCCTAGTAAGATGTCGTTCGCCCAATCCTGAATGGTTCGAACTCACTGCGAATTTTGTTCTGAATCAGGACGTATGATCGCGGGTCGTTGCGTTCCCACTTGCGCTGAATCGCCCAGCAACAATAATCCGCCACCTGTAAACATGGATCGGTTTTCGCTGGTCAATAGGCCGTCCGCACGGAGGCTGATCTCACCGTTTGGGCGACCACCTTTGCGACCGCGCTAGCAAACGTGGCACGGCGGCGATTCGTGGAGATTGACGCGCCAACCACCATGAGTTCGTCGTCTTCCTTTGCGATGCGCGGCGCTACGTACTGCATGTGTAGATACCAGGCAAGTTCATACATTCCATGTTCGCTCTGCCTGCTCGGCTGGGTCTTCCGCTTCTCGAATATCGTTGCATCAACGCGGAACCTATGCTCACGTAGTAATGCGAAGACGCGATCACGAACAGCCTGCATGTCCGTCGTTGCGTGAAAGGCATCGGGTAAGTTCTACGCCTTCCCAAACCAAAGCTCGGTGCAACTCAAGTAACTCGTCACCGACTGAGCAACCATCGACTGCGACAGACGTCAGGATGAAGTACTTTGAGCCTTTCGGGCTAAAGTCAAAGTTGCCGGCTTCATCAACGAAAAGAAATACGCGTGACATCCTGGCCCTCGTGTCTCAATACCCACCTCTGGGGTGATTTCACCACGGGATCGGGTGATTTGCTGAACCTCGTGGCCAATCGCTTGTGCATGCGCGAGAAACACCAGACACCAATGACCTGATGGCGGGCCTACAATCTGCGTACACCATGATTGAGCGACGTTGGTGCGGACGTGCTGCGCGGCGTCGCCGCATAAGGACGCGGCGTCATGGCTTTCCCATTCCGTGACCGGCGCGATGCCGGTCGAACGCTCGCAACGCATCTCCAACCGTATGCCAACGACTCCAACGTGATCGTGCTCGGCTTGCCACGCGGTGGCGTGCCGGTAGCCGCCGAGGTGGCTGCCGCCCTGCACGCGCCGCTGGATGCCTTCCTGGTGCGCAAGCTGGGGGTGCCGGGCCACGAGGAGCTGGCCATGGGCGCCATCGCCTCCGGTGGCGTGCGCGTGCTGAACGACGAAATCGTGCAGGGGTTGCAGATTCCCGACGCGGTGATCGACGCGACCGAGGCGGCGGAGCGACGCGAACTGTTCCGCCGTGAGCGCGTGTACCGGGGCGGACGGGGCCCGCTCGATCTGGCCGGCAAGACAGTCATCCTGGTCGATGATGGCCTGGCCACCGGCTCCACCATGCGCGCCGCCGTGCAGGCCGCGCGCCAGATGGCCCCGGCGCGCATCGTGGTGGCCGTCCCCGTGGGGGCGGCCAGCGTCTGCACCAGCCTGCGCGAGCTTGCCGACGACGTGATCTGCGCGGAATCCCCCGATCCCTTCCACGCCGTTGGTATCTGGTACGACAACTTCCTGCCGACCTCCGACGCGGAGGTGCAGGACGCCATGCGCGAGGTCCCGGCGCGGCCAACCCCGGTGGCGGTGCCCGATGTGCCGGCCGACCTGCCCAGTGCGGCAGCTGCCACCCTGCGCGCCGCTGCGCGGCCCCTGCGGGAAGCGGCGGATCTCGACCGTGTGCTTGACCTGATTGGCGATGCGCAAGTCGTGCTGATTGGCGAGGCCTCACACGGCACCCACGAGTTCTACGCCACCCGCGCGGCCCTCACCCGTCGCCTCATCGCCGAGCGCGGCTTCACCGCCGTCGCGTGCGAGGCCGACTGGCCCGACGCGCTGCGCGTGAACCGCTACGTGCAGGGCAAGGGGGAAGATCGCGGCAGCGATGAGGCCCTGGCCGGATTCCAGCGGTTCCCGCGCTGGATGTGGCGCAACACCGATGTTCGGGAGTTCGTGGAGTGGCTGCGCGCGCACAACGCGCAGCGCGACATCCCGGCGGGGTTCTACGGCCTCGATCTCTACAGCCTGCATACATCCATTCAGGCAGTCCTGAGCTACCTCGACAAGGTGGACCCGGAGAGCGCGGTGCGGGCGCGTGCCCGTTACGGTTGCTTCGATCACTTCGGGGATGATCCCCAGGTCTACGGCTACGCCACCAGTGCCGGCATCGCCGAGCCGTGCGAAAACGAGGTGGTGGGGCAGTTGGTGGAACTGCAGCAGCAGGCGGGGAGGCTGGCCACGCAGAGCGGCGACAGCGACGAGGCGTTCTTCGCGGTGCAGAACGCGCGGCTGGTGCGCGACGCCGAGGGGTACTACCGCGCCATGTTCAGCGGGCGCATCCCCTCCTGGAACCTGCGAGATACGCACATGGCGGAGACCCTGGAGGCGCTGCGCACCCATCTGCAGCGCACCTCCGGCGCCGCGAAGACGGTGGTGTGGGCGCACAACTCGCACCTGGGCGATGCCCGCGCCACGGCGATGGCGGCCGAGGGTGAGCTGAACCTGGGGCAACTGGTGCGCGAGCGGCATGGCCGCGAAGCGTTCCTGCTCGGCTTTACGACCGACCATGGCACGGTCACCGCCGCCACGAACTGGGATGAGCCGGCCCGGCAGCGGCAGGTGCGCCCGGCGCTGGCCGGCAGCTACGAGGCGCTGCTGCACGAGGCAGCCACGCCGGAGTCGCCGAACTTCCTGCTCGATCTGCGTGACCCGGTGGTGGCCGCGCACCTGCGGCCGGCGCGCCTGGAACGCGCTATCGGGGTGATCTACCGCCCGGAAACAGAGCGCTTCAGCCACTATTTCCTGGCGAGCCTGCCGGATCAGTTCGACGCCGTGATCCACCTGGACCGCACCAGCGCCCTCACGCCACTGGACCCGGATCCTGGCTGGGAGACCGCGGAGGAACTGCCGGAGACCTTCCCGTTCGGGGTGTAGAGCCCGACACATGGGCAGCGCGGTCACGACGAGAGGGCGATCTCCAGATCCAACTGAATGTGTCGTCGTCTCGCCCGTAAAGGCACGGACCTGGGTACATCTCCGCACCGTCAATGAGACTCAGAAGTATGCTGCCTGGGTCACTCCCCGCGTTCTCGCACCTCTGCGCGGGATCGCTGGGTTTTTCGTGGCCCCATGCGTGCGGCTATGCTCATGATCCCGCGCACCTGCTATACTCATCCGCTGGCCGGTGAGTTGCCGGCGAACTGGATAGTGTGAGCCTTTCTGCTCCGCAATGGCCGGCCGAGCGCGCAACCTCTGCGCCGAGCTGGCGGGGCAAGCCCACAGAGAGGAGGCCTCGTTGCGCGAATACGAACGCGCGCCCCGCAAGTACGAGCTGATGACCATTCTCCACCCCGAGGTGGCGGAAGAGGCACTGCCGGGAGAGCTTGACCGCATCTCCGGGTACATCAGCGCCATTGGTGGGGAGTTGATTGAATCGCTCCGGGAATCGCCCTGGGGCCGCCGTCGCCTGGCGTACCCGATCCGCTCTGGCGGCCGGGATGTGCGGGACGGCTACTACACCGTCTGGCACTTCGAGAGTGCTCCGACGCAGCTCACGGAGCTTGAGCGCGAGCTGAAGCTGAACACGCAGGTTATTCGCTACATCCTGCTTTCCTGGGAACCGAAGCCGCTCGGGCCGAAGGAAATCGAAGCCGCCGAGATTGCGGCTGAAGACGCCGCCGCGGCTGAGTACGCGGCCGCCCAGGCTGCCGTTGCCGCCGCTGCCGAGGAGGCCGCTGGCGAGACCGAAGCTGCACCTGCCGCCGAGGCCGAGGCTGAGGTTGAAGGCGACTCTGGCGTGGTGATCGAGCGGGCTGCCGAGGTTGTCGAGCCGGTCGCCGAGGCCGCCGAGGCCGCCGAGGCGGGCACGGCGATGGGTCTGGTGACCCCGGCTGTCGCCGAGGCTGAAGCTGAGAGCGACGAGAAGCCGGTTCCGGCTGGCGCGGTGCGCCCAGATGCGGACGGCGTTTGCCCGGCGGACAACCCGGTCAAGGGGAACCTGTCCTCCATGTACTATCACGTTCCGGGAACGCGGTTCTATGACCGCACCATTCCGGAATACTGCTTCGACACGGTCGAATCAGCGGAAGCCGCCGGATTTGGCCCGACCAAGGAAGAGGCAGAGGCAGCCGCCGCTGCTGAGTAGGTCCTGGGTCAGGCCGCCGCAAAGGAGACCAGCATGGCCGGTATCGCAAAGGTCATTCTTATCGGGAATCTCGGTCGTGACCCTGAAACCCGGTATACGCCGAACGGCCGCATGAACGTGCAGTTCTCGATTGCTGTCAGCCGGCGCTTCAATGACAGTTCCGGTCAGCAACAAGAGCGCACGACCTGGTACCGCGTGACCGGTTGGGGCAACCTGGCCGAAACGATGGACAAGCTGGCGCAGAGCGGCTACCTGACCAAAGGCAAGCAAATTTACGTTGAAGGCCGGCTGGAGCCGCGTGAATGGACCGATCAGGAGGGGAAGACTCGTACGTCCCTCGATGTGACGGCCAACGAGATCCAGCTTCTGGGCCAGCGCGGCGAAAGCGACTCCGGCTTCGGCGGCGAAGGGGGCTATGCCGGTGGCGGCAGTTATGGGGGCAACCGGGCGCCTGAGCGCCAGGTGCGCGACGGCGAGCCCCGCGCCGGGAACATGGCTGACATCCCCTGGGATGACAGTGAGCCTCCGTTCTAGCCTGCCTGGCCGGCCTTGCAGTCATTGACAACCATTCCATTGTCTGGAGAGGATATCCATGAGCGATCGTGATGAGATGCATGACCAGGAGGGGGGCGAGGGACCTCGCTCTCGCTTCGGTGGTGGCGCGCCGGCCGGTGGCGGCCGGCCC
>DAOUDE010000046.1:0-60596 GCA_034431475.1 Thermomicrobiales bacterium | reverse complement strand
CAACGCCATTGTCGGGAAGAGCGACGGGCAGTTCTTCCAGGTTGAACTGTGGGTGGTGCCGTGAGCGGGGCATGGTGCGGAGATCGGCCAGCGTGGCCACGCCGTAGTGGTGCAACATCGCGATGAATTCGGCCTGCGCGCGAGTGGAATGGCCGATGGTGTACACCGTCAGGCCGGCCCAGCCCCCGGGGGCGCCGGGAGCCGAGGTTGGAGAGGAGCCGTTCATGACCACACTCTACAAGGTGGGAGATCACGTGACCTGGAATTCCGAGGCCGGGCACGTGTCGGGCCGGATCATCTGGGTGCACACGAGTGACTTCGACTACAAGGGGTACACCCACCACGCCTCGCCAGAGGACCCGCAGTACGAGATACAAAGCGACAAGAGCGATCACATCGCCGCTCACAAGGGATCAGCGCTGAAGAAGATCGAGTAGGGCACGGGCTGACGGCATCACGGTTGGCAGCGGCGGGTCCACACGGTGTCGTCCCGAGCGACGTCGAGGGACCTCGTCGCCAACCCTGAGGTAGGACGAACGAGATCTCTCGACAGGCTCGAGACGAGACTGATTACTCCGGCGCTAGTCCGCTGCGGTGGCCACTGTCCACGGGTCCGCGCCAAGGTCGGAAAGGGCTTCGATGGCGCAATTGCGGCCCGGCGCGCCGAAGACTGCGCCTCCCGGCCACGCGCCAGAGCCACAGAGGTAGAGGCGGTCAACCGGGGTGCGGTAATCGGTGAAACCGGGTACCGGGCGATAGCTGAACATCTGGTCCGGCAGGATTTCACCGTGGAAGATGTTGCCGCCGGTGATGCCGATGATGCGCTCGATATCGGGCGGCCCCAGGACCTCCATGTGCTCGATTGCGCCGGGAATGTTCGGCGCGAACATGGCCAGCGTGTCGACGATGTTGTCGCCAATCTCCTGTCGACGCTCGTCCCACGTGCCTTCGGCCAGATCGTACGGTGCGTACTGCACGAAGGCGCTCAGGGTGTGTTTCCCCGGCGGGGTGAGGCCCTCTTCCGTTGCGGTCTGGATGTAGCAGTCCATGAAGGGGCGACGACTGGGGTTGCCATGCTTGCAATCGTCCCAGGCGGTTTCCAGGTACTCGACCGAGGGGTTGATGACGATGCCACCCGTGTGCTGTGGGCCGACCTCTGTACCCGGCATGGCTGTGAAGTTCGGGAGCTCGCCCAGCGCCAGGAGCAGTTTGACCACGGAGCCCTTGATCTTCAGGTTCCGGATGCCGCGTGCAAAGGGTTCGGGGAGCTTGCTCTCGCCGACCAGGCCCATGAAGGTGCGCGTGGGATCCGCGTTGGAAAGGATGATGTCCGCCGTGTAGGTGCGGCCATCGACCGTGCGCACACCCTTTGCGCTGCCATCCCGGATGTCGATTTCGGCGACTTCGCTGTCCGTGGCGATCTGTAGCCCGTGCTCGATACCGGCGGCGGCGATGGCCCGGGAGACCGCGCCCATGCCGCCCCGCACAAAGCCCCAGGCGCCCTGGTGCCCCTTGATGCTGCCGATGAGGTGGTGGTACTTGACGTAGGCGGTGCCGGGCGTCATGGGGCCGGCGTTGACCCCGATCACGCCGCCGGTGGAGAGGGGCGCCTTGATCTGCGGAGACTCGAAATACTCGTCCAGCAGTTCGGCAATGCTCTTGCGAGTGAGCGTGCGCCAGTCCTCTTCCCCCTGTGGACCAGAGAAACGCTCCTCGATCTGGTCCCAGGTGGGAGCGGGTTTCAGCAAGAGCGGGTGCATGCGCTCGACGATGCGGTCCCACATCTCCCAGTAGGCGTCGTAGGCGGCGACATCGTGCTTTGAGAACTTGGCGATCTGCTCGCGCGTCTTCTTCCCATCCAGGAAGCTCATGTAGTACTGGCCGTCCGGGAAGGGGACGAAGTACTGGGGATCGAAGGGGCGCACGTCGTAGCCGTGCCGCTCCAGATCGAGGTCGGCGATCACCTCGGGGAGCAGCAGGTTGCAGACGTAGGAGCAGGTGGAGAGGCGGTAGCCGGGAAACAACTCCTCGGTGACCGTCGCGCCACCGATGATGGAGCGGCGTTCCAGGACGAGGACCTTTTTGCCCGCCTTGGCCAGGTAGCTGGCGGCAATGAGGCCATTGTGACCGGAGCCGATCACAATGGCGTCGTAGTGGGTGCCGCTGGCGGGCGATGCGTTGCCCGGAGGAGATGTCAGGGCCTCTGCCATGCTGAAGATATCCCTTCTCGCGTTGATTGGTCGGTCGCGAACGCAGATGTTGCGAGAGGGATGGTGCCAAGCAGTTGGCCAGAGCGCAAGTGGGTGTGTGCGCCAGGGGATCAGGCAGACTGGCAAGCGCCCCAGATGCCCGCGCCATTCGTGCGCGCCAGTGCGGACGAGGCGAGCAGCCACGCTTCGTAGCGGGAATCGGGTCCAGCGATGTTGGGAGCGGCGTTGCCGCTCTCCAGCAACTGCGCGGCCAGCAGCACGCGGCCACCGTTGCCATCGCTGAGCCACGCGTCGCGCGCCAGCGAGCCGTCAGGCAGGGTGTCGGTGGCCTCGCGCTCCAGCCAGATTGTTTGGCCCTCGACCAGTTTCTGCAGCGCCGCCGTGGACTCGGCCGAGAAGCACCCGCCCGTCGTGGGCGCGGCGACGCCGAGCAGGCTCACGTTGAGCGACTGCCCGGCGGCGGTAACGGTGAGTTGGGAGGCGTTGACGACCTTGTCCACCACCGCCTCCACCAGCGAGGGTGGGGCGGCGATGGCGGCGGAACGGGCTTCCAGCGAGGGCGCCAGCTCCATGGAGTTGTCCTCGAACAGGAGCGCCAGGTCATCACTGCTGCCCGGGGGAAGCAGGTAGAGCAGGAGGACGGTGCTGGTGTCGCCGGGGTCGAGCGTCAGGGTGTCACCGCCGCCGAGCGCGGGTTTCAGCCCGGCCAGGCCCGCGATGACGCTGGTGCCGCCGTCGAGTTCTGCCGTCGCACCCGTGCCACGGTCGTAGAGCCGGAAGTCGGACATCGGGGCCGAGGCAGCCTTGTCGCTCTCGTTGGTCAGTTGGGCGAGCACGAACACCCACTCACCGTCGCCCGGCGGCAGGCCGTACTTCGGCAAGCTCTCGTCGCGCAGCGCGGTGTCGATGGCAAGCCGCATCGGCCCGATAACCATCTCCTGCGCGGGCGGCGCATTGGGATCGACAGCGGGCTGCTGCGACAACGCTGGCTCATCGGCCGGCTCATCCGGTGATGCGGGAGCCGCTGCGGCAGCTTCCGGCGCGGACGTGGCGTCATCTGGCGCGGCTGCCTCGTCCGTGGGAGCCGCGGTGTCTGCCGCTGGGGCAGGGGCATCCTGCTCGGGCGCCTGGGCGGCTTCCGCCGGGGCCGCAGCGGATTCGGTAACCGCTGGCGTTGGGATGGCAACGTTCTGCGCCGGCGCATCCGCCAGTTCTTCCGTTTCGCTGCCACCAACACCTATGGCGACCGCTGTCATTTCGGCGGGCGTCAACGCGGAGGCAGGCGCCGGGGTTTCCGCCGCTGGTGCAGTTGGTTCGTCGCTGTCGTCCGTGGCCGGCGCCGACGGTTCCGTGGGCGCCGTGAGGACCGCGTTGGTGACGCCGTTCGGGAGCGGCAGCGAGAGGTGGACGCGGCCAGCGCCCAGCGCGGCGGCGGTGGCGAGCAGGATGGTCAGCGCGGTCAGGCGGAGAAAGAGTCCCCACGGCGACTTGCGCTGATCGCGCGGGGCGATGCCCATGATCGGGAAGCCACCAGGGGCGACGCGGGGCGGAGCCGTGTTGGAGGAGACGCGAATCAGCTTCTCCTGCGGCTCAACCAGGCCGAGCAGGTGATGATCCGCCAGTTCGGCTTCGCTGCTGGTACGGAGAAGCGGCTCTTCCTTGCGCGGCGGAGCGTCGTGCGTACCGGTAGAGGTCTCCAGGCCAGCCCAGAAGCTCTCGGAGGCGGTGGGGCGGGTGCTCACCTCCCGGGCGCGCTCGATGCCGGAGAGCGTATCCGGCGTGATGCGGCGGACGCCACCCGGCGCGAGCATGGCGATGATATGCCCGGCGGCCGGGTGCCCTTCCCGCATCCGCAGCGGCACGCGCATCGGCTCATCGAACGGGTTGCTCTCCGGCGTGGTGACAAAGATCTCCAGCACGCCATCCCGCCGTAGAACCGGCTCCTGGCGCAGCCAGCCGCGCGAAATCTCCAGGGCGATGTCACCACCGCGGACGAAGACCACGCGGCGATGTGTCACAATCATGCGGGCGGCGAGATCGACATCGCCGCCGACGAGCAGAACCTGCCCTTCCCAGACGACGCCATCCGCCTGGAGTGAGCGCCAGAGCGCCCCACGCGGCCGGCCCACGGTGGGCGTTTCGCGCGGAGACTGGTGATGATGTTCGTCGCGTTTTGCCAGCGCCATCCCACTTCCCTCGACGTTCAGGCGTCTGCCAACCAGCTCCGCTCTCCGGGCCAGCAGGCGTCTTCGGTTGCGCGCGGGGGAAGCGACACCTCAGGGGCAACGGTGTCGTGTACGTACAGTCTAACATATGGCATTCGACGCAAGTAGCAAAATCTGGTGAGGTTAGCGTTGACTTTGAGGCACCATGGCAAGTTGACGGCGAGACGCTCTGGCGGGGTGGCCGCGTGACCTATCTCCCACACGGTTACGCCATAGGCATCGATCTTGGCGGAACAAACCTGAAGCTGGCGCTCCTCGATGGGCAGGACCGCATCATCGAGCGCATCTCGCTGCCCACCAGCGGGGGTGACGGCCATGACGCGGTGATCAGCCGCATGATTGACGGTGTCGCTACCCTGCGCCAGTTGCCCGAGGGTGAGCGCGCCACATGTATCGGGGTGGGCGTGCCCGGCATGGTGGATATGGCGACGGGGATTACCGGCGACTTGCCGAACTTGCCGGGGCGCTGGACCGGTGTGCCCGTTGGAGCACTGGTGGCCGAGGCCAGTGGCCTGCCAGTGGCGCTCCTGAACGATGGCAAGGCCTTTGCCGTGGCCGAGCACCAGCGCGGCGCGGCGGCTGGCGCGGAGACCGCCCTGCTGGCGGCGGTCGGCACCGGGATCGCCGGCGCAGTGATCGCGCACAACCAGGTAGTGTTCGGGGTGGGTGGCGCGGCTGGCGAGATCGGGCACCTCATCGTGCAACCCGAGGGGCCGCGTTGCACCTGTGGCAACAAGGGATGTGTCGAAACGCTTTGCAGCGGCCCGGCAATTGTGGCCGAGGCCGTGCGCCGCATCGTGCAGGGATTCAGCACCGCGCTGATCGACGCCTGCGGTGGCGATCTGCGTGCGATCACGCCCGTGATGGTGGCGCAGGTCGCCGAAGACGGAGACCCCGTGGCGGCCGAGGTCATCGACACGGCCGGGCGTTGGCTGGGCATTGCCCTGGCCGGGGCCATCGCGCTGATCGCGCCCGAGGTGGTGGTGATCGGCGGCGGCGTGGCGCCGGCGGGCAGCCGCTACTACCGCATGGCCGAAGCCACGGCCCGCTCGCACAGTGGCGTGACGGAGATCGACCGTATCCAATTCCGTCCTGCCTCGCTCGGGTATGACGCGGGTGTCATCGGCGCGGCGCTGTGGGGGCGGTTGCAGGCGACGGCGCGGGTGACGGCGTAGCGGGGCACACGGTCTGTGTGCCTCCGCGGCGAGGGCAATGCCCGGGATCGCAGGCGGCTTGGTCTGTTGCGGTTCCACCGGCCGCTCGGGTAGGGTAACCGGACCTCCGCATTGTTTGGTCAGTTTCGGCGAGGTAGCCGTTGATGAGCGGCAACGCAACGATGTTTCCGGTGCCCGCAGCGCCCGCGGGACGGCGCATTTCGCCCACCGTTATTTCGCAGTACGTCCGGCTCGACCAATGTCGCCGCTATTTGCGCCTTGCGCTGCACGAGCGTGCGGCTGGATCACGCTTCATGCGCGACTACGGCGTGGCCCCACAGGAGATTCTGCCACTCCTCACGCGCTCGGGCGCGGAGTTCGAGCAGCGCGTGGAGGCAACGACTGCACAGCACTGCCCGACGCGCAACCTCGCCAGCGAGCGGACCTCGGCCAAACGCATCCCGAACAACGACGACCTGCTCTCGGCGGCGCGCGACCTGGCCACCGGCGACGTTCTGGTGCTCTTCCAGGTGCGGCTGAACGTGACGGTCGGCGACTGGGACATGACGGGCGACGCCGACATCATCCGGTTGGCGCGCGATGCTGATGGGCAGCTCGATCTGCTGGTCGCCGACATGAAGGCAACCACGACCGAGAAGATCGAGCACCGCCTGCAGGTGGCGTTCTACCGCGAGATGCTGCGCACGCTCTTTGCTGACGCGGACGTGCCGGTGCGCGAGGTGGCCATCGGCATCCTGTATCGCGGCGCAGCAAATGCGGTCGAGCCGGCTGATGTAAGAGAGCGGCAGCGCCTGGAGCAGGAACGCGCGGCGGCGAAGCAGACCTTCGGCGTAACAGACGCCTATCTCGACGTGATCGCCAACCCCGCGGCCTACGATGACGAGGTGCGTGCGCTCGTCACCGGACCAGATTCCGTGGCGGACCAGGTATCTGCGCAGCCTTTCGCCGATATCCCCTGGCATCTCACCTACAAGTGCGACGGCTGCCTCTACAACGAGTTTTGCATGAAGTGGGCGGCGCAGCACGACGATCTCTCGCTGCTGCCCCACCTGACCGAGCACGAGAAGGCGGGGCTGCTGCGGGCGGGGGTGACCACTACGCGCGACCTGGCCACGCTGCTGGAGCCAGTAACGCTGCCCGGTGGCGCGGAGGACCTGACGACGCTGCGTCCGGCGGCTGGCCGTGAGCCGGAAGCGGAACGCATCGCGAAGACCTGGCCAGTGGGGCCGCGCCTGGATGAACTGGTGCACCGGGCGCGCCGCTACCGGCGGACGCAGGGTGATGCGATCTCGGCGCTGCGTTTCATCCCGAGCAAGGGGTACGGCTCGCTGCCCTACTCCTCGCCAGAGCAGAACCCGAACCTGGTGCGCGTGTACATCGACGCGCAGCATGACTATCTCAATGATCGCATCTACCTGATCGGGGCGCTGGTCACTGGCAACGAGGACGGCAAGCAGGACCCGGCGCGGCGGCGCAGCGTGGTAAACATGACCACCGCCCCGCCAGACGAGGCCAGTGAGCGCGAGCTGCTGGTGCACTGGATCGACGAGACGATCCGGGCGGTGGTCGAGGTGGCCGCGCCGGATGAGGACGGTGAGCCGGCCGCACCCATCCACCTGATCTTCTTCAACAGTTTTGAGCAACGGCTACTACTGGATGCACTGAGCCGGCATGCGCAGAGCATCCTCTCCGCCACGGCGCTGTACGACTTCGTGACGCAGATCGCCGCGTTCGATTCGTCGCTGGTGACGTTCCTGGACCGCGACATCCGCGAGTTGAAGAACTACCCGATGGTCTGCCAGTCGCTGCAGGCGCTGGCCGGGATGGCCTACCCCAACGGAGAGCGCTTCGACTGGAACACGCCGCAGCCGTTTCGCGAGATCTTCCGGGAGCGCCTGTTCGACGCGCTGGGCCGCTTCGAGCCACCGCGCGCGGATGGTGAGCGGCAGCCGTGGGCCACGCGGCGTTCTCGCTTCAACAGCCAGTTACCGCTGGAGTACGCCACTTCGGCGTGGGGCAACCTGCCGCCTCCGGAACCGGGCAAGGAGGATGCCTACGCGGCGTACCGGCGGGCGACCTGTGACCTGATCACGGCGTTCCAGGCCCGGCGGCTGGAGGCCCTGGAGCACGTTGCCAGCGACTTCACGGGGAACCAGTACACCACCAAGACGAACTTCCGGCTGCCGGACCTGGCCAGCTTCAATGACAAGGCGGGCGGCCTGGCCGAGGCGTTGCAGGAGTTCCTGACGCTGGAGCGGCATGTGGCGCTGTCCGGCTGGAAATCGGCGCGATTGCCCTCACCGGAGCGCCGCGTGCTGGCGGGCAACACCCTGATTGCACGGTATCTGGAAGAGGATCAACTGCCAGAGGTACGGGATGCGTTGCGCGAAAACGCGCGGCGCGCGCCGCTGCGGGCCGCCGCGCGCGAGGCGTACTTCGCGGCCAATCCGGGCAAGAAGCAGGCAAAGCTGTCGCCAGAGGTGAAGGCGGCTACCGATGCGCTGCCGATTCCCGGACACTACCGCTTCCGTCTGGATACGACGGACACCGGCGTCACACTCGACGACGCGTTGGCGCTGACCACCATCAAGGATGGCGAGCGGCTGGTCGTCGAGCCGCGCTGGTCCGTCGATTCGCGATTGCCGGAGACCGAGCAACGTCCGCTGCAGCCGACCCCGAAGCAACTCCTGCGCGGGATGCGGCAGGACCTCAAGGACATCGAGAAGCAGCAGGATCCGGATGGGCGGGTGGTGCGTGCGTGGCTCATTACCGAGGACGTGCCGTATTCGATCACCAGCGATAACCCGCCAGGGTACCTCTTCTCCAGCTTCACGGAACCGCTGGTAGACGGAGAGCTCTACACCTTCGACAGCGACCCGAATGACATTTACGGCTTCTGGCAGGCGAAGGTGGTGCAGGGGCTGCTGGCAGGCGGGGAGAACGAGCTCTTCCGCCGGGTACAGCCGGGCGCCGAGGCCAGCGTTTACTGGCCCGCCGCTGCGGCGGAGGCGCAAGCGTGTTTCATGGCCGGGCTGGAAGCGATGCACGAGGCCGGGGCCACCCACAGTTTCGAGGCGAGCAAGACGGCGTACATCGGGGCGCACGGGGATGCCCCGCTGATGCTGGTGCAGGGACCTCCGGGAACGGGCAAGAGCTTCACGACCGCCTACGCCATCCTCGCCCGGGTCCAGGGTGCGCTGGCCGCCGGAATCCCCTACCGCGTGGTCCTGGGGGCGAAGACGCACGCGGCCACCAACGTGCTGCTGACCAACGTGATCAGCGCGATCGCCGCGCTGGAGGGCATGCGCGCGAGGCAGCCTGCCCTGTTTGCGGCGTACTTCGATTCGCGCCTGCTGACCGTCTCGTGCTTCCGCCTCAAGGCCCGTGCCGGAGAACTACTCGAGGGCGCGATCGACCTGCAGGTGGGCGAGGGGGACCACCCGAAGCCGTTGCAGTTCCTGTCCGGGTTGCCTGTTGCCATCGTGGGCTCCACGCCGGGCGGCATATACAGCGCGGCGAAGGAAGAAGGCAGGGACCTCTTCAACTTCCCCACGTTCGAGCTGCTGGTGCTGGATGAAGCGTCGCAGATCAGCCTGCCCGAGGCGATCATGGCGGCGTTGCCGCTGCGGGCGAGTGGGCAGGTGATCGTGGTCGGGGATCACCGCCAGATGGCGCCCATCGTGCAGCACGACTGGGAGAACGAAACACGCCGAACTTTCCAGGATTACGCGGTCTACCGCTCGCTCTTCGAGACGGTTCAGACCTGTCAACCGGTCGAAATCAAGTTCCAGCAGACGTTCCGCCTGCACCGGGACATGGCGGAGTTCCTGCGCCGCAGCATCTACACGCTGGATGGTCTGCACTATTTCTCGGAGAAGGATCATCTGCTGCCTCTCGCGGCGCAGAGCGACCCCTTCGTGGCGGCGGTGCTGAATTCGGACCACCCGATTGTTGTGGTGACTCACGACGAGAAGAGCAGCCAGGTCCGCAACGACTTCGAGCGGGCGTTGACCGCGCCGCTGCTGGAAGCGCTCTTTGCGGAGGGGTACAGCGTCTCGCACGGCTTCGGCATGGTGGTGCCCCACCGGGCGCAACGGGCCAGCCTGCAGGAAGCCCTGCGCGCGGTGGCGACTGATCCGAACGATTCGGAGATCGCGACGGCGGTCGACACCGTTGAGCGGTTCCAGGGCGGGGAGCGGCAGGCGATCATCGTCTCCGCGACGGAAAGTGATCCGGCGTACCTGCTGGCGTCCGGCAAGTTCCTCTACGACCCGCGCCGCCTGACGGTAGCGATCAGCCGGGCGCGGGAGAAGCTGGTCGTCGTGGCCTCGCGTTCGGTGTTCGAGACGTTCAGCCCAGACGAGCAGACCTTTCTCAACGCGCAACTCTGGAAGGATCTGCTGCACCGCACCTGCACGACGCTGCTCTGGAGCGGCGAGCGCACCGGGCATCAGGTTCAGGTCTGGGGAAACCCGCCCCTGGTCGTACCGGAGCGGGTTCAGCCGTTGCGGAACGTGAACATGGCCACATCGGGAATATCGTCGGTGCCACCAGCCGCGCGGTAGAGCGCCATCGCAGCGTGATTGGAACGCTCGGTCAGCACCCAGGTGCAATCCGCGCTGAGTTCTTCAGCCCAGGCCGTGGTGGCGTTCACCAGCGCGTGGCCGATGCCCTGGCGGCGCATGGCCTCGTGGACGTCGATCGAGTACAGCAACACCTCGGCGCGCAGCGCATCGAGCCGTTGCAGCCGGTGGGCGATGACGATGCCGCAGATGAGGTCGGGCGTCGTCGCCAGCAGCAGGAGGTTGTCCGGGTTGGCCACGAAGGCTTGCGCTTGCTCCAGTGCCCAGGGCTCGGTCGGCCAGTCATGGTTCAGCCGGGCCAGCAGTGTGTCGTCCACCGCTGTGGAGCGCGCGATCCGCCAGGTTGGTTCAGGCATTGCCAAGCACATGTTCAAGCAGGGCCATGCGAATGTAGACGCCGTTGTGGGCCTGCCGGAAATACGCGGCGCGGGGGTCGCTATCGACGTCCGTGGTGATTTCGTCAACGCGTGGCAGGGGGTGCAGCACGATTGCGCCGGGAGCCAGTAAGGTCATCGACTCCGCGTCGATAACGTACTGCCCGCGTACGGCTTCGTACTCCTGCGGCGTGGGGAAGCGTTCCTTCTGCACGCGCGTCTGGTAGACGACATCGACGTGCGGCAGCACCGCGTCGAGGTCTGGCTCATCGTGGTACGGGATGCCCGCCGCCGTCAGTTCCTGCCGCACGTCCTCGCCCATGGGCACGGCGGGCGGCGAAACGAAGACGATCTCGGCGCCGGTCGTGAGCTTGAGCATGCGGGCCAGGGAGCGGGCGGTGCGCCCGAAGCGCAGATCGCCGACCAGCGCCACCTTGAGGTTGTCGATGCGGCCCAGCTCGTGGCCGATGGTGTAGAGGTCAAGCAGGGCCTGCGTGGGGTGCTCGCCGGGGCCATCGCCCGCGTTCAGGATCGGCACCGCTGAGACGGACGCCGCACGGTGCGCCGCACCCTGCTCGTAGTGACGGATGACGATGGCGTCCGCGTAGCCGTTGACGATGCGGATGGTGTCCTCGACCGTCTCACCCTTGATCGCGGAGGAGAACTCGCGCGCGTTCTCGGTGGAGATCACGTTGCCACCGAGGCGGTGCATGGCCGTCTCGAAGGAGAGACGGGTGCGGGTGGAGGGTTCGTAGAAAATGGTCGCCAGCGTCAGGCCGGCCAGTGGCGCCGAGAAGCGCGGCATGTCCCGCATGCGGTCGGCGGCGGCGAACAGCGTTTCGATTTCCAGCCGGTCAAACTGCCCGACATCCACGACGTGGCGAACTTGCGCGCTCTGCTGGCTCACGGCTCCCTCCCCGGTTGGTGATTATATTGATATTCGTCTGCGGCAGATGACGATCAGTGAGGGAGTAAACGTTGGCTGAGTTGTTACCCCTGGCGGAGCGCATCTGGGCCGTGCCCGGCGGCGTGAACATTGGCGTGCTGGCCAACGAGTCCGGGCAGATCGTGCTGGTCGATACCGGCCTGAATGACACCGCTGCGAAGAAGGCGCTCAAGGCCGTGCGCGAGGAGCTGGGTGGCGAGGTGGTCGCCATCCTGACGACGCACGGCCACGCCGATCATTTCGGTGGCAACGCGACAGTCGTCAAGCGGACCGGCGCGGCGGTGCACGCACCGGCCTTCGACGAGGCAGTGCTGAAGTACCCACTGCTCCAGCCTGCGCTGCTCTACGGTGGAGCAGACCCCATCGACACCATGCGTGGGCGGTTCATGCTGGCCGACGCCAGCCCGGTGGATGTCATCGTGCAGCCTGGGCCGCACACGGTGGCCGGGATTCTAGTGGACGCGGTTCCCCTCTTTGGGCACTCTCCGGGGCAGTTGGGCTACCTGATCGGGGATGTCTTTTTCTGCGCCGATGTGGTGCTGCCAGCGAGCGTGCTGGAGAAGTACCGCATCCCGTACCTCTTCTCGCTGACCGACCACCTGCAGGCACTCGATCACGCCGCGACGATCCCGCACCGGGTGGCCGTGGCAGGGCATGGCGCGCTTTTGGAAGAAGGCGACCTTGCCAACCTGATCGGGGAGAACCGCGCCCTGGCGGACCGCGTGCTCGACGCCACGCTCGAGCTTACAGCAAAGCCACAGACCGCCTCGCACGTACTCCAGGGGCTACTGCAACGGTTTGGCGCGCCTGTGGCGGATGCGCCATCGTACTTCCTGCTGCAGCCGACGGCCTTCGCCTTCCTCAGCCACCTGCATCGCCAGGGGCTCGTTCACCACGAGATTGCGGACGGCGCATCAGTCTGGGTGCGGGCATAGAGGGCACGGCATGGTGAGCGGTGTCGCTCAAAGATTGCTGAAAGGTCGTGGTTCGGGTTTGTCCGGTCCATCCACGCAGAGACATCCGCGAGGGACGTACTGCCGTCCAGATAGGCTGAGAGGCTACTCCGAATTCTCGTCTCGAGCAGGCCCACCGGTGCCTCCTCAGTACCGGGTCAGCAACAGGGGGCGACGCGTTTGCTTCACGGAATGTTGGCGCGTCTGGGACGCCCGAGCCCAGGTATGTCATCTGCTGTGGTGCGCAGGTGCTTCCTGCGTTGCCATCCTGATGGCAGATGCCGCCTCACCCGTGCGTCTGCGCCCACCGAAGTCGGCTCTGCTCTCTGGTAGGATGCTGCCCTGACCCGACGCCGATCGAAGCAGGAAGCCCGCCCCGTGACCGACCTGCTTGCCGAGTTGTTTTCTTCGAAAGTGCGCGCGGCAGTGCTTGGCATGCTGCTGCCGAGGCCGCACCGCTGGTTTTCGTTGACCGAGCTTTCGCGCTCCCTGGGGTTGCCAGTGAGCAGCCTGCAGCATGAGTGCTACAAGCTGGTGCGCGTGGGCCTGCTGCATGACCAGCGCAGCGGGAATGTGCGGCGCTACGCGCCTGACCCGGCCTTCCCGCTCCTGAAGCCGCTGACGGCGCTGGTGCTCGCGTCAATGCCGCTCGCGGAGTCGTTGCCTGCCGCCGCCGAGGAGATAACGGGCTTCGAGCAGGGCTGGCTGACCGGTGAGCCCAACGCGCGCCACGCGCGCCCATTCCTCGTCGTGATCGGCAACCTTGGGCTCGAAGACCTGGACGCCCTGTTCGAGCGGGCGCGGGCCGCTGTGGCTGCTGCAGGAACGGGTGACATCGAACTTGCGTATTATCCAGCGACAGAGTGGGCCCGCCGCCTGGCAAGTCATGATCCGTTTGTCGCATCGCTGCAAGCGGATAGTGCCGTAACGCTCCAGACGGGACAGGTTCTAGCGGAGGCCGGGTAGGGCCACGTCGTCTCGTGGTTCGCGACACCGTGTTGGCGGAGACTGGCTCCGTCTGTCATGGTTCCCCGCAAGCAGGAGCTTGCCGATGCTCCGTGCGGTGAGGTGGAGGATACGTTGCTTGAATTGTTGAGCGAGCCAGCATTCTGGACGGCCCTGCTGACGCTGACCGTGCTCGAGATCGTGCTCGGCATCGACAACATCGTCTTCATTTCCATTCTTTCAGACCGCCTGCCGGAGGAACTGCGGCAACGGGCACGGACCGTTGGCCTGTTGCTGGCCATGTTCATGCGGATTGCGTTGCTCTTCTCCATTGGCTGGATGATGGGGCTGACGGAGCCGCTCTTCGAGCTGTTCGGGCACCACTTCACCGGCCGGGATCTCATCCTGATTGCGGGTGGCCTGTTCCTGATCTACAAGTCGACGACCGAAATTCACGACAAGCTGGAAGGTGAGGAGCATCACCAGGACGCCACGAAGGGGCGCGCCACCTTCGGCAGCGTCATCGCCCAGATCGTAGCGCTGGACATCGTGTTTTCGCTGGACTCCGTCATAACCGCCATCGGCATGACCGACCACATCGAAATTGCGGTCATCGCCGTCGTGATCGCCGTGGGGATCATGTTGGTGGCGGCCGGCCCGCTCAGCGAATTCGTGAACCGTCACCCGACGGTGAAGATCCTGGCGCTGAGCTTCCTGCTGCTGATCGGGATGTCTCTGGTGGCAGACGGTTTCGGCCAGCACATCCCGAAGGGGTACATCTACTTCGCCATGGCCTTCTCGGTGTTCATCGAGTTGTTGAACATGCGCCTGCGCTCCAGGAGTGAGCCAGTGCATTTGCGGCAAGCGATTACCGCCGAGCCCGCCACGGAGGCAGGGCACTCGTGAGCAGCCCGCTGCCTGGTTACATCACGTTGGGAGCAGGATGAGTACACGTTTCTTCAAGCTGCCGGGACGCGGGCGCAAGCCCGGCACGGAGGCAAGTGCCGGGGCGCTGCTGACCGACCGCCAGCATCAACTCATCGATCAGGAGCTCGCGCTCCTGGCTCGACTGCTGGAGATCCTGGGCCGCTACCCGGCAGCCCAGGAAGACCAGGCGGCCGTCAAGCGCGCGGCTGACAACCTGACCTCCCTCTTCCTGCTGGTGATCGTCGGGGAGTTCAACGCCGGGAAGTCTGCGTTCATCAACGCCCTGGTCGGCGCCGATGTCATGCCCGAGGGGGTGACACCCACCACCTCGGTCATCAACCAGTTGCGCTACGGACCCGAGCCGACCGTGACGATGCAGGCGGACGGCATCATCCTGCGCGAGTATCCGGCGGAGTTTCTCGACGAAATCACGGTTGTCGATACCCCCGGCACCAACGCCATCATTCGCGAGCATGAGGCACTGACGCAGCAGTTCGTGCCGCGCTCGGACCTGGTCCTGTTCGTCACCTCGGCGGATCGCCCGTTCACCGAGAGTGAGCGGGAGTTCATGGAGAGCATCCGCGACTGGGGCAAGAAGATCGTCATCGTCATCAACAAGATTGATGCGCTGCGGAGCCAGCAGGCGGTCGACGAGGTCGCCGCGTTCGTGGCCAGCAACATTGAGCGCAGCCTCGGTTTTCGCCCGGAGGTGTTCCCGGTGTCGGCGCTGCTGGCGCAGCAGGCCAAGGCGCTGGGGAACCGCAACCCGGGCGAACGGGAGCGCCTGTGGGAGGCGAGCCGCTTCGGGGAGATCGAGAGCTTCATTTTCGCTACGCTCGATCAGGAAGGGCGCATCCGGCTGAAATTGCTCAACCCGCTCGGGGTGGGCGAGCGCATCACGGAACGTTACCTGCAGGTGACCGAGGAACGTCTGGCGCTACTGCGCGATGACCTGGCGACCATCGACAACATCGACCGCCAGCTCGAGACCTACCGGGAGGACATGCAGCGCCAGTTCGCCTACCACCTGACGCGGGTGGAGAACGTGATCGCCCGCATGATCCAGCGCGGTGATGCCTACTTCGAAGAGACGATCCGCATTGGCCGCGTCTTTGACCTGTTGAACAAGGACAAGATTCGCAGCGAGTTCGAGCGTGAGGTGGTGGGCGGCGCAGAAGCCGAAATCGACCAGGTCATCGATGAACTCATCGACTGGATGGTCGAGCAGGACCTCAAGATCTGGAAGAGCGTCACGGACTACATCGACCGCCGCCGCCTGAGCCAGTACGAAGAAGGCGTGATCGGTGAAGTGGGCGGGCAGTTCCGCTATGACCGCCGCCACCTGCTGGAGACGGTGGCCCGCCGCACGCAGGAAGAGGTCGAACGCTACGACATCGATGCCGAGGCGAGCCAGCTTGCAGACTCGGTACGTAACGCCGTGGCCACCACCGCCGTGGCCGAGGTTGGCGCGGTGGGGCTGGGCGCCCTCGTGGTCGCTGCCGCCAGCACGGTGGCGGTGGATGTCACTGGCATCCTGGCGGCCAGCTTGCTGGCGGGGCTCGGACTGTTCGTGCTCCCGAACAAGCGGCGGCAGGCGCGCCGGGACTTTCACCTCAAGGCGGAGGAACTGGAAGGGCGTGTCATCCAGGTAATGCGCGAGGCGTTTGACCATGAACTTGCGCGCTCCATCGACCGGGTCAATGAGGCGATTGCGCCCTACACGCGCTTCGTGCGGTCGCAATACGACCACATGGAGCTGATGCGCACGGAACTGAACAAGGCCGATACGGATATGCGCGCGCTCCGCCACCAGATCGGCGAAGAGCGCGCACCGCTCAAGTCCGGCGTGCGCGCCACGGTGCTGCCTCCCGCGCCGGAGATCATGCTGCCGCGTGGCCTGCCGCCGCTGGTCAACGAAGACACGATCATCGACGCCGAGCACGTGCGCGTGCTGGAGCTTGACGACGGCCTGGATGACCTGCCCGGCGACGTGCCCGAGGGCACCCGGCCCGAGGACATTTGACTGAGGGAAGACGCTGCGCTTAGGGAAGACGGCCTTCGGGCCTTAGGGAGTAAGGGAGTAAGGAGCATCTACGGAAGAGCTCCTTACTACCCAAGCGCGTGAGCGCGTCTTCCCTGAGCGCAGCGCCTTCCCTCGATCAGGATGCGCCCCAGTCGCTGTGCTTGTACTTCCTGGCCCAATCCACGCCCTGCCAGGTCTGCATGGCCTTTGGCCGCACGAAGAAGAGCCAGCGCGGCTCGGTCAGGGTTGGCTCCAGGTATTTGGGGCCGTTTTCGCCCAGGTAGCGGACCGACATCTCAGTGGCGAGTTCAACCCAGCGGCCACCGGTGTTTGGCTCCTCCAGCAACTCGGCCACGCCCTGGGTCTGCACCTTGATGTAGGGCGGGTCGTTGGAATCGAGCGAGATGGAGACGCGGTTGTCCTTTGCCATGTACTCGGCCCACTTCGAGCGGGCGCGGGGAATGATGTAGAAGCCGCCATCCGCCCACTGGTACCAGGTGGGCACCACGTACGGCCAGCCGTCGCCATCGAGTACACCCAGGCGCGCGACGTGTCCGCCAGCCAGGAATTCGTCCAGTTCCGCCTCGGTCAGTTTGCCGACCTTGCCGCGCCAGGCCTCGGCATTCGCAGCTTCGTTCCCCGTCTCGCTCACGTCGTGCTCCTCATGTCTTCCAGGGTTCAGGCTGGCATCCTACGGACGCTCGCGTGACGCGTCAACCAGGGGTATCACGCTACCGGAAGCTCTCCACCACGGCGCGGACCTCGCCATCCGCCGGGTTCTGTGTGAACACGGCGACTCCCTCTTCGCTTCCTCCGGCAGCCACGAGGTCGAGTGTGAAGACGGCGGTCTCTGTGGAATCGCCGGTGTGCACGTCGATGCGCACCCGGACTTCCTGGGCCGGCTCGTCTCCGGCGTTCGTCACCACAATCGGGAGGTAGAACTGGCCTGAGCCGGCGCGCGTTTCGGCGCGCTGTGGTTCGACCTGGAAGGACGCGGGCAGGTCTCCGCGTGTCAGCTCGAAGTAACCCACCGCCGCGACGACCGCCGCGATGAGCAGCCCGCTGATCAGGAGCGTGATCCACTCCGCCGGCGAATGCCCACGGCGTTCCTGGTTTGACGCGTCGTCCTTACGCTGCCCGGAATCACTCATACCACCAACCTTCCGGCAGCGCCGCCCACCGTGGCAGGCAGCCCCAGCACGATTACCAGCGTCAGGATATGCGCGGGCGGATCGGAGAGCTCGACGCGGTCGAAGAGCAGCAATGCGCCAAGGGACACCAGGAGGGAGAGCGAGTAGGCGAGGGCCGTCTCGGTGATGGGAAGCTGAAAGGGCCCGGGCTGGTTGCGCGAACTGCCGCTGAACCCGCTTACGAAAACGATCATGTAGCTCAGCAGCAGCGAGAGAACGATCACGGCAACCTGATGCTGCGCCGTGAGTTCCACGGCGAGGACGGAAACTTCGTCGGTTGGGGCGATGGAGAAGGCCAGAAAGATGGCGCCCAGGCACGTCGCACCGATGTCCGAGCGGAAGGCTTGCCACGCCGATGGCGCTTCGCCTTCATCTTCGGTCTCTTCGTCCTCGCCATGTCGGGAACGTTCCCCACGAGGACCGAAGATGGCCGCCGCGACGGCTGCGCCGATGCTGAGTGGAACCGCCTGGACCAGGATGCGCCCCAGAATGCTCTCGGGCGGATCGTCGAGCGCGATCTGGTTGAGCACCAGCAGCACGAGGGCGCCACCCACCAGCCCCACCGCCAGGGTATCGACCGCCTGCTCGATAGTGGCGAACCAGTCGGTGGCGGCTTTGAAGCCGCCGGTGTGCGAGTGGGCAAGGCCCAGGTTGATGGCCAGCGCCACACCCAGGAAGAGGAGCAGCTTCCAGAGTTCGGCCGTGACGCCGATTTCCCACATCTCCATGGTGTAGAGCAGGGGTACGGCGAAGATGAAGCCGCCGCTGGCAGCGCGCAGGAGATCCTGGATCTCGTCGCGCCAACTGCCGCGCTCGTAACCGTCTTCGCTGCGGCCGGAATCGCGCGTCAACATGCGGGTATGCTCAGGTCTGGAGCGAGGATTGACAAGCGGGAGAGATGATGCGCCTGACGGACGAGGTCTATGTTGTGGGTGGCGGCGTGGCCATGGGGTTTGGATTGTCCGAGAATCCTGACTGCCATGTCTACCTCATCGACGGTGGCGACGAAATGGCCCTGATCGATTGCGGCCTGGGCGAGGAACGGTCGCTGCAGCGGATGGTCGAGAACGTACGGGCCGAGGGGCTGGACCCGGCGAAGATCACGAAGATTATCCTCACCCATTACCACATGGACCACGCGGGCGGCGCCGCCCGCGCGAAGGCGTTGTTTGACGCGGAGATCGTCTGTCCGGCAGAAGCCGCCGAGGTGATGCGCACCGGCGATGAACGCGCCGTGGCGCTGGATACCGCCAAGGCTGCTGGCCTTTACCCGCAGGAGTATCGCTTTGCGCCGGTTGAGGTCGCGATCGAGGTGCGAGAGGGCGACCGTATCCCGGTTGGCGCTCTGGAACTCGAAGTGATCGAGACCCCTGGCCATTGCGATGGGCATGTCTCGTACCTCATGCGAGGCAAGGACCGCACCTATCTCTTTGCCGGCGACGCGATCTTCAGTGGCGGCAAGATCGTGCTGCAGAACATCCACGACTGTTCAGTGCCGAAGAGTGTCGCCACGATCGCCAGGCTCAACGAGGTGGAGTTCGACGCGCTGCTGCCCGGCCACGGGCCAGTCGCCATGCGCGACGGCATGGCGCACGTGCGGAGTGCGCACGAGGCCTGCAGCAAGCTGTTCCTGCCGAAGAACCTCATTTGACTCGGCTAACAGTCGCCCGCGCATGGGAGCGGAGTGGTAGTGGCTTCACCTTTGCCGGGCGGGCTGCTTCGCACGGGTTGCCAGAACGAGCGGTTCTGCCTGTGTTTCGCGCGTGTAGCCTTTTCCCGGCGTATGCTCCAGGCTCTTGTGTATAAGCACCGCACGAAACATAGCGGCGGAGTTCCATCTGCATTCTCGCAGCCATACCTGGAGGTGACGGTGCCGGAGGCCACATTCGAACCGACGCTGCCGTGGGGAGAACGGATGGCGCGAGCGCTGGTGGCGCACGCCGCAGACATTATCCTGGTCCTGACTGAAGACCATCGCTGCCGGTTTGCCAACCCCATCATCCAGGAGCGGCTTGGCTACACACCCGAGGAGGTGCTGGGACAGAATGTCATCCCCCTGCATCACCCGGATGATCTGCCGCGCGCCGGCGCCATGCTGGAGGCGGCTGCGGCGGACCCAGGAGCGCCGGCGCGGTGCGAAGCGCGCTTGTTGCATCGCGACGGAAGCTGGCGCTGGATGTCGGTGATCGCGGTCAACCGCGTGGCGGACCCGGCGATTGGCGGCATTGTTTGCACGCTGCATGACATCACGGAACGCATGGAGGCAAACCTGGCGGTGCGCGAGTCGTTGCTCGCAGAGGAACGCGCAAGCCAGGAGCAACACCGGCTGGCGGACGCCAAGGGCCACTTCTTGCGCCTCCTCGGACACGAGTTCAAGACGCCGCTGACCGCGATCGTGGGCAATGCCGACTTGATCGCCATTGAGGCTCCAGACCACGCAGGAGTCCTGGAGTCGGCGGAGGTGATCCGCAGCGAAGCTCGCCGCCTAGCCCGTCTGATCGACGACCTCCTCCTGCTGGATCGCATCGACGCGACCGAGTTGACGATTTCCCGGGCGCCGATCGACCTCAACGCCGTCGTGGCCGACACGGTGGACAGGTTGCGGGCGCTGGATGCCGGGCGCGACATTTGCCTGATGCTGGCGCAGCACCTGCCACCCGTGCCGGCCGACCCTGAGCGGATCGCGCAGGTAGTGACCAATCTGGTGGGGAACGCGGTTCGCTTTTCGCCGGACGGAGAGCCGGTCGCGGTGCGGACGGAACGCTTGCCAGATGCTGTGGAGATCAGGGTGATTGATCGGGGGATTGGTATTCCCGAGGATGACCTGGAATCGATTTTCCACCTCTATCAACGGAGCCAGTCCGGATTGGCCCGCGGCGTGTCCGGGACGGGGTTGGGGCTCTCCATCGTCCGCGAGATCGTGGCATTGCATGGTGGCGTCGTCTGGGCGGAGAGCCGCGAAGGTGTGGGGTCCACCTTTTGCGTGCGATTGCCGCTCACGGTTCCCGGAGGTTGAGCAAAGGGAGCGTCGTCAGCAGCTCGTCAACCACACGTTAGCGCCGGGAACGAAGAGCGGCCGCAAGGACGCGGCCGCTCTGGAAACGTGCTGACGCGCGTCAGGAAGCACTTTCCTCCAGCCGCGCGCGGAGGCGATCCTCCTGCTCGCGCAGTTCCGGCGTGAACGCCTCGCCGAAGTCTGCCGCCTCGACGAATGGGCGAATTTCGAGGTCGCTATCCTCGTTCATCGGGTTGGGGCAGCGCTTCGCCCACTCGATGGCCTGCTCCATGGAATCAACTTCCCAGACCCAGTAGCCGGCGATGAGTTCCCTGGTTTCCGCGAACGGGCCGTCTGTCACCATGCGCTTGTCACCGGAGAAGTGCACGCGCACCCCGGCCGAACTGGGCTTGAGCCCGTCCCCGCTCACCATGATGCCGGCGTTGACCAGTTCTTCGTTGTAGTTGCCCATGTCGGTCAGGAGCTGTTCGCTTGGCATCATTCCGGCTTCACTGTCCGCCGTTGCCTTGACGATGACCATTACGCGCATGAAATCGGTCCTTTCTCTCCAGCCAATCGCCGTCTATCTTGAGGCCGTTACCTCGTCTCACACCATTGTCGAGCGGGGGAGCCTCCTTTCGACCGGGCGTCATCCGTATGGTTGATCATCGCTGAGCATCAGGAAAGGGCGTCAGACATGAGCGAGAAAATGGACCGCGTCGTGGTCCTCAGTGCCACGACGCCCAAGGGGCTGGAGGACGCGATCAACCGGGTCATCAACCGGGCGCAGGGCGGGCAGGTCCCGGCTGAGGTCGTGTCGATTTCCTACCAGGCATTGTCGGCGCTGTCGCTCAGCCAGCCAGGCACGCCGGACTACTCGGCGCTCCTGCATCTGCGCGGTGAACGGCTTCCCGACGATTTGTCGTAGACCAGACGTGAGGAGAACATTTGTGGACACACCTGACATCATCGAATTCCTGCGCTCGCTGCGCAGCGTGCGCCGCTTCACCGCGCAGCCCGTGCCGCAAGACGCGGTGGACGATTTGCTGACGGTGGCGCGGTGGAGCGGTAGTGCCAAGAACGTGCAGCCGTGGGAGTTCATCGTGGTGCGCGATCCGGAGACGCTGCGGCAGCTTGGCGCGCTGCCGGGGTACGTGACGCACCTCGCCAACGCGCCCCTGGCGATCGCGCTGGTGATGGATGGCGACGCCAATGCGGTGCAGCAGGAAACGTTCGACGAGGGGATTCTCAGCCAGCGCATCCAACTGGCCGCGCAGGCCCACGGCCTGGGTTCCTCCATCGGCTGGTTCCACGGCGAGGGGCGAAGCAAGGCGAAGGAGCTTCTGGGCGTACCGCAGGATCGCCTGCTGCGCACCGCACTTTCCGTTGGCTACGAGGACACGAGCGGTGACGGCGGCCGGTTTCACCCGGATCAGGCGCGAAAGCCGCTGGCGGAACTCGTGCACCAGGAGCGCTGGGGCCAGCGCTGACGCAATGCTCGTGGCTCGCGGAGACCGTGAGGTCAGCGTGCTGGCACTTGTGCCCGCATGCTGACTGACGCAAAGGGAGATGACCTTGGCAGCTTACGTGATCGCTGGCAACACCGTGACCGACGCCGAGACCATGGGCGAGTACTCGAAACAGGTTCCGGCCACCCTGGAGCCGTTCGGCGGCAAGTTCCTGGTGCGCGGCGGCCAGTTCGAGGTCACGGAAGGCGCCTGGAACCCGGCGCGGGTCGTGGTGATCGAGTTCCCCAGCCTCGAGCACGCCCGGGACTGGTACCACTCAGATGCGTACCAGGCGATCATCCAGGGGCGATTTGACGGCGCAAAGACGGACTTCTTCATGTTTGTCGAGGGCGTGGGCTGAAACGCTCCGCAACGCGGGCTGGCATCGCTCACCCCAGCGATTGCCGCAGCCGGGGCCGCGCCTGCTCGTCCGGCCACCGATCACCACAGAGCTGCAGCCGGTGGAACGGTGCGGGCGGCTGGTCGACGCGGGCGCGACTCGGCTCGCCGCCCCGAAGAATGAAAAGGTTGGGCCGGGCGATGCCTTGCCCGTCCCCTACCTCGCGTTGAGTTCAGCAGACCGTAGCGGTTGCATGCCAGGAACTGCCGTCGACGTTGGCGAGGCCGCCAACTGGTATCCTCCACGCTGGCAATGACCACGCTAGGTACTTGGAGCGGAAGGGGAGGAAACGCTGGAATCGATCCGCTGGGGGATCCTGGGTACCGGGCGCATCGCGGCGACCTTCGCGACGGCGTTGGAGGCGTTGCCGGACGCTGAGTTGACCGCGGTCGGCTCCCGTTCCGCCGACGCGGGCGCCGACTTCGCGCAACGCTTTGGCGCTCGTCGGAGTCACGCGAGCTACGCTGGTCTCGCGAACGATCCCGACGTCGATATCATTTACATCGCTACGCCGCATTCGGGTCACTACCCCAACGCCCGGCTCTGCCTGGAAGCGGGGAAAGGCGTGCTCTGCGAGAAGCCCTTTACGCTCAACGCCACGCAAGCTCGCGAGCTCGTCCTGTTCGCCCGCGAGCGGCGCCTCTTCCTGATGGAGGCCATGTGGACCCGCTTCCTGCCAGCCCTGGCCGAGACGCGCCGCCTCATCGCCGAGGGCGCGATTGGCGATCTCCAGTTCCTGATCGCCGATTTTGGATTTCGCAAGGAGTTCGATTCCCAGCACCGCCTCTTTGACCCCGAGCGGGGCGGGGGAGCGTTGCTTGACGTCGGGGTCTATCTCGCCTCGCTCGCGTCGATGCTCTTCGGGCCGCCGGCGCAGATCACCTCCCTGGCGCACATCGGCCCCAGCGGCGTCGATGAGCGGGCAGCGCTCCTCTTTGGCTATGAGGGCGGCCGGTTCGCCCAGTTGACCACCGCCATCACGGCCGACACGCCGCAGGAGGCAACGATCGTCGGCTCGGCCGGCTCGATCAGGCTGCAGTCGCCCTGGTGGAAGGCGACCGGCCTCGCGGTCAGCCGACACGGCCAACAGCCCTATGCGCTCGATGCCCCCTACCTGGGCAATGGCTACACCCATGAGGCAATGGAGGCGATGCGTTGCCTGCGCACGGGCGAGATCGAGAGCCCGCTGCTGCCGCTCGACGAGACGGTCGCCGTCATCGAGACGCTCGACCGTGTGCGGGCCGATTGGGGCCTGCGTTACCCTGGGGAGTAGAGGATCTGACGTGGACTACGGGAACGTTCCGGGAGTTGACAAGCCGATATCGCGCCTCGTGCAGGGCACGGTCATGGTCCGCGAAGACGACCTGCCGTACAGCTTCGCGCTTCTCGATGCCGCCCTTGCTGCCGGGATCACCGCGTTTGATACCGCCCGTCATTACGGTCACGGCAATGAGGCAACCGTCGGCCGCTGGCTGCGGGAGCGGGGATTGCGCGACCAGGTGGTGATCATCGGGAAGGGCGCCCATCACAGTCCTGAGCGAATGCGAGTCACCCCGGCCGACATCGCCGCCGACCTCGACGAGTCTTTGACTCAGCTCGGCCTCGACGCCATCGACCTCTACCTCCTGCACCGGGACGACCCTGACGTGCCCGTCGGCCCGATTGTCGAGGCGCTGAACACCCATCTGCGCGCCGGCAAGATCCACGCCTTTGGCGGCTCGAACTGGACACACCAACGAATCACCGAGGCGAATGCCTACGCGCTGGAGCACGGGCTGGTTCCATTCGTCGCCAGCAGCCCGCAGTTCAGTCTTGCCGCGCAGATCGACCCCCCCTGGCGGGGTTGCATCTCCATTGGTGGTCCCGACGAAGCAGAGGCGCAGCGCTGGTACAGGGAAAATCAGATGGCCATCTTCGCCTGGTCGAGCCTGGCGGGCGGCTTCCTTTCTGGCGGCTTTGACCGCGACCACGACGGCAGGCTTCCCGAAGAGGTCGCTCAACGAGCCCGGCGCTCGTACGGCTCGGACGCCAACTACGAGCGGCTCGACCGCGCCCGGGTCCTCGCCGCTGAACTCGA
Source organism: Thermomicrobiales bacterium (assembly GCA_034431475.1). Lineage (GTDB taxonomy): Bacteria > Chloroflexota > Chloroflexia > Thermomicrobiales > UBA6265 > JACCXM01. The sequence goes on along the minus strand of DAOUDE010000046.1, from coordinate 36,065 downwards.
CGTCACCGTGCCCCAGATCGCGCTGGCCTACGCGCTGTCGCAACCGCTCAACCTGTTCACCATCGCCGGCGGCGAGAGCAAAGAGGAGATCGCGGCCAACGCGGCCGCAGTCGCCGTTCGCCTCCCACCCACGACGCTTGCGTGGCTCGATTTGCAGCGGGAAACGCAGTAGGAGCGCCTTTCAGGACTGGGCGAAGACATCGCTAATCCGTATATCGGCGGCGAGTTCTGGGCCTTCGAAGCCCTGCTGACCCCGAGGGAGCCGCCCAGGCCCACGGGTGGCTGCACTCGCGTCCTCGACTGCAAGCTGACCTGGCTGAGCTGCAAAGCCGTGACGAACGATCCGCCGAAATCCACGACGCCTTCCTCCCCCTGGGCTGTGCCACGATCTGCTTCCGCTGAGAGGAGCACCCCACCTTCCCTTTTCTCATAGCGGCGGAGAAGGCTATTTCGCCGGGGACAAGGAACAGATAGGGTATGAGCGCGATCTGCCAGACGGGCCTTTCCTGTACCCACGTCACACAATCCCGGCACGGCTGAGAACTGTTACTCCCTCGCAGGGAACAGGTTGCAAACGATCAGCACGGCGAGAGCGACGCAGCCACAGGCGACCAGCAGCACTAACCACCCCCAGAGCACGCCATGTATGACCGTGATCCCTCCGACCAGAAAGAGCAACAGCGCAAACGCCATCACGGCCAAAGCAGCGAGAAGCGTAAAGACAACTTCGCCCCAACCTTTATCCATCTCATTTCTCCAGGCATATTCGGCGTATAGCCCTGTGGCTCAGCAGCCTCAATTTACCGGCGATTCCAGGTTGCTACCCCCGTACTCCCTACGGGATTCGCGCCCGCACGTTGCCGAGGTCGACAGACGTCAATGGCGTTTTTCGAGTTCTCGGCGTAGATCGACAGTCGTTCTTTGCGCAGGAGACTTCACGCCGAAGGGCGGCCCTGCCGCTCCGTCATGGTCGCGTCAGGTGTTCTACAGAGGCCCGATGCTGCGGGCATTCCGCGTGAAACCTTCCGCGAACTACGTTGCGCCGCAGCCAAACTGGCGCTCATGTAGGGCCTGCACCCCAACGTGGCGTCAGACATGCTGAGGCACAACACCGTTTGTCCGTCAATCGAGAACGAGAGCCACCTGCTATCCACGATGCACCAACAACCGGCAGTGGCGATGGATGCCATTCTCGCGGTGTGATTTGCAGGGATAGCGAGCAGAATACGGCACAGAGCAAGTCGCCCCGCCAGAAGTGGTGGTAGCGCTCTTGTCCTCATAAAAGGGAAAACCGTATGGAATCAGCGTTCTTGGAGGCGAGGGCGCATGGGAGTCGAACCCACCAGTGAGGGGAGCACCCCCACTCACACAATTTTGAAGATTGGGGAGGCCACCGGGCCCCATCCGCCCCCGGGAGAGGGGCGAGTGTAACACCCGGCGGCGGAGCGGTGGTCAGGCGTCTTGCGCCATGTCGTGCAGGCGCACCGCGCCCTGTTCAGTGATGCGGAGGACGGGGAACTCGCGCGAGCGGTCGTAAACGAGGATGCCCCTGGCGACGAGGTCATCGATGGCGCCGTCGATCTTCGACTTCTGGAGATCGGCAAGTGCCCCAAAGAATGGGGAGCGGTCTGCCTGGATGCGGCTCTGGACCGAGCCTTCCAGCAGCCGGGTGAGCCCGGTCTTGCCGAGCGGGAAGGGCAGGTTGCCCATGGCGCGCAGGATGGTGTCGATATCCTGCTGCGTCGCCACGTTGCGCCGCGTCGGGCGTGCCTCGCGCTGAGGTCTGGCGCGCTGCGTTTCGCCGAGGCAAACATCGCACGCATCGCCGCAGGGCGGCAGATGTTCACCGAGATAGGCCGCCAGCACGGCGTGCCGGCAATAGCGCCCTTCGGCGTAGGCCATCATCTGGTCGACGCGGCGCCGGGCGCGCCGGGCGGCGTCATCGATGACGCGCTGCAGTTTGGCCGCCGTGTTGGCCTCAATGGGGAGCAAATGCAGGCAGGGCAGGCGGTGGCCGGGTGTCGCGTCCCAGCCAGGCTGAGCGTCGAGCACGCGCGCCAGCGTTTCAGGCGAGATGCCAAGGGCACTGCAGGCCGCAGCCGTGTCGATACTGAACTCCTCGCCAAGCTGGGTTGGCAATGGTGCCCACGCTGTGAAGTGTTGCCAGGTTTCCGCATCGGCGTCGGTGTCTGGCGTGGCCCCTGCACTGTCTGACGTACGGCGCAGCGACCAGGTGACAGGCGCATTGGCGTGACGCTCCAGCAGGCCGCCCTGCTCCAGCAGCCCGATGCCAATGCGCGGGTCGGGCGCGTCGTCCGGGTCATCGCCGAGGTCGCCAGTAACCGCGATGCGTGAGGGATCGAAGATCGCCCAGGCGCCGCGCGCGTTCTCGCGGATGCCGGCAAAGACCTGGCGCAACTGCGGCAGCGTCATGGCGTCGCGGTTCGCGAGCTTGGTCTGGTTGGCGCGATCACTTGCCGTGAAAAGCAGGATGCAACGCGATGGCTGGCCGTCCCGCCCGGCACGGCCCGATTCCTGGGCGTAGGCCTCCAGCGACGTGGAGGGGCTGAGGTGGATGATGAAGCGGACATCCGGCTTGTCCACACCCATGCCGAAGGCAACGGTGGCCACGACCACGCGCGCCGCGCCGCGCATGAATTGGTCCTGGTTGCGCTCCCGCAGGCTGCGCTCCAGCCCCGCGTGGTATGCGACGGCGCTTACTCCATTGTCGCGGAGCACGCCGGCCAGGTTGTCGGCATCGCGGCGGGAGGAGACGTAGACGATGCCAGTGCCCGGCAATTCCCGGCAGAGTTCGACCACGCGCCGCGCCTTCTCCTCCTTGCGGTTCAGCCGCTCGGCCGAGTACGTGAGGTTCGGCCGGAAGGAGCTGGTGCGCACGACGTCCAGGTCCCGGTGGAACGCCTTGCCGATGGAGGCCGCGGTTTCGGCGGAGGCGGTGGCGGTCATGGCCAGCACGGGCGGGTTGCCCAGTTCCGGCAGCGAGGCGGGGATGGAGAGATAGTCGGGCCGGAAGTCGTGGCCCCACAGCGAAATGCAGTGCGCTTCATCCACCACCACCAGCGAGACGCCGCCCTGGCGCAGCGCGCGCAGGAAGGCAGGCTGGCGCAGGCGCTCCGGCGCGGCGTAGACGAGCGCTGGGCGACCGCTGGCGATGTCGCTCAGGGCACCGCGTTGCTGGTCCGGCGAGAGCGTGCTGTTCAGGAGCACCGTGCGCTCGCGCAAGGCTGGCGGCAGACCCTCCACCTGATCCTTCATCAGGGCGATCAGGGGCGAGAGCACCAGGGTCATGTGCGGCAGCAGCAGCGAGGGCAACTGGAACGTGAGCGACTTGCCCGCGCCGGTGGGCAGGATGGCGAGCGTGTCGCGCCCGGCCAGGATCTGGTTGATGACCGCCGCCTGGCCAGCCCGCAGGCCGGAAAAGCCGAAAACGCGTTGCAGGGTTTCCAGCACGCGGGGATCGGCGACCTCCTGATCGAGCGGCACTGAGGTCATGGTTGCCGGGTCGTCCGCAGTTGATTCGGCGTCCAGCACGTCGCCGGGTTGTGGCTGACCGGGCGTGGTTGCAGCGGGCGCCAGGGTTCGGGCCGTAACGGGTTCGGGCGAGATTGCCGCAGGTGCGACTCGCTCGGCCTCGTTCGTGGCCCCGCTCTGGGCGACGGACACAGCGGCCGCGCCCGGCAGGCTCGCCAGCCCGAGCGCCTCGGCGATCTCTGCCGCCAGGTGGGCGGTGCGCTGCGCTTCCAGCGCCACCAGCCGGTGCCGCAGCATCTGGCTGCGCCCTGTCTGCCCCAGCATGTCCGCCAGCGTTGCGGCGGAAGCTACCTGCGCTGCGGTGAGGTTCGGGAGGTCCGCGAGGGCACGTTGCAGCGCGGCGCGGGCCTCGTCCGGGTCGCCGCCCAGCAGCGCGATGCGGCCCAGCGCAAGCTGCGGCGTGATGCGGCCGGGGTCCTGCGCCAGTTGCCCGGCCCAGAAGGCGTGCACTGTCGCGATGTCGCCCTGTTGCAGTGAGACCTCCGCGTAGAGTGCGTGGACGGTCGCCAGGTTGCCGTGCTCGGCCAGCAGCTCGTCCGCGATGTCCGAGGCCTCCGCGACCTCGCCCAGCTCCAGCAGGGCGCGGCCGTAGCTGGCGCGGGCCGATGGCGCGGGGTTGCGGCTCAGCCGCTCTTCCCAGGAGGCGCGCACCTCCAGCACATCGCCGCGCGCCAGGGCGAGCGCGGCGCGCTCATCCAGCAGGCTGGCGCTCTCGCCCCGCAGGTTCAGCGCCTGCGCCAGGGCAGCCTCCGCCGCGTCGAACTGCCCGCTGACCCGCAGCCAGCTCGCGTAGCGCAGCAACAGCGGCGGTGGCAACTGGTCCAGGGCATCGGTGTCCAGCAGGGGCAGTGGCGAAAACGCGGCCACCGAAGCCGGTGGCGGGGCGATGGGTGTCAATCGAGGTCTCCATGGAAGGCGGAGTGGAGCGGGGCCGCGCAGCTAGTATAGGAGGTCACGAACCGGGTTCCGAGCCGGAACGCCGCCCTTACGAGCCAGGATGCTGCCGTGCAGATTTCGCGCGTGTTTTCCACCATCGATGCCCACGCCGCCGGGGAGCCGCTCCGCATCATCACCGCCGGGGTTCCGCTGCTGCCGGGCAACACCATCCTGGAGCGGCGGCAGTACATGCTGGATCATCATGATGACATCCGGCAGGTGCTGTTGTTCGAGCCGCGCGGCCACGCCGACATGTACGGCGCCATCCTGACCCCGCCGGTCACGCCCGAAGCGGACTACGGGGTGCTCTTCCTGACCAACGAGGGCTACTCCTCCATGTGCGGCCACGGGGTGATTGCGCTCACCACCGCGCTGCTGGAGATGGGCATGCTGCCGCGCCGTAGTGAAAGGGAGACGCCGGTGACGTACGACTCGCCGGCGGGCCTGATCCGGGCCGTGGCGACGCACGATGGCGAGCGCGTGGCGGCGGTGCGCTTCCAGAACGTTCCGGCGTTCCAGCACCGGCGCGGGCTGGCGGTGCCGACGAGCGTGGGGCCGGTCACGGTCGATGTCGCCTGGGGCGGTGCGTTCTACGCGCTTGTCGAGGCCGCTTCGCTCGGCCTGGAGGTCGTGCCGGAGCAGGCGGTGCGTTTGACTGAACTGGGCATGGAGATCAAGTACGCGGTGCAGGAACTGGATTACCCGATTCACCCGGAGGAGCCCGGGCTGCACGGGGTGTACGGCACGATCATCACCGGGCCGCCACGCAGCCCCGACGGCGATGGCCGGAACATCACGATCTACGCCGACGGCGCGGTCGATCGCTCCCCCTGCGGCACCGGCACCTCGGCCCGGCTCGCGAATATGTTCGCGCATGGGCAGATCGGGGTGGGGGAGCCGTTCCGCCACGAGAGCGTCATCGACACCATCTTCACCGGCACGGTGCTTGCAGAAACGAGCGTGGCCGGCCGGCCGGCCGTGGAAACGGAGATTGCCGGCCGCGGCTTCGTGACCGGGCTGCACCAATTCCTCCTGCAGCCGGATGACCCCACCTTACAAGGGTTCTTGGTGCGCTGATGACCAGCCTGCTCCATCGACTTTCACGCCGATCACTCCTGGCGGGAGCGGCGGCAACCGGCCTCGCGGCCAGCCTGCCGGCCCCGGGTCGCGCCCAAGCCCCGGCCGGGCCGTGGCCGACCAACGGCTGGAGCCTGGCCGAACCGGGGGAGCATGGGGTCGATGCGGCGCTGCTGGCCGAGGTCGATGCGCGAGCTGTGGGCGAGGTGCCCGCAATTTCCGCGCTGCTGGCCGTGCGGCACGGGTACGTGGTCTTCGAGCGGTACTACAACGGCCTGATGGCCGAAGACCCGATCAACGTGCGTTCGGTGACCAAGAGCGTGACCAGCACACTGGTGGGCGCCGCGCGGCGCACGGGCCTGTTGAGGGGGCTGGATGCGCGAACGGGGGACCTGATCCCGCACCGTATACCGGTCAACCACGACCCTCGCGTGGAAGACACCACGCTCTGGCAGTGGCTGACCATGACCAGCGGCCTGCAGTGGGACGCCTACGGCGACTGGCAACGCCTGCTGGACGCGCCTGACTGGGTGGCCATGACGCTGGGGCTGCCGGTGGTGGGGATCCCAGGCGAGACGTACGTCTACAACACCGGCGGGTCGCACGTGCTCGGCGTCATTGTGGCTGCGGCGGCCGGCAAGCCGCTGGAGGATTACGCCGAGGAAGTGCTCTTCGCGCCGCTCGGCATCAAGCCCGGTGAGTGGATGCGCTCCCCACAGGGCGAAGTGAGCGCCGGGTCCGGGCTGGAAATGACGGCGCGCGACATGGCCAAGCTCGGGTATCTCTACCTGCGCGATGGCGAATGGGACGGGCGGCAGATCATCACCCCGGAGTACGCGCAGCAGGCAACCACCTACCAGAGCGCGGGCGACTCGACCGGTGGCTGGGCCAATTACGGCTATCAGTGGTGGGTCACGGCCACGAACGCGGGCTACCCCGCCTCCTTCGCGCTCGGGTACGGGGGGCAGCACATCTTCCTGGTCCCGGCGCTCGATCTCGTGGTCATCGCTGGCATCGAGCGGCGCGTCACGGGCGACGAACTGCGCACCCCGCGTTACCTGATCGAGTCGATTGCGGAGGCCTGCGTCCCGGACTGACGCGCGGTAGAATCGCGGCAGCAATGGAGAGACCGGGGCGCCGTGAACCCGTTACCCACCCGGCTCGGAGGGGACTGCCAGATTGGTGGTCCTTTTTCGTGTGCCAAAAGGGGAATCTGGACGGTGCAGGAAATTGCGGCGGCAATCTTTCTTATCACGCTGGCGGTGATCATCAGCGAGAAGCTGAACCGCACGACTGTCGCCATGGCGGGCGCGATGGCCATGGTGGTGACCGGCGTCCTCGATCAGGAGCAGGCACTGGCGTCGATTGACGCCAACACCATCGGCCTGCTCATCGGCATGATGATCATCGTCGATATCCTGCGCCGCACCGGGTTCTTCGATCATGTGGCCTGGCGCGCCACGCAGGCGCTGGGCGGCAGCCCGTGGCGACTGATGGCCGGGTTCATGGTCTTCACGGCGGTGGCGTCCGCGCTGCTGGACAACGTGACCACGCTGCTGTTGCTCGCGCCGATCACGCTGTCCCTCTGCCGCAGTCTCGGCCTGGACCCACGTCCGTTCATCATCTCGCAGGTGATTGCCAGCAACATCGGCGGCACGGCGACGCTCATTGGCGACCCCCCGAACATCATGATTGGCGGCGCAACCGGGCTCAGCTTCATGGACTTCCTGGTCAACCTGGGACCCGCCGTGCTGGTGATCCTGCCCCTGGCCATCGCGTGGTTCTGGTGGCGGTACGGGCGCGACCTGGAGCCATCGGCGCCGCGCCCGCCGGGCGCGGCGCTGCCAGGCGAAGCGCTTCCTCCGGTCAACACCGGCAGCGGCAACCTGATGCGGATCTCCCTGATAGTGCTGGCGGGCACCATCGTGGGGTTCTTCCTGCACGGTGTGCTGCATGTGGCCGCCGGGACCGTGGCGCTGATGGGCGCGGTGGTCCTGCTGGTCCTTAGCCGCATCGATCCCCACGACGTGCTGATGAACGTGGAGTGGTCCACCATATTCTTCTTCATCGGGCTCTTCGTCATGGTCGGCGGCCTGGAACACTCCGGGCTGATCGAAGCGGTGGCCGAGGAGGTCGTCAATGTCGTGGGGGGCAACGTCGTGCTGGCCACGTTCGGCCTGCTGTGGTTTGCCGGCGTGACGTCCGCCATCGTCGACAATATCCCCGCCGTGGCGACCCTGATCCCGCTCACCTTCGCAGTGGCGCGGCTTCTCTTCCCGGACCTGGCGCACCTCGACGCCGCGGCGTTTGCGGTGCAGCCGGAGATCACCCCGCTCTGGTGGGCGCTCGCGCTCGGGGCGTGCCTGGGTGGCAACGGAACCCTCATTGGCGCCTCCGCGAACGTGGTTGGGGTGTCCATCGCCGAGCGCCAGGGCCGGCACATCGGGTTCTGGGGCTTCACCCGGGTTGGCCTGCCGGTGGCCGTGGGAAGCCTCGTGGTGGCCAGCATCTACGTCTGGCTACGGTACCTGCTGTGAGCATGGGCGACCAACGGCCAATCAACGCTAGAATGAGCGTGAAAGGCATTCGCACAGTGATTGCCGCGCTGCAGAGGCCCGCAGGGCGGTAACGGGAGACGGCCACGCATGGTCCTGAGTCGGTTTGTGGGCGCAGAGGTGCGCCGCAAGGAAGATCCTCGGCTCATCACCGGTTCGTCAACGTACGTTGATGACCTGAAAGTGCCCGGCATGGGCGTGATCGCCCTGGTGCGCAGCCCGCACCCGCACGCGACCATCGTCTCGATCGACAAGTCGGCGGCAGAGGCCATGCCAGGCGTGCTCGCCGTGGTCACTGGCGATGAGTTGGCCCAGTTCTGTGGCTCCCTGGCCGGCGGCTCTGCCGAGGGTGGCAGCGGCGAAGAGGCGAACCCGATCGAGAAGGAAGAGGAGGCTGAGTCCTCCCCGCCGATCTGGCCGCTGGCGCGCGGCAAGGTCCGCTACGTCGGGGAGGCGGTGGTGGCCGTCGTCGCCGAGTCGAAGTACCAGGCGGCCGACGCCGCCGAAGCGGTTGAGGTCGAGTACGACGTGCTCGACAGCATCACCGATCCGGAAGCGGCCATGGAAGATGGCGCGCCGCAGCTCTACACCTCGCAGAAGAACAACATCGGCGCCCGCTGGGACCGCGATCACGGAGACATCGACGCTGCGTTCAAGGATGCCCCGGTGGTGGCCAAAGCACGCATCCGCTCGCAGCGCCTCTCGGCCGTGCCAATGGAAGGGCGCGCCGTGGCGGCCATGCCCGATCCGCTGATTAACGGGTTGACGGTCTGGACCTCCACGCAGGCGCCGCACTGGAACCGCTCCGGGATCGCGGCGGCCATCGGCCTGCCTTCCACCAGGGTGCGCGCCATCGCGCCGGAAGTCGGCGGTGGCTTCGGGGTCAAGATCGGCGCGTACCAGGAAGACTTCATCGTGGCGGCGCTCGCCTACAAGATGCAGCGCCCGCTGAAGTGGATCGAAACCCGGACCGAGAATTTCCTGGCCACGAACCATGGCCGCGACCAGTGGGCCGATGTGGAGATCGCCGCCGACAAGAATGGCCGCGTGCGTGGTCTCAAGATGCACGTGGTGCAGGACCTGGGCGGCTTCCCGCGTGGCACTGACCTGGCTGAACTGACCGGGCGCATGTCCTGCGGCTGCTATGACATCCCGGCGCTCGAGTTCCGCTCCACCAGTGTCTATACGAACAAAATGGCGCTCGGCGCGTACCGTGGCGCTGGCCGCCCCGAGGCGGCGTACTACGTTGAGCGCGCCATGGACCTGCTGGCAGACGAGGCTGGCCTCGATCCGGTCGAGGTGCGCCGCATCAATTTCATTCCGCCGTTCGACAATGGCTTCACGACAAACGCCGGGGAAAAGTACGACACCGGTGACTACGAGAAGCCGCTGAACCGCGCGCTGGAACTCGCCGACTACGCCGGGCTGCGCAAGGAGCAGGCGGAGGCCCGCAAGGCGGGCCGCTACCTCGGCATCGGCCTGGCCTCCTACGTCGAGATCTGTGGTTTCGGCCCGTTCGAGAGCGCCACGGTTCGCGTCGAGACAAACGGCGATGTCACGGTCTACACCGGCATCTCCCCCCACGGCCAGGGCCAGGAGACGACTTTCGCCCAGATTGTGGCGGACGGCCTTGGCGTGTCGATGGACGTCATCGGCGTGACTCACAGTGACACCCTGAACACCCCGCAGGGCAACGGCACCATGGGCAGCCGTGGCCTCGCTGTCGGCGGCGGCGCGGTCGTGCTGGCTCTGAACAAGGTGCAGGAGCGCGCCAGGGCGATTGCGGCGCACCTGCTGGAGGCCGCGCCCGAGGATATCGAGATCGAGGACGGCTCTTTCCGGGTCAAGGGCGTGCCCGACCGGGGTGTGGCCCTGGCCGAGATTGCGGCGGCTGCCTACGGCGGCTCGTTGCCGGCGGAGTTCGGCGCTGGCCTGGAAGCCACCGAATTCTTCCGGCCTGAGGACGAGACCTTCCCGTTTGGCACCCACATCGCGGTCGTTGAAGTTGATCCCGGCTCTGGCGTGGTCAAGATGGTGAAGTTCCTCTCCGTTGATGACTGCGGCCCGATCATCAGCCCCAAGCTGGTGCGTGGCCAGGTCCACGGCGGGGTGGCGCAGGGCATTGGCCAGGCGCTGCTGGAGGAGGTCATTTACGACGAGTCGGGTGAGTTGATCACCGCGACGCTGAACGAGTACGCCGTGCCGAAGGCCGTTGACTTCTGCGAGCTCGAGACGCATCACACCGAGACGCGCACGTACCTGAACCCGCTGGGATCCAAGGGAATCGGTGAGGCGGCAACCATTGGGTCCACGCCGGCGGTGGCCAACGCGGTGATTGACGCGCTGGAGCCGTGGGGAGTCACGCACCTGGACGTGCCGATGACCTCCGAGAAGGTGTGGCGCGCGATTCAGGATGGAACTACGAGCGCCGCTGCGGACTAGTTCCGGCTGATATCAGGTCAGAACAGGCAACAGGCCGGGCCGTATGGTCCGGCCTGTTGGCATTTCAGTGTGCAGCTCATGAGTTGCCCGCCTTCAGGTGTCATCTCAACGCAGGAGAGATCGCGCTTCCGGTCAACTCGGCCTGAAGAGTCATCCATCTTCGTGTGTTATCTCAAGCTTGTCGAGAGATCTTGGCACTATCAGCCGTCGGGGTGCGATGTTGCCCCGTACCTCGGGTACAAGCATCGTTCCCTGGTGGTTGGTCAGGACGAGATCTCTCGACAAGCTCGAGATGACACGTGATGGTGGGCAGTGGGAGGGCACTCAGGTGGGGACGATGGGTCAATGCAGTGCGAGGCTGGGCCGAGATCCTTCGACGACGCTCAGGACGGCACGGGAAGGTGGGTGACACCTCCCACAGGATGGAAGCGGGTAGGGACTGGCGGCGTTGCTCAGGCCGACAGGGTAGGGCGGACGGACCTGCGGGTCGGGCAGGAGCTGCCTCAGGGCTGGTCGATGACGATGCCGCGCTCGGTTGCCCAGGCGTCGATCAGGCGGCGGGCGATGCTCAGCTTTTGCGGGACGGTGGGCAGGTTCTCAGGGCTGTACCACCCGGCCTCGGCTAGCTCGCCGTCCTCCAGGGAAATCTCGCCAGCGGCGTACTGGGCCCGGAAGCCGATCATGATGCCGTGGGGAAACGGCCAGGGCTGGCTGCCGAAGTAGGTGATGTTGCGGACCTCCAGGTTGACCTCTTCCCGGATTTCGCGCTGGACGGCTTCCTCCAGCGATTCCCCGGGCTCGACGAAGCCCGCCACGATGCCGAAGCGGCCGGGCGCGAATTGATGTCCACGCGCCAGCAGAATCTCCTCCCCGCGCTCGATCAGGACGATGATGGCGGGTGACAGGCGAGGGTAGGAGATGAGCCCGCACGCGGGGCAACGGCGGGCGCGTTCACCGGGAACCGGTTCCGTGTGCGTCCCGCAGCGACCGCAATGCTGGTGATCCCGGTCCCACGCCACGATCTGCGCGGCGCGGCCGGCAAGCGCAAACACCTCTTCCGGCACGCGGCCGTAGAGCGACCGGAGATCGAGCAGGGTCAAGCCGGCAGGCGGGGTGAAATCGGCCGCGAGCTCGACCGACCACAGGGGCTCATCATCCAGATCCCCGAGAAACTGGTTGCGCAGGGTCAGGAGATCGAGGCGGCGAAGATCATCCCAACTCGGAAAGTGGATCGCAGCGTCCGACTCGAAGATCAGCAGATCGCCGCGTGCGAACGCCAGGACACGCCCGGCCGGGTGGCCATGCGGGCCGGTCGTGGCCTGGGCGTGCGGTTCGATGCCCGCGATATAGGTGGTGCGCTTGACGGTGCTCATGCCTGTGGTGTGGTTTCCGGCATGGGTGTGCCCGCGTTCCCTGCGTCGTAGGTGGCCACCAGGGTCATGATGCCAGCGTCGGCCTTCAGGGAAAGGTACAGCTTGCCGTCCCGGAAAACGTGGGAGCGCACGTACCCGAGGTTTTGCACGAAGTCGTTGGAGAGCGAGCCAGGCGGGCACATGGCGCGTGTCATGCCGCCGACAGTGAGTACCAGTTGGCTGTCCTCACCGGACCAGGAGCCTCTGGCCCGGTTGCAGTCGGCTCGCACGGCGAGCTTTGCGTCAGGCAGGAAGGCGAGGGTATAGCGGGATGGGTCGCTCGGGGTGATGACGGCGCCGTCGCCGCCCTCGAATTGCACCCACTGCCAGACCACGCCCTCCAGGGTGGCCTGCATCGTCACGTCGCCGCCGCTGCCGGTCAGAAGCATGAGGCCGTTATCGTCAAAGGAGAATCCGCTTGCTCCGTAGAGCGCGGCCACGAAAGCCATGTCGTGCGAGTCGGGCGGGCAGAGGGCAAGCGTGGAGATCCCTGGCCGCACGGACAGTTTGCCTTCGGCAAGTTCGTAGGTGGCGCGGCCGCGGTTGCAGTCGGCCCGGATCAGGAGCGAGCCATCTGGCAGGAACTGGGCGGTGTAGCGGCTGGGGTCATCGATCTCGATGGTAGCGCCCGCCGGGTCGGTGATGGCGACCGCTTGCCAGATAAGCGGTGGGATGAGGCTGGCCGGTGGCACTGGCGTGCCCGACGTGAGGAGCGGCGCCAACGCGAGAAGGGGCAGCAAGAGCGCAACAACGAGTGACATCACTGACCTCCCAACTTGCCGGGCTCACGGGGTGACCACCACCGTGCCGAGCATGTTGGGATGGTAGACGCAGTAGTAGGGGTATGTCCCCGGCGTATCAAACTCCTGGGTGAAGGTCTGGCCAAACACGATCGCGCCGGAATCGAGCGCCGCCGCCGCGTCATCAACGCCGGTGGACGTGTGCGGGGCGTTGTCCTGGTTGGTCCAGGCCACGCTGGCGCCGGCCGGCACCGTCACCGTCTCCGGGAGGTAGACGAAGCCCTTGATCGCCACCGGGATGACCTCGCTCGCGGCGGCGTCATCTGGCTGTGAGGGAGCGACGTGTGCTGGAACATCGGGCGTGTCCTCGAGTTGCCACAGCGCGGGGTTGGTCAGCGCGAGAGCCAGGCCTGGGGCGTCGGTGACGGGTGAGGCGTTGGTATCCCGGGCCGCGTGGCCGACAATCGCCATCAGCCCGAAAGCGACGGCGCACGTCGCGACTGCTCGGAACATGTGTGACATAAGAGAGCGTACCCCGTTCCACACTTGTACGCGCCACGTGTGGCGCATCTGACGCATTCACCTGAGGTTGCAGGCGCGAAAGATACACGCTGCAGCCCGGCGTGTTGTTCCCCTTTGCCGGACCAGGGAACCCCCGATCATGCGCGACCATGACCGCATTGCCGGGGGTGCGGGTGACCATCCCGCTGGGGAAGAGGTAGATCTCGATCCCGCTCTCGCTGTGGTGGAGGAAGCCGGTTGCGCTCAGTCCGGCATGATGCCGGTTACCCCCGAGAAACTCGCGCATCCCGTTGAACTCGATGGCCGGGTGTGCCCGTTGCTCGCCTACGATCCGATTGGCGTAGGGGAGAGAACATGCATCCCACGCGGACCAGGCCAGGGCCCGGGTGGCGTACGACGTTCGCCGTGATCCGGTTGCCAGGACGACCTCAGAGGGGATGGCAAACCCGACTGCCGGGTTGAACGCACCAGCTGGGCGCTCTGCCGCCTGACCCAACGCGCGTCTTCGAATCGGATGCGTTCCATGCTTGACGGGTCGTTCACGGCGGCGGGCTTGCCTCTGGGAGCGATGAGCTCGCAATTGATGCCGGGGCGTTCATCCACAGGACCGTGCGAGTCTCGACGGCAAGTGATCCTGTCCCGGCGGGTCGCCCTGCTGCAGCCGCCTGCAAGAGATAGGACCGCGCGTCATCCTGGTTGTTGCGGTCAACTCGCGCTTCAATTGTACGTGGGGCGATTGCGCGTGCGCGGAGCGGCCCAGGTATCGCGTTGGCAACGTCGCGGTGGTGGGTGGTTCCCTCCTGATGCAAATGCGGACATACGCACGATTCGGCAGTGCGAACCAGAAGCTCGGGCCGCATGAGCCGGCCAGCGTTGCCGGCGCCCCCGGCGGGTGGGAAGCCAGGCAGAAATGTGGGATCACTGAGCGGCATCGCGATTGCCGTGAGTCCCAACAGGCCGAGCATCCCTCCTGCAATCAACCCACACATCGTTCCCGGTTTGCTGCGACGTACCATTGCCGAACCTCTACGCTGGTCGTGAAGCCTTTGCGCCGGGTCGCCGTCGATCTCAGCGACCGGGACTGGCTACCGTGCTTGCAGCATGCCTGCGCGGGCATGCGCAAACTTCCGTACAGGTACGGAATCGGTGTACGGAATCTGCACGGGGGTTGTTTGAAACGGCAGCGAGGGCGCAGAGAGCCTGCGCTAAATCAGGTCACGGCGAGCGGCGACTGCTGCGGCATCACGGCGATTGGTGACATCAAGCTTGCGCAGGATGCTTGCGACATGGCTTTCCACCGTGCGCGGACTGAGGAACAGGCGCTGAGCTATCTCTGGATCGCTCAGGTGTTGGCAGAGCAGGCGCAGGACGTCTCGTTCGCGAGAACTGAGCGTGGGGCCAGCTGGCGAAGCCGCGTCGTGCCCATGCGAGGACGGTTTGTCGGTTGACGACCCAAGATCGACGGCGAGGGCTAGCCTGACGGCTTCTGCGATGGGAATACCGCGGCCTTTGGCCCAAAGATGATCCGCTGCGGTGGGCTCGGGCAGGGGTGCTAGAGGCGGTGGCTCAGCGGCGAGGGCCACTTCCCGCAACCACTGAAAGGCGCCAAGGGTGATATCGGCCCGTTGCCACGGTTCCGGGAGACCGTATGCACGTTCCCACGGCCAGAAGTCTTCCCAGAATCGGTAACCGGCCTGTTCACACACGGACTCGGCGGCTCCAAATAGTTGGGCTGCCTCTTGCCACCGTCCCTGTTTGGCGAGAAGTCCAGCCACGCTCATGATCGACGCCGCGATGCCGGCGTGCTCGCGAACGCTCCAGGCATGGCCAATGGCTGCCTGGAGGTGTGCGAGCCCCGCGGCGTGGAGGCCCAGCATGATTTCGATGACACCCAACCGGTGCAGTGGCCAGCACGCGTAGGGCGTTGCCGACCCGGCTTCCTGTGCCGGTGCGCGCTGCGCGGCGACGAGATCGGAGTACATGCGATGAGCTTCGGCGAGACCTTGCTGATGCAAGGCAATTGCGCCGCGGTGGGTTTCGAGGTGACTGAGGAGACGGTCAACCCAGGGGAGATCGCCGACGGTTGCCAATGCGGCGTCAACCAGCTCCAGATACGCGGTTGCCCGCTCCATCTGCCCGGAGTTGATTGCGGGTGGCAATGCGCACTCACACGCGTGAACCACACCAGGCATGTCACCCGCATCCTGAGATAGCTGGATGCTCTCGTCGCACAATCGCAGTGCCCGCTCAAACTCAAACTGCTGAAACAGGATTCCAGCCAGCGCGACCTGAGCCGTTGCCTGTATCGTCGGGGGCACGTCCGCTGGTTGGCTCAGTCCCCATTCCAACCACGCACGGCCCACGCGCAGATATCCACGCAGTTGCCAAAAGAAGCGGAGCCGGCCGGCTACCTCAAGCAATCGGCCAGGGTCTTCGGTGACGCGAAACCAGGTCAACGCCGCGTGAAGGTTCGAATACTCCATGTCCAACCGATTCAGGATCTGCTGGGGGTTGCGCAGGAACGGAGCCCAGAACGCACCGAGGTCGTCAACCAGTCGGGCGACGTACGCCGCGTGACGTCCACGAATGGTTGCTTCCTCCAGGCTCAGCCCAAGGCGTTCAAGACCATATTCGCGGATCGTTTCCAGCATCACGTAGCGGGGTTCATCTCCGAAATGGCGCGGCACGATGAATTGGTGATCGATCAGGCGCTCCAGCAATGGCAGGACATCGGGATGCCCATCCGGCGCAGCGACGAACTCCGCAGCTTCGAGCGTGAACCCACCGGTAAACACCGTGAGACGCCGGAAAAGCACCTGAGCGTCTTGATCGAGAAGGCTATGGCTCCAGGCAATTGTGTCGCGCATGGTGCGCTGGCGCATGGGTGCGTCTCGCGGGCCCTCATCGAGCGCCAGCAGACGGCGATGCAAACGATCCCGCAGCGCAACGAGCGGCAGGAGCCTGACCCGCGCAGCAGCGAGTTCGATGCCCAACGGTAGGCCATCGACCAGGCGGCAAATTTCCGCCACCACTTCGAGATCGCCACGACCGGGATTCAGTAGCACGCCGCTGGCCTGTGCTCGCTCGACGAAGAGGCGCACCGCCGGGTTTGCAGCAAGTTGTCTGATTGTGGCCTGGGCAGATGCCTGGGGAAGGGTGAACGGCAAGACGGGCAGGACATGTTCTCCCCCAATGCGCAACGGCGCTCGGCTCGTGACCAGCACCTGCAGGGCGGGGCACCGTGCGAGCAACCTGGCCAGCAGGATCGCAACAGAGGCAAGGAGATGTTCGCAATTGTCGAGTATCAACAGCATCTGGCGAGATCGCAGGTGATCTTCAAGTCGATCCTCGAACGAGCGCCCGGGCGCCGGATGCAGGCGCAGGGTCGCGGCGAGCGTCATGGCGATGGCCGCAGGGTCAGCGAGGGACGCGAGATCTTGCCAGAGGATTCCATCGCTGTACCGGTCCGCAACATCCTGGGCAATAGCCAGGGCCAACCGTGTCTTGCCCACTCCACCGGGACCGGTCAGTGCCAGCAACGGGACAGCGTCAATGAGCAGCAGCCTCCGGGAGGCGGCGAGATCGGCCTCGCGCCCGATGAGTTGGGTGCGCGGAATGGGAAAGCTGGGGGTCGAGCACTGCCCGTCAGATGATGACATAGGGCTTGCCTCACGTGGTTGGCGGTTTGCTGTGTGGCGTAGTGTGCACGATTGTGAGTCCAAAGGTCGCACAAGAAGGTTGGAGTGCAGATCAGCTTCTCCACCTTTCCGCGCGCTCAATGGTCTGCGGTGGACCCGGAGTCAGCCACTGCCCAGGTCATGATCCGTGCCTTGCGTCGTCGTTCAACTGTCAGGAGGCCGCGCACGGTTCGGCTGTCAGCAGCACGGGGCAATACGGGCACTTCGCACACAACACGCTTGAATCACCCAGAAATCGCCGGCATTCTTGCGCCCAATTGCACAAGCGGGTGACAAGGGACGGCTGTCCGTTGACAGGTACAGAACGCCATTCATACAATCGCGCCACGCTGCGGGAAAAGAAGTGGTGGCAACGGCTATGCCTACCGTTGCGACAGAGCATCTCGCAGCCACACGTGCGGTTTTCGCACGCGGTGATCATCATGAGGAGGGTCTCGTGTCAAGGGAACTCGCCACTCGACGGCTCGTGGCCGACGCGCTGGCCGGCCGGCTCGATCGCCGCACTGTGCTGACGCGGGCAGCCGCGCTCGGTGTCAGCGTGCCCGTGATGGGGCTGCTGGCTCGGGCGACATCCACGCCAGCCCTGGCCAAGGATCCAGGCGTGCTGGAAATCACCTCGTATGACTGGCAGGCTGCGCTGCACCCGGGCCTGACGACATACAACGAGGAGTTCAGCGCCACCGTCCCGACGCAGGCAGAGATTGCGCCGTCGGCCAACTTCAGCGCCGACATCTTCCTGTCGGAAGCGGCTGACAAGAAGAGCACCTGGGACGTCTACACCGGCGTCACGCCGTTCCTGGAGATGGTGCAACTGGTTTCCGCGGACGTCATCGAGCCGTGGGACCCGTATGTGCCCGAAGGCGTGCTGGACGACCTCTTCCCGCCGATCCGCGAAGAGGGCTCCTACGACGGCAAGTTCTACGTCTGGCCGTGGCTGCTGGACATCATCGTCAATGGCTGGAACGCCGACCTCGTCACCAAGGCGGGCCTCGATCCCGAGGTGGCGCCGGTGACGTGGGATGAACTGCTGGCCAACGCCAAGAAGGTCATGGACAGCGGCGCTGCGCCGTTCGGCGTGACGTTCGACTACCATGCCTGGCGGTCGTTGATCCCGATCTCGCACTCCATCAGCCTGGATGTCTACGACAAGGACACCGGCCTCTTCATGTGGAACGGCGACGTTGCGGTGCAGGCGCTGGAGATCATGAAGCAGATGATGCCGCTGGCCAACCCGGACGTGCTGAACCCCGGCGCGACCGACGGCGGCGTGAACCAGACGCCGGACGAGCAGGCATTTGCCTCGCAGCAGGTGGCCTACTACGTCAAGTACCAGAACGCGCACCTGCGCTTCGCCAGCACCTGGCCAGACCCGAGCCAGGTCCGCTTCGGCGCCCTGCCGAAGACCGAGGATGGCGCCGGCGGCACCGTCTTCTGGACCACCGGCGCGGTGCTCCTGAAGTACGGCGAGAACAAGGAAGAGGCCGGTCAGTACATGAACGGTCTCATCCGCGACCAGCGCATCTGGGAGAACTCCATCAAGGGCAACCTGCCGGAGAACCCGGCGGTGGGTCAGCTCCCGGTGCTGCAGAGCATGTGGGACGAGTACGAGGCGAATCGACCGGACTGGTTGGCGGACTGGGCGTTCGCCATCAAGGATGCCCTGCCGACCGCGCAGGCCATCACGCCGACCATCCTGTCCATCCAGCAGTTCGACCTGGCTGCCCCCTTCTACCTCGCGTACCTGCGTGGTGAAGAGGCTGACGCCAAGACCGCGCTGGACAAGGCCATGGACGCTGTCCAGGCCGCGTACGACGACGCGACCGCCTAGCGAACGCGTTGCCAGGGGCTGGCGGTGCGCCAGCCCCTGGCACTTTGCCTGATCCGCTCCACCGCAGCGACGAACGGGGAGCGACTGCCGCAGGGATCTCGAGGATCAGATGGCACAGCTTTCCGTTCCAAATCCAGAGAGGCCACCTTTCAATCCCGGCGTCACCGGTCGCCAGCGGTTCTCGGAGTGGATGGCCAACGTCGGTATTGGCTGGCTGTTTCTCATTCCCGCACTGCTGTTCTTTCTTGGCTGGCAGATCCTGCCCATCGTGCGCGTCGCCTGGTTTTCGCTCCTCGACTACCGCCCGATCCAGGCGTCCCGGCCCGTCACTTTTGTCGGGCTGGATAACTTCGCGCAAGCCCTGTCGGACCCGCTGCTGCACCAGGGCATCTGGCGGGCGCTGGTTTTCACCGCCTTCTTCGTGCCGGGCATGATCATCTTTCCGATGTTTCTGGCCGTGCTCATCGATCGGGTGACGCACCCCAAGGTGGCAGCGTTCTACCGCATTATTCTGCTGATCCCGGCCATGATCCCCGGTCCCCTCATCTTTCTGCTCTGGAAGTGGATGTACGACGGCTATATCGGGCCCATCAACTACATTCTGACGGACGTTACTGGCTGGTTCACGATTCAGACGCAACCCCAGTGGATGAGCAATCAGTTGGTCATTCCCGCCCTGACCATCATGGAGTGGTGGTGGGGCCTCGGCTATCACACGATGTTCTTCCTGGCTGGCCTGGCCACCGTGCCGCGCGATCTTTTCGATGCCTCGCGCGTGGACGGCGCCAACGAGTGGAAGATGTTCTGGACCGTGACGTTCTGGCGCCTGTTGCCAGTGACGCTGGTCCTGGTGGTGCTGCGCTTCGGGACGGCCATGGCCGTCATCGACGAGTACCTGATCATGGGCGGCTTCCTGCGGGACCGCCCGACGTACACCTGGACCGTGTACATGTGGGATACGGCGTTCCAGGGGGTGCAGGACCGTGGCTACGGTTCGGCAATTGGCTGGGTCGGCACCTTCTTCATGCTGGTGGTGGTCGCGATCCTTTTCCGGCTCTTCCGGCCACGGGACTAGGGGGCACGCACGCGAATGGCAACCATGGAAACGGTCTCCGAGTTTTCCGCCCCACTCCCGACGGCGTACGTGACGCCAAAGCGCTCGCGCATCAAGTGGGGGACGGTGGCGCGGCACGTGGTGCTGGTGATTTTCGCGCTGATCATCCTGCTCCCGCTGTTCTGGGTGATCCTGCTCTCCGTGAAGTCCCTGCCCGATGCCTACCAGAACGATATCTGGCCGAAGACCTTCGACTGGACGCACTACGGATTCTCCCTGACCAAGATTCCCACGCTGCCGCAAAACTACATGAACAGCGTGGTCGTGACCCTGGGCACGGTGGTGGTGGCGACCGTCCTCTCCGTGCTGGCCGGCTACGTGATGGTCTTTTTCAACCTGCGCGGCATGCCGGTGGTCTTCGCCGCGTTGGTGGCCTCCATGTTCTTCCCGACGCGCGTGACGGCAGTGATTGCCATCTTCGAGACGCAGAAGGACCTCGGGCTGCTCAACGTGCCGGCAGGTTTGATCTTTCCGTACGTTGCGCTCTCGCTGGCAATCTCGATCTTCGTGATGCGCGGCATGTTCCAGACGATTCCGCGTGAGTTGTTTGACGCCGCGCGCATCGATGGCGCGGGGCCAGTGCGCACGTTGGTCGGCATCATGCTGCCGATGGTCAAGAACGGCGTGGTGGTGGTGATCATCATCAACTTCGTGGCGGCCTGGGGCGAGTATCTGCTGGCCAAGACCCTGAACACCAACCAGTCGGCACAAACGCTGCCGGTGGTGCTGGCGACGGCGACCGGTGGTATGGGCGCCTGGGTCTGGCCTCGGCTGGCGGCGGTGTACATCATGGCGATCACGCCAGGGTTGATCATCTTCGCGTTCGCCCAGCGCTGGTACATCAAGGGTCTGCAGGAGGGTGCGCTCAAGGCGTAGGAAAGCCCTCACGCCAACAAGCGGCCGTCACCCCAACCCTCTCCCTGCGTCCTTGCGCGGGAGAGGGGCACTTGGACGTCATCGCCAGCCTCTTCGAAGGCTAGAAGAAGTTTTCCGGCAAGCCCATGGCGTAGCCGCCGTCAACCTGGAGCGACTGCCCGGTGATGAAGGCAGCATCGGGCTGGCAGAAGAAGAGGACGGCCGCCGCGATGTCCGCGCCGCTGCCGACCCGGCCAACCGGCACAAATGGCTTGATGCCCTGCCACAGGTCGCTGGCGTCGGAATCGCCAGGGCGGTTGCCGATCGGGCCAGGCACGACGCAGTTGACGGTGACGCCGTCCGGGCCCAGTTCCCAGGCCATGTTGCGCGTCATCGCTTCCACCGCCGCCTTCGCTGCGTCGTACACCAGCGTGCGGCCGTGGCAGACGTGCGCGCCGATGGTGCTGGTGTTCACGATGCGGCCGGCCAGGCCGCGCTCCCGCATGTGGCGAGCGGCGTGCTGGGCCAGGATGAACGGCGAGCGGTAGTTGACGTTCGTTTGCGCATCCCAACTGGCGTCGCTGACCTCCCAGAAGGGCGCTTTCGCGCTGGCCCCGGCGTTGTTGACGAGGATATCGAGCTGGGGAACGGCGGCCAGCACCTGCTCGGCCAGCGCGTGGGCCTCCTCGTGGCGGCCGAGATCCGCCGTGAACCCGATCACGGTCACGCCGTCACGGGCCAGCTCCTGGACCGTCCGCGCCACGTCGGCGGCGTCCCGCCCGTGGACCACGACATCCACCCCCGCGTCCACCAGTTTCTCGGCTATCACGCGCCCGATACCCCGCGTGCTCCCCGTGACCAGCGCGGTCTTGCCCTGCAATCCCATCACCTGCAACTCCATTTCCCGTCCGGTCCATACTGTTCGTGATGGTATCGCGGCGGGCAGGACATTGCGCCGGGAACCAGGAGGCGGGATACTCAGCAGAGCAGATTCTTGAGTTCTTTATAAACAAGGAGAGAATGCGTGGCGACACTGCGGGAGCGGCAGGCTCCATTGAAGCAGAGATACCAGGACGACCCGGAGAGCGGAAAGATCGTGATGGCCGTGCGCAGCGTTACGGCCGGCAACGACCCGACGCGCTGCACCATTGCGACCACCGACGCCAGCGGCAAGGTGCTGGCCTCGTGGGACGCTGCCGCCCACCCGATGGCCGGTGGCGACGGTGAGTTGGCCTGCTCGGGCGATCTGCTGCTGGCCTCGCTGGCTGCCTGCCAGGAGATCACCGTGCGCATGGTGGCCTCCGCCATGGGCGTGGAGTTGCAGGAGCTGGAGGTCGTTGTCGAGGGCGACATGGATTTCCGGGGCACCATGGGCATCGACCCCGAGACGCCGGTGGGGTTTACGGCCATTCGCTCCACGGTGCGGCTGGCGGCCGATGTCCCGGAGGAGCGGCTGGCAAAGCTGGCCGCGCGGGCGGAGAAGTACTGCGTGGTGGGCGCCACGCTGCGTGAAGGTACGGCGCTGACGACCGACATCTCGGCGCGTAGCGTAAGTGGGGTGGCGTAACGATGACCTCCAGCAACGGACATCACCCGGACCAGGTAGGTGGACAGGGTGAGGATCGTGTTTTTGGCTTCGATACTCTGGCGGTCCATGCCGGGCAGCGCCCGGATCCCGTAACCGGCGCGCGGGCGATGCCGATCTACCAGACAACGTCGTTTGTCTTCGAGGACAGCGACCACGCGGCCGAGCTCTTTGCGCTCCAGCGCTTCGGCAATATCTACACCCGCATCATGAACCCCACCACGGGGGCATTCGAGGAGCGCGTGGCGACCCTGGAAGGCGGCACGGGCGCGGTGGCGACCGCCTCCGGCCAGGCGGCGCAGTACATCGCCATCACGACGCTGCTGGGCCCCGGCGACCAGATTGTGGCCTCGAACGCCCTTTACGGCGGCACCTACACGCAGTTTGATGTCACCTTGCGCCGTTGGGGCGTTGATGTCGTGTTCGTGGATCCGTCCGATCCCGAGAACTTCCGGCGCGCGATCACGGATCGCACGCGACTGGTTTACGGTGAGACGATTGGCAACCCGCTGATTAGCGTGCTCGATATCAGCGCCATCGCCGATATCGCCCACGAGGCGGGAGTGCCGCTGATGGTGGACAACACCTTCGCGACCCCCTTCCTGTGCCGGCCGCTGGAGCATGGGGCGGATATCGTGGTCCATTCCGCGACCAAGTTCATCGGCGGGCACGGCACGGCCATTGGCGGCATCATCGTTGAGTCGGGCCGCTTCGACTGGCACAACGGCAAGTTCCCTGGCCTGACCGAGCCTTCGCCCGGATACCACGGCATCCGCTTCACCGAAACCTTTGGCGAGTACGCCTACCTGATGAAGGCGCGCGTGGAGAGCGTACGTGACATCGGGCCCTCCATCAGCCCCTTCAACTCATTCCTGTTCCTGCAGGGGCTGGAAACGTTGCCGGTGCGCATGGCGCGGCATACGCGCAACGCCGAGCAGGTGGCGGCGTACCTGAGCAATCACCCGGCGGTGACGTGGGTGAACTACCCGACCCTGCCGGACAGCCCATCGCGGGAGCTAGCGGCGAAATATCTGCCGCAGGGCGCGGGCGCCGTCTTCACGTTCGGCGTCCGGGGCGGTCGTGAGACGGGCGCTCGGTTCATCGAACAGTTGCGCCTGATCTCGCACCTGGCGAACGTGGGTGACGCCAAGACGCTGATCATTCACCCTGCCAGCACGACCCACCAGCAAATGACGGATGAGCAGCAGATCGAGGCGGGTATCCGCCCGGACATGGTCCGCATCTCGATTGGCCTGGAGGACCCCGAGGATATTTGCTGGGATCTCGACCAGGCCCTGCGCAAAGCGGGAGCCGTTGCGGACACGGCGGTTGCCGCAGGAGTTTCAGCATGAGCCACGCTGTACGACCCAACGCCACGATTCGCGCGACCAGCGGCGCGCTGGAGCGCCTGCGCATTCTGCAGGAGAATCGCTCCATCGCCATGGTCGGGCTCTCGGCTGACCCGATGCGGCCGAGCCACTTCGCGGCGATCTACATGCAATCCGAGGGGTACGACATCATTCCGGTCAACCCGCGCTACGCGGGGCAAAAACTGTTGGGGCAGACGGTCTACGCCTCTCTCGAAGAGATTCCGCACCCGGTCGATATCGTCGATGTCTTCCGTAAGCCGAGCGAAACGCCGGCGGTGGCGCAGAGCGCCATCGATATCGGCGCGAAGGTCCTCTGGCTGCAACTGGGCGTCGAGAACGAGGAAGCGGGACGCATGGCGCGCGCAGCGGGCCTGGATTTCGTTGAGGACCGCTGCGTGAAGATCGAGCACGCCCGCTTCTTCGGCGGCCTCAACCTGGTGGGCATGAACACCGGGGTGGTGACGGCTCGCCGAAAGGTCGGGTAACCCGGCAGGAAACGCCACCTCAACCCCGCTCCCGTTCACCGGGAGCGGGGCTTTTGCCATGTCAGGGCCCCCTTCGGCAGGTACTTGCTTGACATTTCACAGTCTCGCCCTATTCTGCGCTCAGGTACGGATGTCATTGTTCGCACTATCCCAGGACGCTCCGTGGGCGTCTGCGGTCGACGTTCTCGTCGGTGCATGATTGCGCGAACTCAGAGCGCTGCGCCGGCAGGACTTCCCAACTTTCCAGTTCGTCGGTTCCACGTCGGAGCCTCGCCATGGCGTACACGGCCCGGTGGATATTGGCCCTGAGCCTCTCCCTGCTGACCCTCTTCGGCCCCCGTGTCATGCCAGGGTTCGCTCAGCAAGCAGGTCTGCACGATACCGTCTACACCAGCCCGGAGTGGGGATACACGATCCGCTGGCACAGTGACGAGTGGAACGTCGTGCATGATGTCGGTGGGCCTGATGTCAATCTCCTGATGGTTGGGGATGACGCGGGTAACTTCGTAAGCTTTACCGGCCTGAACGATTTCAACGGCAATGCAAAGACCTGCCTCGATGACATGGCGGCATCGGCGATCAGCGATCCAGAGCATACGTCTACGTCACCCTTCACCTATGAATCGGGTGACCCCGTGGAGTGGCACCACCGTGACCAGGCCTATGAACTCCTCTCCACGACAGTCACGAAGGGTGATGGCGGCGTCGAGGAAGGGGTGCTCTACCTGGAGTGCCAAACGCTGGTGCCAGGGAAAGCGGTTTTCCAGCGCCTCTATTCCGGATCTGCAGATGCATTTGACCAGAATATGGATGAAGTTATCGCAATGGTCGAGGGGGTCTATCTGCCAGCCAGCGCCTGGCTGCCGGATGAAGATGATCCAGCCATCGTGCTGGCAGGGTACTCGCCGCTGCTCGACCGGGGACGCGGCGATGCTTCCCTGTTTCCGGCGGATGTGCCACAGTTGCTGATTGGACTGGCGGATGTTGCTGGCGAGCGCCGGGTTATCGGGTTTGAGAACCTCAGCGAAACACCGGTGACTGTCTATCCTGCCGACTTGGCGCTTGTCTACGTCGATATTGCCGGTGCCGGTGATGAGGTCCGCAGCGTACCGACGGCCGTCGGCTGGGGCGATGGATTCGCCAGTGATGACAGCGGTGCCCGAGAACTCGCTCCGGGCGAACGAGCCTTCGCCCTCGTCGATATCCCTGACATCGACGCATCCGTGATCGCGTGTGACTCCATCTACTACCTGGGTTACGAATATCGTGACCACACAGGGGAGTTCTCGGATTTCGCCGATTTCGACGCCGCATCTTGCAGCCTTGAGACAGGATAGGACACCGGCACTGTGCGCGAGAAACTGGGATTGCCAACGCCGGCGTTGCCCGTTCTCGTCGCAACCGGTCTTGAGAGGGGCAACATGGACGCCCGGCGCTTTGATTCTCTCGCTCGAAAGCTCGCGGCACCCCGATCTCGACGCAACATGGTGCGTAGTAGCGTCGCCCTGGTGTCCGGTGCGATCTTCGTCCTCCGCCGCCAGAGCGCTGCGGCGCTCACCTGCGCCAGTGGGGAGTTCGTCTGTGGGCAAGGCAGCAATGCGGTCCAGAAATGTTGCCCCTTTCCGAACGCGTGCTGTCACGCAACCGGGCAGTGCTGTGCGGCCAATCAATTCTGCCAGCGTGGTTCAGGTTCAGAAACATGCCGCGATAATTGCCCCATCAACGAGCATCCATGTGGCGGGGACGGCGCATGTTGCCCCTATTTCGATGGCACATGTTGTGGCGCGGATGGACGAACATGCTGCAGGGCGCCTGATATCTGCGATAGCAAGACTTCGTCCGGGATTTCGAACTGCGCCACGCCGTGTGACATCTTCTCACGGCGCTGCGCACGGACCGGTGCGTGTTGCCCATATGACCAGAAGTGTTGTGGGGCGACATGTTGCTACCCTGGCCACGTTTGCTATCAGAACACAAAGTGCGCCAGGCCCAGCAAGCGCCGCAAACGCCGTCGCAGGCATCACCATTGAGCCGGCTGGAAGTGCCGGCGACAACTCGCTGAGTCTGTGCAATTGACGCAGATTCAAGGGGTCACCACAGCCGATTGCAGAAGTCATGAGCGCTCATGCATGCACCGCGATCGTATGGTGTGCCGGGCTGGTGGCGAGACCTCGTTCAGGTCCTGCCCACGCCGGAGTGCCTCGACAAGCTCGAGACATGAGGTGCAGGGGAGAGCCCAGTCTTTCCGCACACTGCTGCAGGTGCTCGGTATCGTCAGGTCGCCCGAAAACAGTCCTCAACATGGTCATCGACCAGGCCGGCGCTCTGCATGAAGGCGTAGCAGATCGTACTGCCCACGAAGCGAAAGCCGCGCTGCTTGAGCGCCTTGCTCATGGCGTCTGATTCCGGCGTCGAAGCCGGAACGTCGCTCAGGGTGCGCGGTCGCGGCCCGGGGAACGGGGCAAACTGCCAGATGTACGCGTCGAAGGATCCGAACTCCTGTTGGGTTCGCAGGAAGGCCTGGGCGTTGGTGATGGCCGACTGAATCTTCAGGTGGTTCCGCACGATGCCCGGGTCCGCCATGAGCCGGGCAGCATCCTCATCGGTGTAGGCCGCGATGCGTTCGGCATCGAAGTTGTCGAACGCCGCACGGAAGGCCGGGCGCTTGCGCAGGATGGTGATCCACGAGAGCCCAGCCTGAAAGCCTTCGAGCAACAGGAGCTCGAAGAGTTGCTGCTCGTCGTGGCAAGGCACGCCCCATTCATCATCGTGATAGGCCGCATACAGGTCTGAGCCGTTGGCCCAGCCGCAGCGGACGATCTCGCTGGGTTGTGCCATTACAACTGATCTCGTGGGTCCAGCGCATCGCGCAGGCCGTCGCCCACGAAGGTGAACGAGAGCGTGATGAGGGCCACTGCCAGGCTCGGAGCAATCAGCAACCAGGGCTGAATGCGGTAGGCCGCCTGCCCTGCCTGGATCATCTGGCCCCAACTGGTGGGGAAGGGGGAATCGAGGCTGACATCGGGGCGCAGCCCGATCCCGAGGTAGGTGAGGACCGCCTCGGAGATGATGGCGCCCGGCACGATGAACGCCCCGGCCACGATGATCGAGCTGAGCGCGTTCGGCAGGATGTGGCGTGAAATCTGCCTCCAGGCGTTCGCGCCACTGGCGCGAGCGGCTTCTACGTATTCCTTCTCTTTCAGGGCCAGGGTGTCGCCGCGAACCAGGCGGGCCACTCCGGTCCAGTTGATGATGGAGAGGGTGACAAAGAGCAGGACCAGGCCATTGAACAACCGGCCGATGGGGGTTTCTCCCAACGAAATCTGCATGATGATGAAGAAGAGGAGCGCGGGAAACGCATAGACGATATCGGTGAATCGCATCAAGGCGTTATCGAGGCCTCCCCCGACGAACCCGGCAGTCAGGCCGACCGGGATGCCGACCAGCATGATGACCAGCATGGGGATGAAGCCAACGATCAGCGAAATGCGCGTGCCATAGACCAGGCGGCTGAAGATATCGCGGCCGTTGCCGTCGGTGCCGAGCGGATAGTCCCAGCTCCCGCTGGTCTTGGGGTTATCGGTCTGCACCCAGGCAGCCTGGCGGTACTTGCCTGCCACCTTGAGGTCGCTGAAGACCGGATTGTGCGGGGCAATGGTTGGTGCGAGGATGGCGACGAACGCGAGAAAGATGAGAAAGGCCAAACCGGCCATCGCCAGCAGATTGCGGCGGAACTGCCGCCACGCGTTCGACCACAGGCTGCGTGGGGCCCGCGTGGCGGCGAGTGACCCGGCCAGGGTCTCGGGAGGCGCTTCGCTGGTCAGGGTCATGGTTGCCTGGGACATCGTCGAGCCTCCCGACTACCGCTGCACGCGAATGCGTGGATCGACCAGGCCGTAGGAGAGGTCTACCGCGACGTTCGCCAGGGCCACGAGGACGGCATAGAAGATGGCCGTGCCCATGATTACCGAGTAGTCGCGCTTGGATATGGACTCCACGAATTCGCGGCCAAGCCCGGGCGCGCCGAAGATCGACTCAATGATGATCGAGCCGGTGACGAGATCGGCTGCCGCCGGGCCGAGAATCGTGACGATGGGAATCAGCGCGTTCCGCAGCATGTGACCGCTGATCACACTGCGGCTGGCCAGGCCCTTGGCGCGGGCGGTGCGCACGAAGTCCTGCCGCTTGATTTCCAGCATGCTGCTGCGAGTCAACCGGGCGATGTACGCCATCGTGCCCAGGCCGAGCACGATGCCTGGCAGCAGGTAGGCCGGGCCAAACCCGACCCACTCCTCCGGGGCGCGGATCGGCGAGAAGGAAAAGGTTCGGCTGAGGAACAGGAGCAGCAGCAGCCCACTCACAAAGGTGGGGACCGAGATGCCAAGCGTCGAGGTTCCGAGGCACAGGTAATCGATCCAGGTGTTCTGCTTCAGCGCAGCCAGGACACCCAGCGGAATGCCGATCACCACCGAGAAGATGATGGCGACTACGCCCAGCTTGAAGGAAACCGGGAACTTGCGCGCGATCAACTCCTGGACGGACTCCGCACCCTTGGAGGCGTAGGAGGGACCCAGGTCAAAGCGGAAAACGCCCTTCATGTAGTTGAGGAAGCGGCTATCGGTGATCTCATCCGCCAGGGTGAGCGGATTCTTGACGCCAGCGTCGCGGGCTTCCGCAAGTGCGTCGGGGTTGAACCAGAGCGGCTTGTCCAACCCGAATTTGGCATCCAGGGCCTTGACGGTAGCAGGCGGCAGCGTCTTCTCGCGATCCCACGGTCCTCCCGGTGCGCGGTACATCAGGAAGAACGTGACTGCGGAGACCGCCACGATGACGGGGATGATCCACAGGAGGCGGCGAAGTGCGAATTCGAGCATGCGAGTAACCCTGACGATGCGGAGCTAAACGGGCGGGGGTGCAACAGCGCACCCCCGCGAAGACGATTAGCCGTTCTTGGTGATGGTCATGAGTGAGGAGAACTGGCCGGGCCACTCGCCCTCGGCTGGGGTGGGGTCATAGCCGGTGACGTTTGGCTTGACCACGAAGTTGGCGGCGAGGTTCATGATGAACGGGCCCGGCTGATCCTGGACGAGGATCTGGCCGGCCTGCTCGTAGTAGCCGATCCGCTCAGCCTGATCGACCGTGGTGTCGCCCAGGTGGGTGAGGCGATCGAACTCTTCGTTGCAGTATCCCACCCGCTTTGCGAAGGACGAATCGCAAGTCCAGAACACGCTGAGCCAGTTCTGGGGGTCCGGGTAGTCCTGGGCCCACCCGCCCAATGTCACCAATTGCGGGTGCGAGGCCGCATCCTTGGTCAGCGATATAAGCGTGGTGCCGTCAGTCGGTTGGAGCGTGATCTCGACACCGAGGATGTCGCGGTACTGTCCCGCCATCCACTCGGCGCGTTCTGTCGCGCCAGAACGGTCACCGTTGTAATACATCTTGATCTCGGGCAGGTTCTCCGGGCCACCGTAGGTTGAGTCTGCAAGTGCCTGCACGGCGGCATCGGGATCGAAGGCAAACGCATCCGTCTCAATGGCGCCCGGCGTTCCCTGGGGGATCCACGAAAGCGTTGGCGTGCAATCGCCGGAGCGAACCTCCGCGCAATACGTCTCGCGATCAAAGGCGTAGGCGAACGCCTCGCGCACCTTGGGGTCGTTGAACGGTTCGATGGAGAGATTCATTTCGAGGTTGTAGGTGGATGCCAGCGGGTAGACCACCATTTCCTCGGCCAGGACCGGATCGGCCTGGACTTCGGGGATTTGCGGCGGCTCCAGGCTCACGATATCCAGGTCACCGGCGCGATAGGCTTCGAGGGCCACGGCAGCGTCGTCGACATACACATAGTCAATGCCGTCCAGCTTCGGCCGACCTTGCCAGTAGTTGTCGTTGGCCTCGAAGGTCCACTCCTGGTCTTCAGCGATGCTGGTGACCTTGAACGGGCCGTTGCCGATGTGGTTCTCCGCGCTCTTCCACCAGTTATCCAGGTCTTTCGCCACGATTTCTGATTTCACGGGGTAGAGCACCCAGGTGTAGGCAATGGTGTGAAAGTAGGGCGTCGGTTCGACCAGATCAACCTGGAGCGTCAAGTCGTCAAGGGTTCTGGCGCCAAGCGCGGCCCTGGCGGCCTCATACTCCTCTGGGGTGTACTCCTTCGCCTCGCCATTCTCATCGAGGGCGAGACCTGCAAACTCCTCGCAGCCCACGACGCCGAACAGGATCGACTGGTACTCACCGGCGGTCACGGGGTCGCACGTGCGCTCGATGGCGTAGCGGAAGTTCTCCGCCGTCAGTGGGGAACCATCGCTGTACTTGAGGTCCGGGCGCAGCTTGAAGGTGATCTGCGTCGCGTCGTCGTTGTACTCCCACGACTCGGCGGCAGCAGGCACCGTCTGCTGCTCGGTGTCCAGCTTCGTGAGA
Source organism: Thermomicrobiales bacterium (assembly GCA_034431475.1). GTDB lineage: Bacteria > Chloroflexota > Chloroflexia > Thermomicrobiales > UBA6265 > JACCXM01. Next base: position 5,477 of record DAOUDE010000046.1, on the reverse strand, counting down.
CCCTCATACACGAGCGCCAGGATCGCGAGCTCATTCGCGAAGGAGCTCTTCTGCGGGTCAACGACATCCGGGTAAACGATCTGGTGAATGCGCAGCACATTCCCGTTGTCCTGGGCTGCCACGCGCAGCCCGGGCAGCAGGAGCGCCAGCGCCATGAACAGCGCGAAGACCCTGCGCGTGGTGTGCGTCTGGTGATGCATGCCTCTCCCTCCTCGGGTGCTAACCGCCGATCGGAGTGGAACGTGGGCAAGGATGATGCGAAACGGTACAGGAGTCTGAGATGACGGTCAATTGCCCACGGTGGCGCGGAAAACGAAAGAACGCGGCGATCCACCAGGGACCGCCGCGTTCGGACTGACCTGCAGCCCGCTAGCTGCTCTTCTCGATCGTCATGATGGAGCCCAGATAGCCGGGCCACTCAACCTCGCTTGCTGTCGGCGTGTAACCGGTGACCGCCGGGTTGACGACGAACTTCTGGGTGAGGTTGTACAGGAATGGCCCTGGCTGATCCTTGACCAGGATTTCGCCAGCTTGCTGGTAGAACTTGAGGCGTTCCGCCTGATCGACGGTGGTGTCGCCCTGCTCGATGAGCTTGTCAAACTCTTCGTTGCAGTAGCCAACACGCTCAGCGAACGTGGCAGCGCAGGTCCAGTAGACGCTGAGCCAGTTCTGCGGATCCGGGTAGTCCTGGATCCAGCCGCCGACAAACAGCAACTGCGGGTGGGTGGTGGAGTCCTTGCGCAGAGCGGTCAGGGTTGTGCCGTCGGTCGGCTCAATGGTGAGCTCTACGCCAAGGATGTCACGGATCTGACCAGCGACCCACTCGACCTGCTCACCGCGTCCTGAGGTGTCGCTGTTGTAATAGATCTTGATCTCAGGCAGGTTCTCAGGTCCACCGTAGGAGGACTCGGCGAGCGCCTGCCTGGCAGCCTCGGGATCAAACGCGAAGGCGTCAGTCTCGATGGCGCCCGCAACTCCCGGCGGTACCCAGGAGAGCGCTGGCGTGCAGTCACCTGCACGGAGGTCCGCGCACAGCGTTTCGCGGTCCATGGCGTAGGCAAACGCCTCACGCACCTTGGGATCGTTGAACGGCTCCTGGGCCAGGTTCATGGCCAGATTGAAGGTTGATGCGCTGGGGTAGGAGACGAGGGCAGCGGAGAGATCCGGGTCCGCCTCGACTTCCGGAATCTGCGGCGGCTCAATAGTGACGATGTCCAGGTCGCCCGCGCGGTAGGCTTCGAGGGCCACTGAGGAGTCGTCAACGTAGACGTACTCGATGCCGTCCAGCTTCGGGCGACCCTGCCAGTAGTTGTCGTTGGCCTCGAAGGTCCACTGCTGATCCTCATCGATCGCCGTGACCTTGAACGGGCCGTTGCCGACGTGATTCTCGGCGCTCTTCCACCAGTTGTCCGGGTCCTTCGCCACCATCTCGGCCTTCACGGGGTAGAAGACCCAGGTATAGGCGAGCGTGTGCATGTAGGGGACTGGGCGCACCATGTCGATCTGCAGGGTCAGGTCGTCCACCGCCTTGGCGCCAAGCGCGGCCCTGGCCGCCTCGTACTCCTCTGGGGTGTACTCCTTCGCCTCGCCATTCTCATCGAGGGCCAGGCCCGCGAAGTCGGCGCAGCCCACGATGTCGAACAGGATCGACTGATACTCACCGGCGGTCACGGGGTCGCACGTGCGCTCGATGGCGTAGCGGAAGTTCTCCGCCGTCAGCGGGGAGCCGTCGCTGTACTTGAGGTCCGGGCGCAGCTTGAAGGTGATCTGCGTCGCGTCGTCGTTGTACTCCCACGACTCGGCGGCGGCTGGCACCGTCTGCTGCTGGTCGTCCAGACGCGTCAGGCCTTCGTACAGCAGGGCGAGAATCGTAATCTCCGCAGTGAAGGAGCTCTTCTGGGGATCGACGACGTCGGGGTACGTAATCTGCTGCACGCGGAGGACGCTGCCGTCATCCTGTGCCGCCATGCTGGTGGCCAGCGTGGGCACGATCAGGGCCAACCCTACGACGAGGGAGGCTAACCTGACCCAGAGACGAGACGTGCGGAGCATTGGCATTCTCCTCTGTCGCCTATGCGCATATTCCCCTGTGGGCGGTGCGCCGTGAGATAGCGAGAACTTAGCCCCGCAACGCCTGACTGTCAATCGGGGAAACTACCGAGTTTATGGTGCGCCGGCTGGATGCGTTGCCAGACCTGCGCCGATGCAGATTGCGCGGCGCACAATCCAACAGGCCCGGCGTACACGCCGGGCCTGTTGATCTTGCACGTCGAGACTGCCTAGTTGATGACGGTGACCGGCGTGCCCACATCCGCCCAGCCGTACATCCAGGCCGCGATGTCCAGCGGCAAATTGATGCAGCCGTGGCTCATCGGTGTGCCGAAGTTGTTGTGCCAGTAGGCCCCGTGCAACGCGTTGCCGAGGTTGTCGAAGTACATGACGTTGGGCACGTCTTCGACCTTGTAGTACTCGTCGCTGATGGTGCCTTCCATGGTCTGGACATCGTACTTGGACAGGATGGAGTGGTACCCGAGAGGGGTCACGGTCTCGGGCACATTGCCGACACCGGTGCTGACCAGTGAGGTGACGACCAGTTCGCCGTCCTCATAGGCCCACATACGCTGCTGGGAGATGGAGACCACGATTTCGCGCCAGCCTCCCTGCTGCGGACCGGGACCCGCCGACCAGCCGTTATCGACCGAGTCGGCCGTTGGCTCCGGCGTGGCCGGGGGTACCCAGAGGTCTTCGCTGTACGTGGGAACGTCCTCGGGCTGCTGAATCGGCTCCGTGGCCACGCCGGAGTTCCCGGCGGCAATGTCCCCGAGCGGCAGTGGATCAACCTTGTCCGGGCCGGTCTGGCGCAAAATGCCGTTCTCGAAGTACTGGACGCGTGTGCCATCTGGTGCGCGGAACGCTTCGGTCAGTGGTGAGCCGAGGAGTGCGGCGGCGTCACCCGTTGTCCAGTAGGTGAGGAACGGCTCACGCACGGTGTGCCCGGAGGAGACGACGTTCAGGCAGCCAGTGCCGGCCGGTGGGCAGACGGTGCGCTCCTGCGCCCGGCCCAGCGCGTGGGACGCGCCAGGCTTGCTCGCGCTGTCCAGCGCCTGGCGGCCAAGGTCGAGGGTCTGCACCTGGTTTTCCGGAGCTTCATCCGGAAGGTAGACCAGCGCGAAATGCTCGTAGAACTGGATGGTGTCTGCGCCGTGGACGGTGCTGAAGCCGCTGCGCGGCTTGAACTCCTCGGTGACCGGGTCACCCAGGAGCGCGCGTTCGGCGCGCCAGAGATCGAGGAACAGGCCGTCGGTGGTATGGCCCGTTTCTGGTACGAAGACCGTGCGTGGCGGCGACCATTCCTCTGCCGCCGTCTGGACAATGCCGAGCGAGAAACAGGCCGCGAAGGCGGCAAGCAGCGCGAACGTCAACCGAATCCGAACCCACGCCGCACACCCAGGCGCGCCGGGGTTCGAAGCCCCTTCCCCCATACTGATTCCCCCGGTCCATGTTCCACGGCGGCGCCTCCCCAAAAGGTACCGCCGGGAGTCTTCCCGGGGGCCAGTATACTCACGCCTCCCCGCACCTTCGCCGTGCGAATTAGCCCCATTGGGGGATCGTCAGGAGCGGCATGTCGCTCGAATGGATTGAACCTGTTTCGACGCCGCCAGCGTTCCTCGCGGCGCACCCGGACCCGTTGCTTGCCGCCCTCCTGGCGCGACGGCTCAGTGATCCGGCGCAGATCGCGGACTTCCTGAATACGAATGCTCGACCATCGCCCGATCCATGGCTGCTGCCGAACATGGACCGCGCCATCGCCAGGATTTCGCGCGCCGTTCAGCAGGGTGAACGCGTCGGCCTTTTTGGGGATTACGACACGGACGGCGTGACATCGACCGCCATCCTGACCCTGGCGTTGCGCGCCGCCAGCGGCGGCGCGCAACCCTACACCGTGCGCCTGCCCTACCGGGCTGAGGGCTACGGCCTCAGCGTGCAGGGCGTCACCGATCTGGCGGACGCTGGCACGCAGCTCCTCATTGCGGTGGACTGCGGCAGCAAGGATCACGCCGCAGTCGAGGCGGCACGCCAGCGCGGCCTGGACGTGATCATTGTCGACCACCACCGCATCATTGAAGCGCCGCCTGACGACGCCATTATCGTTTCGGCACAGCTTGATCCGGCGTCACCGTATCAGGGCATGTCGGCGAGCGGGTTGGCCTATTTGGTGGCCGTGGCGATGGCGCAAGCTGGCCTCGATGCCGGCGATGGCCCGGGCAACGAGCCGCGCTCGTTGCTGGACCTCGCGATGATCGGCCTGGTGGGCGACGTTTCGCCGTTGGTCGGGGTGAACCGCTCCCTGGTGCGGGATGGCCTGCGGGTGCTGCGGAACGGCCACGTGCGGCCGGGTCTGCGGGCCCTGGCGGACTCTGCCGGTATGGACTTGCGCCGCGTCTCCAGCTCCGAGATCGCGTTTCAACTCTCGCCCCGGCTGAATGCGCCGGGCCGGCTCGCCGATGCGCGTCCGGCCTACGAGCTCCTGGTGGCAGACGATCTGGTGGAGGCGCGCACCATTGCCGCGCACGTCTCGCAGGCGAACCAGCGTCGTAAGACGGTGCAGCAGAGAATTCACGCGGAGGTCGAAGCACTCCTTTCGCAGGATCGCACCCGTCTGGACCGGCGCTTCCTGCTGGTGAGTGGTCAGGGGTGGGAAAAGGGGATTGTCGGCCTGGTGGCCAGCAAGCTCTCGGAGCAACTGGATCGGCCGGTCGGGGTGCTCAGCATTGCCAACGGCGAGGCGCACGGCTCGGCGCGCTCCATTCCTGGCTTCGACCTGGCGGCCGCCCTGGCCGAGCATGATCATCTGCTGCTGCGGCACGGCGGTCACGAGCGGGCCGCCGGGCTGGCCGTTGCGGCGGAGCGCCTGGCGGATCTGGAAGAAGCTTTGCACCTCGCGGTCATTGCCGCTGCCACGCCGCCACCTGGGCCAGGGCGGCTCGCGATCGATGCCGACCTGCCCGTGGAGCGGATGACCCTGGAGACGCTGGCCGAGGTCCAGAAGCTGGGGCCGTTTGGCGAAGCGAATCCGCAGCCGGTATTGCGGGTGCGGGGGGCGCCGCTGCGCGAATACCTGGTAATGGGCAGCGAACGACAGCACCTGAAGCTCCAGATTGGGCGCAGCTTCCCCGGCGTGAGCGCCATTCTCTGGGGCGGCGCGCACCGTTCCCGGGAGCTGGTTGGGCAGCGTGACGTGGATCTGGCCGGGGTGCTTGAGTGCAATGAGTGGCAGGGCGCCCGCCGCATCCAGATGCGGCTGACGGACTTCAAGGTCACGTAGCTGGCACCCTCACCCCAACCCCTAGGGCTTATGCGCAAGTACGTGAAGACAAAAACGGGGCGCTGTTGGCAAGATAAGGGTGATGAACCGCCTTGCCTACCAACAGGAGCCCCGCGATGGAGTCTACCCCGTCCGTTCCCGTCGCAACCGT
>DAOUDE010000045.1:0-101252 GCA_034431475.1 Thermomicrobiales bacterium | reverse complement strand
CACGATCGACTCCGGGGTCTTGCCCACCATCGCCTTGGCCTCCACCCCCACCCCGAACGCCCGCCGCGTGCGCGTGTCAATCGCCACCACGCTCGGCTCGGAGATCACAATCCCCTTCCCCCGCACGTACACCAGCGTGTTGGCGCAGCCCAGGTCGATTCCCAGGTCCTGGTTCAGCATCCCCAACAGGGCGGAAATGGGCAGGATCATCGTGCTGGCCTGGCGGGCGCGCCGCATGGCTTTGTCGCGATGGCCATGGCCTGTTGTCCCACGTTCACCCTACCCAGCCGCGCAAGCGCGTGGCCTCGGCGACCCGTGAGACCGCCAACCGGTACGCCGCCTGCCGCAGCGGAATGCCGCACGCGTCCGCGATCTCCGCGACGTCGCCGAAGGCCCGCTCCATGCGTTGCCGCAGGTGAGTTTCGACGGCGCTCGCATCCCAGAAATAGCCCTGCAGGTCCTGCACCCACTCCAGGTGGGACACCACCACGCCCCCGGCGTTGGCCAGCACGTCCGGAACCACGATGACGCCGCGCTCGGCCAGGATTCGGTCGGCCGCCGTGGTGACCGGAGCGTTGGCGCCCTCCACGATGGCCCATGCCCGCACGTGCCCGGCGTTTTCGGCGGTAATCTGCCCTTCCAGCGCCGCCGGGATCAGCACGTCCACATCCAGCGTCAGCAGCCTGTCGTTGTCGATCCGCTCCACATCCGGAGCGCCGTAGCTGGCCAGCAGCCGGCCATTGTCGTGGCGGACCCAGGTCTCCAGCGCGGCCACGTCGAGGCCGTTCGGGTGGTACATGCCGGTCGAGATATCGCTGACTGCGACCACCCGGCACCCCGCCTCGGCAAGTGCGCGCGCCGCAGCCGCGCCAACCTTGCCGAACCCCTGCACCGCGACTCGCGTCTCCTCGGGGAGCCGCCCATGCGCGCGCAGCAGCGCCTGCACAGCGATAGCGATGCCATCGCCCGTGGCGCGGTCCCGGCCGAGCGACCCGCCAAGCCCCACCGGCTTGCCGGTGACGGACGCCATCGCGGTCTCATCACCCAACACGTCGAGCGTATCCATCATCCAGGCCATCGTCTGCTCATCGGTGTTGATGTCGGGCGCAGGGATATCCTGCCGCGCGCCGATGATGGGCCGAATCGCCTGCGTGTAGCGCCGCGTCAACTGCTGCAGTTCGTTGCGCGAGAGCAGCCGCGGGTTGACCTGCACGCCACCCTTGGCCCCGCCGAAGGGCAGCCCCAGGACAGCGCACTTCCAGGTCATGAGCATGGCGAGGACCGTCGTTTCCTCCAGCGTCACGCCGGGATGGAATCGCACGCCCCCCTTGAACGGCCCGCGCGCGCTGGAGTGCTGCACCCGGTAGCCCGTGAACACTTCGACCTGGCCGTCGTCCATGACGACGGGAATCGTGACGGCCAGTGCCCGCTCGGGCGCGGCGAGCAGGTGGCGCAGCCCGGTCTCGAGATCGAGCGCATCGGCGGCCTCGTCGAGCAGTGCCCGCGCGTCGGCGAGACCATCGGCCACCGCCGGCGCGCTGACGGCAAGTGGGATAACGGGTTGCATTTCAGTGGTGATTGTCATCGTTGCCTCTTGTTCACGTACGTTGCTTTCGGTTGGAATGCCCTGCCTCACGTTGAAACTCAGGGCGGGAGATGGTGGGCCTGCCGCTGGTGGCCCGCGCCGTTCACCGGACGTCCCGTGCGTAGTCACGCGAGATGACTCGAACCGCCAGTGAGCCAGGCCCGTGCGATGCAGACGCATCTCGCTCGGTCAGGTCGTACGAGCAGTAGCAGGGGCCGCCCTGGGCACAGCCGCCGCAGCAGTAGGTCTTACCCCGGTGGACCGCTGGCCGCCACGGGATCTCCACCCCGCAGTTGGCGCAGCGCGGCAGGTCAGGCTGCGGACGAGGCACGGTGAGCTCCTGGGACACAACGGGTCCCTACTGAACGGAGACGACGGACAGCCACATGGAGCCCGAGAAGGTCTTGACGGCCACCCGCTCTCCCGCGCGAGCCCCGACCAGGGCCTCGCCCACCGGCGATTCGTTCGAGATGCGGCCGGCGTTGAGATCGACCTCGGCGGGATCGACGATGGTGTAGGTTTCCTCCCCGTCTTCCTCCCACTGCACGGTCACTCGGGAGCCGATGCCGACGACGCCCGGCTCGCGCGAGGTGCGGTCCAGCGGCGTGGCGCGCGCCAGCAAGTCCTCGATCTCTGCCATGCGCCGTTGCATGAGCGTCATGTCGGTCAGCGTGCCGTCGTCCACATCCTCAGGCGATTCCGCCTTGGCTCGCGCCAGGCGGGCGTAGCGCTCCCGGAATGTGTCCAACTCGCCTTGCAGTTGCAACAGGCCGTCCTCGGTCAACAGGACGGGTGCCTCGGAAACCATCGATATCCCCGTTCGCGGCCGAGCGCCGCAGGAACCTGAACTCAAATACCCGGCCAGCGGCCGGGACACGCTCCAGACTAGAGGGGGCAACTCAATAACTGCGGGAATCCGCATGAACATTGCATGAACAGCCAGGCACACCCTTTTTCCGGTCCGTGCCCAACGACACAACCTGGCCATCGCACGGTAAGGTTGGCGGCATGAGGCAATCTTTCGCCACGCCAGGCCACGAACCACCCCTGTCGGCCGTCGAGCTACTCATCCTCTATGGCATGAGCATCGGCGCATCGACTGAAGAGATCGCTGCCCGGCTGAGCGAGCAGGTCTCCGGAGCCACCGGTATGGACATCGAGCAGGCCGTGGCAACCCTGCAGGAGCGCGGCCTCCTGCGCGCGCATTCTGGCTCGCCAGAACCGGGTCCTGCTGTGACCGAGGCCGGGCGAGGCGTGCTGCTTGAGCTGGTCAGCCAGGTGGCGGCGGTCAGCTCGCTGCAGGAAGAACGCACCCAGGTCGAGCGACTGCGCACCGACCTGCTCTCAACCATCTCCCACGAGTTACGAACGCCGCTGACCTTGATCCGCACCTCCATTGGGCTGCTGCTGGACAGCGAGCCAGACGAGGAGATGCGGCTCCGCCTGCTGCGCAATATCAAGCAGAGCACCGACCGCATGAACAGCCTCATCACCGATCTGCTCGATCTGGCCCGGCTCCACCAGGATCGCCTCGAGCTCAGCGTGCGGGACATCGAGGTGCGAGATCTGGTCGAGGGCGCGGTGTCGCTGATGCGCCCGCTGCTGGATGCGAAGGAGCAACGCGTGGAGGTGTTCTCGCCATCCCCCGCGCCGGTGGTTCCGGGTGATCTGCGACGGTTGGAGCGAGTGCTGTTGAACCTGCTCCGCAACGCCAACAAGTTCGCGCCAGCGGGCACCGTCATCCGGGTGCGCATTCTCGGTGACGCGCAGGACGTCACCATTGCCGTCGAGGACGCTGGGCCGGGGATCGCGGCCGAGGCGATCCCTCACCTGTTCGACCAGTTCTTTACGGATCGCACCAGTTCGACCGAGCACAATATCGGCGCGGGACTCGGGCTGCCCATCGCGAAGGGCATTGTCGAGGCGCACGGCGGCCGGATCTGGGTGGAAAGCACCGCCGGGGAGGGCACAACCGTGTGGTTCACCTTGCCCAGGGCCCAGGCGCGGGAGGTTCTCAATGAAGGTCCTGGTGGTCGATGATGCGGCGGAGGTCATCGAGGCGGTGACCATCAGTTTCTCGTTGCAGTGGCGCGAAACCGAGGTCATCGGCGCCGCCAACGGCGAGGCCGCGCTCGATCTCATCGAACAGGAACATCCCGACGTCGTCCTGCTCGACATCTCCATGCCCGGCCTGAGCGGGTTCGACGTCTTGCGCGAGATTCGCGCCTTCTCGGACGTGCCTGTCATCATGCTGACGGCACGCGACGAGATTCTGGACAAGGTGAAGGGCCTGGAGCTTGGTGCAGACGACTACGTGACCAAGCCGTTCGATCACCTGGAGCTGATGGCGCGCGTGAAAGCGCTGCTGCGGCGGCTCGACATGCCGCAGCCGACCAGCCGCGCACCGTCGTTCCAGAGCGGCGATCTCACGATCGACTTCGCGGCGCGAGAGGTCCGTCTGCGGGGTGAAGTCGTGGCGCTGACCGCCACGGAGTACAAACTGCTCTACCACCTCGTGCGCAACGCCGGACGCGTCCTTCGCCACGAGACGTTGCTGGCCAAAGTGTGGGGCCGCGAGTACGTCGACGAAATTGACTACCTCCGCGTCTACATCCGCCGCCTGCGCCGCAAGCTGGAGGATGATCCGGAGCAGCCACGCTACATCCTGACCGAGCGCGGCCTCGGCTATCGCTTCCGCGCCGCTGCCTGAAGCCGCTCAGCCAGACAGCCGCCGCACCTCTCTCACCTCGTACTGCATCTCGTCCTCCATCTCGCCGTCCGTGGAGTGCAGCACCGGGAGCAGCCCAGCTTCCGCCACCACCCCTTCGTAAACGACCGCGTCCGACCCCGGCGGAAAGGCCGTGATCCGCAGGGAAACCGCACCCGGACGTGATGCATCCAGGATCTCGGCCTGGTGCGGCCAGGTAGTCCACGCCCAGCCTTCACGCAGCAGGATTTCGCCCTCCAGGTGCTGGGCCGGCACCGAGGCGTGACCGGCCCAGCCCCGGTAAGCGCCGCGCAAGGCGGCGACATCCCCACCGCGCGCGATCAGTTGCCGCCCCAGGTCCGGCGTCATGAAACCCCAGAACCGCCCCTCGGGAAAATCGATCAACGTGGCGGCGAAACGGTGCCCACCAAAGTGCGTGGAGCGCCAGACGCGCACACTGTCGTCCTCCTCGGCCGCGATGCGGTGCAGCTCGCGGTAGAGCGGGAACCCGAATCTGGCGCAGCAGGCGTCCACCGTGCCGTGCGTGCAGACAAACAGGTCGCGTCCGGCAAATTCGACGGTTTCCACGCCAGCGACCTGCACTGCCGACGGGTCATCCATGAACAGTCTGGGGAAGAACTCCCCCACCTGATCCGTCGGGACCAGGTATTCGTGGCGCTCGGCGGCGGCGTGCGGTGGCGCGGGGTAGCGAAAGTCGATGATGCGGGTTTTGCCGGGCACGGCGTGGCCACGATCCGGGGCGAACGCCAGGATGCCCGTGCCGGGATGATCCGCCCACAGCCCTTCCAGCGTGTCGCCCATGCCCTCGGGAAAGGCGCGCGCCGCGAAGAAATCCTCCGGCCAGGGCAGATCCAGCTCCAAGGCGAGCATGCGGCGCACGGCCCAGGCGGTGCCGAGCGGATTGTCGCCCTGCGCCTTGGCGATCACGGAGCAGAGGCGGCGGGGAGGGGCAACATTCTTCATGCCACGACGTCCGGCTGAGCTACGCAGAACGAGGTCTCGTCACCTGCCTTGAGACGTACAACCAGGTCCGGGAGTTCAACGGTCACCTGTGTCCAATCTTCCAGTGCAGATCTAACCTACGTGGACTGGGCATCGACGCCGGGACCACGGTTCCTCCGCGCAACCACGCCATTATCAGGAAAGCGCTCTTTGGAGGAACGCACACCACGCCCACCGAGAGGTTCGTGCAGCGCAAGCCGGGAGCAGGGCGATCCGGGCAGTGTCCACCCGCGCGTCAGGAGCGTGGCCGAAGTGGCTGACGTCGTCGAGCACACCTACGCGTACGGCGCTGCTCATCGCGACTCGCCGGGCTCCGTGCCGGTCAGCGGTAACCGCACCGTGAAGGTGCTGCCAAGCCCTTCCTCGCTTGCAACAGTGATCGTACCGCCGTGCTGCTCCACGATCTGCCTCGCCCCTGCCAGTCCGATCCCCGTCCCTCCGAACGCCGCGACGTTGCTGCCACGCTGGAAGCGCTCGAAGATGCGCGATAAGTCCGGCGCAGGAATCCCGATCCCCGGGTCACGGACGGATAGAACCGCCCAGGTACCCTGGACATCTTCCTCGAGTCCTATCCGAACCACGATTTCGCCCCCATTCGGGGTGTACTTGACGGCATTGCCAATCAGGTTATCGAGCACCCGCGCCAGCCGCGCCTCGTCCCAATTGCCAATGATAGGTGTCAGTTCCGCCGCGAGCTGGATGCTGTGCTTGTCACTGCCGCGGACTGCTTCCTCGGCGCGGGCCTCGGCAAGCGCCACCAGGTCGACCGGCAACAGACGCAGGTCGAGTGACCGCCCTGCCCGCAGTCGAGCAACGTCGAGCAGTTCGTCGATCAACGCCACAGCTTCATCCACCCCCGTCTCGATCCCGCCAAGGCTCGCGTCCAGGCGCTCCGGATCGTCCGTGCCACGCTGCAATCGGCGACGCGCGAGCTGGGCCTGCCCCTTGATCGCACTCAGAGGGTTCTTGACATCGTGGGCAAGCGCATCGAGGAAGGCGACCCGCTCGCCTTCCGCCTCCTTGCGCTCCGTAACATCCAGGCTGCTACCCACCATCCCGAGCAGTTCCCCATGGGCTCCGAAGCGCGGCGCGCCAAAGGACTCGATCCAGCGCCACTCCCCGCCCGCCCGACGCATCCGCGCTTCGGCCCGGAACGGCGCGTGATCACGCAGAGCGGCGAACAGCGCGTCAATGAAGGCCGGAGCATCGGCGGGATGGACCAGAGGCTGCCAGGCCAGCCCGCGCACCTCCTCCTCGGTCACACCGAAGAACGCAACGTAGGCACGGTTCACGAATCTGATCCCACCCGCCGTGTCGGTAACCCAGATGACGACTGGGGTGCTGTCCGCCATGGTGCGGAAGCGCGCTTCGCTCTCGAGCAGAGTCTGCTCCGCCACCTTGCGCTCAGTGACGTCGTAGGTGATGGCGAGCAGCGTTTCGGCCACACCATCCGCAGCGACCTCCGGCACCAGACGCGTCCGGAAATGACGCAGGCCATCCGGGCTCGGGAAGGTGAACTCGTAATACCGCTCCTCGCCTGTGGCAAGCGCGGCATGCGCGTGGTGCTCAAAGAGCGTCACCACCTCGGAGGGCATACCCAGTTCCGTGTTCGTTTTGCCAAGGATGGCGTCGGGTCGCAGACCGGTGACCGCTTCGATCGCTGCATTGACGTAGCGGTGGCGCAGGTCACGGTCGAAGCGGGCGACAATGTCCGGGGAGTGTCCGACCAGCGTTTCGAACTCGCGCCGCCGGCCTTCCAGTGCCGCCTCGCGCGCGGCGATGGTATCGGCCATGGTTAACACGGCCATGCCCAGACGGTCCAACTCGGTGGTGGTAGCGGGCAAGGCCGTGGGGCGTTCCCCCGCCGCCACCCCTTCCACCGCGCGCACGAGGGCAGCCAGAGGGGCCGTCAGCCGGGTCGCCAGCCATCCTGCCACCACTGCGGCCACGATCAGGAGCAGCAAGATTCCCCCGAAGACGGCCTGCCGCACCGCCGCTTGCCCGGCCCGGCCGACCGTCGCGTCGAGCACGAGCGTCACCGCAACCAGCAACGGAACCAGGCTCAGCGACCCGAACGCAAGCGCCAGTCGTGGTGCCAGAGCGCGCCCGTCGAAGTCCTCCAGCCAGCCGCCGAGCCAGGGGAGTGCCGCGATCGACACGCCGCGCACGAGTGTCGCTGCCCCCAGGTAGAGGTAGGCCGTGTCGAAACGCAGTCCGACTGCCGCCCACATGATGAGCGTCACGGCGCCTGAGAAGAGGTGCGCGGCACGAAACACGTTCAGTGGAAGTTGAGGCAGCAGTTGGGCCACCACCACCATCACCCCAGCGGCGATCAGGAGCATGGCACAGGTGGCCGTAGAAAGCCCGACAGCATCAGGAATAGGATTGGCTAACCGCGGCTGCAGCAGGAAGGAGACGCCCTGGATGGCCTGCGCCGCGCCGAAGGCGAGCCCGAGTGCGTCAGCGCTCTGGGAGGCACCATGGTCCGGGATTTGCTGCGCTCCGGTAAGGAGGATAGCGAGGGCCAGCAGCCCGAGGGTTGCTGCCCCAGGCACAATGCCCTGGCGCCAGAACTCGGAAGCGAACCAGAGTTGGGGCAGAGCCACCATCGCCGAGACGGCAAACGTGACGCGCCACGATGGGGCGAGGACCGCGAGCCACAGGAGTGCCAGGCCGCTGAGCGCAGTGGCGACGCCGCGCAGCGCTGAGTCGACGGGGGAGGAGATCGGCGCGGGCGCGAGGACGAGCAGCGCCAGGCCCAGGAGGAGGAGGTAGATGCCGCCGACCCAGCGCGTGGCTGCCGCCTGGAGCGTGAAGTGCGGCTGGAACAAGGCCCAGGCCGAATCGCCCACGCCGCTGTCCCGGCTGGGCGTATCGCGGTCAGTGCTCGGGGCGAGGCTGTCGGCTCCGATCTCAACCTCCGGATGCACGCCGCGCAGCCATCGCGCCCGGCGCGGCCTGGTGCTCGCATGGTGATGTGAAGTTCAGGGGCTGTCAACCTGCTGCGGCGCTTGCCCCGTCCGTCAGGCTATCTCCAACGGTTCTCGCCGGCGCGTTGAAATGACCTCCACAGCGCGTGGCAGCGCGTCCCTTCCCTTGGGCGCACGGCTACGGCGTGAAGAAGCGGTAGAGCTCGTTGCCGCCGGCCTGCACGGCTCGCAATGCAACGCCGTCGATGATCGTGTCGAAGCGGACCCACTCGGGGCCCTCCACGTCGTCCGCCGGGCGGAAGCGATCACCATCTGCCACCAACTCGCGCGGTGCTCCACCACTGCGCGAGACCCACAGTGCGCCCTTGCTCACGAAGTAGCGCTCATCGCTGAACCAGGGGTTGTGCGAGGTGTAGTGCCCTTCGTACGCGCGCCAGGCATCGGGCACATCGAAGGTGGCCGGGCCGGTATATCGCTCCCCCCGGTACCACGCGGGACCATACGCGAACTCGGTGACCTGAGCGGCGTCGTTACGCCGGAACTGGATCACATGCAGCGCAAAGTCGGGGTGATCGGCCAGGAAGATGTCTGTCTCACGCCCCCGCTCATGCGGCGTCAGCGAAATCGACTCGTCGCCGCGCTGCAGAGTCAGCCCGGCGGGCCCTGCTGAAACCGTGACATCGCCGTCGTCGCCACGATACGTCCCGACGTAGCTGGCGACATCGATCTCCGGAGCCACTGGCGGCTCGGGCAGATTCTCCCCACGCTGGGCCGCTATGAAGCTCTCCAGCACAAACCGGGCAATGACGCTGACATCCTGCATGGCGTTGGTGAACGCCACGACGCCAAGGCCCGCCTCCGGATCGCCCGTCATCTCCGAGACGTAGCCGACCATGCCCCCGGCGTGCTCGATCCGGCGACGCCCCTCAGTCTGATCTACGGCCAACCCGTAGCCGTAGGGCATGGTGTCGCCGAAGGTCGTGTGCGGCGCTACCAGCAGGGCAAATCGCTCCTCGGAGAGGATGCGCCCGCCCGGGTACGCGCCACGATTCAGCAACATGCGCAGGTAGGTCGCCAGGTCGCTCGCGCTCGCCGAGAGGCAGCCATCGGCCGTGTTCGTCTCGAACCACGTCGCCGGCGCGTGACCATGTTCGGGCCGCCAGGGGCGGTCCCCGTGCCGGGGGACGTAGCCCACTGCCAGCCGGTGGCGCATCGCGTTCGTGATTGCGCCCACCGCCCCGGTCATGCTGAGCGGCGCAAAGATGCGCTCGGTGACGAGCTGGGCGTACGTCTTTCCGGTCACGTGCTCCAGCAAGAGGCCCAGTGCCTTGTACCCGGCGTTCGAATAGCGCGCCTTTACCCCGGGCGCAGCGGCCTCGCTCTCGCGCAGCGCCCACACCTCGCACCGGGGATCGGGCGCAAAGTCCGACCCGTTGATGAGCCCCGCCGTATGCGTCAGCAGGTGGTGGATCGTGATCGGCTCGTGCCGGGATGGGACGAAGAACCACGGCAGGTAGTCCGTCACCGGGGCATGCAGATCGAGCACGCCCTCCTCCGCAAGTTGCAGGCAAACAATCGCCGTGAACGACTTACCGATGGAACCGAACTCGAAGATGTGATCATTGCTCAATGACCGCTGCGCCGCCAGATCGGCAAAGCCGTAGGCGCGCCGCGCCAGGAGCCCCTCGCCGTCGGTGACCGCCAACTGGATCGCCGGAGTGCGCTCGGCAGCCATCCACTCCGCAACAATGGCATCCACCCGTTCCATCACCGCTGACACGTCCAGAGCTGATCCCTCCAATCCGACGGCACGAGATTTCATGCGTTCCGCCCTTGCAATTCTGATGGAATCCATCAGAATTACGCAATACGCGTGAACGCAACGTGGCTGCCTTGTGCGGGCGCGCTGCGGCGTGTGCCGCCAGAGCGAGACGGATTGATGCTCAAGCGAACCCGTGACCATGCCGCAGGAGACGAGTACCCGGGCCAGTTCGCCCGGCCTGCCCAGCCCGCCTGATGACCGTGCGCACCCTTGACCTGGCTGTGGAAGCAGCGCCTGCCCGACCCCAGCCCAAACTGCGGTTCACCCGCGCGACCGGCCTCGTGCTGGGGCTGATCGGCCTCCTGGTGATCACCATCCTCAGTTTGCGCATTGGCTCGCTCCCTGTCTCAAACCAGGATGCCTGGGGCGCCATCTTCAATTTCAACCCGGATTCCTACGAGCAGACGGTCGTGCGCTCGCTGCGCGTGCCGCGCACCGCCGTCGGGCTGGCTATCGGTGCATCGCTGGCTGTTGCCGGCGCGGTGATGCAGGGTGTGACACGCAACCCACTGGCTGATCCCTTCATTCTCGGGGTCAGCAGCGGCGCCAGCTTTGCGCTGGTGACCGCCATCTACTACCTCCAGCTCACGCAGGCCACGCAGTATGTCTGGTTCGCGTTTCTCGGCGCCCTGGCCGCCTCGTCCCTCGTCTTCGTGATTGGCTCGGCCGGACGCGACGGCCCCACGCCAGTCAAGCTCGCGCTGGCGGGCGTCGTGGTCTCGGCTGCCCTCTCCGCCTGGACCAGCGCCCTCCTCCTGCTGGACGAAGAGACCTTCGATATCGTGCGCTTCTGGCTGGCCGGCTCGGTCATCAATCGGGACATGAACACGTTCTTCCTCATGCTCCCTTTCCTGCTGGGAGCGGCGGTCGGCTGCGTCTTCCTGGGGCATCAACTCAACGTGCTCAGCCTGGGTGAGGAAACAGCGCAGTCCCTGGGCATGCGCACTGGCCGCACACGGCTGATCTGCTCCATCCTGGTGGTCGTGATCACGGGCGCGGCAGTGGCCATCGCCGGCCCCATCGGCTTCGTGGGTCTGGCCGTGCCACATATGGTGCGCACATTCGTCGGCGCGGATTACCGCTGGATCCTGCCGGCGTCCTTCATTTACGGCGCCATCCTCCTGGTGGCGGCGGATATCGTCGGCCGCATCGTGACCCGGCCGGCGGAACTGGAAGTCGGCATCATCACGGCGCTCGTGGGCGCGCCCGTCATGGTCTTCCTGGCACGGCAGAAGGGAGGGCGGCCGGCATGAGCGCCTCCGCTCCCGACGCCCAACGCCGCGCAGCCCGGGCTCCACAACGCGTCACCGTGCGCAGTGGGCCGGTGGCCCTGCGGGTCGATCCCCGGGTCATGATCCTGACCCTGGCCGGGTTTGCGCTCATCCTCTTCCTGGCGCTGTGGGCCGTCTCACTGGGCAGCTACCGTATGCCCTTCAGCGAAGCCCTGGCGGCCGTGCGCGGCATCGGCTCGGAGGACCAGGTCTTCGTCGTCCGTACCCTCCGGTTGCCGCGCATCATCTGCGCCATCCTCATCGGCGCGGGGCTGGCGGTGGCCGGGGCGCTCTTCCAGGGGGTGGTGCGGAACCCGCTGGTTTCACCAGACATCATCGGTATCGACACCGGGGCCAGCCTGCTGGCGGTCTTCTGGATCGTCACCGGCCAGCCAGCCGTCCTCTTGCCGGTAGCCGCCTTCATCGGCGCAGTGACAACGGCGGCGGTCATCTACCTGCTGACCTGGAAGAGCGGCGTTGATACCGACCGCCTCATCCTGGTCGGCATCGGGGTTGGCGCGGCCATTGGCGCGGGCATCACCTTCCTGACCGTGAAGTTCCCGGTCGAGATCGTGCGCCCGGCCGAGTTCTGGCTGATGGGGTCACTCACCGGCAGCAACTGGCGGGACGTCGTGGTCCTGCTGATCACCGTCGCCGTGCTCATTCCGGGCGCAGCCATCCTGGCCCGGCTTCTGCGCACCATGCAGCTTGGCGACGATGTTACGCGCGGCCTGGGTGTGCCGCTGGAACAGTTGCGGTTGAGCCTGATCGTGGTGGGCTGCGGCCTGGCGTCGGTTGCGGTCTCGGTTGCTGGCCCGATCGCATTCGTGGCCCTGATGGTGCCCCACGTCGCGCGCATGCTCACCGGCCCCGTTTCTGGTGGCGTCATGCTCTTCACTGCCACGCTCGGCGCAATCTTTCTCCTGGGCGCAGATATGATCGCGCAGCACGCGCTGCCCGTCAGCCTGCCGGTCGGCGCCATCACGGCCGCCGTCGGCGCGCCCTATTTCCTGTTCCTGCTGTACCGCAATCAATCGAGGGTCTAACTCATGGTTACCCGCCTTGCCGCAGAATCCGTCTCCATCGATTACGGTGACGATCCGATCGTGCGCGGGCTGACGCTCGCGGTCCCGGACGGCAAGATCACCACCATCATCGGCCCGAACGGCTGCGGCAAGTCGACCTTGCTGCGAGGGTTGGCGCGCCTGCGCCCCGCCCGTTCCGGCAACGTCGTGCTCGATGGGCAGCAGATTCACCACTGGAGCACAGTCGAGGTCGCGCGCCGCATGGGCCTGCTCGGCCAGCAGCCAGCGCCGCCGGCGGGCATCCTGGTCGAGGAATTGGTCCACCGGGGCCGCTACCCGCACCAGGCCTTCTTCCAGCCCCCCACCCGCCAGGATCAACTGGCGGTCGACAAGGCGCTTACGCTCGCGGGCATGCAGGAGCTACGCAAGCGGCCGGTGGATCAGCTGTCAGGCGGTCAGCGGCAACGCGCCTGGATCGCCATGGTCCTGGCCCAGGACACACCGCTCATGCTCCTGGATGAGCCGACGACCTATCTCGATCTGGCGCACCAGATCGAGGTCATGGACCTCGTCAGGCAGCTCAACCGCGAAGAAGGGCGCACCATCGTGATGGTGCTGCATGATGTCAACGAGGCCGCCCGCGTCAGTGACTACATCGTGGCCATGGACGACGGTCAGATCGTGGCCGAGGGCACGCCGGCCGAGGTCATCACCGAGGAGACGCTTACCCGCCTCTACGGCGTCCCTTGCGATATCTCGTACCCGGATGGCGTTGATCATCCCTTCTATGTGCCGCGCAGCGCGGAGTCGCCGCAGCGCGCCTCGGAGTTCGCCGCCTTCGGCGCGTTCTCGGCTCGCCAGGTCAGCGCGGGCTACGGTGGCGCATTCGTCGTGCGCGATCTCTCGCTGGACCTGCCAGCCGGTGCGGTGACCGCGATCATCGGCCCCAATGCCTCCGGCAAGTCCACCTTCCTGCGCACCTGCTGCCGGCTGCTGCAACCGAGTTCCGGAACCGTTCAACTCAATGGGGAAAACGTGCGTTCGGGCAGTCACAAGGACCTCGCAAAGCGCCTGGCCCTGCTGCTCCAGGGCGTCAACACGCCCGCGGGCTTCCTGGTGGAAGATCTCGTCTCATCCGGGCGCCTCCCGCACCAGACGCTGCTGCGCCAGTGGCGGCGGGAAGACGAGCACGCGGTCGAGGCGGCGATGCAGCAGTGCGATCTCTGCGGACTGCGTGATCGGCCGCTGGAAACGCTCTCCGGCGGTCAGCAGCGCCGCTGCTGGTTCGGCATGGCGCTGGCGCAGGACACGCCGGTCCTGATCCTGGACGAGCCCACCACCTTCCTCGACCCGGCCGCGCAGATTGCGCTGCTCGACATTGTGCGCCGCCTCAATCACGAACTCGGCCGCACCGTGGTCATGGTGCTCCACGATCTGAACCTGGCGGCACGCTACGCGGACTACCTTGTCGTCCTGAAGGACGGGCAGGTGGCTTCCCATGGCACACCACGTGATGTGGTCACCCCGGATATGCTGCGCTCGGTCTTCGGCGTCGAGGCCGAGATCACCCCGGACCCACGCACGGGCGCCCCGCTGGTGATCCCGCTCAGCCTCACCAATCCGCACCATGAGCACCTGACCCTGGTGGAGGAACCGGACCTCGCGCTGGTGGGGTAGCGCCGCGTGCTCGCTGGATCGACGCCTGCACGGTTGCTACCCTTGCGAGGGTCGATTCACCAGCAGGACATGCCCATGCGCCAGTATGCGGATTTCGAAACTGACAACCTGGATCCCACCGACGTTCTCGCGTTTCTCCGGCTGCGCGGGATAGTACCGGAGAACGGCAGCTTCACAGAACAGCAAATGGGACGTGAATTGCATCGCTATGGCTGGCGCTGGGCAAGTACCTCTGACGGTGTGACCGCTGAGAAGGCCTATCCGCGTCCGGGAGAAATCCCTGACCGAATCGTGACGCGTAATCCCGAGCCAGTTCAAGCTTTCGTAGAGACGCTCACAGAGGCAATCGTCAAGGACGAAGCCCACGGACGTTGGCCGGCTGGTCCAATCCAACCAGACATTGTGGTGCAATCACCTGTGGGTCGCACGATTGCACTGGTTGAAGCGCGAGGGGGCAAGCCGTTTACGCCCCACGAGGCCGAGCAATACCGTATCTCGCTCTGGCGATCTTACGTTGCATACGCCCACTCGCCCTATCTACTGCTGACTACTGGAGACCAGGGTTACCTGTGGGATCAACGCGATCAGCGGCGTTCGTTTTATGAGCAAGCGTTGTCGTTCTCTATCGCCGCAGTATTGACGCACTACTTGCCGGACTGGCGTAGCTTCACGGCCTTGGATGGTTCACTGGTAGAAAACCTCATCGCGCGGTGGCTGGAGGATCTTGCGCGTTCCACCCCCGCCAGCTCAACTCCTCTCCCAGAGAACCTTCTTGATTCCCCGTTCCTCTCGGCACTTCAGGGTGCGCAGGTCCTGCTCTACCAACGTTGGTGACGGTCTATGTTGAGTCCAACTTCGTCCTGGAGTTGGCACTACAACAGGAACAGGCTTCCGCAGCAGGGGCAATCCTGAACTCCGCAGAGCGTGGAGAGTTTCGACTTGCGCTTCCCGCAATCGCCCTGACCGAGCCGTTCTCGACGTTGGAGCAGCGCAGCCGCAATCTGAGAAAAGAAATTGCGATGCTACGTGATCGCGGCCGGGACCTGTCTCGATCGGTTTCAAACCATGCCGAAGTGCATCACCTGGAGGGTGCCCAATTGCATTTGGAAGCTATCAGTACGCGCGACATCGAACGGCTTGGCAACACAGTCGCCCGTATCCTCGACACCGCCCACATCATCACACTGGACAGCGCCATGTTTGTTCAGGCCCGAGAGATGCAGACGCTTTTCAGTCTGTCACCGGCAGACTCGATAGTCCTTGCATCGGTCTTGACAGATTTGACTCATTCACCGAACAGCGGTCCGCACTACTTCGTTAACCGCAACACACAAGACTTCAACGTTCCAGATGTCCTCGCAGAACTGGCCCGTCAAAATTGCACATTCTTCAGCAGCTTCGATGACGCAGCGTTGGTCCTTTCTGCGCATTGATCTGTCGAGGGCGGTCAGGCAGACCTAAATGATGCCAGCCCCCGAGTGCGCCGGCCTCGCGCCCGGCATCGGGGTGTAGTCCACATCGAACCCGAAGGTGCGCGGGCCCCAGACGGCAAGCGCCTCGGGGGTGCGCATGATCGGCGGAACGGTGACGGCCATCACCCGCACGCGTTGCCCGTAGCGCAGCTCTTCGGTCGTGATCGGTTCCGCCGTCTCGGCGTCGAGGATGCAGATCAGGTCCGGCACCACAGAGAGTACGTCGCCATCAACCTGGGCGATGAGGTTCTCGTTCTGGAACTCGATGTCCATGTGCGCAGGCTCGCCCACGGCCGCCTCGTCCAGTTCCCGGATGCGCACGGTCCCTCGCGCGAACCCTTCGGTCGTGCGCCGGAAGACCTCCACGATTTTGCCCGCAAAGATCAGGCGTGCCGGGCTGTAGTCGGTGCTGGCCAGCGTCTCGATCAGGTGGGTGAAGGGATCGCGATGCTGCTCCCGCGCCTCCCGGATGGCGCGGCCGATCTTCAGCCCCAGGCCAATGGTGCCCGCGATCGAGACGCGCTTCGCCGTGGCGCCGTCCATCACGTACTCCGCGATGTACGCCACGCCGCCCATGCGGATCGTCACCCCACGCGCCAGCCACTCCATCATGGCGTTGTCGTGGGTCTCGATCAGGGTCTGGTCGTGCTGGTCGTTCGTGACCACCATCGGCGTCCCGGGAACGCCGTAGACGTGGAACGTCTCATGTTGCAGCAGCGGAAATGCCCGCCCCATGCCATCGCCATCGACCACAGGGATACCCAGGCGCAGCGCCACCATGAGCGGGATCATGGAGTTGACCCCGCCCGCCTCGATCGGCATCGTGGCGTAGGCGGATCGCCCCAGGTGCGCCTCCAGCCGCCGCAGCGATGCCGCTGCCTCTGTGCCTCGCGGCAACTTCTCCACGATGCAGGTGGGCGCGCCCATCATCGCCGTCGGGATGATGAGCGCGTCGTCCGGCACCTCCGCCAGGTCCAGCAACTCCAGGTCGCGACCCGTCTCGCGCATGGCGCGCTCCACCAGCAGCCGGCCGACATACGGATTCCCGCCGCCACCCGTGCCCAGGAACGCCGCGCCGCGCGCCAGATCTGGCAAATCCGCGATGGAGAGTCGCTGCCCCATGATTACCGGCTGCCTCCAAACCGCTGCTCCACCGGGGTGAAGTCGATGTCGTAGCCGAAGTGCCGTGGGCCACCCAGCGCGATCCCCTCGGGCGTCCGCCACTTGGCGTCGCTGGGAATGCCGATCACTGTCACCCGGAAGCCGTAGCGCAGGTTCTCAGTCGTGATCGGCTCGCCACGCTCGGTGTCGAGGATGGCGATCAGGTCCGGGACCGAGGCCACGATCTCGTCGTTCTCGATGGCCACCAGGTGCTCGTTCTGGAAGCGCACCACCATCTCGCGCCCGTCGTAGGCATCGACGCCGCTGATGCGCGTCTCCCCGAGCGCCCACCCCTTCTGGGTCTTGCGGGCCACGTCGATGATGCGGCCCACGAAGAGGCGAAAACCGCCGGTCGTCTCCAGCACCGCATCCACCGGGTCCGCGTGCGATTGCTGCGCGACCCGGATGGCCTTGCCAATCTCCTCGGCGAAGGAGACCGTGCCCAGGATCGCAGCCTCCTTGAGGTCCTTGACTGTTACCGGATACCCGAACCCACCCGAGATGGCGCCCATCTCGACCGCTACCGGCCGCGCGATCTTCTCGGCCCAGGTGTTATCGACCGTGTCCACCACCGTCACGTTGCCGTGCTCGTCCGCCACCGCCAGTGGCGAGGCCGAATGCCCGTAAAGCGTCAGCGTGACCAACTGGATTTCGGGATAGGCGCGGCCCATACAGTCGCCGTCGATGACCGGTAAGCCCAGCTCGCGGCCCACCGCGAACGGCAGCACCGAGTTCATGCCGCCGATCTCCGCCGACATCACCGCGCCAATCGTCTTGCCCAGGTAGCGGCACATGGCGTGATAGGCGGTCACCAGCTCTTTCGTCATGGTGATCCGTTCCAGGAACGGCACGGGCGAGCCAATGGCGAAGGGGAAGGCCACCACCGTGTCGTCCGGCAGTTCATTGATGTCCGCAAGTTGCAGCGGGCCGAAGCGCTCCATCGCCTGAATCGCCGCCAGCTTGCCGAGATAGGGATCACCCCCGCCGCCGGTGCCCAGCACGGCGGAGCCCCGGGCGATATCCTCAATTTCCTGACGTTCCAGCAGTCGCACGCGTGGTCCTTTCGGGCGTTGTTACACGGAAACGGGCCGGGCCGCTGCCTCAGGCCGGGTCATGCACACCAGGGGCTTCCCAGTAGGTCAGGTCGCGCACCCGCAACGGTTTCGGGGCGTTGGCGCGCAGCCCCCTCTCCACCGGCTGCGGGTGCCCCACCATCAGCATCAGTTCCGGGATCAGGGTGTCTGGCAGTTCCAGCACGGTCGCCACCCCGGACTTGCTGAACGAGGTTACCGGGCAGGTGCCCAGCCCCAGGGCCTGGGCCATGACCATCATGTTCTGCGCCGCCGTGCCGACGTCGATGAAGTCGGCGGTGTCACCCTCCTGCAGGCGCTCCCGAGTCCTCGCTGCCTCATCCGTGAGAATCACGATCAGCGCCGGCGGCTCGGCCAGCAGCCCCGGCGCGAACGCGCGCACCCGCGCAATCTTCTGCGGATCCCGCGTGATCAGGAACTTGTGGATGTGGCGATTGCTGGCGTTCGAGGCCCAGCGGGCCGCCGCCACCAGTTGCGCCAGGAGCGCATCATCGACCGGTTGCGGCAGATAGGAGCGCGTGACGCGCCGCCGCTTGATGACCTCGAAGACGACCTCGGGCACCGCACTCTCGCTCATGATTGTGGCTCGCTCTCACGGCGCATCATCTCGGCCGCAATGGCCGCTGGCACCTCTCGCACGAAGTCGTAGTACGCCTCGCGATCCCACATGGACCAGACCTTCTTGGTGTCCAGCTCGGCCTTCAGTTCGCGCAGGTACGGCCCAGCCGTCGGCAGATCGTGCTCCAGCATGAAGCCGATCAGGCGGCTGGCGGCATCGATCAGCCGCAGCGACCCGTAGTAGGTCGGCTCGTGCAGGGAAATCTCCGCCGAGCTGGTCAGGTACGCAATCAGGCGAAACGCCTGGTCCTCGCTCAGGACGCCGGCAGACGCCTCAGCCCTTTCGCCGTCCGGAACCTCAGCCATGACTTCCTCTCATTTCGATGCCATCCCGATGGACAGCCCGGGGCTTACAGCGTCAAGTCACCCACGGCCTTGACGCGAATCCGCGTGGCGTTACCCGGCAGGTACGTGAGCGGCACATCTTCCACGTCGACAATCTGCACGGTCGCGGGGTCAGCGCCAGCCGCCACTGCCTTCTCCGTGGCCTCGGCCTTGGCCTCGTCGATCGCCTCGTTGCGCGAGCGGCTCTCCAGGGAGTAGACGCGGTCCACCTCGCCCGATATCTGACCAATCGCCGCGCCAACGGCGTTGGCCGCCTCAAAATGCGGCGGCTTGACCAGTTCGGACGCGCCCGCAATATCGAAGGACACGAGGATGCTGCCGCCACCGACCACGATCACCGGGATCGGCTCCGCGCTCGTCTTCATACGGTCCACGGCGGACTCGGTCATCTCCTTGATGCGCGCCATCGCCGCGGCAACGAGCGCCGGGTCCAGGCCCGCCACGCAGGACGCATCGCCAATGTCTGCCGACCCGGAAGCTACCGCGATATCGGTTGTCGTCAGCGTGTCGCCCCCGAAGACGCGCGCCTCCTCCGTGATGCGGTACCCCACGCTCTGCGGGCCGATCTTGAGCGGGTCCGCCTGCACCAGCGACCCGCCACCGAGACCGAATGAGTAGACATCCGGCATGCGGAAGTTCGTGCGCACCCCGCCGATGTCCACCGCCACGGAGGCCTCGCGCGGGAAGCCGTGGGTCAGCGCGCCAACATCGCTGGTGGTGCCGCCAATATCGACGACCATCGCTTCCTTCAGGCCGGAGAGGAACGCCGCGCCACGCATGGAGTTCGTCGGGCCAGAAGCGAAGGTCAGCACGGGATACAGTTCGGCGAAGTCGGCGCTCATCAGCGTGCCGTCGTTCTGCGTGATGTACAGCGGGGCCGAGATGCCCATGTTGGCAATCGCCTGGCGGAACGCCTCCACCGTCTGCCGGGCCAACTCGCGCAGGCAGGCGTTGAGGATGGCGGCGTTCTCGCGCTCCAGGAGGCCAATGCGCCCGATCTCGCTGGAAATCGTCACCGACGCGCCGGGCACGGCGTTGGCGAAAAGCTCGGCCGCCTGCTGCTCCATGTCGGTGTTGACGGGGGAGAACACACAGGAAATGGCGATGGCCGTCAGACCCTTGGCCTTGATGTCGTCGGCCACCCGCTGCAGTTCATCGAGATCGAGCGGCGAAATGATCCGGCCGTCGAACTCATAGCCGCCGTGGCAGAGGTAGGCGTGCCGGCCCAGCACATCGGCCAGGTCATCCGGCCAGTCCACGAAGGGCGGCAGCGCCTCTGTCGCCGGCAGACCCAACCGCACGATGGCGGTCGGTTGCAGGCGACGCCGCTCCACCACCGCATTCGTGAAGTGCGTGGTTCCCACCATGACGCCGGCGATCTGGTCCGTCGGCGTCCCGGAGCTCTCCAGGACGTGCTTCAGCCCGGTCGTGATGCCGCTGGTGACATCGACCGTGGTTGGCGTCTTGATCTTGCTGATGACCGTTGAGCCATCCATCAACACGGCGTCCGTGTTGGTTCCGCCGACGTCGATCCCGATTCGCAAACTCATGCACGCAGCCCCTTCTCAGACGTGGTTCCCTGAAAACGATCATGCCCACCCCGCCCCATCCCGCGCGGGGCAAACACCCTAGTCGGTGATGATGGCGGTGCTGGCCACCGGCCAGCCAATCTGCACGGTGCTCTCCCGCTCCAGCACTGGCAGCCCCGGCCGGTTCTGGATTTCGGAGAACA
The DNA here is from genome assembly GCA_034431475.1 of Thermomicrobiales bacterium. Taxonomy (GTDB): domain Bacteria; phylum Chloroflexota; class Chloroflexia; order Thermomicrobiales; family UBA6265; genus JACCXM01. The sequence goes on along the minus strand of DAOUDE010000045.1, from coordinate 80,793 downwards.
CGGGCTGTCCCCCGACCTCGATCTCGTAGCGGATCAGCGCCCCCTGGTAGGACTGACCGCGCAGCACGCCCGTCAACCGGTTCTCGGTGCTGGCCGGGTCCATGGTGACCAGCCGTACGTTCTCCGGGCGCACCACCACGTGCACGCGCTGTCCCACCTGGACATCGCGCTCACGCGGGGCGGCCAGGCGCTGGTTCATGACGGAGAGTTCGATGGAGTCACCAACGCCGGTCACTTCACCGTCAAAGATGTTCGATTCCCCGATGAAGTCGGTCACGAACCGGGACGACGGATGCTCGTAGATTTCGCTGGGCGAGCCGACCTGCTCCACGCTCCCCCTGTTCATCACCGCGATCCGGTCGGACATCGTCAGGGCCTCATTCTGGTCGTGCGTTACGTACACCGTTGTGATGCCCAACCGTTGCTGCAGCCCCTTGATCCAGTACTTCATCTCTTCGCGCAGCTTCTTGTCCAGCGCGCTCAACGGCTCATCGAGCAACAGAATGCGCGGCTCAATAACCAGTACCCGCGCCAGCGCCACGCGCTGCTGCTCGCCACCGCTCAGTTCTCGCTGGTAGCGCTTTTCGTACCCACTCAGGCCAACTGTGGCCAGCACGCTCGTGACGCGGTCAGCGATCTCCGCGCTGGGGACCTTCCGCACCTTCAGGCCGTAGGCGATGTTGTTGAACACATCCATGTGCGGAAAAATGGCGTAGTTCTGGAACACGATCCCGATGGCGCGCTTCTCCGGCGGCAGGTCCGTGAAGTCCTGCCCGCCAATCCGGATCATGCCTTCCGTGGGGTTGACGAACCCCGCAATCATGCGCAGGGTCGTCGTCTTGCCGCATCCCGACGGCCCGAGCAACGAGAAGAACTCGCCTTCCTCGATCCGCAGGTTCAGGCGCTTGACGGCCTCCACCTCACGGTACGTCTTGCGCACATCGATCAATTCAACGGTCGCCACAGCGATCTCCCGGACGCAGCATGCGGGGTGACGCGCGGCTGCGCATCACCCCGCTGCTCCGTTGTCTATGCCTGACCGAAGATCTCGTTCACCGTTTCGACGATCTCGGTCTCGTTCTCGAGATAGAACTCCCAGTCCGGGTTCCAGAGCCCTTCCATGGCGGCCTCATCGTTCTTGAGTCCAAGCGCGGTCATGCCTTCCGGCAGCTCCGCAGTCTTGTTGGTCGGGCGCAGCCAGAATTCGGTACCCGCCGCCACCTGGACCTCGGGACTGCAGCAGCGGTCGATGTAGGCGTAGGCCAGCTTCTTCTGCACCTCGCCAGCGCCCCGGCTGACCGTCTTGGTCTGGGTCAGGATCGGCTTGCGCTCCTCCCAGTAGAGCCAGTCGACCGGAATCCCCTTGGCCATCTGGGAGAAGACTTCGCCATCGTGCTGGACGCAGATATCGACTTCGCCGCGCTCCAGCAGCGTCTGCATGTTGCCGGTGAAGTCGCTGATCTTCATCGGCATCCCGTTCTTCATCGCCTCGTAGCCGGCGGCGAGATCCTCTTCGCCGGACCCGTAGACGGCGTTCGCCAGCATGAAGAAGAGCATCTGCAACGTGTTCGAGGTGATGTAGGTGCCGCGCTTGTCGGCGTAGCGATCCTCCCAGAACGACTTGAAGTCGGTCGGCGCATCACCTGCTTCGGTGCGGTAGCCGTACCCGAGCTGGCTGAAGAGATAGGTGATGCCGTGGCCAAACCCGTAGGCGAACTCCCAGAGATCGGCGCTGTTCGGGACGTTCGCCTTCACCTCTTCGATCGGCACAAAGAATCCGCCCTGCGCGGCGCCCGCCGCCGCAGTCTTGAACATTTCCGGCAGGTTCCAGTTCGTCACATCAAACGGCGGCGCATCCACACCGCCCGCGATGAACTTGGGGAACCACGGCCACGCGGAGTCGTACTCCACCTTGCAGTTGAAATCCGTCTCGAGCTGGTTGAGCACCAGCTTGCGCTCGGCATCCTCCCAGAAGCCGCCCCAGCTTGCCACACGCAGCGTGGCGCCACCCGCGTCGAACACCTCCCCGGTGTAGATCACCTGGGGGCTGTCCTGCGCGAGCGCATCCAGACCCTGGTGTGCGGCCAGCGTGGCCGCTGCGGCAGCAGCCACCAGGCCACGCCGTGAAATCTGCACAGTGCGCAACTTCTCGATCAAGGCGGCGTCGGAAGCGACTGACATCAGGTCATCTCCTTGTGTGAACGGCTCCGGAAACCAGGCGCTACTGCGGGAATTCCCTGCCTCCCCTTCAGGTCATCCTACGAGAACTTGATTCCGCCAAAGCTGGAAAGGTTCGTGATGCGCGCGGTCAGCACCATCGAGATCACCACCAGCGCAATGGCAAAGACGCCAGCGGCGGCGGCGGTCGGCTCGAACTGGTACCGCAAGGAGTTGTACATGGCGAATGGCAGCGGCGTGTTGTTCGGGGTGCTCAGCATCAGCGAGAGGTCGAACTGCCCGAAAGAGACGATGAACGCGAACAACGCTCCCGCCGTGATGCCCGACTTGATGTTCGGCAGCGTGACGGACATGAATGCCTTGAGCGGGTTCGCGCCCAGGCTGCGCGCGGCCTCTTCCAGCGAGCGATCGAACCCATAGAGCGCTGCCGACACGGTGCCGATGACGAAGGGCATCGTCACCAGCAGATGCCCGATCAACATCCCGCCAAACGTGCGCGACAACCCGAAGAACGGCACATTCAGGTAGTAGACATAGAGCGCCAGACCCAGCACCAGCCCCGGCAGCAACAGCGGCGCCATGAAGAAGGCCCGCACGAAGCTCCGCCCCGGGAAGCGCACCCGGGTCAGGAAGATCGCCGCCATCGTGCCGAAGAGCGTCGACACAATCATGACCGAGAACGCCAGGCGCAGGCTGAAGAGATACGCCGGGAGAAAGACATCGGAGGTCAGGAACGCCTGCACCCAGCGCAGCGAGAGCCCCTCTGGCGGAAAGGTCAGGTAGTTCCCGGAGTTGAGGCCAGAAAGCACCACGATCACCACCGGCAGCAGCAGGTAGATGAACGTGATGGTGGCAATGATGCGGAAGAGCAATGGCACCTCGGGGGCGTCGATGGCATCATCCCGCCGCTTCTTCCCACGCGCTTCCGGTGGAATCAGCTCGGCAACGACCGCGCCAGCATCGCTCACGCCAGTCCTCCCATGTACTTTTCGGTGTACCGGTGATAGACGAAGACCACGGCCAGGCTCACCGCAAACAGGATGCAGGCGATCGCCGCGCCGAAGCGCCAGTTCCCGACTTCATTGACCTGCTGGTAGATGTGCATCGGCATGACGATCACGCGCCAGCCACCCATCAGCACCGGCACCGCGTAGGAGCCGATGGCGATGGCGAAGACCAGCAGCGAGCCCGCCAGCACGCCCGGCATGGACATCGGGAAGGTGATGCTGAAGAACGTTTTCCACTGACTGGCGCCCAGGCTGCGCGCCGCTTCCTCCAGCGATGGATTGATTCCCTGGATCACGCCGATCAACGAGAGGATCATGAAGGGCAGCGCCAGTTGCACCATACCCACCACCACCCCGAACGTGTTGTACATCAACGGCAACGGGCCGCCGATGACGCCCGAGCGCATCAGCGAGTCGTTGATCAACCCCTGGTCGCCCAGCAGGATCATGAACCCGTACATGCGGATGATCAGGTCCAGTTGCATGGAGGCCAGGATCAGGATCATGTAGAAATTGGCGCGGCCCGGCCGCTGCTCCTTGGCCACCAGGTAGGCCAGGGGGTAACCCAGCACCAGCGCAATAGCCGCCGCCAGCACCGCCAGCCAGACCGAGCGCACCAGCGAGCCCCAGTAGAGCTGCTTCTGGAAGAAGCGAACGAAGGTCTCCAGCGTCAGGTCGTTGAGGCTGAAGCCCACCAACCCCACTTCCGAGGGGTTGAAGGCCATCGCCAGCATCACCGCCACCGGCGCCACGAAGAACACGATGAAGATGAACGCCGCCGGGATGATCAACAGCACCGTACGGTCCGCCCGCAAATCGCGCACGCGCTTCCCGCTGCTTCCTGGCACAACGACTGTTTGTGGTTGCGCCGCCGTACTGGCCATCGCTTTTCCCTGTTTCCCGGACGTTCGTGCTGACGAGATCAGTCGGCGACGGCCGCAGCCACCATCTGGCGAGGCAGGAACGCGAATCCCTGGATCGGCTTCTCCGGCGGGAAGGGCCACGACAGCTTGCTGTGCACCACGCCCATGTCCGCGATGGCCTCAGCCATCTTCACCGCCCAGACCATGGAGTCCAGCACCGGCACATCGGGGTAGCCACGGCGCGCCAGTTCTTCCTCCACCGCCTGCGCCGCGCCGATCATGCCCGTGCAGCCGAAGAGCATGACGTGCGCGCCATCCTGCTCGATGGCCTGTTGCGCTTCGTCAGCCAGCAGCATCACCAGCCGCTCCCGGTCATCCTCCAGTTCAAGCACCGGGATCTCGACCGCGCGCACCGACGCCAGCTTGTCCTGCAGACCGTAGATCTTTGCATGGTTCTCGAAGGCGCGCCGCAGGGACTTCATGACCGTGATCACACTGAAGGTGTGCCCCAGCATCGACGCCAGGTGCATGGTGGCCTCGCACGGTCCGATCACGGGCATGCGCACGGCCTCGCGCCCGGCCTGCATGCCAGGGTCTCCCATGCAGTTGATGATGACCGCGTCCATGCCGTCCCGCTCGGCCTCAATGATGCGCGCCACGGTCGCCGGCGTGGCCAGCATTTCGTCGTAGTCAGATTCGATGGACGCCGGGCCATGCTCGATCTGGACATGGCTCAGTTCGGTGTCACTCCGCACGAGGGGCAGAAAGGGCTCGATCGACGCGAACCCGGTGGTCGTGATCGGGGTAATGATTCGCAGTTTCATTGCCAGCCCTCCCAGGCCGCGCTCGCGCAATCCAGGTTGCATGTCGCGCTATTCGCGTGAGAATCCTGCGTTATCTCTACTAAATGCAGGCGGTTGCGTCAATATGCGGTGTGCACGGTGTTGCGACGAGTGAAAGAACTCGCCATTCCAGATGCGCTGCATCCGTGTCGCCTTGAGCTTCTCGAGAGATCATGCCTGGCTCAGCGCGCGCTGGCAGCCGCACCGTCGGGGTTCCACCCGGCCCAGCCCCTGCTTCGTATCTCGCCTAGGCAGCATCCCCGTGGATCACGCCCCGCAGCAGGCGGCACATCTCCACCGGGTCGTCCGCCTGCCAGACGTTGCGGCCGTAGACCGCGCCGCGCGCGCCAGCGGCCAGCGCGTCCCGCGTGGCCTTCAGCACCGGCTCCGGCGTATCGGCGCGCACGCCGCCCAGCACCAGCACCGGCACCGGGCAACCATCGACCGCCTGCCGCATCGATTCGGTGTCGCCGGTGTACGTCGTCTTGATCATGTCCGCGCCCAGTTCGGCAGCCATGCGCGCGGCCAGCGCGAGCAGTTCGGCGTTGCGCTGGTCATCCATGACGCGCGTGCCCCACAGCACGGACTCCACGATCACCGGCAAGCCAACGCGATTGGCCTGCTCGATGGTGTGCGCCAGCTCGTAGACGTTGTCCGCGAACTCACCACCATCCTCGGTGCCGACGATCAGGAACATGGTCAGCGCCTCCGCGCCCATGTTCAGGGCCTGCTCCGGGGTGCAGATGACCCGGTAGTGCTCGCCCTGCTCCCGGTCCTGCAACGGGCCAGGCAGGGCCTTCATCGAATCATGGTTGAAGATCCAGTCGGCCCGCACAATCGGCGCCGGCGCGCCCCGGAACCCGAACAGATGCCCCGCCTGCTTCATGATGCCCGGCGCCATCAGGATGCCATCCGGGTTGCCGCTGATGATGCGGCCAATGACCTCCACGGCGGCCTCGGAGCCGGCCCGTGGCCCAACCGTGCTGCCATGATCGAACGCAGTAATAAAGGCCCGGCCGCTCTCCTTGTTGAAGAGCCGTGCTGCCCGTAGTTCAACGCCACCCATTGCGATACCCCTCTCAGTCAAGAATCATTGAAACTCTTGCATATGATGCAACAAATCATCATTCAACGGCAGCGATTGCCTCGATCTCGACCAGTTGCCCGCTGTACCCCAGGCACGCCACGCCCAGAAGCGTGCTGGCGGCCGGGGCCAACGGCGATGCCTGCACTTCTTGCCAGGCGGTCACCAGGTCGGGATTGTCGGTGGCCGCCACGAAGACCGTGGTCTTCAGGACATCCTCGGGCGTGGCCCCGCCTAATTGCAACTGGGCGATCAGGTTGGCGATCACCTGCCGCGTCTGGGCCGCCACATCGCCCGCACCCACCAGGTTCCCCTGCGCGTCGAGCGGCACCCCGCCCGCCGTGATCACCAGCCGGTGACCCTGGGCCGTGGCCACGTGGGCGTATCCAGGCGGCGGAGCCAGGTCCGGCGAAACCCGGCGCTCAATGGGCATGATCTGCCTCCTGCGGGCGACGCGGCGCGGGCATCAGGCCCTTCCGCGCACGATGGCAACTGAGGTAGGCAAAACGCACGCTCTGCGCGCGTGTGGATCGTTCCCGCCCCTTGGGCGCCAGCACGACGCGGCCCGGAGCCAACGGGAAGCTTTCGCCTCCCACCACGACCTCACCCTCACCGCTCACGCCGACAAGGAGGACATCGACCTCGCCGTTGACGTGCGCGGCAACACCATCGCCAGCGGCAAAGACCAGGAGATTGACGTTCAGGTCGGCGCTCTGCGTGGACCAGGGCACCGCCACCTCGGCTGCCGCCGCGAACGCTGCGACATCAACCGCCACCACACCACTCACCGCCTCTGCGCCCTCCCCGCCGTCCTCGTCGAACAGGTGCGCCCAGCAGGCGGCATCCCCACCTTCTGGCTCAGACATGACGTCATCCTCCGGCAAGCGGTCAGTGACCGGCGCTGACCTCCTTGCCCTGCCATTTCATGATCAGGCTGATCAGGGAGATCAGCGTCCAGGTGCTCTCAAGAAGCACAAAGCCCCAGCGCGCCTGCTGGTACGCCAGGACCGCCAGGATCGCGCCGCCGACCAGGTTGAGCAGGATATAGCGGTACGAACTCGCATCCAGCCGCCCGGTCTGGCTCAGCGCGAAGGCGCTCACGATCAGGATGGCGCCGAGCAACTGGAGCGCCAGGTCCGCGCTCATCCTGCGCTCCGTATCCGCAATAGCGGCACGATCCCGGCCAACGCCACCACTGCCCACACCGCGTAAACCAGCAGAAACCCCCACTGCGCGTGGGCGGCGGCGATACCGCCCAGGATCACCGAACCAACAGCGTTCAGCAGCAGGAACGGCAGGCCGTGGCGGTTCATGCCCCGGAACTGCGCCAGCCCGTAGGCGGCCAGGATCAGGATGGCCCCGGCCACCTCCAACCCCTGTTCACCCAGCGGGCTCATGAGCGCCTAGCCATTCGCGCGCTGCGATCCTGGCAACGGCACATCGGGCAGCGGCAGCCGTACGCCAATCGTGGTGCCGGCATCCGCCACCAGCAGTTCGCCACTCACGTACGAGGCGTCGTCCGAGGCCAGGAAGGCGACCACCGCCGCCATTTCGGATGGCTCGGCGAAGCGACCAAGCGGCACACCCTTCAGATACTCGGGGCCCGCCACCGGATCCTCCGTGATGTAGTTGGCGCGCGTGCGGATCATGCCCGGAGCCACGGCGTTGACGCGGATGCCGTACTCACCCAGATCCCACGCCGCCGACTTCATGAGCGCCACGATCCCACCCTTGGAAGCGTTGTAGTGGGCCATGTTGCTCTCCACCCAGAAGGCATTCGTGGACGCGGTGCACACGATGGCCCCGCCCCCGGCCGGAATCATGGCGCGTGCGGCCTCCTGAATGCAGTAGAACGTCCCTGTCAGGTTGACATCGATGATCCGGTTCCAGCTCGCGTCGCTGATCTCGAGGAACGGCTCTCCGTCCGCGATGCCCGCGTTGGCGGCCAGGATATCGAGCCCCCCGAAGCGCTCCACGCAGTGCGCCACCGCAGCCTGCACCGAGGCGCGATCCGCAATGTCGCAGGCAAACGCCTCCGCCGTCGCGCCCGCCGCCCGCAGGTCCGCCGCCGTTTGCTCGGCCAACGCGCCGTCGATATCTACCAGGAGGATGGTGGCGCCCTCCTGCGCGAAGCGGGTCGCGATGGCCCGGCCAATCCCCTGGGCCGCACCCGTCACCAGCACGGTCTTGCGGCTGAAGCGTCCTTCGCTCATCGTCTGTCCTCAGGCCCCGGAGGGAGCTTCAGCATCGGCGACATCAATGGTCGTACCCGTCAAGGGATCGTCGTAGGCCACCCCACTCCCCGGCACCAGCACCACCGGCGCTTCATCGATACGCACCAGTTGCTCCGCCACGCTGCCCATCAGCCAGCGGGCGACGCCACTGCGCTCGTGCGAAACCAGGATCACCAGGTCGCCCACATGGGTCACGTCGGAAATCGCGGAGGCGGGCGGGCCAAAGAGCACTTGTGCCGTCACGTTGAGCCCGCCGGCCCGCAGTTTCGCCGCGACCTCCTGCAGATACTGCTCGGCCTCCTCGCGAATCTCGCGCTCGGCCTGGTCGTACATCTCGAAGGGAATCGCCTCGCCCATTCCGACCGCAGGCGGCATCATCTCGGCAATATTGACGGAGCGCACGAGCGCGATGGGCGCGCCCAGGCGCTGCGCCAGCGTCGTGGCAAACGGCAAGCTCTCCGCAGCCAGCGGGGTGCCATCGACCGGCAGCACCAGGCGCATGATCCCGACCGGGCCGGGAGCCTCGATTTCCTTGCGGATCACCATCACGGGCACGGTCGCGTCGCGCGCCACCTTGTCGGCCACCGCGCCGTGAATGAGCCGCCCAAATGCACCGCGCGCGTGGGAGACCATCACGATCATGCTCGCGCCGCCGTTCGCGGCGGCCTCCACGATTTTCTCCGCCGGATCGCCCGTCAGCGTTCGCGTCTGCACGGTAATGGTGGGGTCGTCCAGCCCCTGGGAGGCGGCCAGCAACTGGTTCTCGGCCGTGGCCTGTTCGGACGCGTCGTGAATGACGGTCAGCAGGTCGATTGTTGCGCCAGCACCGCTGAGCGCCACTGCGTACGGCAGGGCCCCGAGGGCCTCTGGCGATCCATCCAGGGGCACGAGAATGGTAAATGGCGGTGTTTCAGTCATGGAGCACGATCCTTTCGATACGCCGGCAACCTGCTGCCGCCATTTTCGCCCACCCCGCCCGTTTCCGCGAGGAGACACAGAACAGGCGGTGGCAGGTCACCCCGCCACCGCCTGTTGCGCCTCACTAACCCGAATTGGCTAATCGACGCGTGCTGGCACCCACTTCTCCTCCGGCAGCGTGACCGAGGAGATGGACTGCACCTGGAACAGCATGCCCAGGACAGCCAGGATGATCCAGACGATGTACCAGAGGATACCGGCCCCCTGGAAGCGCACCTCGTCCGCCACCGCCACCGTCGCGCCAGTGGAAAGTTCGGTGACGGTGACGCTGCCAAGCAGCACCATCACGCCAGCGACCGCCAGCGCCGCGCCGCCCAGAGCGGAGTTGACGATGACGATGTAGACCGGCAGATTCAGGAAGAGGGCGATGGCCGCGAAGACAACCGCGCCGATGAGCGCGACAACAAAGAGCACGACACCCCACGGGTTGTCGAAGATGGCGTGCAGGATACCCGAAAAGAGCGATGCGCCAACCGCTCCCGCCATGATGATCGCCCCGGCATACCAGACGAACCACGATAGCAGGGCGAAGACCAGCCCGACGATGATACCGACGATCCAGGAGATACCCGTCGAGAGGAAGCCCGTTCCGAACACTTCCTGCATCACGCGAGCACCGAGGTAGAAACCGGTCACCGCTCCGAAGATCGGCAGCAGGATGAACCAGTACCGCAGGCCGAAGAAGCAGACGCCTAACCCGATCAGGGCAAGCAAAATACCGATAATGAATTGTTCCATGACCTGATCCCCCCTTGCATAACGCCGGGTTCCCAGCGCCGCCTACCCGAACCTTCGGTAGCAGTCCCCGCTCCTACCGGTTCACCAGCACTATACGTACAGTTGGTGGGAAGTCAACGGCGTATTGGCTGGAGATCGGCATCGGCGGCCAGTACAGGGCGAGGCGTCCGGGCCAGCAGGACCGCCAGCCCGGCGACAACGGGCAGGACAAGCAGGCCGAGAATCGCCGGATCGTAGCCACCCAGCAGGTCATACGCCAGGCCAAAGGGGAGCGGCCCCAGCGCCGCGCCAGCGATCCCCATCGAGTACCCGAATCCGCGAATGTTCCCGAGATGACGCTTCCCGAAATATGACGGCCAGGCGACATCCGCCGCCACGCTCCAGAAGCCGCCAGACACCCCGCGCAAGGCGGCGTACAGCAGCGCCAGCGCCGTGCTATCCGCCAACAGCAACACCACCATGGCCACCGCCAGAAACACCTGCCCCGCCGCCAGCGTGAAGCGGTGCGGAAAGCGATCCGCCAGTGAGCCAGCCAGGAGCGTAGTCGGCAGCCCCACCAGCGACTCCACGGTGAACGTGGCCGCCGCCAACGTGGCCGGAAGTCCGCGATCAGTCAGGATCGCGACCTGGTTGAAGGAGAGCCCGGTCAGCACCAGCGAGGGCGCCAGCCCCGCGCCAATCAGCGCCCAGAAGGCCGGCGTCCGCATCGCTTGCGGCAGCGTGTGGCCATACTCGTCCACGGCCTGATATGGCAGCGTCGGATCAGGCGGGATGCCTTCGGGGTGTTGCCCCACCTGCTCGGGGCGGTCGCGCACGAAGAACCAGAGCAGCGGCGCCAGCACCAGGAGCATGACGATGCCATTGATCCGCCAGGCCTCGCGCCAGCCAAGATGGCGGATCATGACTTCATTGGCAACCGGCACCACGGCCAGGCTCGCGGTCGCTGCCAGCCCAATGATGCTGAACGCCCGGCCTCGCCGCCGCACAAACCAGTGCGGCACCAGTGTGCGCGCCGCCAGCGTCAGCACGCCCTGCCCGCTCGCGCGGAGCAGGGAGAACCCGATGGCCAGGGTCGGCACGCCACCCACACCGCTCATGAAGAAGAGGGCCCCGGCAAAGACAACGGCGGCCAGGGTCATCACCAGGCGGCTGCCGTAGCGGTCGATCTGTCGGCCCACGATCAGCAGGGTGAACGCGCTCATCAGTGTGCCGATGGCATAGGTCGTCGAGAAGAGGGAACGCGATTCTCCGAGTTCCGCCAGCATCGGATCGACGAAGGCGGACACACCATAGGTCTGCGCGGGCCCGGACAGGAAAATCGCCAGCCCCGCCAGCGCCAGCATGGTCCCGCCAGAGAAGCGGGGTGGCCAGCGAAACTTGCGGAGCGGATTGCGTAACTGAGATGGGGAAAAGCGGAGGGAAACCGATGGATCCTGCGGAGGCATCACGAAGCCCGGTCCTCGTCAAACGCTAGTCAGTTGCCTGCGGCGGCACACGCGGCAAGCCTCGCGCCGCGACAAATGCGAGCGCCGCCACGCCCAGCATCAACCAGTCCTGCACCAGCAGCGCCCGCGTCAGCGACTCGCCCTCCTGGCTCAGCAACGCCACGAACGCGCCCCCGATGCCCGCGCCGAAACCGGAGCCAAGCACCGCCGCCAGGTTGAGCGAGGCGGAGCCCTCGCCCTCCTGTCCGGGCTCGGCCAGTTCCAGCATGGCCAGGGAGAGCGTGGTGTAGGCCAGCCCCATCCCCAGCCCGGCGATACCCCAGCCCATGATGCCCACCGGCAACGGCACCGTGGGGAAGAGCACCGTGATCATCACGAGGAAGGCGATCGAAAGCAGGACAATCCCGACGCGCGTCATGGCTCGCCGGGAGACCCGCTCGGCGGTGCGGGCCTGTATCCATGACCCAGCGGTCCAGGCCATGGTCGCTGCGGTCAAGGCGATCCCCGCCACGGCCACGGTGGAACCGCGCCCTTCAACCAGCGTCAGCGGCACAAAGGCATCGACGCCAAAGAAGGCCAGGTTGAGCAGGCCCATGGTCGCGATGGTGGCCGGCAGTCCCGGCGCGGCGCGTAACGTGCCCGGTGGCAGCAGGCGGCGCAGCGCGGGCACGAGCAGCGCCAGGCCAACCACGATCATGACCACAGCCGGCACAAGCTGGCCGCTGCCCAGCCCGGCCAGGAAGAGCCCTGCCCCGCCCGCCAGCACCAGCGCGCCGATAGTGCGTGCCCGCGCATCCGGCGCTGGCGTCCCGGCGGGCATGATGCGCAACTGCGGGAACGCCAGCACCCCTGTGAGCAGGGGCAAGGGCGCCAGGGCCAGGAACACCGCGCGCCACCCAAAGCCTTCGGCGATCACGCCAGACAGCGCCGGGCCAACCAGCCCCGGCACCACCCAGGCCGTCGACAGCAGGGCCAGCATCCGGGGCTGCGCTTCCTCCGGGTAGCCACGCCCGATCCCGACGTACGCGATCGCGTTAATGGCGCCGCCACCCAGGCCCTGAAGGGCGCGCCCGGCAATCAGCACGAGCATGGTCGGGGCGAGCCCTCCGACCAGCAGCCCGGCCGCAAACAGGACGACACCCACGGCAAAGGGCAGGCCAGGACCACGCTGGTCCGCCACGAGCCCTGCGATCACAATGGCCACCAGTTGGGTCAACAGGAAGGCGGAGAAGGCCCAGCCGTAGAGGTGCAGCCCACCCAACTCCGCGACCACGGCCGGCAAGACCGTAGCGATGGCCAGCGTTTCGAACGCGACCGCGGCCACGGTCAGCACCAGGCCGAGCGTCAGCAGCAGATGGTCACGATCGAATGGGCTGGCGGTCCGGGAGACCGCCGCCTCCATGGCGGCTGTCCCCGGTGGCTCTGCGTGCGACAGATTGGTGCTCCCAGGTGACGGAGCGTCCCGCATGGCTCCGGTCTGGCACGATACCACGAGGTCCCCGGGCCGCCGACCGCTCCGTGGCCGCCGGTGCTAGACTTTCAGCCGCGTCCATTTGAGCTTCCATGAACCCCGGACCAACGGTGGCCCGATGCCCGATCCAGGTTGGCTGTTATCCCAACTCAGCAATCCCAGAAACATCTTCGACATCCTGGTCGTCGCAGTCATCATCTATTGGCTGCTCTGGTTCGCGCAGGGTACCCGCGCCACGCAACTGATCCGGGGCATCGTGCTCCTGCTGGCGCTCGCCTTCATCTTCGGCACCACCTTCCAACTCACGGCCCTCAACTGGGTCCTGCAGCAAACCTGGCCCGTGCTCCTTATTTCGCTGCCGGTCATTTTCCAGCCGGAGATCCGGCGCGCGCTGGAGCAACTCGGGCAAACCAGCTCCTGGCTGCCGCAACTCCGCCCACGTCCCGGTGACCAGGCGGAGCGCACGGTCAGCGAACTGGTGAAGGCCGCCACACAGCTTGCCCGCCACCGCTACGGGGCGCTCATCATCCTGGAGCGCAAGACCGGGTTGCAGAACTTCATCGAGCGCGGTGTGCCGATTGACGGCTTGCTGACCCGGCAGTTGCTCATCAACCTCTTCTACCCGAACTCCCCCCTGCACGATGGCGCGGCCGTCGTGCGGGACGGGCGGATTGTGGCGGCCAGCGTCGTGCTGCCCCTCACGGACAACACGGATGCCACCTCGCAGCTTGGCACGCGCCACCGCGCCGCCATCGGCATCACCGAGCAGTCCGATGCCGTCGCCGTGGTTGTCTCGGAGGAGACGGGGCAGATCTCGGTCGCGGAGAATGGCCGCCTCGTGCGCAACCTGGACGCCGAAAAGCTGGAGAAGCTGCTGCGGGAACTGCTCCACCTGGAACCGACCGCCGGGGAGCGTGGCGGCCTGCTCCACACCTTTGGCGACCTGCTGCGGCCGGCCTCACGCGGCCAGATGAACGGCAGTACCGGCGTCCAGGTCAAGCAGGGCACCGATGCCGAAGTCTCACGGACGGCCTGAGCGCGCATGAGCGAGAACGCCCCCGAGCGCACAGGCGGAGTTCGCACGGAGGTCGTGTTCCGCGCCCTCGCCTCCCTGGCGCTCGCCTTCCTGCTCTGGGCCTGGGTCACCACCCAGCGCGACCCTCCGGAGACGCGGGTCTTCGCTGACCTCACGCTTGCCGACCCCGCCTTGCCCGCGCCGCTCCAGATTTCGGGTGAGCTCCCGACCGTGACCATCGAGGTGCTGGGGCCGCGCTCCGTCATGGATCGCGTCTCCCGGGCCGGGCTGCGCCCCGTACTCGATGTCAGCCAGATTACCGAACCGGGCACGTACAACGCCCAGGTCGATGTCGATCTCCCTGCGGCCGCCCGCGTGACGAACATCACGCCGTCCCGCGTGGCCCTGGTGGTCGATGAAACCGCCTCGCGCACCATGCACCTCGACGTGCAATCAGCCCCCCTCGACGATCCCACGCGGCGCGTGGGTAATATCGAGCCAGCCGTCTCCGAGGTGACCGTCAGCGGGCCACGCCGCCTGGTCGATAACGTGTCGCGCGTCATTCTGCCGGTCGATATTGGTGACCGCACCGACGATTTCACCGCTGACTTCGTCCCCGTGGCCCTGGATGCGGCCGGTCAACAGATTCCGGAAGTGAACATTTTGCCCGCTCGTGTCACCACGGCGGTCGAGGTCGATCAGCGCGGCCGATCCGTGCCGGTCCTGGTGCAGACCATCGGCAACCCGGCCCAGGGGTACGAGATCGTCGGCAGCGTCGCGAACCCGGCCACCGTGCTCCTCGACGGCTCGGACGAAGCGCTGGCCAACATTCTCTCCGTCGTCACCGCGCCCATCGATGTGGAAGGCGCCACCGACACCGTGAACGTGCGCACCGCCCTGCAGGCCCTGCCGGAGGGCGTGCGCGTCGTCAACCCACCGGATGGCTCGGTCGTCGGCGTCATCCAGGTCCGGCGGCGGGGCGTCACACAGCTCCTGAGCGACCTGCCCGTGACCGTCACCAATGTGCCCTCTGGCTTCACCGCCACCGTGGAACCCGCTGCCGTCGGCGTCGTCGTCTTTGCCTCCGAGGACACGATGGCCAGCCTGAGCGGGAGTGATATGTCCACCTCGGTCTCGGCAGCCGGGCTTGGCGCGGGCCGCCACCAGTTGCGGCCGAGCGTCACCGTGCCGCCGGAAGTGCAGTGGCTGCGCACCGAGCCCGAAGTAGTCGTCGTCACCCTCACGCGCGACACTGGCGGAGCCACGCCGGTGGCAGACAACGAGGCGCGCTTCGCGGGGGAAGAGCCCACCCCGCCCTGATCCGTCGGGTAGCCGCCATTCGCCACCAGCGTCCCGGGTCTCTCCACCATGACGTGTCATCCTGAACCCGCAAGCGAAGGAACTCGGCCCAGCTCCACGCCAGTCGCCACCCTGCGGCCCGGGCGGTTCCGCGCCAGCGCACGCCACATGAGCCTGGGGGCCACTTCCCCCAGCCAGGTGCTCACACCAGCAACGCCCAGGGCACAGCGCCATACTGCCGGCGCTTGGGGTTCAGGCCGCTGGAGGGCTGCCATGTCACGCTGGTCTCTGCTCATCTTCGTCGCCATCCTGGTGGCCATCACGCCCTGGCGCACGGCCACCGCTCAGTCCACCCCGGTCGCGCCACCACTCTCGCGGCCGCAACCCACCGCGCTGCTCGTCTTCACCGCCCAGGATCCGATGTGGGTCCCGGCCAGTGATGGCAAGGTCCATATCGTCTACGACCTTGTCATGACCAACATCTTTTCGTCACCGGTAACCATTACCAGCGTTGAGATCCTCACCACGGACGGCGTACCGTTGCTGCACCTTGCGGGTGATGCGCTGCTCGCTGCCACTCGTCCGGTCTTTGGCGATACCCCAACCCAGGTTGTGCCAACGTCAGGCGCGATTGTCACCCTGGTCAATGTGCCCCTATCTGCGGACGCTGTGCCCGAGCGGCTCACCCATCGCGTCACCTACGCGCTGCAACCGCATGCGCCGGCCGCCACACTCCTGGCCAGCCGGGTGGTGGAGGGACCGGAAGCCATCCTCGTGGACCGCGAGCCGCAGATCATTGCCCCGCCGCTGCTCGGCGGTAGCTGGGTGAACATCAATGGCTGCTGCGCGGCGTCTCCGCACCGCTCCCTGCGTCTGGTGGTTGACGGTTCCCAGATCAAGACCATCCAGATGTTCGCCATCGACTGGGTGAAGATCGAAGACGGAGCAACATTCGCCGGTGATGGCGCACGCAACGAAGACCATCACGCGTTCGGGCAGGACTTGTTGGCCGTCGCCGACGGCCGGGTCGTCGTCATACAGGATGACCTCGTCGACAACGTCCCATTCCAGACTCGCGCCCTCCAGGACTCCATTGATCTCTTCGGCAATCAGATCGTGCTGGAAATCGCTCCCGGTGTCTACGCCATCTATGCCCACGTCCAGCAGGGCAGCGCCCTCGTGCAGGTCGGGGACCTGGTCCACGCCGGCGACACGCTGGGCCGGCTCGGCAACAGCGGCAACTCCGGTTCTCCGCACCTGCACTTCCAGCTTGCCGATGGTTCCGACATCATGACCTCCACTAGCCTCCCCTTCGTCATCGACGCCTGGACGCGGGAAGGCTCCTTGCTGCCAGACAGCAGCCTCACCAGCGTTCAGGTGCGCGGTCCCTCCAGCCTCCAGGCAGACACGCTGCCGCTGGAGTTGACCGTGGCGGACTTCGGGGGATGACGGCGCCCATGGCCGACCACGCCCCTGGGTCCAGCCCTGCGCAGCGCCCGGCGCGGTCTCGTTCGCTCTGCACCCTTGCGTTGGCTGGCTTGCTGTTCGCCACGGCGCCGCTCTCGGGAACCCTTGGCCAGGCCACGCCCGGTCCTGCCGTACCAGCATCTCCGGCAGCGGCGGCGCAGACCACGGCGCTCCTGGCCAAAGCCGTCGACGACCCGCTGTGGGTCGTAGGCAGTGACGGCATGGTCCACCTGGAGTACGACCTGCTCTTTACGAACGTTTCCCCCGCGCCGGTGACGCTGACCCGCATCGAGGTGCTGTCCCCCGCTGGCCAGACCCTGCTGGCCCTGGAGAGCGACGCCCTGCTTGCCACGACGCAACCCACCTTCGGCGGCCAGCCAACCACGGTCGTGCCCGCCTCTGGCGCGCTCGTAACCATGCTCGATGTCGTCCTGCCGCCGGGCCGCGTGCCCGAGCGCGTTGGGCACCGCATCACCTACGACCTGTCCCCGAACGCACCGGCAAACGCGCTGTTCAGCAGCACCGAGATCACCTGGCCAGATCTCCTGGTGGAAGCAGGTGCGCCGCTCGTCATAGCTTCACCGCTGCGTGGCGCCGGCTGGCTCAACGTCAATGGCTGCTGTGGCGCGTCACCCCATCGCTCGGCACGGCTGGCCATCGAAGGATCGCATCTGCTCGATGTCGAGGCGTTCGCCATCGACTGGGTCAAGCTGGAGGGCGGCGCGACCTACGCCGGGGATGGCGCGCGCAATGAGGATCACTTTGCCTTTGGCGAGGCCGTCTTCGCCGTGGCGGATGGCACCGTTACGTTCGTGCAGGACGACGTGCCGGAGAACGAGCCGTACACCCGGCCACAATTGCCGGCGCCCTCCGATTACGGCGGCAACCAGATCATGATCCACCTCAATTCCGGCGAGTACGCGTTCTACGCCCACCTGCAACCCGGCAGCGTGCGCGTGCGGCCCGGAGACCGCGTCGCAACCGGCGACATCCTCGGCCTGATCGGCAATAGCGGCGACGCCGATGTGCCCCACCTGCACTTCCAGCTTTCCGACGGCCCCGACATCCTGACCTCGGCCAGCCTGCCCTTCGTGATCGACGAATGGACCTTGATCGGCACCGTCCCGGCCAACTCTGGCGCCTCAACGACAGCCATACTGGTGGGGCCGGAGGCTCCGCAGACCGGGACCATGCCTTTGCAGGGCACGGTCGCCGGTTTTCCGTGACCACCGGTGCCTGGTGTTGAACAACCTCCGTCCGCCGTTTGCACGACGCGATTACGGAAAGAACGCCGTGCGCAGGAATTCATGGTCAGGCAGATCTCGTTGCACCAGTGCTGCGTGCAGGGCTGATCGGTCGTAGGGCACTGCGTAGTGTTGAATGGTCAAGCCATCTTTGAGATCGACATCGATCACCGTGAAGCGTGCGACCGCTTCAGGACCGCATCCAAGCGATCCAGGGTTGATGTAGCGCGCTCGGCCCGTGTGGTCCGCGGCAGGATGATGATGACCGTAGAAGATGATCTCGGCCTGCAAACCCCTGAACAATTCATCGAGATTGCCTCTGTCTGGTTCAGGCACGATGTCCACAAATCCACAGCCGCGCGGATCCAGAGGATAGTGAAGAAAGGCAACCAAGTGGCCAGCGACCGTCTCGATGATCTCGTAGGGCCATGACGCCATCACATCCTGAAGTTCGGGATCGACCTGCGCTCGCGTCCACACTGTGTTTGCCGCGAACAGATCATCCATCCAGTCGGGCCGGGGTTCAGGAATCCCGAAGGCGCAGAGTTCGTCGTGATTGCCCATGAGAAATCGCATGCCTGGAGTGTGCAGGAGCCGATCCAGTACCTCCTGAGGGTAAGGACCAGTCCCAACGGCATCACCCGTGTGATAGATGGTCTCGCACCCCAGGTCGCCGATCGCCCGAAGGGCAACCTCAAGCGCAGGGAGATTGGCGTGGGTGTCGGTGATAACAGCGATCCTCGCCACGTGGCGTCTCCAGTCGGGACCGGTTCTGCCCATTCGATCTACGGTTGCTGTGGGTCGAACGTAAACAACCACCCTGGCTGCCAGTCGATCGGGGCAACCACCAGGTCCTCCAGCCTCGCGCCACCGAGCAGCACTTGCAGCGCCCAGAGATTCGCGGAGTGCGCGATGATCAGCACCCGGCGGCCATCCCAGTCGGTCCGCAAATCGTCCAGGAAGGTTTCCATGGCACGCACCACGTCCTCGTAACTCTGGCCGCCCGGAAAGGGCGTTGTCACCCGATTTGCACGCTCCGCCGCGATCCGGGTGACCAGCGCGCCATTCAGTTCACCGTAGTTGCATTCGCGCAGACGAGCATCCTGAAAGATCGGGATTTCCGTTGCTCCAAACGCGATTTCAGCAGTTTCCACGGCCCGCCGCAGGTCTGAGGTGAAGACCGCCGCGATGCCATCGTGCCGCCGGCGCTCGCCGAGCTCAACAGCTTGCGCCCGGCCCAGCGCGGAAAGTTCTCCCGGCAGCCACCCCGTGGCAACGCCAGCTTCATTGTCCGTGGAAGTCTGGTGCGTTTCGTAGATGATTTCGGTCGCCATCGATCACCTCGAAACACACTGCCCGCCCCGGATGTGCCATCCGGCGGCGGGCAGCGGTGATATCAACTTCGCGTCCGGGCTCCCGGACTGACTGGTCAGCCTAATCGACCGCCGTTCGCTCCATCTCATGCGCCAGCAAGACCGCCTCGGCGACCTCACGCATCGACTTGCGGGTATCCATACTCGTCTTGCGGATGCGGTGGAAGGCGTCGGCCTCGCGCAGGCCAAGGGTCTCCATGAGCACCCCCTTGGCGCGCTCCACCACCTTGCGCGTCTCCAGCGCCTCGCGCAGATCGCCGACCTCGCGCTCCAGTGCGCGGAACTCATCGAAGCGGGCGACCGAAAGCTCGATCACCGGCAGCAGTTCAGCCGGGCGGAAGGGCTTGACCACGTAGCCAACCACCCCGGCCTCACGCGCCCGCTCCACCAGCGGCTGATCGGAGTAGGCCGTGAGCAGCACCACCGGCGCGATCTTCTCGCGCGTCAGTTCCTCCGCCACCGTGATGCCATCCAGTTCCGGCATCTTGATGTCCATGATGACGATATCTGGTAGCAGCTTGCGGGCCAGTTCCAGCGCCAGCCGCCCATCACCCGCCTCGCCAATCACGTCGTAGCCAAGCTCGGTCAGCATCTCGCGCAAATCGAGCCGGATCAGGGACTCGTCATCCGCAATCAGTACACGCCAGGATCGGGAAGTTCCATTGGACACGCTCATTGGCGGGGTCCTCAATACCGAGAAATCAATACGACAGCGCCAGTCGCTGCCGCAGGAGACATGCAAACCAGCAAACTCGCTGAACCATGCAATTGACCACAAGTTTGGGGAGTATGGTCGGGGCGAGAGGATTCGAACCTCCGACCACCGGTACCCCATACCGGTGCGCTACCGGGCTGCGCCACGCCCCGACTGATCGGGTATTGTAGCACGCTGCCTTCCTGCGATCGCATCACGGCCCTCCGTTGCGGGAAGCGCCGCGCGTGGCGCCTGCGTGATGATCCACCACATCTGGCGGGCACGCCTCGTGACCAGAGCCCAAACCGCGCCAACCTGAATCCACCAGCAGGCACGAAAAACCAGACGCTTCCGGGGAATCCGCATGGGCGGTAGACTGCCCTGCAGCCACGTCTGGCAATAGCCGAAGGAGATCACCGCTCGTGAGCGCATCGCCGGAATCAGCCCTGCCGCCCGTTCCCGCTGGCATCCACCCCTGGGTCGCCGGGTGGCAAGACCGCGTCGGGTTCGGGGTCAGCATCTTCCCCCAGCCGCCAGACTGGCAGCGCTTTATTCAGCTCGTACAGCGGATGGAGGAGTTGGGCGTCGATTCCTACTGGAGCTACGACCACCCGGCCGCGCATGCCGACTGCTGGACCGCGTTGTCCGCACTCGCCGTCTCCACCGAGAAGATCCGCCTCGGCACCATGGTCGATTGCATCTACTACCGCTCGCCGTACCTGTTGGCGCGGCAGGCTGCGGATGTCGACCGCGCCTCCGGTGGCCGCCTGGTGCTCGGGCTCGGCATCGGCCGCCTGGCGGAAGAGTTCGACGTCATGGGCCTCCGCTACCCACCGACAGCCGAGCGGCAGGAAGCGCTGGAGGAAACGTTCGCCATCCTGCGCGGGCTCTGGTCGGCGAAGAAATTCTCGTACCAGGGCAAGAGCTTCTCGGCCTCCTCCCCCGGCCCCTGGGGCCACTTCCTGCCGCCGGTGCAAGAGCCATACGTGCCCTTCCTGCTGGCGGGAGGTGGCGAGAAGACCACTCTGCGCCAGGTCGCGCGCTTCGCCGACGCCTCCAACATGGGCGCGCACCCGGCTATCGGCCAGGCCGTCACCGAGCATGACATTACCCGCAAGTTCGATGTGCTGAAGGGCTGGTGCAACGAGTATGGCCGCCCTTACGAGAGCATCCTGCGCACGCACTTCACCATGCCGCTGATCCTGTCACCCTCGCAGGCCGCACTGGAGAAGAAGCTGGCCGCCATGCCGCAGGAAACGCTGGCCTGGTGCGGGGATGCCGTTGTCGCCGGCACGCCGGACGACGCGATCGAGTACTACAAGGCCCTGCTGCCCCTCGGCTTCCAGTACTTCGTCCTCAACATTCTCAACGGCGACGAGGAAACCATCGAACTCCTTGGCACGGAAGTCATGCCCGCCTTCGCCTGAACGGCGCGAAATCACCCAGTTCCTGAACGACGGAGGAACCTCCTGCGGGAGATTCCTCCGTGCGGCCCAACCCGCAACGAGTTCCCTTCCCACCCACATACTTCGAAGTTGCAACTACCCTCGGGTGTCATCCTGAGCTTGTCGAAGGATCTCGCCTCCGGCAAGCACAGTTCGAAGCGGCATCCGCTCTCGTGTGACCTGAAGCATCTGTCACCTCCGTTTCAAACCTTGATTGCAACCACACCTCATGTTGCCGCTTCCGGCAATCGCATCTGCACGACCCGGTGTTAGCCTCGATGCCGGAAGGGATATTTGTACCTGTTGAAACCTCAGTGGCATGGGTGCCCTGGCGTTCCGCAGGATGCTCACGTGCCGCAGTTGGCATGGAGGACGTATG
This sequence comes from Thermomicrobiales bacterium, assembly GCA_034431475.1. Taxonomy (GTDB): domain Bacteria; phylum Chloroflexota; class Chloroflexia; order Thermomicrobiales; family UBA6265; genus JACCXM01. The sequence goes on along the minus strand of DAOUDE010000045.1, from coordinate 59,037 downwards.
GGCAGCTACCGCAAGGATGCGGCAACCGAGGGCAACGCCCCTCACCTGAGCGCCAACCGGCGCGATGTTCTGAAGTTGGGCCTCGGGTCGCTGGGACTCGCCCGCCTGACGGCAGCCGGGGCCGCCTCGCGGAGTCCTGGAAGAGCGTCGATCCCGGCACCTGCCGCTGCACGCTCCGTCAGGGCGTGAAACTCCACATTGGCATCCTGGCCTCGGTGAACCTCGCCCTCCTCGCCCAGGAAACGCACGCCACCGCCGCGCATCCCTCATGCTAACGCGCAGGCATTGCGCAGCACCGCCTGGCGAGGCCCACGACTGGTCGCAGGCCTCGCCCTCGCCGCCATGGCGCTGGCGATGGAGGCCGCCTCGCCGGGCTGCAACGCAGTCCAGCGATCAACGTCTCGCGCTCAGCTTGCCGCTTCCGGCGAGATGCAGCATCCGTGAAACCCGCCACTTTTCGCCTCCACGCAGGGCAGGGCAGCGCCAAACGACAAGTTTCTCCCGGAAAACGTTAAAGCCGCGGCCCCGCCAGCAGCCCAAGCGCCGTTGCGCGCGCGACCGCTGCGGAGCGGCGGTCAACATCGAGCACGGCAAAGATCGCGGTGAGGTGGCGGTCCACCGTACGCGCGCTGATCCCCAACTCGTCGCCAATCTCGCGGTTACTCAGGCCGTCGGCGACCAGGCGCAGGATTTCCAGTTGACGAGGCGTCAGCGCCTCATCCCCACGCAGCCGCGCTTCCGCCCGGTGCCGCACCAGCACGGAGAGCGGTTCGCCATCGCGGACCTCGCCCACATGCAACGCCTCGGACACCAGGTCGTGCCGCGTCATCTCCCGCCCCTCTGCATGGCAGGCCGCTAGCTGCCCCGGGGTCAAGCGCCGCGCCAGGTCCGCCTCGGTCGCGGCGATATCGAACAGGGGATAGCGGGCAAACACATCTTCCTCATGCAGGCGCGTCACGCCGCCGAGGAGCCGCGCCGCCGTTTCGGCTTCACCGCCCGCCAGCAGGATGCGAGCGATGAGTTCAATGGCGTCAGCCGAATCGATCCAGTCACTCAGTTGGTGATAGATGGCCAGTGATTCACGCCCGGCGCCGAGCGCGTCGACCAGCCGCCCCTCCGCCGCCCAGGCAACCGCCTGGACGTAGATGGCTGCCGCCAGATTGGCGCGATTGCCGAGCAGGCGGAACTGCGCGACCGCATCTTCGCTCATGGGCACGGCGGCTGCGCTGTCGCCCAGGATGAGGAGCACCTCCGCCATGTTGGTGCCACTCGCGGCGATGCGGTCGGTAAACCCGAGAGTCAGCAACAATTCACGACTGCGGCGGTAGTACCCGAGCGCGCGCTCGTAGCGCCCCAGCCGGGCCGCCACCTCCCCCAGGTTGGAGAGGATGATTGCCTCGGCGGTAAGATCACCGCTCCCCTGCACCAGCGACCACGCCTCGCGGTACGCCCGCTCGGCCGCGCTGTTGCCGCCCCGCACATTGACCAGTTGGCCGAGGTACATCGTGCTCAAGGCTGCCTGGGCGCGGTTCCCCTCGGCCAGCGCCAGATCGCGCGCCTCGCTGTGCGCCTCCTGTGACGCCTCGAACTCCCGTCGCCCGGCCTGCACCAGGCCGAGCATATCGAGCGCGTGGGCCAGCTCCCCGTTGTCCCCGGTGGTTCGTCCCAGCGCAACCGCTTCCGCGAGTGTTTTCATCGCGGATGGCAGGTCACCGGTCAGGTACTGCAACGTCCCGAGTTGCCGCAGCGCCCGGTTGTAATCAGGCGCGGCCGCAACGCCCGGCTGCTCCACGATCCGGCTCAGGAGATTGCGCCCCTCGTCGTAGCGCCCGCGCAGTTGCCAGTACGGCCCCAGGTCGGCGGCCAGCGCGCAGGCGCCGGTGGCATCCCCGGAGGTCAGGAGCCAGTCCAGCGCCAGGAGCATGTTGTCGTGATCGCGATCCAGTGCGGCCAGCAGCGCGGCCTGCCGGGCACCCCGCAGGTTCTGGCCAAGACTGCGCGCCCGCTCCCGAAATGTGCTCGCATGGCGCCCGGCCACTGCCGTGAACTCGTCGTTGGTCCGCAGGTGATCACGCGCGAACTCGGCCAGGCTCTCCAGCAGCCGGTAACGCGCCTGAACTGGCGTGCCACTGTGCTCCACCATGACCATCGATTGCCAGACCAGTTCGTCCACCAGGTCGAGGGTCTCGGCCGACCCCGAGACCTGCTCCAGCGCCGCCAGATCACACCAGCCGGCAAACACACCGAGCGTTCGGAAGAGCCGCGCGGCGTCTGGCCGCAGCAGGTCGTAGCTCCAGGCGATGGCGGCGCGCAGGGTGCGCTGCCGCTCGACGGCGCCGTTCGCCGACTGCAGGAACGTGAAGCGTTGATCGAGCCGGCTGGCAATCTGCGTGATGGAGAGGACCCGCGCTCGCGCTGCCGCAAGCTCGATGGCCAGCGGCAAGCCGTCGAGCCGCAGACAGATGTTCTCGACCGCCTGCTCCGATTCGCTGTCCAGCGGCAGAAGCCCTGGTTGATGTTCCCGCGCACGTTGCAGAAAGAGGTGCGCGGCGTCCGCCAGCGGTAGCGGGCGCAAGGGCAACACGCGCTCCCCGGGCACGCCCAGCGCGACCCGGCTGGTCGCCACGATGCGGGACGCGCCGCTGCTCCCCAGCATCTCCTGCACCAGGGCTGCCGCCGCCGGGCGCACGTGTTCGCAGTTATCGAGCAGGATCAGGAGCGACCGCTCCCGCATTGCCTCCCGCAGGCGCACCGGCAGGGGGACCTGGCCATCATCCCGCAGGCCGAGCGCAAAGGCAACGGCCGCAGACACGGCGTCCGGCTCGGTGATGGCGGCCAGGTCCACAAACCAGACACCATCCGCCCAGTCCTGCTGCACACACTTCGCGACGTCCAGCGCCAGGCTGGTCTTGCCCGCGCCTGCCGCGCCAACGATGGTCACCAGCGGGGTTTCGGTCAGGGCCTCACGTAGCCGCTCACGGTCCCGCTCCCGCCCCACCAGCACCGGCAGGACGGCGGGGAGGTTGCCCCCTTGTGAGGCCGCCGAAACGGCTGGTGCAACGCCCTCTCGCTCCAGTTGAATGAGCCGGGCGATGGTGCCACCATGCGGGTGTGCCCGGTCTTTCTCCCAGCGGTTGACCGTGACGTTGCTGACGTCGAGCAACTCCGCAAGCTGCACTTGGGACAGCCCCAGTTTGCGGCGGATGGCACGTATTCGGTCACCATGCATGTCGTCGGTCATGACCCGGCCCAAGCGTGTCAGAAGTGAAACTGGTCAGGAACAGTGTTCCCGAAACGGGCCATAATGTGAAGGGGTCTGGCGCAGACTTTGCATAGTGTCGAGCAGGAAACGGCCACATTCACCCTGGCAGGCACGCGCACATGACCGATCTTCCGCCGCCGACCGAACCATTCCAGATCGATGTGGCGCTCGCGCGCGTCGCGGCGGCGGTGGAGCCATACCCCAAGGCCGCCATGTTCGCCCTGGCCGAACTGGGCTACCGCACCCCATTCCAGCAACTGGTGGCGTGCATGATTTCCATTCGCACCCGGGATGAAGAGAGCCTGCCGCTCAGCCTGCGCCTCTTCGCCGCCGCGGCAGACGCCGCCGCCGTGGCCGCGCTCACGCCGGCGCAGATCGACGCCCTCATTGCCCCGTCCACGTTTCACGAACGAAAGGCCCAGCAAATCCACGCCATTGCGGCCCACGTTGCCGCATTACCTGGTGGAGAGCTCCCGTGTGACGGCGACCAAATGCGCAGCTTCTCCGGAGTCGGGCCCAAGTGCGCCAATCTGGCGATGGGCATCGCCTGCGACGCGCCGAGCATCAGCGTGGATATTCACGTCCACCGCGTCGTGAACCGCTGGGGGTACGTCAGCGCAGGGTCGCCCGAGCAGACCATGCTCGCGCTCGAGAAGACGCTGCCAGCGCGCTACCGGGTCGCCATCAATGCGCTGCTTGTGCCGTTTGGCAAGCACATCTGCACCGGCACGGCCCCCAGGTGCAGCACCTGCCCGCTGCTCGACATGTGCCCACGCATCGGGGTCACCAGGCACCGGTAAGGTTTCAGATCTCCAGATCCAGCCCGCATCGGGAGCAGTAGAAGCGACGACTGGAGAAGACCGCGCGGGTGCGGCGGTGCCCGAGTACGCGGCAGAGCAAGGTGGCCATGGTGTCTCCCCTCCTTCCCCGCACTCTAACAACCCGCTCCTGCAGGGGGTATCACCTTTTCGTCATGATTGGCGCCGCTTCAGGCGACTGCGCCAGCGGTCTGGTCGCGGGTTGCAGCGCGAACCCCTGAGGTTACGCATCACACATGTCAAGTTGACGATATGTATAGCAATGGGGTACAATCGCGGGCCTGAAAACCGAGCCATGCCGCCACGAAAGGAGGGCTTGTTACCGTTGGATCAGGAACTGGAAGTCCACCCTTCGGATGCTTCGTCACCGAGTTCCCAGTTTGGGCAGGATAACCACCGCGCCTTCATCGACGGCATCGAGGTGTGCGCCGAGCGCTTTCCGGACGATGAAGAGAGCCGGGTCAACTGCTTTGCCGAGGTGGTAAGCACGACCATCGGCAGGCGGGCGTCCAAGCGCACCGGCACCGCGATCCCGGCCGACAGCGCCGAGAGCCGCCGCCGGGGGAGCGCGCATGCTCACGCGGCGTTGCGCGCCAAGCGGGCCGCGGCCAAGGCTGCCGCCGAAGCCGCCGCCGCCGAAGCGGCAGCAGCCGCAGCCGCCGAGGCGCCGGCTCCCTCTGAGTCGTAGTCAGGTCACGACCGAACACCAGGAGGTGCCGGGCGACATACGCCCGGCGCCTCCTGATGTTTGCTGCCGTCTCGCTATCGGGTCGCGGCTTCCGTCAGCAGGAGGTCATCCGCCTCCTGCCAGGCAGCGTCCTCCCGGCCAAGGTCCACGCTGAAGCGACGGGCCAGGGCAGCCCGAATGCGCTCATCCTTGATGGCATCCAGCGCCTCGGCCAGCGTGTTGGCGCAACGCTCGGCCTCGTCTGCCGCCGCCGCAATGCGCCGGCGGTAAAGCTCCTCGACATCACGCCGGGGATACCGGCGCTCCTTCTCCCAGCCGATGACACTCTGGACGGAGGCCTCGAGCAACGCCGCAACTTCGGCCTGGCTCAACCCGGCGCGCTCCCGTTGCTCGCGTAGCCACGGCCCGAATGGCGGCGGCATCTCGACGCGTGTCGGCGTCGGTGCTCCGCGATCTGGTGACATGGCTCCTCCACACGACCTGTACACTGTGCTCTGCTACGAATTGTGCTGATGCCTAGTCTAGCAACAGCAGACGCTGGCTCACAATGCGAGCGTCCCCCTGCGTTCCTGCCCAGTGGCTCCAGGACGATACCGGCCATATCCCTGTCCATTCATGCTCTCGGCTCACAGCCGGAAACATCGTTCGCCGGCAGGGAGCGCAAGGTGGCCCCACCCGACCTGGAACAGGACAACCTACGACCAGCAGTGACCTGGGCACGATGCTCCCGGCCAGGCCTCGCCGTGTGACTGGCCGGAGCATTCTGGCGGGACAGGTTCCAGAAGCACCAGCCTGTCAGGCTGGCACGTTCACCGCCCTGCGGTGATCCGCACTCGCCAACGCCCAGGCGACGGAGCGCGGCGCTACTTCACCTGGCCGGTGCGTGCGTGCGGGGAGAGGCTGTTCGAAATGCTGTTGGGCCCGGGCGTAAAGATCAGGATGCGGGACGGGCAATCCCCGATGTTCTCTGCTGAATGGGGAAAAGCGCCGTCCCAGACCAGGTAATCCCCCGGGCCCAACTCCACCACGAAATCCCCCTGGCGCAGGCGCACACGGCCCTCCAGCACCAGGTGATGCTCCTCCCCGGCGTCGGTCATCAGCCCCGTGTAGGCGCCAGGCGGCAGGTTGCCTTCGATGATGCGCAGCCCCCGGGCGTAGCCCCCATCGACCTCTTCCAGTTGCCCGCCCGCCGGTATCGGCTCCAGCCGCCGCTCGTCGTGCCGCACCACGCGCGGCGGCGGGGCGGCGTCCATCAGCAGCCATGCAATCGGCACATCGAAGGAGTCAGCTATCGCGGCCAACGTCTCCAGGGAAGGGGATGCCTTGTCGGTTTCCACTTGCGAGAGGTAGCCCACGTTCAGGCCGGTGCGCTCACCGACCTGCGCCAACGTCAGGCTGCGATCGGTCCGCAGCTTGCGGACCTGCGCCCCAACCAACGGGCGGCGTCGCGTGCGTAGCTCTCGAGACACCGTGTCCATATTGTTCTCCGCAAACAGAGTTGACATCAACCACATCCAGGTAGTAGATTGCTCCGCAACAACAATATTTGTTGTGAAACAATCCGCGACAGTGTAGCGCGTTGCGATACGGAGGGAACCCCATGCACCGATCTGGCGTCAATCTCACCGCCCCCTGGGGTATTGCCTTGCTCCGCGTCGTGACGGGCATCATCTTCCTCATGCACGGCCAGCAGAAGCTCTTCGAGTTCGGCATTGGCGGTGTCACGGGCATGATGACGGGTCTCGGCGTTCCCGCCCCGGGCCTCATGGCCATCGTGGTCACGCTCGTTGAGCTTGTGGGTGGCCTCGCGCTCATCCTTGGGGCCTTCACGCGCATCGCCGCCGTGCTCGTCGCCATCGATGTCCTTGTCGCCTTCTTCCTCGTCCATCTGCCGAATGGGTTCTTCGCCACCACTGGCGGCGTCGAACTGGTTCTGCTCCTCGCCACGGCTGGCGTTACGCTGCTCCTGACTGGCCCCGGCGCCTTGGCGCTGGATAGCGTGCTCCCCATGGAGCGGCGCCTCCGCGCATCCGGGCTTTCGCCAGCATCTCGCTAGCGCTCGCCAGCGCCTCCCGCCCGCCTCAGCTCACGCAGAACCCCTGGGCCACTCCTGGTCCAGGGGTTTCTCTGTGCGGAAACGTCACCTGTTTCCGGGTAAAATGACGGGACGCAATGTGCCATCGTGCGCGGCGCCTGCCGTAGCACAGTCCGTGTGTCTGGGAAGACGGTTGATGGAGTTCTCCTCATCCGCCACAACGCCATCGGCGGACCCCCTTCCTCTCCTTACCAGCCAGCAGCAACACCTGGAGGCGCTTCAGGCGGAGAACGAAACCCTACGCCAGGTGCTCGACCTGATGACCGAGGCCTACTGGGCAGTGGATCGGGACTGGATAATCACCGGCGTCAATGCCGCCGCGGAGCGCGCCTGGGGCCGCAGCCGCGCTGAACTCCTGGGCCGCCACATCTGGGAGCTTTTCCCCGAAGTCGTGGGCACCCGGAACCACACCGCCATCCTGGACGCCATGCGGAGCGGTGTCGCGCAGACCTTTGACGACCGATCCCCCGCGGTGCATGGCTGGGTGGCGGGCCGCGCCGAGCCTACACCGAACGGCCTCATCGTCCTTTTCCAGGATGTCACGCAGCTACGCGAAGGCGATCTGGCCCGGCAGCAGAACGAGGAGCGGTACCGGGCAATCCTGGAGTCGCTCGATGAAGGCTTTTGCCTGATCGAGGTCCTCTACGACACAGCTAACCATCCGGTCGATTACCGCTTCCTGGAGATCAACTCCGCCTTCGAACAGCACACCGGTCTCCACGACGCGCTTGGCCGCACCGCGCGCGAGCTGGTTCCCGATCTGGATGAACGGTGGTTTGAGACCTACGGGCGGGTCGCGCAAACCGGAGAACCCCTGCGCTTTGTCCAGGAAGCGCCAGCGATGGAGAGCCGCTGGTTCGATGTCTACGCCTTTCGCCTTGGCGGCCCGGGAAGCAATGTGGTTGGCATCCTCTTTACCAATATCACTGAACGCAAGCACATAGAGCGCGTGCAGCAGGATTTTGTGGCCATGGCGAGCCACGACCTGGCCGGTCCCCTTACCGTGCTGCGAGCCCGCGCCCAGCTCCTGCAGCGGCGGCAGGCCTACGATGATGCCAGCGTCTCAGCCATCATCGAGCAAACGCAACGCATGGAGCGGCTCATTGACGACCTGCGCGAACTTGTTCGCCTGGATACCGGCAGCCTCGATCTGCGCCACGCGCCAGCGGATCTTGCCGGCCTGGCGCAGGCGGCCATCGAGCGCATGCGCCTGCAAGCCCCAGGTCACGACCTGCGTCTGATCACCCCCGACTCGCCGCGCGACCTTTGGGTTGATGCCGACCGCATCGCCCAGGTGCTGGATAACCTGCTTGGCAACGCGGTGAAGTACTCGCCGGGAGGCGTCGTCACTGTTTCGGTCGAACATACTGCGGACACCGCCCGGGTCTCGATTACGGACGAGGGCCCTGGCATCGATCCGGAAGCCCTGCCGCGCCTGTTTGAACGCTTCTACCGGGCCAGCGCGCGCGATGCCACCGCCGGCCTCGGCCTTGGCCTGTACATTGCACGCATGCTGATCCTTGCCCATGGCGGCCAGATCTGGGTGGAATCCACGCCGGGCGAGGGCAGCACGTTCATCTTCACGTTGCCCGCGACGCGGGCAACCTGACGCCAGAAGAAAGATGTGCGCGTGGCTGGCGCCCTGGTCTCGACGGTCGAGTGGAAATCGGACGACTTCGAGGGCCGTGAAATCTGCCGGGGCAGCCGGCTCGATTCCGGATGGGAGCTTGCCGGGGAGTTTCACGGCGTGGAGCTGGGCGAGAAGTACACGCGGGACGACACCGTGCAGATGGACGATGAGTGGCGAACGCGCCTGTTGCGGGTGAAGTGCGCCTCGCAGATGTCGAAGGTCCGTCCCTGCACGCTGTCGGCAACGCCGGACGGCGTCTGGAAGCAGAAGACAGGCGATACGATCCCCGACCTGTGGGACATCGAGGGATCTTCCCTGGTGGACCTCGAGTTGACGCCCGGCTTGCGCATCGTCACGCGCACCGGCGAAACCAGCTACCGCTGCGGCGACAACTACCTGGGCGTTACAGACGAACTCACCTTTTCCGTCGATGAGTTTGGGCTGGTCACTGACGATGAGATGGGCATGAACCACGTCGTCATATGAGCCTTCAGCCCGTCTCGAGGGAGGCTGGCCGCGTGTCCGGAAACCTCGTCCGCGTCGTGCAGTGGATGTCCACCACGTGGCCTGCACCCGATAGGTGCGCGCTCTCCGAGATCAGCTACGGCTGGGAACTGGACGGCGAAGCCCAGGCGATGGTCAACGGATTCCCCGTCGAGGTGAAGTACACCGTCCGCGTTGACCGGGAGTGGCACACCCGGCTGGTCAAGATCAGGCAGGTTGACTACGGCTCCGTGCCCGGCTTCAGCAGCACCAAACGCTGCACCCTGAAACGTGACCAGTATGGATCCTGGTCTGTCTCCTCCGGCAATGACAAGCCCCGGCTGAGCGGTATCAGCTACCTCACCGACATCGATATTCAGGTCACCCCGGCCACCAACACCCTACCCATCCGCCGCCTCAACCTGGCCGTGGGCGAAAGCGCCGAGGTCACCGCCGCCTGGTTCCGCATCCCCGAGTTCAAGGTGGAACCGCTGCGCCAGCGCTACACCCGCCTCGCCGAGGATACCTACGGCTACGAGAGCCCGGACCACGATTTCACTGCCACGCTGACCGTGGACGACCTGGGCCTCGTCGTCAACTACGACCCCGGCTGGGTTCGCCTGGCCTCCACCGACGCCGTCCGCCGCGATTAACCTGCCGCTCGGCCGCACGTTTCATCAAACGTATGGCTCAGGGCGCAACGCTGGCTCTGTTGGGAACACTCTCAGGGTGTCGTCCTGAGCCTGCCGCCGGAGCTTGTTCGCCCGCTACTCCGGCTCACACGGCGCGTCCCACTCGCGCGCGGCCCGCGCGGGCGTCATCCTCGGCCGGGTCAGGCGGCGCAAATCGTCCGGCAACCAGGCGTTGTAGGCGGCCAGCACCTCATCCAGCCGGGCCGCCTGGGCCAGATACGCGCGGCGCGCCCGCCGCTCCTCAGCCGCCCGCGCCTCCCGCAGTAGCGCGGGATTGGGGGCGGCAGGCGCGGCCGGGGCCGCCCGCCAGAAGGCCCACCAGGGGCGCCGGGGTAGCGCCAGCGCGGGTGGCGGCGCGTCGTCCGTCAGGTGTGACCGGCAGAATCGCTCGCGGATCACCGTCAGCGCGGCGGTTTCCGCCTGAACCTCCCGGTTGAGTTCCATCCAGGGCGGCGACATCTCGGCGTTCTTCAGGAGGTGGTACCCCATCTCCCAATCGCCCGCCTCGCGGTTCTCCTCGATCACCAGGCGCTGCCCCCGCCCCGGCAGATTGTCGAACTCACCCCGCTCCTGGGCGTCACTGATTGCCTGTTCCACCCAGCTTTCCCAGCGTGGCAGATCGGCCGGTGATGAGGATTCACGATGGGACGACGACATGGAGACATACTCAGTTCACGCCAAAACTCCCGCAATGGTACCGGCAGCGGCTGAGGGATGCGGTAGACTGGGCGACCCTTTTTGCGCTTGTACACAGGAGGCCCGCATGTCCGAACCACTCTTGCCTACGGCAACCCTGGAGGAGCGCAACGCCGCCATACGAGACCGCTGGAACGCCAAAGCCTCCTACTGGGATGAACACATGGCCGATGGCAACCGGTTCCAGGTGGAACTGATCGGCCCAGCCCTGGAGCGGCTGCTCCAGGTGCAACCCGGCGAGCGCATCCTGGATGTCGCCTGCGGCAACGGCCTCAACGCCCGCCGGATGGCCCGGCTCGGCGCGGAGGTGCTGGGTGTCGACTTCAGCCGCGTCTTCCTTGAGCGTGCCCGAGCCCGCACCACGCCCTGGGACGAGCGCATCACCTACCAGGAGGTCGATGCCACCGATGAGGCAGCCCTGCTGGCCCTGGGCGAGGGCACGTTCAACGCGATCGTGTGCAGCATGGCCATGATGGACATGGCGGAAATTGAGCCGCTGGTGCGGGCCGCTCGCCGTCTCCTGGCGCCTGGCGGCCGCTTCGTCTTCTCGGTGCAGCACCCACCCTTCAACAACAACAGCGTCGCCATCATGGGCGAGCGCCCCGCCGCAGATATCAGCGCCTACTGGGTGAAGGTCAGTTCCTACCTCACCGTTCCACCCGGCCTGGGCGCGGGCATGCCCGGCGAACCAACCCCGCACTGGTACTTCCACCGCCCACTGCACGAACTGTTCGGCGCGTTCTTTGCCGCTGGCTGGGTTATCGATGGCCTGGAGGAGCCGCACTTCGTCACCGCCGCCGATGATCCGCACCGCCTCACCTGGAGCAACATGCCCGATATTCCGCCCGTCCTCGTGGCGCGGGCCATTCCCCGGAGCGCAGCATGATCGCCGTCATTTTCGAAGTCTGGCCGGCTCCAGGCGAGCGCGGGCACTACCTGGACATCGCCGCCGATCTGCGGCCACTCCTGAGCGACATCGACGGCTTCATCTCCGTCGAGCGCTTCGAGAGCATCACCGAGCCCGGCAAGATGCTCTCACTCTCCATCTGGCGCGACGAAGAGGCTGTCGCCGCCTGGCGCGCCCTGGAACCGCACCGCGCGGCGCAACTGCTGGGCCGCGAGAGCGTGTTTCGTGACTACCGCCTACGCGTGGCCCATGTCCTGCGCGACTACGGCATGGCCGCGCGAACGGAAGCGCCCGCGGACAGCCGGGAAGCGCATGGCTAGCCGCACGTACCGGAAGCAGTTGCACAAATAACCGCAAACGCATCTTCATGCACAGACCTATTGCGTATCGCGGCAAGCAGCGATACGCTCCGCGTTGACTGAACTCGCCGTCGCTCAATGCCGAGCCTTACTCCCATTGCCGGTGCTGCCTCAGCGCTGGGCATTGCTCGTGCGTGTTCGGCATCAGAAAGCCGCAGGTGCGGCCACGCGCTCACGGAAGAAAGGGGAAATCGTGACCAGCCGCGATGACGAAACCCGAACCGAGCGTCTCCCGCAGGCATCCCTCAACCGGCGCTCCCTGTTGCGCCTGGGAAGCGCCGGCGCTGGCGTGGCCTTCCTGGCCGGAGTCCCCGGTTTCCACCCCCAGGCCAGTGCGGCCATCGTCGCGCAGGATGCCGCGCCTGGCGGCACCCTCACGTACGCCCGCGAGGGCGATGCCGATTCGCTCGATCCCCACAAGACCACCACGACCCTCTCCTGGCAGGTCCACAGCCAACTCTACGAGAGCCTGACCGCGTTCGACGCCGACGGCAACATCGTGCCGAACCTAGCCAAGAGCTGGGAAATCTCGGACGACGGCCTGGAGGTCACGTTCGTCCTGCAGGAAGGCGTGACCTTCCACGACGGCACGCCGCTCAACGCCGAGGCCGTGAAGTACACCTTCGACCGCTTCATCGACGACGCCACCAGCAATCCTTCGAAGGCGAGCATTGGGCCACTGACGGGCACCGAAGTCGTAGACGACCTGACCGCGAAGATGACCTTCTCCGAGCCGTTCGCCCCGCTTCTCAGCTTCCTCACCGATCCCTTTGCCGGCATCATTTCGCCCACTGCCGCCGAGGCGTCAGGCGAGGAGTTTGGCAACAATCCGGTCGGCAGCGGGCCCTTCAAGTTCGTGGAGTGGGTCAAGGGCGATCACATTACCCTGGAGCGTTTCGATGAGTACAAGGGGTTCCACCCCATGTACAACCACGAGGGCCCCGCCTACCTCGATCAGGTCATCTACCGCACCATGCCCGAGGAGCAGGCGCGCATCGCCGCCCTGGAGACCGGCGAGGTGAACATGGCCGAGCCACCGTTGGAAGAAGTCGTGCGCCTGCAAGGCGATGGCAATTTCATCGTCAACATCGCCCAGAACACCGGCCAACTGGTCTTCTTCGAGTTCGCCGTCCACCGCGCCCCGTTCGATGACGTGAAGGTGCGGCAAGCCGTCGGCTACGCCGTCGACCCCGCGCAGATCGTCAGCATCGGCCTCAACGACCTGGTGCAGACCACCCAGTGCACGGTCGGCCCCGGCATCCTGGGCGGCAACTCCGAGGTCTGCGGCACCGCCGGCTTCTCGCCTGACCCGGAGAAGGCAAAGGCCTTGCTGGCCGAAGCGGGGTACGGCGATGCGCCCCTACCGGTCACGCTGGCGACGTGGACCGGCGGCAACCGCGAGGATGTCGCACAACTGATCCAGAACCAGCTCAACCAGGTCGGGTTCGACGTCAAGCTGGAAACGATGGACATCGGCTCTCTCAACGCCCGCGTCAAGGCCGAGAACAACACCGACGAGGGCGGCGGGTTCTTCGACATGATGGGCTGGGCCTGGTTCGATCCCGATATCCTCTACGCGCTTTTCCACTCGCCCGGCTGGGTCGATGGCTTCAGCAGCCCCGAACTGGACACCATGCTCGAGGAGCAGCGAACGCTGACCGACCGCGACGCGCGCCTGGCGAAGATCGACGAGATCCAGCAGTACATCCTGGAGAACGCGGCCATGGTGCCGCTCTTCTCCCCTGGCTGGAACTGGATCCTGGCCTCACCAACGTCGGTACAGGGCTTCCAGTTCGCGCCGTTCAACCGCGCGCTCCTGTACGACGTGTCGATCGCGTCCTGAGGCCAGGGTAAGGCGGCGGCATGGGGGCGTACATCGCGAGGCGGGTGCTTTCGGGCCTGCTCACGCTCTGGGTAGTGACGATCGTGGTCAGCCTGCTGATCCACCTCGTGCCCGGTGACCCCGTGCGCATCATGTACGCCCAGTCGCAATCGACCACCGAAGAGCAGATCGAGGCCAAGCGGCGCGAGCTTGGCCTCGACCGCCCCATCTACGAGCAGTACGTGACCTACATGGGGAACGTGCTGCACGGCAACTTCGGCAAAACGATCCGGGGCGAGCAGCCGGTGCTGAACCTGCTGCTGCTGCGCCTGCCGAATACCATCATGCTGACGGTGGCGGCCATGATCGTCGCCATTGTGGTTGGTGGCTCACTCGGCTTCTTCTCGGCGTACTACCGGGGAAGCTGGTTCGATACGTTGAGCATGGCCCTCGCCATCGCTGGCATCGCCATTCCCAGCTTCTGGCTTGGCCTGCTCCTGATGTTCTTCTTCTCGGTGCGCCTGGGTTGGTTCCCTGTCGGCGGCACCGGGTTATCCAGCCTCGTGCTGCCTGCGGTGACGCTCGGCCTGGTCAGCGCGGCGGTGCTGGCGCGCCTCACCCGCTCCAGCATGCTCGATGTCCTCTCGCAGGATTACATGCGCACCGCTCGCGCCAAGGGCCTGGCTGAGCGTCTGGTGCTGGTGCGTCACGCGGTCAAGAACAGCCTGATCCCGATTATCACCATGCTCGGTCTGCAGGTCGCCTACATGCTGGGCGGCGCGGTGGTGGTGGAAAACGTCTTCGCCTGGAACGGTGTCGGCCGGTTAGCGGTGCAGGCGATTCTGCAACGCGACTTCCCGATGATCCAGGGCTTCGTGCTCATGTTCGCCATCATCGTGATCAGCGTCTCCCTGGCGGTCGATGTGCTGTACGCCTTCGTCGATCCACGTATCCGCTACGAGTCCTGAATGGTCGCATCCGCACTCCCGCAATCCGCCTCACTGGCCGAAGCACAACCCGCCCAGAGTGAGTGGGGACGCACCTGGGCCGCGTTGCGGCGCAACCGTGGCGCCATGCTTGGGCTCGCCATCATCATCGCGCTGGTGCTCTGCGCCATCTTTGCGCCCCAGATCAGCCCGCACGATCCGACCCTGATGGGCGCTGGCGGCTCGCTGGAGCCCCCATCGCTGGCGCACCCCTTCGGGACCGACAAGTTTGGGCGCGATCTCTTCAGCCGGGTGATCGCCGGCAGCCGTCTCACCCTCTTCATCGGCTGCCTGGCCGTCGCCATCTCCGGCACCATCGGCTCGCTGCTTGGGCTCATCTCGGGCTATGCCGGCGGCAAGATCGACAACGTCATCATGCGCGCCGTGGATGTCATGTTCAGCTTCCCCGACATCCTCATCGCGCTCTCCGTGGTCGCCCTGCTCGGCCCCAGCCTGCGCAACGCCGTCGTGGCCGTCGGCATCAGCGCCATCCCCTGGTACGCGCGTGTGGTGCGTGGCACGGTCATGGTGGAAGGTCAGAAGCAGTACTTCGAAGCGGCGGAATCCCTCGGGGCTGGGCACGTCCGGCTGGTGGCCCAACACATCCTGCCGAACGCGCTCCCGCCCATCCTGGTCCTCGCGACGCTCGGCTTCTCAACCGCCATTCTCTCGGCCGCCGCGCTCTCGTTCCTTGGCCTCGGCGCGCAACCGCCAGAGCCCGAGTGGGGCCTGGAGCTGGCCCTCGGCCGCGACCTGATGCGGCAGGCGTGGTGGATCATGACCTTCCCCGGCCTGGCCATCGCCATCACCGTGCTCGGCTTCAACCTGCTCGGCGATGGCCTGCGCGAGGCGCTCGATCCGCGCCAGCGCCGCTCCTGACACGGATGCCAACGCCACCGCTGCCGCCAACGTTGGCAAACCCGGCATGCTTGGCATTCCTGGCGCACGTACCAACGGATCTCGGATTGCAAGGCGTAGCGTCTCGAGCCCGTCGAGAGCCCTCGCCTGCCCGCGAACGCGAAACAGGAGCACTCCCCCTATGAGCAGCACGACCACCCCCGACGTCATCCCGGTCTGGCCGGGTGAGGTTCCCAACGCCGAACTCTGGCGGGACGCTGGCCCCGAGCTGGAGAGACCCCTGTGGGAGAACTCCCGGCTCGTGCGCAACGTCAGCCAGCCAACGCTCACCGTCTTTCTGCCCGATCCGGCGGTGGCCAATGGCATGGGGATCGTCGTCTGCCCCGGCGGCGCCTTCCACTTCCTCATGGTCGACAAGGAAGGAACGGAAATTGCCGCGTGGCTGAATGCGCGCGGTGTGGCCGTCTTCGTGCTCAAGTACCGCGTGTTCCCCACCGCCGATGACGACGCCGAGTTCCTGCGCATCGCCGAGGACCCACTGCCCCGCCGCGCCAACATGGACCACGTTTGGCCGCTCTCGGTCTCCGATGGTCTGCAGGCGATCCGCACCGTGCGTGAACAGGCGGACCGCTTTGGCATCGACCCTGACCGGCTCGGCATCATGGGGTTCTCTGCTGGCGGCGCCGTTACCGCCGGCGCTGCCAGCGGCTACATGGATGCGGCCAGCCGCCCGAGCTTCGCGGCGCCTATCTACGCAGTCTGGCGCGAGCAGCCCGTGCCGGCCGATGCGCCGCCCCTCTTTCTGGCGCACGCCAGTGATGACCCGCTGGTCAGCCCGCTGGAAAGCGTCAAGCTCTACACCGCCTGGCAGCAAGCGGGACATCGCGCCGAGATGCACGTCTACGCCGCTGGCGGCCACGGCTTCGCCCTCTGGCCCCAGGGCCTCCCATCCGACACGTGGATCGACCGCCTCTGGGCCTGGTTGCAAACCGAGGGCTTCGTGCCTCGCTGAGGATTCCTCGTGTCTCGAACTTCCGTCAGCCTTGCGTTCCAGGCCTCGCGTTCAGCTGGTGGCCGTCCCACCGTCCCCTTCAGGCGTCATCTCTGATGCGTGTCGCAGGATCTCGTCCCCCAGCCGGGTTAGTGCGAGGCCTCACCGAACTGCGCGTGCACTGCAGCCGTCCCACGGTGTGCGAGACTGCCCCACGCTTTGCCGTCAATTCGCAGGAGACATGGTGATGTGCCACGGGGATGACGCCCGCCCACCCGAACCGCCCGTATCCGGCCCCCTCGGGGCTCACGGTGACCTGACGTTAACCTCGGCCGATGGCACGAAAGTCATGGCCTACGCGGCGATGCCGGAACAACCGGGCACGACCGGGGTGGTGCTCCTGCCCGATGTCCGTGGTCTGCATCAGTTCTACAAGGACCTCGCCGATAGCTTTGCCCGGGCCGGGTTCAGCACCATCGCCATCGACTACTTCGGCCGCACGGCGGAAACCGATGTGCGCGACGAAGCCTTTGCCTACCGGCCGCACGTCGAGCAAACCACGCCGGACACGGTGGATGCCGATGTCGCAGCCGCCATGGCCTACCTGCGCTCCCCCGCCGGTGGCGCGGCCACGCGCCTCTTCACCGTTGGCTTCTGCTTTGGCGGCAGCACCTCGTGGCGGCAATCAGCCTCCCAGGACGGGCTGGCCGGAGCAGTCGGGTTCTATGGGCAACCCGGCCGCGCCCGGGCCTTCATCGGTGAGATGCGCGCGCCCCTCCTGCTGCTGGTCGCGGGCGACGACTTCACACCCCAGGAAGAGTTTCAGGCCTTTGATCAGGACCTGACCGCCGCCGGCGTACCCCACCAAATGGTGATCTATCCCGGCGCGCCACACTCGTTCTTCGACCGCTCCTTCGCCGAACACCGCGCAGCCTGCGCCGATGCCTGGCGCCAGATGCTGACCTTTTTCGAGACACCGCCAGGCTGAAAGGCTGCAACCTGCGTACAACCTTCGAAGTTCGCCTCAGTCTGGGCCACGTGAAGAGGCAGGAAGCCGGTCGTGTGACTCGAGGTTCACCGGAACCTCTGCGGACGATGGCGCGGAAAACAACGGTGCCAGTTGCACGCCCTCCAGCGAGCCGGGGAGACCGATGAACACTAACTCCGTACCGGCTGGCCGTCGGTCACTCCATGGCTCGCCTTGCTTGATGCTCCAGCGCTTGCCAACCAACTGGAAAATGGTTTGCCGATCGGGGTCCTCAGCCAACCAAACGATTCCCTTGCCGCGCAGGATGCCTTCTGGGAGTTCAGCGATGGCTGCGCGGAGGGCGTCTTCGTCGATTTGGTGGCGGAGGTGGAGGCTCGTCGTGTCGTAGTCAACAGCGTGCCCTTCTTCCTGGCTACTGTCGGCTCCGTTGCCGCGCTCAGAACCGTCGCTACTCATGCCCAGCACGACGGCCGGCGGGAGATCGCCGTGATCAGCGGCGACTATTCGGGTGTTCGCAGAGATGGCACGCAGCCATGCGCGAACGGCCGTGGATGCTTCTTCCGGGATCAAATCGGTCTTGGTCAGGACGAGGAGATCGGCGCCACTCAACTGGTGTAGCACAGTCTTGCCGACATACGTGTCGCGGACGCGGGAGCGGATTGTCTCGGCGTCGACCAGCACCACCACGCCGTTGAGGCGGAAGCCGGGCATGTGCCCATACTGACCGATGACATGCGGCAGAGCGACGCCACTCGCCTCGACAATAATATGCTCCGGAGGAAGATCGCGCTCCAGCAGCGAGTTCATGACCGTGTGAAGGCCAGCGGCAAGCGAGCAGCAGATGCAGCCGTTGGTCAGGCTGATGGTGTCGCCGTCATGACTTGCGATCAGTTGAACATCGATATTGATCGCGCCAAAGTCATTCACGAGGACCGCGATGCGGCGCCCCTGGTTCTGGCGAATCAGGTGATTGAGAAGGGTCGTCTTGCCAGAACCCAGGTAACCCCCGATGACAGTCACCGGAATTTGATCTCGATCCTTCGTGACTGCGGCGCCCTCAGGCATCCGTTGCCGGGTACTTCACGCCACCAACCACGGTGCCCCAGACCGGAATCTCCTTGATCGCCATCGGATCGACATCATAGGGGCTTTCCTTCAGCACAGCGAAGTCGGCCCACTTGCCGACCTCAATGCTGCCAGCAGTGTGATCGAGCCGGAGGATATACGCGGCGTTGATGGTAATGGCCTTCAGCGCAAGGTCGAGTGAGACCCGCTGCTCCGGCATGATCACCTGACCGGCCTGGCCGACGCGATTGACGGCTATCCAGACGGCTTCCAGCGGAATGCATGGTCCAATGGTCATATCACTGTGGACGGCGAACGGAATTCCGGCGCGCACGACATCGCCAAGCGGACTCATGTGATAGGAGCGGTCCGGTCCATACCCGACTTTCGCGTACCGTTCGGCGCGGTAATAGACATAGTAGATGTTATTGCTGATCTGGCCCCCGAGTGACGCGAAGCGCCGCAATTGGTGCGGATGGGCAATCCCCACGTGCTCCGCCGTGAAGCGATGATCGAACCGGGGGTGTGCCATTTGCAGCCGCGCCAGGCTATTGATGACGGCGTCGAATCCGAGATCGGAAACGACATGAACGTGAATGTCGATGCCAGCTTTCCAGAAGGGGAGCATGGACTCCCACATGTCTTGCGGGGGAACGCCGTTTGGCGTGTTCCACAGCATCTGCTGGCCACCGATTGGTCCGGGCCATCCGGTTTGACCGGCCATGTCGAGAAAGCCGCCGTCAGCGAAAAACTTGACGTGATCGAAGAAGAACCGGTCCTCGTTGCGCTCCCGCAGGGCCGCCGTAAACCCAGCCGGGTCATCCCCGTGGTTTCGGATCGCCGTGGCGCCATCGTGGACGGCCTGGATACGAACCGGAAACGTCGGATCCTGAACGAGATCGCGGGTGACCTTCTCTTCCAACTCAAGATCCACCAGGCCGAAGAGCATGTCAGACGTGGTGGTCACGCCGGTGCCATGCGCCACCCCCGCCGTGTAGCTGATCGCCGCCGCCGCTCTGTCCGGTGCGAACCAACCCGGCGCCATCGGACCCACGATGATCGCGCCGGCAACGGTCTCCTGGAAGACACCCGTCGGCTCGCCATCAGCGTCCTTGCGGACACCGTAGGTCTCCGTTTCGCGGGTCACACGTCGCTTTTCGAGCATCGCTGAGTTGGTATAGAGCAGATGCCAGCTGTAGCCCATGACCACGACCGGACGCGTGGTGCTGACCTGATCGAGATCGTCCTTGGTCAATTCGCCCTGGAATGCCTCGTCCCAGCCATAGACGAGGAGCTCCTCATTCGGGTCTGCGAGCGCGTCGCTCGCCGCGCGCATGCGGGCGATGGCCTCTGCCTTGTCTTTGACCGGTTGGGTGTATCCGCCCCCGGGCTTGGGCATGGGGTAATAGCCAACGTACGGCGCGGACATGTATGTGCCGCCGACGATCAGGTGGAGGTGGGGATCAATGAACCCGGGCAGCAGCACCAAATCGGCGAATGTCTCATCGATTTCATAGGGAAAGATGTCCAGCCACGGTTGAATGGACTCCATCGTTCCGACCGAGAGAATGCGGCCATCCGCCACCGCTACGACCTCGGCCGTTGGCTGGCCATCGTTCATCGTAATGATCTTGCGAGCAGGGTAAACGGTGATCGTGCCAATGTCGTCCAACGAAGAACCGCCAATCAATGGGGGCTCAGGCGTTGTGGCATCTTGTGAGGCAGTCATGCGGGCGGCTCCTGTCCAGGCACTTTGCGTCTGGCCCAGGCACGGCAGCGCCGTGCCTGAGTACTCGCGTCACAACGGGTTTGCGTCGCGCGAGAGTTTACCCCATCCAGTCATCGATGCCTGCTGGCCTCCTGGCCTCCAATTGTTGGTATTCGCAGGATGATCACGGCGCACAGCAGTGGTGAAACCTGGAGCAACCCCACGCGTACACGCCGCGTTGGCGCCGCTTTCCGCAGGGACCGATACCTGTCGGAGTCAGCGCCACCCACGTAACCAGGTGCTTTCGGGCAACGGGCGAAGCGCACGAGTGCGTGGACCAAACGACGCAGTGCCGGTGACAGGTGGACGCCGTGACACGCGCTCGGTCAAGCGATCGTTCGTGGCGTCCGCTCCAGCCAGCACGTCGGGAAGCGCTGCACCTTCCTGTCCGCGCTCACGAATTCTGCCAAGCACGCCAGTGCGGCTCACTGAGGCGATGGGCCTACCTGTCCCTACCCGGGCGTTATGGTCTGGACTTGCTTGTTATGTCGGTTGGTTTGCCGGCCGTGTTTCTCACGTGTCCGCTGAAACACCGACCGCTCCCTCAGGCGAATCCAGGTCAATGATCATGCTAACGAGCATGGTCTTGCCTCTTACCCGCCGCGCCGCTCGTCGTACAGCCTGTTGCCGGGCGCTCCCAGGGCACAAGATCTTCTGCCAGGCAACAAGCATTCGTCAGGTGGCGACGTTACACCGTGCCGTCCTGCGGGCGAATTCCAGCGATGTCACGCGAAGCATCATGACCTGAGGTCCGGTGTCGCGCCATTCTGCCTCACGATTTGGCATTGCTGCGCGCGAGAGATGGAACGTCATTGGCTGGACTTGATCTGCGTGATCACTCGCCGGCGGCAAAGTTCGAGTGCACCACGTACCACTCGCCATCCACCCGCTGCCAGACGGTCGTGCAACGGTAGCGCGCCTCGCCCGCCTGGCCGCCGGCGCGCCAGCGGGCGGTCACATCGTCCGCCGCCCAGGCCAGATCGCCCACCACGCCAAATGAGCGATGGTCCGGAGCGATGCTGATCCACGGCGGGCAGGTGGCGATCCACGTCCGGAACAGCTCGTCCGCCTCATCCCGCCCCACGATGCGCTCGAAGGCGTCGGTTCCCCACAGCTTGAGGTCTGGCCGGTGACTGAACAAGCGGCGAATACGTGGCTCATCGCGCGCCGTCCACGCGGCATACATCTCGGCCAGCCGCGCCTCCACCGCGGCGACATCCGCCGCTACGTCAAGGGCTTCTGGAACCGTTGCGCTGGTCATCGTTGATCCTCCGTTGCGATCAAGGCTCTTGGTTGTGATGCGCCGCGGGGTCGCGAACGATGCCCATCATCGCGACTCGCGCGCAGGCGCTCGTTGGGCGCGGGCTAAACGGCCGTGCCCGTGACATTGCGGATGGCAACCTCCATCGTTTTCTGGTACTCGCCAGCCGGGCTGAACTCGATCATCTCCGTGTCTGCCTCGAAGACCGTAGTGTGTCCGGGCGCCAGGTAGTAGGCATCTCCGGCCCGCAGCGTTTCCTCGTGATCGGCGTAGAGCACGCGCACCTGGCCCCGGATGACGTAGCCCCAGTGCGGACACTGGCAGCGGTCGTCCGGGAGCCCAACGAAGATCGGCGCGGTGGAAAGCCCCGCCGGGAAACGCTCCAGCGAGACGTTCATTCCTTGCCACTCCGTTTCGCGGATATCAACGCCGTCGCCCTGGAATGCAACCGCCAAATCGGACATCGCTCCATGCATGGTCCACTCCTGTTCGCGGAATGGGGCTGCTTGGACCCAACGTCTGTGCGAAGCCCCATACCAGCAGGCTATCGAGTGACCGCGCGCAGCGCATCGGGGGAATCCCGCATTCGGCAGGGCACGCTCCGGCAGGCAGGAGTCGCATCGATCAGGGTTACCCCTGATGAGCAGGAAGATCCGGCGCCGGGAGCGCTCAGGTGAGGCCGTGCCGCACGGCAAACGCAGCGGCCTGCGCCCGGTTCTCCACCCGCAACTTGGTGTATATGCTGGTCAAGTGGTGCTCGATCGTCTTGGGCGCCAGGTACAGGGCGTCCGCAATGGCCCGGTTGCTCTGGCCCCGCGCCAGGCAACCGAGGACCTCGAGCTCGCGCGCGGTCAGGCCTGCCACGCTGCTGCCTGGAGCGTCGATGGCCTCCAGCCGTGCCTGCAGGCGTGCCGCTTCCCGCTGGCCGCCGAGCCTGGCCACGAGGGCCTGCGCCTCGGTCAGCAGCGCCCGCGCCAATGCGGTGTCCAGGCCCTGTGCCAACGCCAGTTCAGCCTGGGCTTCCTGCACCCGCGCCACCTCCCACAACAGCGATCCCACCCGCGCCTGCCGCTCGGCAGCAGCCAGTAACGACTGAGCCGCCGCCAGATCGCCCAGCCGCAGCGCAATCTCGCCCCGCAACCGATCAACCAGGAGGTCATGAAACTGACCGGGATAGCGCTCCAGCAGCGCGAGCAGGTGCGGGTACCGCGCGCTTTCGTGCAGATACAGGGCGAGCTGCGCGGCACACACCAACGGCTCCCCGGCCGCCATGGCGCCCAGTGGCAAGCTCTGCACCAGCGCTATCAGGTTGGCCAACGCATTGTGCGCCGCCGGGAGGTCGCCGCTGGCGTAGTCAAGCAAGCCGGCAAAGCCTTCATACCATCCTGCGGCGGCGCTCCCGAGGGCGCGGAAGATGGCCAGCGCCTCATGCAGGTACGCCCGCGCTCGCGGCAGGTCGGCGGTCTCCAGGGCCAGCACGCCGCGTGCAAAGCTCAGGTAGGCTCGCGGCTCGGGGCTCTCCAACCCGACAATGATCTCCTCCGCTCGGGCGAACTCCGCCGTTGCTTCGGCCACGCGCCCCCGAATACCAGCGCAGGCGGCCAGCCAGGGGTAGACATGGCGGAGCTGGAAGCGGTCGTGGCTCGTCAGCGCGAACGCCAACCGCTGCTGCGTCACGGCCTCGGACCGGGCAACATCGCCCAGCCACCAGCAGGCGGGCGCCAGGCAGGCGCAGCACTCGGCTGCTTCCGTCAGGTCGCCCGCCGCCACGGCCAGTGCCAGCGCGTCTTCGAGCAGCGCGATTCCCGCCGGCAAGTCGTTGGCACGCACCAGCAGGTTCCCCAGGGCGCGCCGGGTCATCGCCAGGAGCCGCTGATCCCCCAGTGTCTCAGCCAGTGAAACAGCCTCGCGCACCTGCGCCAGGCCAGCCGCGAGGTCGCCACCGCTGACCGCCTGCAGGGTGCCGAGATCGACCAGCACCTCGGCGCGCTCCGCGCCGCCCGCCTCCCCCAGGATCGCCAGCGCCGCCCGGAAGGCGGTGCGCGCTGTCTCGATCTGCTCTTGCCGCCAGGCCACTCGGCCGACGCGATGCGCCGCCTGGGCAGCACGGAGATCTCCCCGCGCCTGGAACCACGACTGCGCGGCCGTGAGCGAGGCCATTGCCTCAGCCTCATGGCCAGCCAGGCTTGCGCTTTCGCCGTGACCCAGCAGCGCTTCTCCCCGCGTGTCAGCCTGCCACGGCAGCAACGCCAGCGCCAGGGCAAACTGGCGCTTCGCGTCCGCGAATGCGGATGCGCGCAGGCTTTGCCGGCCCGCCAGCAGCGCGTAGTGTGCGCCCAGGGCGCGCTCGGGGCTGTGCGCGAAGTGGAACGCAACGTCCGCCAGGCCGCGTGGGTCGTCCACCGCTCCAGTCGACTCGAGCGCGCGTCCTAACGCGGCGTGCAGTTGCTGCCTCCGGTAGGTATTGATTTCCCGTAGGATGCCGGAACGGATCGCCTCATGGTGAAACGCAAACGTTTCACCACCTGGGAGCGCGTTCACGAAACGCTGGGACGCGGCGCGGTCCAGCACGGACATCACCGCACCTACTTCTGTGTTTCCTGCCATGGCAACAATCGCTGGGGCAAATTCCCGCCCGGCAACAGCCGCGACTTGCAGGATGGCCAGGTCCTCCGGCGAGAGTTGACCAAGCCGCTGCTGCACGACGCGCGTCACGCTGGGCGGAGCACTGGACTTCGTTTGCTCTGGCGCGCAAAGCAGTCTCCAGACCTGGTCATGGAAGGTCAGTGCGCCTTCCGCGCGCCATTCACGTAACACCTCTTCAGCGATGAACGGCACGCCCTCACTGTGTTCGTGCAACGTGGCGGCCAGGTCAGGGTGGGCGCGTGCTCCCAGGAATTGCTCGGCCAGCGAGGCCGTTCCGGCTGGTGGCAACGGCGCCACCGTAACCACCGTCAGTACCCGGGCCTGATCGAGCGCAGCGAGCGTGCGCTGCAGGCCCGGAAACTGCGCACCTTCGGCAGGCCGGAATGCGCCCAGGATCGCGATGGGACGCTCCCGCACCCGCCGCGCCAGGTAGCGCAGCAGGTCACAGCTTGCCGGGTCGGTCCAATGCACATCATCCAGCACGAGCGTGAGTGGCGCGGCCTCTGCGATTGCGCTCAACCAGGTGGCCACCGCGTCGAACAAGCGGAGGCGGGCCTGCTCGGCAGGGAGTGGGTAGAAGACCGGCGCCTCCCCCAGGCGCGTCACCAACTCGGGCAGCAGTTCGATGAGCACCGCTGCCTGATCGCCCACCTGCGCGCGCAGGAGTTCCGGCGGCGTCTGGTGGGCGTAGCCGCCCAGCGCCTCCAGGAAGGGCAGATAGGGCGGCATTCCCTCGGCGTCGAAGGCGGCGCCGCGCAATACCGTCATGCCGGCACGCCGCGCGTCGACGCTGATTGCGTCCAGCAGGGTGCTCTTGCCCAGGCCGGGATCACCACTGAGCAGCGTCACGGCCAGCCGGCCCTGCTTGGCGGTCTCGAGCGCGGCGCGCAGTGCGGCCAACTCTGGCTCACGGCTCACCGGGAACACCCCTTGAGATGGCGAAGCGGCACCTGGCATAGCGCAGTCCTGAACGCGGTGGGCGATGCGTCGCGGACTATAGCGCCGCGGTACGGCCCCTCGCGATGGCACGCTCTGCCAACCCGTGCCTCTCTTCCCCATTCCGCCATCCTGCCGCATGATTGCACGGGAACGAATCACAGGAGGAGTAACCAGCAGATGGGCAACAGGCCGTTCAAGGTCGGGGTCTTCGTGCCCCAGTTTCACATGCCGTGGCGTGCAACCGGCCCACGCTGGGCGGATATCCTGGCCACTGCTCAACTCGCGGAAGAGGTGGGCTTTGATTCCTATTGGCTGCCAGATCACCTGCTGTTCGCATTCGATAACGTGAATCGGCAAGGGGCCTGGGATGTCTGGTCCTTGCTGGCTGGGCTGGCCGCTGCCACGCAGCGCATCGAGCTGGCGCCACTGGTCGCCTGCACCAGCTTTCGCAACCCGGCCCTGATCGCCAAGATGGCGGATACCATCGACGAGATCAGCGGCGGCCGCTTCATGCTCGGGCTCGGCGCCGGCTGGCACAGGCCGGAGTACGACGCCTTCGGGTATCCCTACGACCACCGGGTCGGGCGATTCGAGGAAGCCATCGAGATCATCTCCACCTTGCTCCGCACGGGTGAGATCGACTTCAACGGCAGGTTCTACCAGGCCCGTGAGTGCGAACTGCGGCCGCGCGGCCCTCGACAAGCGGGGCCGCCCATCCTGGTCGGCGGCAGCGGCGAGCGCATGCTCCGCATCACCGCCCGCTTTGCTGACGCCTGGAACGCGGATCGCCAGAACACCCTGGCGCAGGTGGCTGCGCTCAACGCCCGCGTCGATGCGGCCTGCGCAGAGGTTGGCCGCGACCCTGCCACGCTGCAGCGCATCATTGGCATCCAGGTGGACTTGTTGAACGAGCAGCGCGAAGCGATGCAACCACGCCAGTTCGTGATGCACCCCTGGCCGCTCACCGGCTCGCCGGAGGAGCTTGCCGCCCAGATTCGCGCCTACGCCACGGAGCGCGTCAGCCACCTCATCGTCTGGATCGATCCGCCCACCCCCGCCGGCATCGCGGCCTTTGCGCCCGTCCTGGAAGCCCTGGACGCCACTGCCTGACCATCAAGTCGCGGACGGAGACACACATGATGAACACCACGACCCAGGAAACTGGCCTGCAACGGCACATCACTGCGCGCGCGGCCGAGTTCAGCGGCCAGTTCGGGATGTTTGCGAGAAACCTTGAAACCGGGGCAGAGATTGGTGTCAACGCGGACGCGGTGATGCCGACCGCCAGCGTGATCAAGGTGGCCGTGCTGGCCGAGCTCTACCGTCAGGTGGCTGCGGGCACGGTCTCGCTGGATGAGCGGCGCGAGGTCACGCCCGACGACTGGTGGGGGGGCTCCGGCGTGCTCAAGGAATTTGCCCCCGGCCTCACCCCCACCGTCAACGATCTGGCGCGCATGATGATCATCGTCAGCGACAACGTCGCCACCGGCATGCTGGTGCGCCTGCTGGGCAAGGACGCCATCAACCAGTCGCTGCGCAAATGGGGCCTGGCAACGATGACTCTCGTCTGGGAGATGACGCTGGGCGATGATATCCGCAACTACGCGGTCAGCACCCCGCGCGAACTCGCCCGGCTCATGGAACTGATTGCCACGGATGCCATCATCTCGCCAGAAGCGTGCGCGGCCATGCGCGATCACCTCTCGCGCCAGCAGTATCTGGATCAGATACCGCGCTACCTGCCGTACAACCCCTATGCCCGCTACGTCGGTGACGACGCCAGTATGCAGATCTTTAACAAGACCGGCTTCTACACCGGTGTCCGGGCCGATGCGGCCATCGTGACGTCGCCCGCCTGCCATTTCGTGATTGCCACCATGACCGAGGGCAGCACCGATCCCTCCTTCCGCGCGGACCACGAAGGGAACCTGCTCAACGGCGCGGCCGCGCACCTGGTCTACGAGGCCTGGCGCCGCTGACCGTTCGCTGCTCCCCAACCACGCGGAACGGCGGCTCGTGTGAGCCGCCGTTCTGGGAGGAAAGTGGATTGGAGGACATGCGCCGGGATTTACTCCTCCGGCGCGGGAATGCAGGTGCCCTTCACGAACGGGCTCTGCGGATCGTTCTGGCTGCAGACGAACGAGCGAACACCCGCCTCCCCAACACAGCAGAACGGGCCAATCGCATCGCCGTTGTCGTCCACACCGCCGCAGATCGCGCCCTGGCCGCCGCAGCACGCCTTGTCGCTATTGCTGGCGCCGTGCGGCACATCGCAAATGCGGTTGGTGGTCTTCGAGCAGCACTGATCGTCGAAAGAGCAGCTCTCACCGGCTTTGAAGCAGCGATCGTTCTTGCCGCCTCTGCCGTTCCCTTTGCCCTTGTTCTTCCGCTTCTTGCGGCGAGCATCACTCTCGTCCACCGCCAGCAGGCCGATACCGCCAACGGAAAGCGCCGTTGCACCGATGCTCTGTAGAACTCCACGCCGGTTACGGACGCTGGCGAGAGTCGTCGCGAGGTGATCGAAACGCTGCGTGTCCATGGTGCTTGCCCTCTTGCTGCCTGTCCGCTGCGGCGGGATTGCGCCCCGTCTGATAGAGCTATCCTGGGCCAGTGAGGGACGCGGAGCAGTTGCGGAGGGAACTCACCGCCTGTCAAATCGGGAACAGCGCCTGGACGCTACCGGCTCAAGTTCCGGTGGGCCAGCGCCGACAGCGGCAGAAAGACCGCCGTGATCGCCAAGGGCAGCACCACCGCCATCTCGATGACGTGCTGGGCGATCCAGCTCCCGCCGCCATAGCCGGGGCTGCCGAACAGCTCGCGCGTGGCGGAGGCAGTGATGGAGAGCGGGTTCCACGTCGCGACAGCGCCCAGCACGCGCGGCATGGAAGCGGGATCGACAATCACAGTGGTGACGGCCACCATCGTCGATTCCTGGCCGAACAGCATCGTCAGGGCGAACATCCCGGGATCAGGAAGGCGACGTAATCCGCGCCCGGCACGGTGATGACCGAGCAACCCACAGACCGTGCCGTCCTCCACCGCGATGGTGAATCCGCGCAACCCGGCCTCCTCTGAGCCGCCGGCATACCGCTTGTGGACGTCTTGCCCCAGAATGGCGCAATGCAGACGCTCCACGGCCATCCTTTCCACGAACTGATCGTCCAGTCCCCCGCCTACCTCACAGGGCGCGTTGCCGAGCACCTGGGCGTTGGCGCAATGTCGCTCTACACCCATGTACCGGGCAAGGGGGAACTTACGGACCTGATGTGCGACAACGTGGCTGGCGAACTGTATGCCGATGTGGACGAGCCCGCGCGGCAGCAGGGAGGGTGGCGCGCGGCCGTGCGCTTTATCGCGCGGCGCAACTGGCAGCTCTACGAGCATTACCCGTGGCTCCTGCACCTGAGTCACGCCCGGCCGGTCATGGTCCCACACGTCACCCGCAACGACGAAGCCGAGTTGCGCCCGCTGGATGGCATCGGCCTGACCGATGTCGAGATGGACGATACGCTGACACGTGTGCTCTCCCACGTCGGCAGTGTTGCCCGCGCCCGACTCCTGCAACACTCGGCGCAGCAGCACAGCGGGCAGACCGACCTGGAGTGGTGGGTAGCCATGGCCCCGCTGCTCGAGGCGGTGATGAGCGGGCAGCACTTCCCGGTGGCTGCCCGCGTGGGGCAGGCGGCGGGCATGGCTCACCAGGCGGTGAGCCAACCCCGAGCATGCGCTGTCGTTCGGGCTGGACCGCATTCTGGACGGCGTCGGGGTGTTGATCTCGCATCAGCAAGCCGCGAGCATTCCGTAGGCCATCAGGAGCACACCGATGCGACCGACCGCTGAACCCGAGGTGGATGCCCTGCTACCGGTGCTGTCTGCCGGAATCGCCGCCGCGCTGGAACCGCACCCTCGCCTGCTCGGTCTTTATCTCTACGGCTCCGTCACGTCCGGCGCCTTCACGCCCGGCGTCAGCGATCTCGACCTGCTGGCGGTTACCGACGGCCCGATCACCCCGGATGTCATCGCCCGCTTGCAACCCATGCACGCCGGGATTGAAGCGCGCTTCCCGGCCTGGCATGACCGTATCGAAGTGATCTACGCGCCACGGCAGGCACTCGCCACATTCCGCACACAGTTCAGCGAGATTGGCGTCATCAGCCCTGGGGAGCCGCTGCACATACTCTCCGCTGGCATCGACTGGCTGATGAACTGGCACCAGGTCCGTCACGGCGGCCAGGTGGTGTCCGGGCCGCCAGCCGAGACCTACGTTCCGGACACCACCATAGAGGAGTACGTCACCGCCGTGCGCGAACACGCCGCCACCTGCAGCGAGTGGCTGCCGGATATGCGTGCCCCACGCCAGCAGTCGTATGCCGCTCTTACCCTCTGCCGCGCGCTCTACACCGTGCGCCACGGCCGTGCCACATCGAAGGCCGAGGCCGCGGCCTGGCTGGCCGCCGAAATGCCCCAGTACGAATCCCTGCTCGTTCAGGCCCTTCGCTGGCGCGAAGTTGCCCCGGACAACCCGGCCGCCGCCGAGCGAGCCTACCCGCAGACACTGCGCTTCGTGCAGGAGATGCAGGCGGAGATTGCTCAAGAGTCGTGAAGAAGCAACGGAGAATACGCGGTTTGGCGCAGATAAACTGGATCCTGACGAGAAAGGTTCCTCAATGAGTGCTGAACCGGCCCCGATTCCTATAGACCCTGAAAGTGACCTTGGCCGGGCGCTGGATGAATCCGGCGGTCCGATCATCGTGCTCCGAGGTAACCAGAAATTTCGGATAACTCCCATCGAAGAGGATGACCTGTGGGCAAATGATGACCCCGACCTGATTTCACAGCGACTCAACGAGGTCGCCGGCAAGATTTCTGACCAGGAAGCGGACCGGCTTCTGGAGTTGGTCTATCGTGGCCGCCGGGAGGGTACGCGCCCGCCGAACCGCCCATGACGTATCTTGTCGACACTGATTGACTCATAAACTCCTATCGTGGAGCCCCTCTCGCCACTGAAACCATCCGGCAACTACGTCCTGCGAGGCTCGCGGTCAGCATTATCACTGTCGGCGAAATGTACGAGGGCGCCATGACGTCATCGCATCCTGATGACGAACTTGCAGTGTTTGATCGTCTGCTCGAATCCTTTACCACGTTGCCGTTGGACAACGCGTGCATGCATCATTTTGCGTACATTCGGAGCACGCTACGTCGCCAGGGCCAACTCATCCCCGATCTGGATCTTCTGATAGCATCGACCAGCCTTCGCCACGATCTGATTCTGGTGACAGCCAACCAACGGCACTTCGCCCGCACCCCAGGCCTGCGCTTGTACCAGCCAGGGTAGGGGAGTCAGGCCTCTGGCTCCCATCCCGGCCCAAGCCAGCGCGCGAACCACTCGCGGACGCGGTTCATGAGGTCGATCTCGTGCAGGCGCTCGCTGAAGATGTGGTCTTCGCGAGGGTAGACGACCAACTCACAGGGAACGCCACACTCGCGCAGGGCCTGGGCAAGATATTGCCCCTGGTTCAGGGGCACCCGTACATCGGCCGCGCCGTGCGGGATGAACGTCGGGGTCGTGATGCGTTGCGCGTAGGAGATGGGACTGGTTGCCGCGTGCTGATGCGGTCCCGGCCCGCTCCAGGGCAGGCTGCCGCCCATGCCTGCGGAGAAGCTGGGGATATCGCCGGTCGCGATCATCAGGCTCCAGTCCGTGACGCCCGCGCCCACGATGCCGCACCTGAAGCGCTCCGAGTGCCCCAGCGCCCAGGCGGTCATGTACCCGCCATAGCTCCAGCCGCCGATGCCCAGGCGGTCCGCGTCCGCCACGCCCTGCCGGACCAGTTCATCGAGCCCCGCCTCGATGTCGGCCCAGGCGCCCTCGCCAGGGTTCCCCAGGACCATCTTCGCGAACTCCGGGCCGCGCCCGCTGCTGCCGCGCGGGTTCGGCATGAACACCGCATAGCCAGCCGTTGCCAGCCACTGCCCCCACAGCATCCAGTCCACGATAACGGCATCCGGGAACCGCCAGTATGGCCCGCCGTGGATAGAGACCACCGTCGGGAACGGGCCGTCCTCCCGGGTGGCGCCGGCCGGGAGCAACAGGACGCCGTCAAGGGCCAGGCCATCCGGCGCCAGCCACGAGAACGCCTCGTGGGACGCCCATTCAACAGCATCAAGGGCAGAGTTCAGGTCACTGCGCCGCGCCCACGGGCGGCCGGGCGCCCCGGCCCACACGTTGCCCACATCCTCTCGGGTGCGCCGCGCCGCCGCCAACAGGCTGCCATCGCGGCTGGCGCTGAGCGCGAAGGCATCACCCGGGAGGCCCTGCACGACATCCAGTGAGCCGGCAGCGAGGTTCACGCGCCCGACCCAGGAATCGAGCCGATCCTCAGCCAGAACCAGGACGTCGCCGTTGCCCGGGGCTACAAGCTGCATCGGACACACGGTGAGGTCGGGGATCACCTCCCGGAGCTCACCGCCCGCGACAGGAACCGTAAAGATGCTGGTGCCTGCGTGGAAGCACCGCGGCTGCGTTGCCAGCACGACGATGGTGTCGTCCGGCCCCCAGCACATGTCATCCACGCTCGCGGTGTGATGACAGACAAGCCTGGCGTCACCTGCCTCGGGGTTCACGACGAACAGGTCAACGCTGTGGAAGGCATTGTCGGTCTCGGGGGTGTCCCAGGCCTTCACCAGCAACAGATTGCCGTTCGGCTCCGCCACCACGTCGACGATGTGGCGATTCCCGAGCGCGTCGACGGTCGTGATGGCGCCGGAGGCCAGGTCCAGCAAGCGCAGGCGATGGTAGTGCCAATCCTCCCCATAGACCTCGGCGTCGTCGCGCTCCTCCTTGCGCTTCTTCGCCGCGTCCGTTTCCGGGTCTCCGGCAATGAGCGCGATGCGTTTACCATCGGGCAGCGGCCGGTAGCTGACAATGCCCGGCTCCCAATCCGTGAGCGCCCTGGCTTCACCGCGCTCCGGGCTGATCCGGTAGAGTTGGCTGACGCCGCGCTTCTCCCGATCCGACAGGAAATAGAGTGTGCGGCTGTCCGGAGACCAGCGGGGCGAGTGATCCCTGGCTGTGCCAGCAGTGAGCTGGGCAGCGGCATCACCTGGAGACGCGAGCCAGAGAGCGCCTGCGGGGTGCTCGCCGGCGTGCCCCGCCGGCTCGGCCGCGAGCGCGATCCAGCCGCGCTCGGGGCTGACCTCCACCGCCGTGACCAGCAATTGATCGGCGGCCAGTTCTGCGGTGAGTTCGCTCATGAGTTGTCTCCAACAGTAGGTGCGCCAGGCGGCGCCCAGCCAGGTCCCAGCCAGCGCGCAGTCCACTCCCGGACGCGGCGCAAGATATCGAGTTGGTGATGGCGCTCCCGGATACCGTGCGGCTCACGTGGATACACCACGAGCTCGCAAGGGACGCCGTGCTCGCGCAGCGCCTGGGCCATGAAGCGCCCCTGGCTGACGGGCACCCGCGCGTCCTCCGCGCCATGCAGAATCAGGAGTGGGGTCGTGACCTGGTGAGCGAACGAGATCGGGCTGAGCGCGGCGTGCTGGTGCGGCCCGGGGCCTTCCCAGCCCGCGCTGCCCCCAAGCATGCGCTCGAAGGCAGGCAAGTCACCCGTCGCGGTCATCATGCCCCAGTCGCTCACACCAGCGCCCATCAGGCCCACCTTGAAGCGTGCGGTTTGTCCCACGGCCCAGGCCGTCATGAAGCCACCCTGGCTCCAGCCGCCGATTCCGAGCCGCTCCGGGTCGGCGATCCCCTCCGCCACGGCATAGTCGACACCGGCCAGGACATCGAGCCAATCTTCCTTGCCGACCGCGGCGGCAACCGTGTCCGCGAAGGCGTGCCCCCGGCCAGAACCACCACGCGGGTTCGGATGGAGCACGGCGTAGCCCGCCGTCGCCAACCACTGGCCCCAGCGCAGCGGCCCGACCTGCAAGGTGTCGGCGTAGCGCCAGTACGGACCACCATGGACGAGGGTCATCAGCGGGAACGGCCCATCACCGCGGGTGGCGCCCGGCGGCAGGATGAGCAGCCCCTCGATCTCCAGGCCGTCCGGGGCGGTCCAGCTCACACGCTCCTGGGAACCAAACGCCAGGGTCTCCAGATCCGGGTTGGTCTGGGTGACACGCTGGAGCGGTTCTCCACTGCTCCCCATCCAGATATCGCCCAGGATGCCCGGTGTGCTACCGGCAACGGCGATTGTCGTGCCATTGGTGCTGACGCTGAAGTCGTCAATCTCGCCGGGAAAGTGTGCCAACTGTGCCAGGGATGCCAACCCTGCCGGTACTCCGGCTTTGGCATCCTTCCCGGTGGCGAGATCGAGCCGGGCCAACCAACTCTCCAGGTGATCCAGCACTGCGACATACGGCACGCCGGCGCGGTCGGTGACCAACGCATCGGGGCACGCCTCCAGGTCATTGGCGTAAACGCTGGTCGCGCCGGTCTCAAGGTCCAGCGCGAAAATGCCCTGCCCGCCCCGCATTCCCGGCAGGAGCTGGGCGTTATAGAGCAGCGTCGTGTCGCCCGGTCCCCAGGCCAGGTCTCCACCGCCCGAGGTCAGGGCAGCCACGGTGCGTGGCGCGTCTTTGCCGGCCAGGTCGATCACCACGAGCTCGCCACGCTCGGTCACGTTGTCCAGTTCCGGCGTGGGCCAGACGACCACCGCCAGCCGCGCGCCGTCGCTGGCTGCGGCCACTTCGACGACATGCTGGTCCGGCAAGCCCTCGACCGTCGTCAGGTTGCCGTTGCCGGGGTCCAGCAGGCGGAGACGCTGGAACTTCCACTCCGCGCCGTAGACCTCGGCGTCGTCACGCCGCTCCTTGCGCGCCTTCTGCGCGTCGGTTTCGGGATCGACCGCCAGGAGCGCGACACGGCCATCGGGCAGCGGCTCGTACTCCGCGATACCCGGCTCCCAGTCCGTCAGCGCGTGCGCCTCACCGCCATCGGCGGTGATGCCGTAGAGCTGCGCCGTGCCGCGTTTGGCGCGATCCGAGAGGAAGTAGAGCGTGCGCCCGTCCACGCTCCAGCGTGGCGCGGTATCTTCCGCCGTCCCGGCGGTGAGTTGGCGCGCGGGCGCACTGCTGCTGGCCAGCCAGATGGCACTGACCGGATGCTCCTCACGCTGGCTGACCGGCGACACCACATACGCCGCCACTGCGCCATCCGGGCTCAGGCAAACCCCGCCCACCCGCTGGGCATCAACGATGTCTGCGGCGGTCAGTTCCCGCTGCGATTTCGTTTCTGGCATGCTCTCTCCCTGCCCCCTGCTGCAGGCATTGTCGCAAGTCAGGCCAGCAATGGGGCGACCCTCAATTGGTCACTCGCCGGCCGCTACGCCGTCTGCCGGGCCCAGGCCTCGACGCCCGCGCGCACAAGCTGCGTCCCGGATTCGACTGCCGTAGGCCCGCCTTCGCCGTCGGTCCAGATCGAGACGACCGCGAACACGGCGACCTTGCCCGTGTTCATCACGGTGTCGATGGCGGCCTGCACCTGCTCCATGCTCGGCCCGTTGAACTCCACGGTGCGGTGGTTGGGCACGTAGCGGCCGTCGAGGATATCGGCATCGATGTGCAGGTAGATGATGTCGCACTTCTCGGCCAGCGTCGCGATGGCCTGCTGCAGGTCCTCGCCCGGGAAGCCGGGCGCTGGCGCGGCGATGGTGACATCCGTCGCCCGGATCAGTTGCTCTTCCGCAGGATCGAGGTTGCGCACATCGACCATCACGATGCGGTCGGTGGGCAGCGGCATCTCCTGCTGGGAGAGTAAACGCCACTCGGGGTAGGCCAACCCGGCTGAAACCGCGACCGGCATGCCGCCCAACATGCCGGAGAGGGTCGTGCGCGGCGTGTTGAAATCGCCGTGGGCATCGAACCAGACCAGCCCGATCTTCGCTGCCGGCCCGTGCGCCTGCTGGATGCCGCCGACAATGCCGGGCACCGCGTCGCAGGTGCCACCGACCACCAGCACCGGCTTGCCGGCGCGCCGCCCCTCTGCCACGGCTTCGGCGATCTGGCCGCCGAATACCCCCAGCTTCACGGTCGGCTCGTCGGCTTCGTGCCCAGCCGGGAACTGCGGCTCCACCACTGTTGGCTCACCGAGCAACTCGTAGACGCCGGACGCCGCATAGTGCTCGACCGGGTCCGCCTTCGCCGACCACCGCTGGGCGACGTCGTAGCGGTTCTGGACGACGTGCAGCCCGGTCCCTGATTGCGTAGCCATGCGTGTGCCTCTGCTCCCGTTGCGTTCTGGCCAAATGCCTGATGGCGCAACTATCGCAAGAAGTAGTGGTTGGTGTCAGGCCCGTTTGCGGCGGAAGCGGGAAATACCTCCAGGCGATGAATGCCTATCCGTGCTCGGCCTCCAGGTTTCTCCCATCTCGCACCCCCTCGCGCGTGGCATTTGTCGCGCGTAGTCGAGAGATCCCGTCCTCACGGATGGCCCAGCATCGAAGTGTCAACCACCCTACCGTGTCGTCCTGACTCGCAGGCAAGGGATCTCGGCCCAACCTCGTCGCGACAACGACCCTCCGGCCGGTTCCGCCTTCACCGACCAATCTCAGGTGTCATTTCGAGCGTCGCCGAGAAATCTCGGCTTGGCCTACCGCCAAGGAACGCGCCCTGTACTCGAGGGACAGGGCCGCTTTGGATCCAGGAGGCCGGAGACTCTGAAGTATCTTGACGCGGTTCGAGATGTCACCTGAGGGTGGACGACTGCAAGTGAGCACGCTGGGCGCGAGCGCAAGGAGCACGAGATCCTTCGCCTGCGGGCTCAGGATGACACGGTAGGGAGGACGACCACAGGGCATCATCCCGTCGCATCCCGCTCTTGCGCCGCAGCCTCACCACCGTGCGCTGGCGCGACCTCGACCGCGCCGGGGAGGTCAGCCTTGAAGACGCGGAAGAGGAGCCAGAGTGAGGGAACCAGAACGATCGCGCCGAGGCCGTAGGTGACCAGGGCCGCGCGCAGCATGGCCGGGGTGGCGGCGGCGTTCTCGAAGGTGAGATCCGGCGGCACGAGGTACGAGTACTGGGCCAGCGCCCACCCGGTCAGCAGCAGGATCACCTCGGCCACCGCCGAGTAGCGCGCCAGCAGGAAGCGGCGATTGAAGACTGCCCAGCCCGTGACCACCGCGAGCAGGATCCCAATGGGAACCACGATGATCGCCCGGGTTCCCGTCAGCCCCTGCCAGATAACCGGGGCGTCGCGCCGGGCCAGCGGGAGCGCAATGGCGGCCAGGAGGGCGAAGGCCGCGCCCGCGCCGAGCGCCCGCTGCCGGAAATCGTCCTGGAGGTCGCCCGTGGTCTCCACGGTCAGGTAGACCGCCGCTAGGAAGGCGCAGGTGGCGAGCGCCAACAGGCCGATCACCAGGGGGAAGGGCGCCAGCCACGTCGACCACGGGTCGCCCTGGACGGCGCCGTTGATCACCCGGATCTGGCCGGAGGCCACCGCGCCCGCCGCCATGCCGAAGAAGACCGGCGTCACCACGCTGGCGATGGCAAAGACGCGATCCCAGACGCCACCCACCACCGCCACGCTGCGGGCCGGGGTGCGGTAGACGAAGGCGACCCCACGAAAGACGATGCCGACCAGCGCCAGCATCAACGGCACGAAGAGCGCCACGCTCAGCGCAGCGTAAACCGGTGGGAACACCGTGAACACAATGACGATGACGAAGATCAGCCAAACGTGGTTCGCCTCCCAGATGGGGCCGATGGCGTGCGCGATCACTACGCGCTGCTGATTGGCGCGCGGGCCCCGCGCCAGCAGATCCCAGATGCCGCCGCCGAAGTCGGCGCCAGCCAGCAGCGCGTAGAGGATCACACCCAGCAACAGGATGAAGCCGAGCGCGAACTCCAGGGTCTGGAAATCATCAAGCGAGGGCACGTGCGCCTCCTTCCGTGGTGCTGCCGGTGCTCTCTGGCGCACCGGGCGGCGGAAAGTGATCGGGAATCGGCGTGCGCCCCAGGCGGACCAGCAGCACCAGCGTGGTGAAGGCCAGGATGAGGTAGATCAGGTTGAAGCCGCCGTAGCTGTAGATGACGTTCTGGACCGGCGTCACGGCGTCGGCGGTGCGCATGAAGCCCCAGATGATCCTGGGTTGCCGCCCGACTTCCGTCACGTCCCAGCCCGACTCGATAGCGATGAACCCGGCGGGCGTCGCCACCACGATGGCGCGCAGCAGCCAGGGCCCCGGCTCGAACGGCGCGCCACGCCGTCGCGCCCTCCAGGCGGTGAGCCAGTACCAGATCGCCAGCCCCAACGTCGCGAAGCCGATGCCCACCATCACCTGAAACGCGAGGTGCACGATAACGACCGGCGGCCGGTCTTCCGGCGGCACGGTCTCCAGCCCCTGCACCACCGCGTGCGGATCATGGAAGGCAAGCAGGCTGAGGCCGTTGGGAATCTCGATGCCGTAGCGCGTCGTCTCGGTTGCCGGGTCGGGGATGCCGCCGATGGTCAGTGGTGCGCCGGCCTGTGTGTGGAAGAGTCCCTCCAGCGCCGCCAGCTTCACGGGTTGGTTATCCGCGACCCAGCGCGCGCTGAGATCGCCGCTGATGATCTGGAGCGGGATGACAATTCCCGCGAGGCCGAGGCCGATGGTGAGTCCGATCCGGTGGTAGGCGTCGCGCCGTCCGCGCAGCATGCCCCAGGCGTAGAGCCCGGCGATCCCCAGCCCGGTCGCCACGTACGCCGCCAGCACCATGTGCAGCGCCTGCTGTGCCCAGGCCGAGTTGAACATGGCCGCCACGGGATCGACGTCGACGACCTCGCCATTCACGACGCGGAAGCCGGCGGGGCTGTTCATCCAGGCATTGGCCGAGATGACGAAGATGGCCGAGAACGCGCCGCTGATGGCGATGGGGATGGATGCCAGCCAGTGCGCACGCGGCGAAAGGCGGTCCCACCCGTAGAGATACAGGCCCAGGAAGATTGCTTCCGTGAAGAAGGCGAACCCCTCGGCGGAGAAGGGCAGGCCGATGATGCCGCCGGCGTAGCGCATGAATCCGGGCCAGAGCAGGCCAAGCAGGAAGGAAAGCACCGTGCCGGAGACGGCGCCCACGGCAAACAGGAGGGCAAACGCCTTCACCCAGCGCTTGACCAGCGCCAGGTAGATGGGATTACCCGTGCGGAGCCACATCCCCTCGGTCAGGACCAGCAGAAAAGGCAGCCCCATGCCCAGCGCGGCAAAGACGATGTGAAAGGCGAGAGCGGTTGCCATTTGCAGGCGGGCGGCGAGCAGATCGGTCATGGAACGTTCCCGGATGGCAGAAGGCCCGCTGCGTCCGCGAGCAGTTCAGGGCGCTACGATACCAGCCGGGCGTGTAGCCCACTGTTCCCACCCTCCGTCCGCCTCAAGCGGAATCACCGTCGCTTTATCTGGAACCTGTTTCCGTTCGGGCACGAAAAGGGCGCCCCCCGGGAGATGGAGGGAGAAAGTCAGAGGCCGGAAAGGCGCCGCACCTCGGATTCGAGGGTGGCCAGGCGCTCGTCCAGATCGCTGTCCGGGCCGATCAGCACCGGCTCCCCGCAGGCCAACTCGAGCCGCCAGCGGCGGCCGCGCGTGTAGCGCATCCCAATGGGCACCACCGGGATGGGGGTGGAAAGCTGCCGGGCCGCCAGGACCGCAAAGCGCGCGGTCCCAGGCTGAAAAGGCAGCATCTCGCCATCGGCGCGCTGGGGTGTGGCGTGTGGATCAACGACCGGATAGGCCTCCGGGAAGATGAGCAACGCCTTCCCGTCTCGCAGCAGGTCCACGGCCTCCCGCGAGGCCTGCAACAGCAGTACCCGCCGCTCCCGCTCCGTCTCACGATCGTTCATGCCCCGCAGCGGTTCCCGCAGCACGGCTGGCCAGCCGGCAGTCCGGCATGCGGCCTCCAGCAGACCACGCACGCGGCCAGGCGGCAGCCAGTCGAGCGCGGCCACCGCGCGCAGCTCGCGCTGGATCACGGCGTAGATGGCGATACCGTCATACGTGTAGTGGTAGTGGCGTGAAGCCAGCACGACCGGGCCGGTAACCGGTACATGCTCCAGCCCGGTGGCGTACACGTCGATCGAGCGCACGGCCAGCCGGCAGAACGAGCGGATACTCAGCCAGGCCGCATGCGGCAGCAATGTATCTGGACCCGAACCCACGAGTCGGTTTCCCTGTTTGCCCCGATGCACTCCCCACCCGGGAGGCTCGACCATCAGAACACGACGCTAGGATCAGGCATAGCGGGCGAGCGCGCCAGTGCAGGCGGCCTGTGGGGGGAACCCGACCCATGGACCTGAAACGAATTCACGCGCTTTGACGTGGCGCTTCCGGCGTGCGCGAGCGCCACGCGACCGGGCTGGGCACGCCTTCAGTCCCCGGACCTGGCGCCCGCGTCGCGAGCCATGCTGGCGCCATCCCGGCAATCAGCGCCAGCACAACCGGCGGCCAGAGGCCCGCCCCCAGGCTCAGAACCATCGCGAAGATGAGATTGGCGGCATAGACGGCGAACGGGAACCAGGAGGTCGGCGCCAGTTCGAGCGGAGTCATGTTTCGCCGCCAGAGCAGACGGCTGAGCCCCATGTAGAGCAGCCCCGTGACGGACCAGCCCACTAGGTTCTGGATTGGCATCCCGAAGTAAGGCCCCGATTCATGCCACGTCCAGAACTGCACGCGCAGGCTGGGATCGGCCATGGCAGGGTCCAGGACAAGGTCCCAGGCGGTGAGGAGCCAGACACCGAAGAAGAGTGCCCAGAAGGTCAGGTGGCTCCTGAGACGGCTGGCGAGCAGGGAGCCAAGCATGTACGCCGCGAGGCCAAGGTAGAACCAGGAGAGCGGGATGGTGAACGGGACGCGTCCCAGCACCTTGTAGCCCAGGAATTCCGTGTAGGCGTAGTTGCCGAATGGCCAGCCCGTACCGGTGCCGATCAACTCGGAAGCGAGCGAGAGCAGGCACGAGGCCGCGAAGAAGACAAGGGTGCGCCGCTTCCCAATGACGACCCAGGCGTACGCGAACATGGCCGCCGCGCCGAACAGGATGTGCGTCGCGCCACCGTAGGACATCCCGAAGTCGAACACCTGCAGGGCGCGGGGATCGCCGGCCCACCACTGGGGATTCGGCAGTGCGATGAGCAAGCCGGCCAGCCCGAACAGCAGCGCCGCCAGGTGACCGATGAGCAGGGCCCGTGCGAATTTCATGACACGCTCCAGACATCTTCCGGGACGAGGGTACGTCCCCGCCAGGTGCGCGAGCGCTGCAGGGCGCTCTGCCACAGACGCAGGGATACGGGCAGATCAACGATGGGGGAGAGCCAGTACGCAGCCGGCGGCTGCCGATACGCCCGCCGGGTGCCGGCAAGAATGCCCAGGCGCATGGCGAAGAGCACGATGTTGACGACGCGGAGCCATCGTCCACCTTGCGCCGCACCTGAGAGGAACGAGCCTCGCTCGCAAGCGAAGGATTCCGGACCTCCAGAACGCAGGACAGGGTAATGCACAGGGGGGTCCAGTGCCTCACCTCTCGCCTGGTGTTCTTCCAGTACGAAATCCTTCGCTTGCGAGTGCGGCCTGCCTGGAAAGGGAACCGAGCCGATGACCAGGACCGCCAGCGGCAGCCCCTGCGCCAGCGTGACTTCGGCAAGCCGCAGCCAGCCATCCGGGCCCCAGTAGCGGTC
The DNA here is from genome assembly GCA_034431475.1 of Thermomicrobiales bacterium. Lineage (GTDB taxonomy): Bacteria > Chloroflexota > Chloroflexia > Thermomicrobiales > UBA6265 > JACCXM01. Next base: position 18,437 of record DAOUDE010000045.1, on the reverse strand, counting down.
GCGGAGTGTCAGCGAGCGCGGCCAGTTCCGCCACATGTCGTGCCAGTCGCCGTACATGGCCGTCTCGACGAGGCCACCAGCCTCGTGGAAGCCCACGGGATGCCCAGCCCGCGCCAGCGTGCGAGCCATGGTCACGTCTTCGCAGCGGGAATCCCGCGCCACGGCGAAGCCACCCAGGCGCTCCAGTGGCTCGCGGCGGAATAGGGAGCACTGGCCGTTTGCCTGGACATCATGGAGGCGGGTCGTGTTGTGCCCGGGAATGCCATGCCGGTAGACCAGCGTCGTCAACAGCGCCGGATGGAGCAGGGCGTCCGCTGCAGCGGCCACCACCTGCCGGGTGGCGACTCCCTGCAAGGCGACGCCACTTCGGCGAACGTGCGCCAGGAGAGACCGGACGAGGTCCGGCTGCGGCCGGACATCGGCGTCGATCGTCAGGATCCAGGTTGTGCGCGGATCGGCCTGGAGCAGACCGGTTTGCAGCCCATGCGCCTTGCCGTTCCAGTCCGCGGGGATGGGAGCAGCGTCCAGCAGCCGGATGCGCGCATCGCCCTCGGCCGCCGCGCGCACCAGCGCCTGGGTGCCATCTTCCGAGCCGCCATCGACCACGAGGATTTCCTGCACCTCGGCGGGCTGGGCCATGAGGCCCTCAAGGCAGGGCGTCAGGCGCTGGCGCTCATCCAGGACCGGCACGATGACGGTCACGAGTTCGCCGGGGCTGGGAGTGACGCTGCGCTGAATGCGCGTGCCCCGCGCTGTCCGCACGAGACGAATCGTCACGCGCAGCCCTGCCGCGATCTGAGCAAGAGTGAACAGGAGAAGCAGCGCGTTCCTCATAGAGCCCACCGGCCTGCCTCCCGGCCGCGCGACGTAGCCTGCGTGCAATCTGCTGACGCACCGATGCATAGTCTGTTCGGCGTGATGGCAGCGATGCATAGGGAACGAGCTTGAGCGGCACACAGCGGATCGTGGTGATTGGCGCAGGGTTTGGCGGGCTGGCGGCTGCCGTGCGGTTGGTGGCGCGCGGGCACCAGGTGACGCTGCTGGAGCAGCGCGACCAGCCGGGCGGCCGCGCCTACGTCTACCGGCAGGACGGCTTCACGTTCGATGGCGGCCCGACGGTGATCACCGCGCCGTGGTTGATCGATGACCTCTTTACCCTGGCCGGCCGCCGCCGTGAGGACTACCTCACCTTGAAGCCCATCGACCCGTTCTACCGTATCTTCTTCCCGGATGGGACTCACTTCGACTATTCCGGCGAAGCCGCGCGCATGGAGTCCGAGATACGCCGCCTGGGAGCGAGCGAGGCGGATATCGCCGGGTATCACGCCTTCGTGCGGCAGAGCGAGCGGATTTTCGACAAAGGGTTCACGGAGCTGGCCACCCGGCCCTTTCTGCAGTGGCAGGACATGCTGCGCGTGGCGCCGGACCTGATCCGGTTGGAGAGCTACCGCACCGTCTACGGCCTGGTCGCGAAACACGTCCAGCATGACCGCTTGCGCCAGGTCCTCTCTTTCCACCCGCTGCTGGTCGGCGGCAACCCGTTCCAGACCACGAGCATCTACGCGCTCATCCACCACCTGGAGCGTAAGTGGGGCGTCTGGTTCGCCGAGGGTGGAACCGGCGCGGTGGTTGACGCGCTGGTCCGGCTCTTCACGGACCTTGGCGGGACGCTGCGCCTCTCCACACGAGCGGAGGATGTACTCATCGAGCGGGGACGCGCACGCGGCGTCCGCCTGAGCAGCGGTGAGATCATCCCGGCGGACAGCGTCGTCTGCAATGCGGATGTCACGGGCGCCTACCAGGAGCTGCTGCCCCCGGCCATGCGGCGTTCGCTGGCGGGACGCTGGCTGGCGCGAATGCGCCACTCGATGTCGCTGGTGGTGATCTACTTCGGGACGGATCGCCAGTACCGTGGCAGCGACGGACCCGCGCTGGCCCATCACGACATCATCCTCGGCCCACGCTATGAGGGACTGCTGCGCGATATCTTCCGCCGCAAGCGCCTGAGCGACGACTTCTCGCTCTACCTGCACATGCCGACCCTCACCGATCCCACGCTCGCGCCTCCCGGCTGCGACGCGTTCTACGTGCTGGCGCCGGTGCCGCACCTGGGCGCAGGCATCGACTGGGCACGCGAGGCCCGGCCCTTCCGGAACCGGGTGATGAGCTTCCTGGAGCGAAACTACCTGCCAGATCTTTCTCGCCACCTCGTGACGGAGCACATGATCGATCCGCGCCACTTTCGCGACACCCTCAGCAGTCATCTCGGCGCGGCATTCGCGGTGGAGCCGATCCTGACGCAGTCGGCGTGGTTCCGGCCGCATAATCGCGCCCCCGGTGTGCCAAACCTCTACTTTGTCGGCGCGGGCACGCACCCAGGCGCCGGGCTGCCGGGCGTGCTCTGCTCGGCGGTGATTGCCGACGCGCTCATCGCTGATGCTTCCTGAATGAGGCCTCGGTCGCCTTGGCATCATCGATCCCCCTGCAGGACGGCGGGGAAGCGGGGCATGCGCGCGAAATCGAGCGCGATGGCCGGGAGCGCGCCCAGCTTGCGCCGGGTGTGCACCGTGGCGCGCATGGTGAACACGTCGTAGTCGAGCTCCTCGATGCGCGTCAGGATCGAGGCGTAGAGGCGGCTGGCGGCGAGCGCGGTCATTTGCCCGGCGGGTGAGAGCGCGGCGATACCGGGCCGGGCTGCCGCATAGAGGCCGCGTGCTCGCGCAATCTCGAAGGCCATCAATTCCCGGAAGCGGCCCACAGGCCGGCCCGCCAGCAGCGATTCGGGTGTGCACCCAAAGGCGGCCAGGTCTGCCAACGGGAGGTAGACCCGCTGGTGCTCCGCGTCTTCCCCGACATCACGCAGGATGTTCGTGAGTTGCATGGCAATGCCCAGGTCCACCGCCCTCGGCAGCGCCGAGGATCGGGTACAGCCCAGAACCGGCGCGGTGAGCAGGCCCACGGTGCCAGCCACGCGGTAGCAGTAAGCGCGCAGATCCTCCCAGGTGGCAAATGGTTCTGGTTGCAGGTCACTGCGGATGCCGTCCATCAGATCTCGGGCAGGGCCTACGGGAATATCGTAGATCTCGCGCGTTGTAAAGAAGGTCCAGGCCACGGGATGCGTTGGAGTGTCAAGCTGCGCTTCCCAGGCGGCAAGCCGGGAGGCCGCCTCGTCGATGGTGGCGGCGCGGTCCACGATGTCATCGGCAATCCGGCAGTAGGCGTAGATGGCATGCAGCGCCCGGCGCCGCGCGGGCGTCTGGAAGTGACTGGCCAGGTAGAAGGTCCGGCCATGCTCCCGGGCAATCGCTGAGCAGAGCCCCCAATCGACAGGCCCATCAGACTCGCCGGTTGATCGTGGCAATGCGGCGCTCAACATGGTGTCGTAACCAGGTCTGCATGGCGGAGCTGAGGGATATCAGCGACTCCGGCGGCGAACATGCTGACGCGGAGCTCCAGCACCAGGGCGCTCAGCAGGTCGTACGCGCCCGACTCCGATGCGGCAGCCGCGCGCAGGAGCGGCGCCGCGAAACCTGCCAGGTCCGCGCCGAGCGCAATTGCGACCGCGGCATCGACGCCGCTGCGCAGCCCGCCACTGGCAATGAGCGGAATGTTTGGGAGAGCGCGCCGCACCATCTGCACCGCCTCGGCAGTGGGAATACCCCAACCACCAAATGCGCTGCTCACCCGGCGCAGCAATTCGGTCGGGGCGCGGTGGCGCTCGACCTCGCTCCAACTGGTTCCCCCTGCGCCACCAACATCGATCACGGCGACACCAGCATCGACCAACTGGCGAGCGACCGGCCCGGAAATACCCCAGCCGACCTCCTTGACGACCACTGGCACATGCAACCCGGCACACAGATCGGCGATACGCGAGAGAAGCCCTCGCCAGTCTGTGTTGCCGTGAGCCTGAAGCGCCTCCTGCAGGGGGTTGAGGTGGAGGACAAGGGCATCCGCGCCGATCATCTCGACGGCGCGGCAGGCTTGATCCAGCCCAAAGCCGGTGTTCAACTGGGCAGCGCCGAAATTGGCGAGCAGGAGAATGTCTGGGGCAACCTCCCGGACAGAGAACAGGGGTTCCAGATCGGGCTGCTCCAGGGCAACGCGCTGTGACCCCACCCCCATGGCGCAGCCGTGTGCCTGGGCGGCAGCGGCCAGGCGACGGTTGATCTCCGCGCCGCGCTCCACGCCACCGGTCATGCCAGAGATCAGGAGGGGCGCCTCGAGTCGCCGCCCCAGGAAGGTGACGCCGAGCTCGATCTGCGCCAGGTCGAGTTCCGGCAGGGCGCGGTGCAGCAGCCGGTAGCGTTCCAGGCCGGTGCTGCTCGCGGAGGACACGGCCTCGCCCATGACAATCCGCAGGTGATCCTGCTTGCGTTGTACATGGTCGTTGTCGCCCGGGAAGAACATCACGGTCTCCAGTCCGCTGGGACGAGCGCCGGCGCGCTGCTGGTGCGCGAACTGTAACCTGAATCTCTACTAGAGGTTTCGTTATTGCGCGGGGAGGTGTATTCTAAGCAACATGGACTACAGAACTGAGCGCCTTGAGATGCGCCAGGGAGCCGCGGGGGAATCGCTACCGGAACTTCTGCCGATTGGCCAGGCGGTGGCCCGCCTCCAGGCGGAGTACCCGGATGTCTCGCACTCCAGCTTGCGCTTTCTGGAGCGCGAGGGGCTGGTGACGCCTCATCGCACGCCGGGCGGACACCGGCTCTTCACGCTGCACGATATCGACCGTGTCCGCCAGATCAAACGCTGGCAGGAGCAGCGGCTCTCCCTGGACGATATCCGGCAACGCCTGGCCACGCGTGAATCCAATCCACTGGCCGGCCTTGCCGAGCGCCTCACCGGCGAACTTCTGCGCGGCCAGATCGCAGCCGTGCCCGGATTGCTTCAGGCGGACGACCTGGGCGTACCGCTGGCGACGCTCTTCCAGGGCATCCTGCTGCGCGTGCAGGACGAGGTCGGGCGCCGGTGGCAACGGGGCGACCTGCGGGCGGGGCAGGAACATGAGATCACCGAAATCGTGCGCGAGGCCATCGCGCAACTCTCCTGGCGCCACGCGTCCCCACCGCATGGGGCGCCACTGCTGGCCGCGTGCGCGCCGGGAGAACTCCACGACCTGGGCCTGCGCATGGTGGTGGGGCTGCTTCGCGCCCAGGGGCGGCGCGTGCATTTCCTCGGGGCGAACGTGGACGCGCCGCTCCTGACCGAGGAGATCCGTGCTCGTTTGCCGGCGGTCATCCTGCTTTCCGCGACGTTGCCGGCACGTTTCCCGGCCCTGCAACACCTCCTGGAGGAGCTGCGCCGGGATCCCACCACCCGGGATATTCCGGTGGTCGTAGGTGGCGATATCGTCCCGGTCATGGAAGTCGAATTGACGCGGCTCGGCGCGATCCCGAACCGGGAAAGCGATCTCCTGGCCGCTGTGGAACACATCGTGATACTCAGCGATCAACAACCCGTTCGTCGTGGCAGCGTAGTGGAAAGGACGAAACCCTGATGGCGACCAATCAACCGACGTTCGACCGCGGCCGTCCAAACGCATTTCGCAAATGGTTCTTCAAGTCGCCGGTTTCCGTGTACCGGGGACCCATCGGCGATGTCATGAAGAAGCGCTGCGTGATGCTGCTCACCACCATTGGACGCAAGAGCGGTCTGCCGCGCACCAGCGGCGTCAGTTTCATGCCGGTTGGTGACACCTACATCGTTTTTTCCGGCTGGGGCATTCAGTCCGACTGGTACAAGAACCTGCTGGCCAACCCCGACGTGACAATCCAGGTCGGCAACAAGCACATCAAGGCGACGGCAAAGCCCGTCGAGGACCCGGCGCGCCGCCGGGACCTGATGCGGCAGATGCGCGATCGGTCTGGGCAGTGTGGCCCACCGGAGCCTGTCCGCAGCGTGCTGAAGGCCACCGGCCTCTTTGACTACGAGGGCGAGCTGGACATGGCGGTGGAGCAGGCGGGCCAACTGCCCGTCGTGGAAATCACCCCCATCAGCGGCGCAACGCGCGCAGGATAGCTGCGGCATCTCACTGCCCGGAAAGGTCTCCTGCTCACGTCCGCGAGCGGCTACGGAAACTCCGTATCGGCTCGCGACGGGGTCACCCGGGCAAGGTCGCCAGCAGATCGCGGGCGACCTTCTCCGCGACCATGAACGCCGGCACGTTGGTGTTCGCCAGCGTCACGAAGGGCATGATGGAGGCGTCCGCGATCATCAGCCCGTCCAGCCCATGGACGTTCCCGGAGCTATCAACGACCGCCAACGGGTCGCCAGCCGGGCCCATGCGGCAGGTGCTTGTCGGGTGGTAGTCGTGGGTCGCGTTCGCCAGCAGCCAGGCCTTGATTTCCTCACGAGACTGCACCGCTGGCCCGGGAGACTTCTCGCGCACCAGCACCGCGGCCAGGGCCGGTTGCGCACCCAACTGGCGCGCCAGTTCCAGTGATTCCGCCAGCACCTCGAGGTCGTAGTCGCCAGGATCGCTCAAGTAGTTGGTGTCGATGACCGGCGCGGCCTCGGGATCGGTAGGGCACTCGGGGTTGAGCCCAATCGAGCCTCGGGAGCGCGGAGCCATGACGGCGGAGGCAATGGCGAAACGCCAGGACTCCCCCTCGTACGGACGCGGGGCCACTGGGTAGATGTGAATATCGTAGGGGCCTTCGCAGCGGCTGGAGCTGACCAACCCGGTCGTTCCCTCCTCCCGCGCCAGGCCACCTGCGGCGAGGAAGGCATCCATTTCCGCCACCAGTTCCGGGCTGGCCTCGTAGGTCACGGCCGTCGCCGGGTGATCGTGCAGGTTCTGCCCCACGCCAGGCAGATCATGCCGCACGGGAATACCCCAGCCTGCCAACAGCCCGGCCGGGCCGATTCCCGAACGCTGCAGAATCAGTGGCGTGCCGTACGCGCCACCCGCCAGGATCACGCGGTCGGCGCGGATCTCCGCCGGGCCATCTGGCCCGACGACTGCCACGCCGACGGCGCGCTTCCCCTCCAGCAGGACGCGGTCCACCAGGGTGTCGGGGAGGAGACGAAAGTGCGGCGCGTCACGGATCGGGTCCAGGTAGGCGAAGCTCGCATTCCAGCGCAGGCGCGTTTCGGGGTCGATGTTGACCGGGTGGACGGAGAATCCGAATTCGGGATCCAGGCTGCACAGGGTAGGCAACACCGGGTAGCCGGCCTGCTGCACCGCCTCCACGACGTGGCCGTGATACGGCGTGACCCAATCGGCCGGCGGCACGTGGACCCGCAGCTTATCATCCACGATCCGGAAAAGCGGCTCGACGTCTTCGGCGCTCCAGCCGGGGTTCTCCACCGCCCAGGTGTCGTAGTCCGAACGGTGGCCCCACAACGCCGCCGCGCCGTTGTGCGAGGAACAGCCGCCGATGACCCGTGCCCGCTGCAGGTGATGATCCGGCTCACCGTGCTGCGCGGCCGAGAGGTAGTTCCACGACACCTCATCGACTGGCATCCGGGTCGGGTCCAGCAGCGTTTCTGGCCACTCTGGCGCGCCGAACGGGCCGTAATCCGGCCCGGCCTCGATCAGCAGAACTTCCTCGCCCGCTTCCACCAGCCGCGCCGCCAGCACCGCGCCCGCTGGCCCTGAGCCCACCACAATCGTGCCCACGTTGCCGTCCACCCTTCTCTGCTGCACCTGACCATCTGCGCAGGATCATACGGCAGCCTGGTTGGCCACGGCCCACCCGTGGGGGCGGCAAACGACGAGGTATCGGCCAGCGGCGAAAGCGGCCTCCGCGTTGGCTACCATGCTCCCGTCACGAGCAGACGGAACTTCGCAGGAAGGATCGGCATGTCCCTCGGAGAACCGGGAACGTTCGTCGCGGCTGTGGTGCAGGATGGCTCCGTTTTCCTGAATCGCGACGCCAGTGTGCGCAAGACGATCACGCTGGCGCGGCAAGCCGCCGCCCAGGGCGCGCGGCTCGTGCTCTTCCCGGAGGCGTTCATCTCGGGCTATCCCCGCGGCCTGAGCTTCGGCGCGATGGTGGGGAGCCGCAGCAACGAGGGGCGAAAGCTCTACCGCCGGTACGTGGAGAGTGCGATCACCATTCCCGGGCTGGAAGCCGCGCAACTGGCGGCAACTGCTGCCGACCTGGGCATCTACCTCGCGGTGGGCGTGATCGAGCGCGACCAGCGGGCCACCAGCACCGTCTACTGCACGCTGGCGCTCTGGGGGCCGGACGGAACGTTGTTGAACGTCCACCGCAAGATCAAGCCTACCGCCAGCGAACGCCTGATCTGGGGTGAGGGGGATGGCTCCGGCCTGCGCACCATTGCCACCGACCTGGGGCGCGTGGGCGGCCTGATCTGCTGGGAGAACTACATGCCCCTGGCGCGCAGCGCCCTCTACGCCCAGGGCGTCGAGCTCTACCTCGCTCCCACGGCGGACGGGCGGGAGACGTGGCAATCCACCATCCGCCACATTGCCCTGGAGGGGCGCTGCTTCGTGCTGGCCTGCAACCAGTTCATGACGAAGGCAGAGTATCCGGATGACCTGGACGAGGCGTCGCTCCAGGAGGTCGCGACCATGCCGGACCCCATGACGCGTGGGGGCAGCGCCATCATTGGGCCGCTCGGCGAGTACCTGGCCGGGCCGCTCTGGGACGAACGCGGCATGCTCTTCGCCGAGATCGACCCCGGCGCGGTGTCGGAGGCCCGCTTCGACTTCGATGCCTGCGGCCACTACAGCCGGCCGGACCTGCTCCAACTCCAGAGCCGCGCGCCGCGGTTGACGCCGGCACGTCCCGCCATCACGGCCAGCGAGACCTGGCGCGAAGCGCTGGATTGGGCGGAGCGTGAGGTTGGGCCGGGCGCTGCGCTCCCGTCGCAACTCGGCCCCGGGGCCGGGGAGTAGCGGCACAGAGCGCCGCGGAAGCGTTCGTCTACGACGCCGGGAACGTCACGACATCGCGCCCAAGCGGCAGTTCCGCTTCGCGGGGCCCGGTGCGCTCCGGCGTGACCGGGATCGGCTCCAGGGTGTCGTAGTAGGGAATGACCTCGGCGAGCGGCGGCGTTTGCCCCACCAACACAAAGGCGTCAAAGACGTAGGGAAGCCCGCTGCCGAACAGGACCGAGGGACGGTCGGTCACCTGGAAGTGCAGGTGAGGCCCGCCCGTTGTGCCTGAGCTCCCCACGGCAGCGATGACCTGTCCCTGCACGACCCGATCCCCGGCGCCCACGGTGACGCTGCCAGCCTGCAGGTGGGCGTAGATGGCGAATCGCCCATCGCCCAGATCGAGCACCACACGGTTCCCGCCGGCCGAGTCAGGGTTCAGTGCCTCCCGGCTTTCGCCAACCAGGAGATCCGGATACCGGTCGACGGCCTCCACCACGGTGGCGTTCGCCACCGCCAGCACCGGTTGACCGAAGGTGGGGAAGCTGGTCGGCAGGGTGGGATCGCCCACGCCGGGACGGTTCTCGGCATCGAACTGGTTGAAATCGATAGCGAACCGCTGGGCCAGGAACCACTGCCCATTGATCGGCTGCAGCGCGCGGCGATGCGGCCCGTCGCAGCAACTGCCGAGCGCGGCCCAGCCCGCTCCGGTAAGCGGCGGGCCAAGGACAACTGGCGGCCGACGATCCACCGGAACCGCGTCCCCCGTGAACGCGAGCAGCGCATCGGGAACCGGCACATCCGGTGGCGGGGCAATTGCCAGGCGGTGAGCCACGGCGGTCGGGATATCCTCTGCATTGGCCAGCGGCACATCGAGCCAGACCACGCCGACGCCAGCGGGCGGCAACGTTACCGCTGGTATCTCCGGGGTTGTCCCCAGCGACATCGACGCCAACAACGCCTCGCCGTCCAGGTGCAGGAGAGTCGCGCCGGTCCCGACGTCCAGAACCTCGACGCTGCTCACGCTAACCGGCACTGGCAGAGCATTGGTCAGCAGCAATTCGTAGACGAGGTGTACCTGGTCGTCGCTGCCGGTGAACCAGGCGGGAGGTGAAAGCGTGCTGTCGAGCAGTGGCGTGAACTGCCAGCCTTGCGCCTCCGCTACCGGAGTCGCCCCGGCTCCGCTCGTGGCCCACGAGGCCGGATCTCGTACCGCCTCCACCACTTGCCTGGTAGCGTCAATGACGAGATCGGGCTGGTCGCCAGGGATGAAGTGGCCGCTCTGCTCGGCGACCAGGAGACGCCCCTTCGGCGTCAACGCCGCGAGTCGTTCCTGCAGCGGCAGCCAGATGGCTTCGAGGTCAGCGGCCGGGTAGCCGGCTGGCCACTCCCAGGGACGGCCATGGGTGAGCACGATCTCGGGCATGGGCCGCAGCGGCGCGGCGGCCACCGCCTCGCGCACCTCGGCCGCGCTGGCATCGGTGTCAAGGCGCTCGAAATCGGGGTAGGCGGCCAGTTCGGCTGGCCCCTCCGCCGCGAGCCGCGTCAGTTCACTCCGCTGCTCGGGCGTCAACACGCGCTGCTGTGCGGCGTAGTAATCCTCGTGCGCCGCATCGATAAGGACCAGCCCTACGACCTCCTCCGGGTAGGTCGCCGCGTAGAGGCGAGCGACCAGCCCGCCAAAGGAGTGCCCGGCCAGCACGTACGGTCCGGTCTCTCCGGCTGCTGGCAGCAGCCGGTGCAGGTCCGCAACGATGTCACTCGCGGTACGCGGCATGGGGGCGGGGTCGCTGCGGCTGTGATGTTCCGGATCGAGGAGGGTGCCGGGACGGTCATAGACGCAGACGCGGGTAAAGCTGGCGACGCCCGGGAAGACCGCGGTCTGCGCGGAGCCTGCCGGGAGCCCCACGGTGTCCCAGGTCTGCCCGTTGTTCCCGGCGCCGGCTTCGAGGATGACGGTGGGGCTGCCCATGCCACGGCATTCCAGGTAGAGACTGCGCCCGTCGCCGATATCCACCAACCCCGCAACCTCCTCGCTCTGGACGCGGGGAGCCGCCGCCGCTGGCGAGGCAGTTCGCGAGACTGCCGGTATCTGCAGGAGCAGCATCACGGTGACCAGGACCGCGCCAAACATCAGCCAGTGGTTGCTTCGGGAGCGCAGAGCGTACGTCATGCCGGACGCGCTCGGGATCCTTCGGGGATACGCACTGCGGGCCATGAGGCCTCCCTCGGTATTGCGTGGAGTGCGACGCTGACGCCTGGAGACGAAGTGCCGCCAGATCGCGTTGCAGAGGCTACAACAGCGCCGACCAGCCCGTTCCGGCACACGGGGAACCAGGAGCATTCACCGCCCGCTGCCTCTACGCCCCGGTCAGGCCGATGAACAGCGCCAGCGTCCCGAGCGCCGTCACGAGGCTCAGGAAGAGCGTCGAGGCCGTCAGCGACTGCGCCACGCCGTACTGCACGCCGAGCAGCGCTACCGACACAATGGCCGGCAACGCGGTCGTCACTACCGCTTCCCCGAGGAGCGGGTTGGTGTAGCCCAGCGCCACCAGCACGGCCATCAACAGCGCGGGCTGCCCGATATTCTTCAGGAAGGCGAGCGCAACGGCAGCCCGGGTGATGTGCACCTGGTACGCCGCAATCACGATGCCCGCCGAGAAGAGGGCCACGCCCGTTGCCGACTGACCGAGCAGATCCAGGGTGTTGGCCGCCGGGCCCGGAATGCGGACGCCGAGCATGACACAGAGGACGCCGAGCAGGGGCATCCAGACGATAGGCTGCGCGAACGCGTGACCGAGAATCGACAGAACGCCGGCTGCCTCTGACCGCGCGTTCGCCGCCTGCCCATCTCCCGGCTGATTGACCCCCTGGGAACGTGAATCCAGCGTCAGGAGGACGACGGTGGCTGGAAACACCGTCAACACCAGCAGGGTGTTGCCGACGGCGATCGGGACCCCACTCGCAGGGCCATAGAGATTCCCCAGGACCGGCGGCCCGATGTAGGCAAAGTTCGGGGCGGAAGCGGCCAGCGCCGCGAGCGCGCTGGCGCCCCACGAGCCGCGAAACACGAAGCGGCCCACGCCGAGCACAACGAGATACAGCGCCACCATCGCGACGAACAGCCCGATGAGGAGAGGGATGTCATCGAGCAGCGAGACCCGCGTGGTCTGCACCGTGCTCACAAAGAGCGCGAGCGGGAGGGCGTAGTGCATCACCATCTTGATGAGCACCGCGGCATCGGCCGCGACAAAGTCGTGACGCCTCGCGGCCACAAAGCCCAGGAGGACGGTGATAACTGCTGGCAGCAAGGCAACGGCGATGGTTTCGATCATCTGGCGTTCCTCGAGACCCGGCGAATCAGCAATAGGGCTGGGCCAGGGCACGGCAAGCTGACCGGTCTTCCGCTGGAGAACACGTCACCCGAACGCGTGATCGTCGCGCGTCCTGCGTTCGCGCGCAAGGGGCAGCGCCGCATCGCGCGCCACCCCAGCGGCGTTCGGCGGCGAGAATCAACCCACCAGGCCACTCGCGCCTCAGTCACGTCAGCCAGTGCAGGAGCAGCGAGGCCAGCCAGAGAAAGACCGCGAACCCGATGACATCCTGAAACGCGGTTTCGAAGGGTCCGGCCGTCGTGGCGGGATCGAAGCCGAGGCGCTTCGAGAGCATCGGCACCACGGTGCCCATGAAGCCGGCGGTCAGCATGGAGCAGGTCAGGGCGATGCCGATTACCAGGCCAAAGGGCAGGTGACCGGCCCAGATCGCCCCGACAATCCCCAGCAACCCGCCGCAGATCAGCGCCATGATCAGCGCCGTCTCCAGCTCCTTGCGTACCTGGGCGCCCCAGCGGGCGATGCTGACGTGGCCAGTATCCAACCCGCGCACCACGATGGCGGCGGCCTGCAACCCGACGTTGCCAGAGACCGCCGAAATGACCGGCATGAAGGACGCCAGCAGGATCACCTGCGTCAGGACCGCGTTAAAGTGCGAGATGACCAGGCCCGCGCCAAGCTCGATCCCCATCGTACCGACCAGCCACGGCAGGCGGAGCCGTGCGATCTGTGCGGGCGAGCGGCGATCCATCTCCTCCGCATCGGTGCCCGCCATGTGCAGCAGATCGCCAGCCAGTTCGTCTTCCAGGACATCGATGGCATCATCTGCCGTGATGATGCCCAGCAGGTGGTTCTCATCGTCCACCACCGGCACTGCCAGCAGGTTGCGGTCACGCAGCAGACGGGCGGCATCGACGGCAGGTGAATCGGCACGCACCCGCACGGTGTCGGGCGCCATCAGCGCGGCCACCGGGGTCCGCAACGACGCCAGCACGAGGCTGTGCAGCGAGAGTACACCCAACAGGTGTTCGGCGCTGTCCACCACGTACACGTAGTACAGCGTCTCCGCCTCTGCCGCGACGCGGCGCAGCGCGGCAATGGCCTCATCGGCACGGAGATCGGGTGAAATTGCCACGAAGGCCGGCGTCATCAGCCCGCCCGCGCTGTCGGGCGGGTAGGCCAACAACTCGCGAATATCGGCCGCGTCGTCCGGCCGCATCGCGACCAGGATCGGCTCCGCCTCCGCCTCCGGCAGCTCGTCCACCACGTCGGTGGCGTCATCGGGCGCCATCGCTTCCAGCACTCTGGCAGCTTCAGCGTGGGTGAGGTTGCGCAGGATCGTGGCGGCCTCGGCCGGCGCCAGGTCCGCCAACACCTCCGGCAGCACCGCCTCCGGCAATGCCTGCACCAGCGTGACGACCTCGGCGGTCTCCAGGCTGGGGATGATATCCGCCCAGGCGGCGGGGCTGACGCGCTCGCTCAACGCGGCAATCCCCGCCGTCTGCCGCGCGTCCAGCAGGGCGCGCACCTCCGGGAACAGTGTCTCTCGCTCCATGACGTGACCTCCCCGGGACAGGGGCCTGGAGCGCTAATGCAACGTGTGGAGCGTGTCGGGAAGGGTCAGGCGGGGCGAACCCGGCTCGTGGGCGTGGCCTGACGCAGGTTGGGCACGTGCCGCCGTGCGTAGCGCTCGGCAGGTTTATCGCCGGTTCTCACTCGCACAACTCCTCCGGTGCCCGAACCTCCACCTCATCGTGGAGCACCACGCAACACGCGCAGCGCGGCGCAGGGTAGTACCGGGGGGATGGGGATGTCCAGCGACTGTCCGCGTTCAGCGCCGCGCTCGGCGCCAGCAAAACCGGATGCGCACATCGTTCGAAGCAGGTAGCATCCAGTCACCCGCCGCCGGGACCATTCGCCGGGGCTCGCTGGCGACGACCCTGAGGCAGAATGTGCATGATCGAGGTGCTGCTTGTGAACCGGCGCAACATCATGTTGGCAGGACTGGGCATGTTCGGCCTGACCACAGGGCCTGCCGTCGCCCGGAACAGCAAGAAGCAGAAGCGCCGCAAGAAGCTGGGATCGGCGGTGGACGCCGCCCAGGTTGACGCCGTTCTTGGTCCACTCGCCGAACATATGTGGCACGGCGAGGCGGACGACCGGCTCAGCATTGACAAACTGGAGAGCCAGATCGCCCGTGGCGACCGGATCATGGTGCAGTGCACTAACCAGGCCATGCTGAGCGTCCGTGCACTCGGGCGGTCGGGAATTGCAGCCCGCATGGTCAATCCCTTCTTCGCGGGCGCCTGGGAATCAGCCTGGGGGCACACCTCGATGGAAGTCCGGGTGGCGGGCCGCTGGCAGGTGTTCGACCCAACTGGCAACGCGCAACTGGTTGACCAGAACGGCAACGGGATGGACGTAAGTACGGCGTGTATCACCCGTCCCATCCTGACGCGGCCATTCGCGTTCGATCCACTCTGGGGGTGGGAGGGAGCGCCCGACGATCTCGAGACCTATTACGAACGCATCTTCCAGATCCCCATCATCTATCACAAGGGCCTGTGGCGCTTCCATGACGCGGCCAACCGCCGCCGGATCGAGCGGATCGGACACCGCTGGCAGTGGGCCAGCGCCAGGGAGTGGGAGAAGCTCATTAGCTAGTTTGCCAGCCTGGCCTGGTACGCGCCCGTGCGGCCGCCAGCATGACCTTGGTGCGTCCCCCGGGATACTGCGTCACTCGTCGTGACTGGACACCACAGCCAATTGCAGAGAAACTTCACACTCTCTTAGTCCCTCCTCAATGGTGAGCAGGGACACTACGGGCCATGAAGCCCGTGACGAGTCCCTGGAGCAATGCCGTGCTCGGGCGGGCATCCCTGGCGCAACCGCAGGATTCGGACGCGGTCGGCGCCGCGCCTCCGCTCACACGCAAGCGCGCGTTCTGGCGGCAGGAGTGGTTTCTCTTCCTGATCTTCGTTGCACCCAATTTCTTCTTTTTCGCGGTCTTCAGCTACTGGCCCATGATCTCCAATGTCTACCTGAGCATGGTGCGTTGGGACATGATCGCGCCAGTGAAGACGTTCGTTGGCGGCGCGAACTTCGCCTACCTGTTCGGCAACGACACGTTTCGCACGGTGCTCAAGAACTCGCTCGTATTTACGGTTGGCGCCGTCGGTGGCGCGCTCATCATTGGGCTGGCCACGGCGCTCCTGCTGAACCAACCGCTGCGCTGGCGCAACGGTGCGCGGGCGGTGCTGTTTGCCCCGACGCTGCTCAGCGGCGCGGCCATCGGCATCGTCTGGGTCTACATCTTCGACCCACGCTTCGGCCTGTTGGCGCAAATCCTGAGATTCGTAGGCGTCGCTTCGCCGAACTGGCTCACCGATCCCAACTGGGCGATGCCGGCGATCATCATCGTCTATGTCTGGAAGAACGTCGGCTTCAGCACCGTGATCTACCTCGCGGGCCTGCAGGCGATCCCGAAGGATCTCTACGAGGCGGCCCGGCTCGATGGGGCGGGGGTCTGGTGGCGCTTCCGCTCCGTGACGCTGCCGATGCTCTCGCCGATCACCTTTTTCCTGGTAATCACATCGCTGCTCAACTCCTTCCAGGCCTTCGACATCATCAAGGTCATGACGGAGGGCGGCCCGGTGAACGCCACCAACACGCTCATTTACTACGTTTACGAGCAGGGGTTCGTCGCCTTCAACGCTGGCCGCGCCGCTGCCGCTGCGCTGGTGCTTTTTGTCATCATGTTCGGCATCACGCTGCTGCAACTGCGGCAGGGTGAGGAGCGCGTGCACTATGGATAGCCGGGGCACGAAACCCGCTGTCCCCATGCTGATCATCAGCTACGCCCTGATGGGGCTCGTGGTGATCGTGGTGGGGCTGCCGCTGCTCTGGATGGCGCTCGGCTCCCTGAAAACCAACCAGGAAATCTATTCCATGCCCGTGCAGTGGCTGCCATCGTCACCGCGCTGGGAGAACTTCAGCGACGCCTGGAACGCGGCCCCCTTTGGCCGGTTCTACCTGAACAGCATCATCATCACCGTCCTCGGGGCCGGGCTCAAGGTCATCAATGCCACCATGACCGCCTACGCCTTCGCCTTCCTGCGGTTTCCCGGCAAGAACTGGCTCTTCCTGCTGATGCTGGCGGCCCTGATGATCCCGGAGCAGGTCGCCATCCTGCCGAACTACCTGACGCTCTCCGACGTCTTCGGCATGAGCTGGATCAACACTTACCAGGGCATCATCCTCCCCGGCGCGGCCACCGCGTTCGGGACCTTTCTGCTGCGACAGAGCTTCCTCAGCCTGCCGCGCGAAGTGCTGGACGCCGCCAGGGTCGATGGCTGCGGCCATCTGCGCCTGCTCTGGGATGTCGTGCTGCCGCTCTCACGCCCGGTGCTGGCCACGATGTCCCTCATTCTCATCATCGACCGCTGGAACGATTATCTCTGGCCGCTCATCGTCACCAACACGCAACTGATGCGGCCACTGACCGTTGGACTCACGTACCTCTTCGATCAGGAGGGGAATACGCGGTGGGGTCCGGTGATGGCGGCCTCGATCTTCGTCATCGCTCCCCTGCTCGTCATCTTCGCCTGGGCGCAGCGCCACATCATCGAGGGCATTGCCGCCGGAGCGACGAAAGGATGAGCAGCGGACGCAATGGCGTTCATCAGGCTGCGACACCGCACGGCGGCATCTTGCCGCGACGTACAGGGAGGACACTCATGAGTGGAGTGATTTCGCGCCGCAACCTGCTGGGCGGCGCCGCCGGCCTCGGAGCGGCTGTTGCCGGAAGCAAGATCAGCAAGCGCAGCACCGCGTTTGCCGCCCCTGCCGTCGTGCAGGACACTGGCTCCAAGGTCAAGGTGCTCTACTGGGGATCCTACAGTGATGTCCTGGGCGAGGCCGAGCAGGCTATGGTCAAGATGTTCAACGAGTCCCAGGACGAGGTCGAGGTTGAGTACCAGTTCCAGGGCACGTACGAGGAAACGGCCCAGAAGCTGACCGCCGCCCTGCAGGCGAAGCAGGCGCCGGATGTCTCGGTCCTCTCCGACGTGTGGTGGTTCAAGTTCTACCTGAACCGCACCCTGGCCCCGCTGACCGACCTGCTCGCCGCCAACAAGATTGACACCAGTGACTACGTCGATTCCCTCTACAACGAAGGCGTGCGCGACGGCGTCTCCTACTGGCTGCCGTTCGCCCGTTCCACGCCGCTCTTCTATTACAACAAGGACATGTTCGCCGAGGTCGGGCTGGACGCGGCTCCGGAGACGTGGGATGAGCTGGTTGCCGCCGCGCCGAAGCTGGTGCAGAAGGATGGCGACACCATCACCCGCTCTGCCTTCGCGCACCCAAACAGCGCCTCGTACATCGCCTGGCTCTTCCAGCCGGTCGTCTGGCAGTACGGCGGCGCCTACTCCGACCCCGAATTCAACATCATGATCAATCAGGAGAAGGCCGTGGCGGCCGGGGACTTCTATCGCTCCTCGGTCGTGGACGGTTGGGCCACCACGCCTGACGATCCGGAAACGGACTTCGTCAATGGCCTGACGGCCTCGATCATGGCCTCCACGGGCAGCCTGCGCGGCATCACCTCTGACGTCGGCGACAAGTTCGGCATTGGCACCGGGTTCCTCCCCAAGGCCGAGAACTTCGGTTGCTGCACCGGTGGCGCCGGCCTGGCGATCCTGGCCGGTTCCCCGGCCGAGAAGCAGGAGGCCGCGTTCAAGTACATCGCGTTCGCGACCTCACCGGAGGGCACGGAGTTCTGGAGCCAGAACACCGGGTACATGCCGGTGCGCAAGTCCGCGATCGAAAGCGACACGATGAAGAAGTTCTTCGAGGAGAACCCGAACTTCAAGACGGCCGTCGATCAACTGCCCATGACGCAGCCCCAGGACGCCGCGCGCGTCTTTATCCCGAACGGTGACCAGATCATCGGCAAGGGACTGGAGCGGATTACCGTCAATCGCGAAGAGGTGCAGCCGGTTTTCGACGACGTGGCTGCCACCCTCACTGAAGAGGCCCAGCCGGTGCTGGAGGCACTGGCCGCCCTGCAGGGGTAGTTCGCCCGCGAATTCGTGGTTTCGAGCCGGGGGGCTGGCCCATGGGCAGGCTCCTTCTTGTCACGCTTTGCGCCCGGCCGAGTGCTCGCATTTGGCAAAAATACGTATTTCTACTGATGTGCTCTGAACGGCTCGAACGCAAACTGAGCTCCACGAACGACACGACGTTCGCAAGCA
>DAOUDE010000044.1:0-25251 GCA_034431475.1 Thermomicrobiales bacterium | reverse complement strand
CGTGGATGAAGAGGCAATCCTGGACGCCGCCAACCAGGAGGCAACGGCGCTGGTCGAGCGCGCCGGGCTGGCCGCGCACCTCACCCCGCCAGGGTGGGGGCAACTCCGCCGCGGCTTCGACCAACCCATCGAGTATCCGGCGTAGGCGCAAACACTGGGAACCGTTGCGTGCAAGTGATCGACTCCACCAACAATTCCTCGGAATCCTGACCCGACAGCCATCTCTCCGCCCTGATATGCTCATTCCCTCAGGTAATCATTCGCACAGCGGGGAGACCGGGACATCGTGGTGGATCAGGTGCAGAACGCGGAGCAGCTTCTCTTCGGGGTGCAGACGCCGACGCAGCGGCCGTTCCGGGAGCTGGCGGAGCAGTGGACCTTCCTGGAGGGCCTGGGGTTCGACAATTTGTGGCTGGCCGATCACTACGTGCCGCCCTTCAAGCTGGATGGCCCCATCTTCGAGCCGTGGACGCTGCTGGCGGCGCTGGCGTTGGTCACGAAGAGCATCCGCTTCGGCGTGCTCGTCTCCTGCAACACGTTCCGCCATCCGCCGCTGGTGGCCAAGGAGGCGGTGACGCTCGATCACATCTCGAACGGGCGGCTGGAGTTCGGTCTCGGCGCGGGCTGGTTCGTGCCGGAGCACGAGATGTTCGGCATCCCCTTCCCGGGCAACGCCGAACTGGTCGGGCGCTTCCGGGAGGCGGTCGAAATCTGCAACGCGCTCTTCACGCAGGACATCACCACCTACGAGGGCGAGTACTACCAGATTCGCGACGCGCCGTTCCGCCCGGCTCCGGTGCAGGATCGCATTCCCTTCACCCTGGGCGCGCACGGCCCGCGCATGATGCGCATCGTCGCGCGCTACGCCGACCGCTGGAACTCCACCGGCACCCTGGAGGAGATGGCCGCGCGCAACACCTCGCTGGATGAGGCCTGCGCGGAGGTGGGCCGGCCGCCGTACGACGTGCTGCGCTCGCACCTCTACGTCAAGGGCATCCTGCCGCAGGAAGTGAACCCGTGGGAATCACCGGAGGCGCTGCGCGATTTCGTCGGGCGCTTCTCCGAAATCGGCATCCGCGAGTTCATCCTGCAACCGCCGCCGGGCACCGAGCCGGCCCAGATCGAGCGGACCGCGGAGACGATTGCGGAGTTGCGCGCCGGCGGCGTGCGGTAGCGCACGGCGCAAACGTCATGCCGGACCGGACGTACATCAGGCGATCTCATGCGTCGCGTGCATCCAGATACCGCAGGGTGGCTCATCTCTTGTGGGCAGCACGGTTGCGCAGTTGCGAAGTTGTGCGGCCACTGCGGGGAGAGGGTTCCCTGCTGCCGGAGGCTAAAGACCTCCGGCTACTTCCCGACGTAAGCCCGGTTCACGGGGCTGGGAAACGAAGGTTGTAAGGGAATTCCTTGCATAGGGAGTAGAAAGTGCGGCCCTCGTTTGGCCCCTTCATGAGCCTTCCGTTGGGGGGTAGCCGGGAGTCTTTAGCTCCCGGCGGGCGAGACGCCGTGTCTTTCATTACAGCAGTGCCTGACAACGCCCATGCACACCCAGCCTTTTCGATCCGCGGCGAATCCGGCACGGCCCTGGCTCATTGGCGCCAATATCGGGGTGCTTCCCCGGAAACCCCGGGCAATCGCCCGATGCTCCAGCATGGTCTTCCGTAGGATGATCAGCATCACGCGGGATGGCCGCGCCCTCAAGCAGATACAGGAGTGATGTGACATGGCAAAGACTGCAGCGCAGCTCGTGGCGGAGGCCAAAGCCTCGATCGAGAACCTGACAGCCGAGCAGGTGGCACAGGAGATCGCCGGCGGCGATGTGCTGGTCGTGGATATCCGGGAGCCAGAGGAGCGCCGCGCCAACGGCGCGATTACCGGGGCTGTCTCGGCCCCGCGCGGCATGCTGGAGTTCTACGCGGACCCGGCCAGCCCCTACCACCGGGACGGGTTCGACCCGGCGCGGCGGGTGATCCTGCACTGCGCGTCGGGCGGGCGCTCGGCGTTGGCGGTGAAGTCGCTGCAGGAACTGGGCTACACGAACATCGCCCACCTGGACAAGGGGTTCAACGGCTGGAAAGAGCAGGGCCAGCCGGTCGAGGACGGCCAGTAGCGCAGGCGCTGCGACAGGAACCCTCCGGCCCGGCAGATTGCCGGGCCGGGGGTGTTTGTGGGCCGGGGCCTAGCGGTCGCTGCCCGCAGGTGGCTCCGTTGGCCGGCCGTGGCGGCGCAGGTGCTCCCGCATTTGCGCAGCCTTGCGCTGGTGGTTGTCGATGGGCGCGCTCGCTGGCATATCGGCATAGAACTGGCTCTCGCCGAGCTGGAGATCGACTTCTGCCGACTGCGGTGCAGCCCGCAAGTACGCCACCGACTCTGCCATGCGCGCGCGCGACTCCAGGTAGCGCCCGGCCCGGTCCAGCTCCAGGCCCGCGCGTCGCTCGGCGGCGGCCCGCTGCAGGGCCGCGCGCTCGGCGACCAGGGGGTCTTGCGGCGTCGTGGCCACCTCCTGCGCCGTGGCGCGCTCCAGCGGCGAGGGACTGATGTCCCAGCGGTGACGGTTATCGGTGCTGGGATCCGTCCAGTGGCACGAGGCGCGGAACGGCAAGATTTCGCCTGGCGCGCCCGGCGCACCCGTGAGGGTAAACACGAGGTCGATCACGTCGCCGGCGGGGACATCGCCGATGGCGACCTTGAGGGTCTTGCCCGTGCGCTCCACCGGGAAGGCCGAGACAAGTTCCCCGCGCACACCATGGGGCAGCGTGAGATGGAGCGTGGTGGAGGTGCTAGCGATCTGCAGCATCTCCTGCAGCTCCTGGGCGAAGAAGTTGCGTAGGATCAGCGCGTTCTCGGCGTAGACGAAGTTGCCACCGCCGGCTTCCGCCATGGCAAAGAGCAGCCCCTCATCGAAGCCGAGCCCCACGCCGACCGTGGTGGTCACGATGCCGCGCTTGCGGAGTTGGCTGGCGTGTTTGGCAAGCTCCTGCGGATCGAGGATGCCGACGTTCGCTTGACCATCGGTGAGCAGGATCACGCGCCGGATGCGAGTGCGCCCCGTGTCGCCAGCGGGCGCATTGGCGAGCTCCTGGCAGCCCGCCACCCAGCCGCCGGAGAGGAATGTGGAGCCGCCGGTATCGAGCGGGCGCAGTGTGCGCTGGAGCCGGGCAAGCGCGTCCGCCGTGGCATCCGTGAGCGGCTGGACAACCTCGACGTCATCGTCGTAGATCACCAGCGACACGCGGTCGGTGGGGCGCAGCCGCTCCAGGGCGAGGGCCACGCCCTCCTTGGCCAGCGCCAGTTTGCCGCCGCCCATCGAGCCGGAGCGATCGAGCACGAACGCCACATCGACTGGCGCGGCCAGGCGGGCGTTGGGATCGGGTGCGGCGGTCAGCCGGACCAGGAGCGTCGTTCCACCGCCACCGGTGGGCAGCAGCGGCTTCAGCCAGTGCGTGGTGATCGAGACCTTGCTGGCGGCGTCAGACGATGGCGTGCAGAACATGGGGCCTCCTTGCGACGAGTGTGTCGCAATGTGCGTGCGGCAGATGCGGTTGGCAGCGTGTAGAAAAACGGTTTCCCGGGAGACGACGCTTATCGACTCAAGCAAACACCTTGCGCGCCCAGCGGATCAGCCATTCGATCCGCTCGCGGTGGCGGGTGTAGGCACGCTCCGAGATCACGAGTTCGGCATCCTCCCCCAGCGGAACCCTCCGCCACAGGGAGCCTGCATCCACATCGGGCAGCGGATTGACCTTGCTCAGCACCTCATCGTGCCGTGGCGCGGCCGGGTGTGGCGCGGCCGGGAAGGAGGCCGCCGGAGCGGTGGCCGGCAGCTCGTGGAGCGGCAGCCGCTCGGCCCGGTACACCGCCCGTTGCTCCAGCACGGCCAGGTAGTCGCGCGCCGGTGCCATGGCCGCATCGGCGTGGGCCGGGGCCTCCTCCGGCGCGAAATCCATCTCCAGCAGCGCCCGCTCCACCTCAGCGTCGCTCAGGCCCGCCAGACGGCGCCGGATCTCCTTCAGCGGCCAGTAGGCCGCCTTCAGGCGCTGGATCAGGCGCAGCCGGGCCAGATGCCCCGCCGTGTAGACGCTGGACGGCCCGGCGCCCTCCGGTGGCGGCAACAGCCCTTCCGCGATGTAGTAGCGCACCGTGCGGGTGGAGACATCGGCGGCTTCGGTCAGATCCGCCAGGGTCATTGTCGGGCTGGGCGCTGTCATGATCTCCTGCTTCCTCGGGCCTGCTGGATGTATTGTGACAGCACGACGTACCACTGTCAAGTAGTACGATTACGCCAGCATTTCGCACGATCTTGAGCAACGCGGGAAGGCGGAACCGGACGATGGAGAACGGGGGAGAGGCGCGCGGTGCAGGGCGCGCCCGGCAGGCAGGGTTGCCGCTGGCCGGGGTGAAGGTGGTGGACCTGACGCGGGTGATGGTCGGGCCCTACTGCACGATGATGCTGGGCGATCTCGGCGCGGAGGTGACCAAGATCGAGATTCCCGGGCGCGGTGACGATACCCGGGCCTGGGGGCCGCCCTTCGTGGAGGGTGAGTCGGTCTACTTCCTCTCCGTCAACCGCAACAAGCGGTCGATTGCGCTCAACCTGAAGCAGCCCGA
The DNA here is from genome assembly GCA_034431475.1 of Thermomicrobiales bacterium. Taxonomy (GTDB): domain Bacteria; phylum Chloroflexota; class Chloroflexia; order Thermomicrobiales; family UBA6265; genus JACCXM01. The sequence goes on along the minus strand of DAOUDE010000044.1, from coordinate 20,640 downwards.
GGCCCAGGAGGCGCTCTGGCGGCTGATCGAGGATGCCGACGTGCTGGTGGAGAACTTCTCGCCCGGCACCATCGGCCGCCTCGGGTTCGGCTACGAGGCGGTCAAGGCCCGTGCGCCGCGGATCGTCTACGCCTCCATCTCGGGGTTTGGGCAATCCGGGCCAGATTTCGAGCGTACGGCGTACGACCTGATCGTGCAGGGCACCAGCGGCATGATGAGCATCACCGGGCATCCCGGCGGGCCGCCGACGCGGCTCGGGGTGCCGATTGCCGATATCGGCGGTGGCATGTTCGCCGCCTACGCCATCGTCGCCGCGCTCTTCGACCGCGAGCGTTCCGGCGAAGGGAGCTACGTCGATATCTCGATGCTGGGCGGGCAGGTGGCGCTGCTGACCTACCAGGCCGGCGCGTACCTCTCCATGAACACCACGCCGGGCCAGCTTGGCAACGCGCACCCCATGATCGCGCCGTACGACACGTTCCGCACCGCCGATGGCTACGTCAACATCGCGGTTGGCAACGATTCGCTCTGGCAGCGATTCTGCGCCGCGCTCAACCTGGAATCCTGTTTCGCGGATCCCCGCTTCCAGTCGAACGCCGGCCGCTCCACGAACCGGGGTGCGCTCTACCTGGCGATCGAGCCCGCGCTGGCGGCGCTGACGACGGACGAGGTGGTGGCGCGGCTGGACGCGGCGGGCGTGCCCTCGGGCCCCATCCGGGACGTGGCGCAGGCGATGGATGACCCCCAGACGCAGGCGCAGGACCTGGTGATGGCGGTGGATCACCCCACCATCGGCCCGATGCAAGTGGCCGGCGCGCCCTACCACTTCAACGGGGAGGCGATCCGGGCCCGGCACGCCCCGCCGCTGCTGGGGCAGCAATCGGCGGAGATCCTGCGCGAGGCCGGGTACGACGACGCGGCAATTACCGCCATGGTCGCCTCCGGTGCGGTGCAGGCGCGCGAATAGGGGGCCGGGCAGAGGCCCATCGCACCCTGCTCGGACCGGTTTCGCCGCCTCCCTGCGGTGTCATCCTGAGCGCAGTCGAAGGATCTCGTTCCCAACCAGCGCGGTTCGAGGTCACTCCTACCTACAGGTGTTATTTCTCGACTCCGCTCGAGATGATACGCGAGGGTGGACGCTACCTCAATACGTCGCGGTCGGGGACGAGATCCTTCGACTGCGCTCAGGATGACACGCGAGGATGGGCGGCACGACGCAAGCAGGTTTGTCGTGTGCTGAGAACGCACGAAGCCGCCGCGGGATGGCTGCGGCGGCTTCACGGGCGCGTGCGCTGCCTGCTGGGACAGGCAGGTGTTCGCGGGGACCACTAGCTTGCGGGCTGGCGGGAGCGAAGTCGAGCGGGAAGCGCTGGCGAAGGGTCCTGATTCGCCGGACTTGGCTACGCGCTTTGGCCGCCCGTGCTCGGCCCCGAGCTGGGCGGCGCTGGGGTGGCGGTCGCGGTTGGCATGGGGAGTGGCGTCGCCGTTGGCGGCGGTGTTGCGGTCGGCAGCGGCGTCGCGGTGGGGATCGGGGTGGGGGTGGCCGTGGGTTCGGGCGGTGGGGTGGCGTTCGGGTCCGCGATGTACCACTCCGAGGCGTTCCAGAGCAGCGGCGTCCACGCGCTGGGCCAGAAGCCGCCGATATCCTGCCGAACGGCCGGGAACGCCTGCTCCCAGTACAGGAAGAGCACCGGGACCTCTTCCGCCAGCAGCGCCTGGATATCCGCGTACAGCTTCTGGCGCTCCGTGAAGTCGAGCGTCGAGGCCGCGTCAACGGTCAGGGTGTCGATCTCCTCCTGGAAGGAGAAGGGGTAGAAGAACGCGGGCAGGTTGCCGCCGGAGCCACCGGGGTGTGTCGGAATCTGCGACGAGTGCCAGTAGAAGAGATCGTCCGGGTCATTCGCGTTCGTCCACGTGTAGAGGCAGGCCGTCATGCGGTCGGAGAACTGGTAGCCGAGCGGGCCCCACAGCGCATCGGCCGGGGCGGTGCGCACCAGCGTCGAGATGCCAATGCCGTTCCACGAGGCCGCGACGAGATCGAGTATGGCGCGGGCGCGCTCGTCGTCCTCCACGCCCCAGAGGTCAATCTCGAAGGGCTTGCCATCGCGGGCGCGCACACCGTCCTCGCCGGGGACCAGCCCGGCGTCGTCCAGCAGTTGCGCGGCCTGCTCGAGGTCGTAGGGGCGGGGTTCGAGGTCTGCATTGAACGCCCAGGATTCCGGGGCCTGATCGGCGAAGGCGGCGGTGGCGCGGCCCGCCAGCACGTCCTGGATGATGGCGTCGCGCGGGGTGGCGAAATCCAGCGCCTGGCGCACTGGCGTTTCGCGCAGAAATGCCATCTGCTTGAGGTCGATGTGCTGCCAGTTCATCGTGCCGTGCTGGAACACGGTCAGGTCCGGCAGGGCCAGCAGGTCGTCCACGCGCTCTGGCGGCAATGCGCCGGCACCACCGGCCATCGCGATCTCCCCCGCTGACAGCGCCTCCAGGACCGCACTGGTTTCGGGGTAAGTCAGGCAGTCGATGCCATCCAGCAGCGCGGGTGTGCCCCAGTAGTCGTCCCAGCGGTCCAGGTGCAGGCCACTGCCTGGCTCCCAGGAGGTGACCTGGAAGGGGCCGGTGCCGACGGGTGCGGTGTCGAATATCTCGCGGAAGGCGGCTTCCCCTTCGGCCAGCGCGGAGCGCGGGCAGAGGTAGGTGACGCCGACCGTGGAGAGGAAGGGGGCGTACGGCTCGCTGGTGGTCACGATCAGCGTTTCCGCGTCAGGCACCTCCACGTCGGCGATTTTCTGCCAGCCCAGGATGTTGAGCACCCCGAAATCCGCCTGACGGGAGAGTTCCCACGCGGCCACGAAGTCTTCGCCGCGGAACGGCTCGCCATTGTGGTAGCGCACGCCCTGGCGCAGCTTGAAGGTGTAGGTGAGGCCATCGCCGCTGATCGAGAAGCCGGTGGCCAGGGCCGGGCGCAGCTTGCCCTCGGCGGTGTAGCGCAGTAGCCCATCCATCACGCCGTCCAGCAGGTCGAGCGCCGCCACGCTGACCGCCAGCCAGGGGTGCAGCGAGTCCGGCTCGCGCGCCGAGCCAATGGCCAGGCGCATGCCGCCGCGGGGCATTCCCGGCGGCGTCGTGGGACCCGTTGGCGCCGGCAACGCATCCTGGCTGGCCGCCTGCGGCACGCCACGCCAGTGTGGCAGGGAAAGCCCGGCCACACTGGCCAGGGAATACCCTGCGAATGCCCGCCGGCTGAGCCGATCGCGTGACCTCGTGCCCCCATGCATGATGGGCGGAGTCTACCGCGTCCGCCGCGCCACGCGTGTCAGGCTCCCGACATGGTGACAAAGTTTTCCCCGGCTCATTCTTGATCTACAGGGCTCTCACATTCGTATCATCGTGGGATAGAATCGTCTGGCACGTGCTTCGGTCCCACCCGGTCGTGCTGTGCAACGACCACCGGCGCTGGATGGACTGGCGCCGGCGAGCACCATCACGAGGAGAAGGCACGCGATGACCCGTACCCGTCGTTCCCTGACCGCTGCCGTGGCGCCTGTCGCGCTCATCCTGGCCGCCGCCACGGCCATGTCCGCCTCCCTCGGCGCGCCGGTGCGCGCGCAGGATGCGGGTGAGGCCCCGCACCCGATTCACATCCACGCGGGCACCTGTGACAACCTCGGCGATGTCGTGTTTCCGCTCACCGATGTCAAACTGAACACGGCTGGCGAGACCTTTGGGAGCCCGGCAATCCCGGTGGAGGAGAGCGAGACCGAGGTCTCCGTGACCCTCTCCAACCTGCTCAGTTCCCCGCACGCCATCAACATCCACGAGAGCGCGGACGCGATCCAGAACTACATCGCCTGCGGCAACATCGGGGGCCGCGTGGTGGATGGCGACCTGGAGGTCGGCCTGCGCGAGATCAACGGCTCCGGCCACTATGGCGTCGCCAGGCTGGACGGGGACGCCGACATGGTGGATGTCGAGATCTACCTGGCCTGGGACAAGGACCAGGCTGGTGGGGCGGCCGACGCTGCGGCGGCTGCGCCCGCTGCTGCGACCACCGCGCCCGCCGCTGATGATGTTGCACCGGCTGCCACGGAGGCTGCGCCCGCCGCTGCCGACACCACCCCGGCTGCGGCTGATGCGGCCCCGGCTGCCGCTGCCGACACGCCGGTCGATATCCGCGACTTCGCCTTCAACCCAAACCCGGTCGAGATTGCGGCGGGCGGCTCCGTGACCTGGACCAACCAGGACGCCGTACCGCACACCGCCACGGGCGTTGACCGCGCGGTGCTGCAGTCCGGCACGATTCAGCCGGGCGCCAGCTTCACGCAGGTGTTCGACACGCCGGGCACTTTTGACTACTTCTGCGAGTTCCACGGCAACATGAAGGGGCAGGTCATCGTCAAGTAGCCACTGGCAGCCCGGCTCGCGACGTCACCGCACGGTGACGTCGCGCGTGTTTGGAGGTGTCCTCATGTTCCGCCCCTCTTTCCCCGCCGCTGGCCTGCTCGGTGGGCTGGCGCTGCTTGGCGCGGTGGCCATCCCGGCGCTGGCGCAGGAAGCCTCGCCGCCGCGTCCGTCCCACATTCACACGGGCGACTGCGATGAACTGGGCGAGGTGATTCAGCCGCTCAACTCCCTGACCGTGCCCACGGGCGAGGTGTTGGGGAACAGTGATGCGGTCGTCGCCGAGGCGGCGTTCACGACCATCGACATCCCGCTCAGTGAGCTGGTGGCCGCCGATCACGCACTAAAGGTGCATCTCTCCAAGGAGCAGATCCAGACATACCTGGTCTGCGGCGATATCGGTGGCGCGCTCGATGCGGACGGCGCGCTGATCGTCGGGCTGAAGGAACTGGACGATTCCGGCTACACCGGCATCGCCTACCTCGTGCCGGGTGCGGGCAACACGACGCGCATTTCGGTGATGATCGCCAAGGTCAATACGGGCAGCCCGGCCGCGGCGGACGCACCGGCAGACGCGGCCCAGGCGGCGGAGCCACAGGTCGTGGACGTGGCGCTCAGCAACTTCGTGATCGAGATGCCGGATACGCTGTCGGCCGGCCCGACGCGCTTCGCGATTGCGAACAACGGGCAGGCACCACACAACTTCGTGATCGAGGGGAACGGCCAGAGCAAGCGCCTGGCCAACAACCTGCAGCCAGGGCAGTCCGGCTTCCTGAACATCGACCTCGCGCCGGGCACCTACACCATCTTCTGCCCGGTGGGTGAGGGCGCGCACCGCGCGCAGGGGATGGAACGGACGCTGACGGTGCAGTAGGCGATTGGAAACCCTCACCCCCGCTCCCCTCGCCCTGCGCAAGTACTCAGGGCGAAGGGTTGGGGGTGAGCGTTCTCTGGCCGAGAATCTGCTTAATTCGCCGATACCTTACGCCACGGGTGTGGCGGCAGGCGCGGAGGTGATTTCCGGCCGCAACAGCAACAGGATATCGTTCAGGAACGGATCCGCCGTTCCGCCCTTCTCCCCGGCACGATTGACGACGATTACTACGGTGAAGCCGGTGTCAGGATTGTGCAGCATCCAGGAGCTGTACCCGGCAATACCGCCGTTATGCCCCAGGAAGCCAAGAAAGTTCAGGATGCCGAGGCCGTAGCCCGCGCTGGGGGTCACCGGGCTCCAGGTGTTGCGCTCGGCCAGAGTTGCGGCCGAGAGCATGGCCTTGCCGGTCGCCAGTTCCTTGACCCAGGTGTGCATGTCGGCCAGGGTGGAGATCATGGCGCCGGAGGTCCACGGGAAGCTGGGGTTGGAGCGCGTCACGTCGATGAGTGGATCGCCCAGGCTCTCCGCGAAGTAGCCGTGCATGGCGGGTTGTGGCATGAAGGGGGTCAGCGGGAAGCTGGTGCCGGTCAGGCCCAGTGGCGCGATCAGCCGCGCCTCGATCTCTTTCTCCGGTGAATTGCCCGTCACGGCTTCGATCAGGAAGCCGAGGATGATGTAGTTGCTGTTGGAGTAGTGGACCTGTGCGCCCGGCGCGAAGTCGGGGGTGCTTTCGCGGATCCAGGCCAGGGTGTCATCTGGCATCATGGCGATCAGGGGATTGGCCGCGTACTCGGCGGCAAGCTCTGGCACCGCGATGAAGTCGGCGATGCCCGCCGTCATGCCCAGGACCTGGCGCACCGTGATGCTTGTGCCATTCGGGATGCCGGGCACGTAGTCTTCGATCGGGTCATCCAGCCCGACGAGCCCTTCGTCCACCAGTTGCAGTACGACCGTGGCCACAAACGTCTTGGTGTTGCTGGCGATGCGCACGTGATCATCCAGCGTGACCGGCGCGCCAGTTTCCAGGTCTGCAATCCCGGCGGCGTGCTGCCATTCGCCGTGACCGGGATACCAGACCCCGACCAGGGCGCCAGGGGAATTTGACGCCGCGAGGTTGCGCTCCACAATTTCATGCAGCGCGAGCTGGATTTCCGGAGAGAAGCCTTCGGCGACGTCCTGCGGTACGGGCGTGGCCTCCTGCGCGGCAGTGGGCAGGGCAGCCACCCCGAGCCCGGTGGCCAGCACTCCGGCGGCCGAGGCCTGAAGCAGCGTGCGGCGGTTCAGGGCGTGGTGTTGTGTGTTCGTCATCAGTCCTCCAATGGATTGTCGTGGGAGCTCGGCGGTTGCGGCAAAGCGCCCTCACCCCAACCTCCCTCCCGATGCGCGGGAGTGGGGCTCCCGGCTCCGGCTGTGCGAGCCAGACTCGGGGCATGGTGGTGCCGCGCTTTCGCCAATGCGCGGCCTGCTGGCTCCCCTCCCCCTGCGCACCGGGAGCGGGGCTGGGGGTGAGGGTCCGTCGCCGCTACCCCTCTTGCCCAGCGAACCACTCGCTGGCCATCACGTCGAACATGCGCGCGCCTTCGAAACCCTGCGGGCCGAAACCGGTCCAGTGGGTGACGCCCGCATCGCGGTACCCCTGTTTGCGCAGGGCGGCCTGCGAGCGCGGGTTCGCTTCCTTCACCCACGACCAGAGCATGTTCATGCCCAGCCGCTCGAAGGCGTACTCCAGGAGCAGCATTTTGGCCTCCGTGCCGTAGCCGCTGCCCCGGTGCGCGGCCCGGTAGATCCAGGAGCCGGTTTCGCCGTGGCGGGCGATCCAGTCGATGTCGTACAGACCGACCTCGCCGATAATCTCCCCACTCTCACGTAAGACCACGGCCACTTCCATATCGCAGGACGGATTTTCCTTGCCGATCTCACCGAACCAGTCGGCGAAGACCACGGCGCTGATCGGGAAGCGGCTGTGCCCGAACCCGGCGTCCGATTCCTGCCGGATGTTGCGGGCCATCTGGTCCGCGTCCGCCGTGTTGAAGGGGCGCAGGGCCAGTCGCTCGCTCCCAATCAGGGCGTTCTGGGGGAGGGGCAGGGATGTCGTTCCACGGCGGCGAGGGACCGGGTTGGTGGGCGCTGCCAACTCCTCCGCGATGCCCACGCCCGGATCGCCGAGCCGCGCCGTCCAGATCGGATTCGGGTAGTCGTAGATGATGAGGTCCTGCAGCGCGCCAGAGCGCCACGCGCCGTCCCGCAGGCGCACGGCGGGGCGCATCCCGGCGGCTGTCGCGGCCTCGCGCGTAGCGTCCTGCCTGGCAGCGATGGACGTGCGGATCATCGGGCGGTGCCGCTCACCGGAAAGCCAGGGCAGGATGACGCGGATCGCTTCCCCCTGCGCCTCATCCCCGGCTGCGCCGAGGGTGGGGTCCATGTGGAGGCGCATTTCCGCCTCGATGTTCCCGTTCTCGTCGATCAGTGCCGAGCCAATGGGGCGGCCATCACTGCGTCGGCAGATGACCAGCCGGCTGAGGTGGTGGGATGTCCCCTCAGGCACCTTCTTCTTGATCAACTCCTCCAGGGTTTCGGCCGCGACTGGAAATGGGGACGGCCACCAGGCCATGCCCCACTTGGCGTCGGCGGGCTCGATGCCGCGCAGGAAGATGGTGTCACCCACCAGGTAGTGCAGGTTGGCGTCCGGCGCGGGCGTCGTGTCAGTGCTGGTTGCGGTTAAGGGCGTCGTGGTCTCGGTTGCAGTCATGTGGCGAGCATCCTTTCTCGGGCAGGCAAGGTGAAAAGATGGCCGGCGCCCGGTAGATCGTCGTCGATGCCAAGGTAACGGAGCGTGGCCCACGCGCCAGCCAGGTTGCTGGTGATGACGGGCTTGCCGTGGGTGCGCTCGATCTCCGCCACGGCGGAGAGGCAGTGGAAGTTGGTGCAGGAGATGAAGATGGCGTCCGCCTCCGGCGAATCGACCTGCGCCACCAGGGCGCGGGCGTCCTCCGGCGTCAATTGCCCAATCTCGCGGTCGGTGCCACAGTCGAGCCCGGCGATGGCGCTGACGGCAAAGCCGCTTTCCTCCAGGAACCGGCGCTCGATGACGTTGATCTCCGGGAGGTAGGGGGTCGCCACGGCCACAGTCGTCGCCTTCACGGCGTGCAGCGCGTCCAGGACGGCCGTGGTGGTCGTCGTGGCGGGCACGCCGGTGGCCCCGGTGATGCGCGCGCTGATCGTGCGGTCCCAGCCCACGCCGTGGACCAGGCTGCCGGAGGTGCAGGCGAAGAGGATGATGCCGACGTCGGCCCAGGTCAGCAGGTCCGCCGCGCGCTCCAGTTGGTCGCCCTCCAGCATTTCGGCCAGCGCCACCGGGGTCACCTCGCCGCGCGGCAGCAGGATGGGCGCGGGGTAGACCACCGCGCCCTCCGGCATGAGACGCAGGTATTCCGGCAGGACGCCGCTGTCTGAGGCAAGGGTGACCAGGCCGATGCGGCCCCGTTCTCCGTACATGGCGCAAGGTGCTCCGTGGTTGACGCGCGAATGCCTACGTGTCCAGGCTGCGCTGGCCCGTTGCCGGGTCAGCAAGCGACGGCGTGCCGGCCGCTCAGTGTTCTGGCGGGAGGATAGCGTCTACGCGGGAGGGGGCTGGGGGAGGTGAGCGAAATACCGGCGGGCGCCGAAGAACCCTCACCCCCAGCCCCTCTTCCTGTGCGCAAGGAGAGGGGAGCCGTGCCCCGGCAAAGAAGTGGAGATGCGGCGAAGAGAGAAGGGTTTGGGGTGAGGGTTTCCAGGCTTCAGCCCGTGGGCGCTATTGCCGCGCGCAGGGGGGATTGCAGCCAGGCGTCGTAGATGCGGCGGGTGGCGGGCGCGGCGAAGCTCACGCCCTCGCCCGCGCTCTCGTACATCACGGCGGTCGCGAGTTCCGGCGGCGCGCCGTACGGCCCGAAGCTGCCGAACCAGGAGTGCGGCCTGGCCGTGGGGCTGTCGTTGCGCTGCGCGGTCCCGGTCTTGCCCGCGATGGGGAAGGGCATGTCGCCGAAGACGCGGTAGGAGCCATTGCCGTTGGGATCGCTGGTCTGGTCGTGCATGGCCGCCTGCAGCGCCTGCAGGGTCGCTGGCGAAACCGGTAGCTCGTTGCGCACCACGCGCGTGCCGACCTGTTCCTGCTGGCCGTTGGCATCGATCAGCGTGGAGACGATGTACGGCTGCAGCACGTGGCCGCCGTTGGCGATGGCAGCGTAGGCGTTCGCCAGTTGCAGCGGGGTGACCTGCAGGAAGCCCTGGCCGATGGAGAGGTTGACAGCGTCGCCGGTGGCCCAGTAATCCCCGAGCGTTTCCAGCTTCCACGCGGGGCTCGGGGCCACGCCGCTCACTTCCGGCAGGTAGGGGATGCCCGTCGGCGCGCCCAGGCCGAACGCCTTTGCCATGTTCGGCAGCAGGTCCGGGTCCTTCAGGTCCAGGTCACGCCCAATCCCGTAGAACACCGTATTGCAGGAGTTCACGAGCGCCTGGTGCAGCGTGAGCGGGCCCTGGGCGGGCAGGTTGTAGGCCACGGTCCAGTCCTCCCACGTCTGGGCAGCGCCGTCGAGCTGGAAGGTGGCGGGGCAATCGAGCACGGTGTCGGCGGTGTACCCCAGGCCCTCCATGCCGGCGGCGAACGTGATCGGCTTGAAGGCGGAGCCGGTGGGGTACGCGCCTTCAGCGGCGCGGGAGAGCAGGGGGCGCTGTGTCTCCGAGCGCAGGGCGGCCCGGTCCTTGTCGGTGAAGCCGAGAATGAAGCCGTTGGGGTCGTAGCTGGGGACGCTGGCCAGCGCCAGCACCTCGCCATCCTGCGGGTCGAGCACCACCCCGGCGCCCTGCAGCTTCGGCTCGGCGCGCAGCGCGTCGTAGACCGCCACCTGGAAATCGCGGTCGATCGTTAACTGCACGTCGCGGGGCGGGGTCGCCGTCCGGCTGGCGATGGTGGCCCGCTCCACGCGGGAGTTGCACTGCACCACGATCAGGCGGCCGCCAGGTACCCCGGCCAGGATGTCGTCGGCCCCGGCCTCGATACCGGCCTGGCCAATCGGTTGCCCTGCCACGAGCGCCGGGTTGGCCGCCAGTTGCTCCGCCGTGGGCTCGGCGATATATCCGGTGATGTGGGCGGCCTTCGCCCCGAGCGGGTAGATGCGCTCCGTCGCGGATTTCACGGAGATGCCTGGCAACTGGGAGATGACATCGAGCAGGCGGTCCCGGTCGGCATCCGGGAAGTCCTTGATCGGCACGAACCAGTTGGGATCGGCGTTGGCAAAGAGCTTCTCGATGTCAGCGACCTTCATGTCAGTGAGGTCGCTGAGTTGCGACATGATGGCGTCGTACTGCTCGGGGGGCACCTGCCCCGGTACGATGCCGACGCGCTGCACAGTGCCGTCGTACGCGAGCGGCTCGCCGTTGCGGTCCAGGATCTTGCCGCGCCCGGCCGGAAGCTGATCGACATCGACGCAGCCGTCGCTGCCCAACCCGACGAAGATGAGCGAGGGGCTCCACGCCACGCGCCAGCCGGCGTCCTCACGCACCAGGGGAATGGCGTTCTCCTCGGTGAACTCGCCGGCCACGCCGGAGTCGAACGTGACGGCCATCGGCGCGCGCCGCCCGGTGATGGGCCCGGCAAGCTCCGCGTGGACCGCCGACAGTTCCGCCCGCTCCGCGATCCCCTGGTAGCGCGCCACGAAATCGTCCAGCGGGATCGCGCGCTGCACCGTGCCGGAGGTGAGCTGATACAGGCCGGCGTAATCCCCGGTGCTCCAGCGCGCGACCCAGGCGGCCGCCACCTCATCCTCGCTCAGGTCGGGTGCGGCGGGCGAGGCGATGGCCAGTTCCGCATCCTGCGCCGGGGCAGTTGGCTGCGGCGCGCCGGGGCCGGGGCTGGCGACGGCGGGGGTTTCCGGCGAGGTCTGGCCCGCCAATTCGCGCAGGTTGGCGAAGGGCGGCAGGTCGGGCCGCATGACGAAGCCATACGCGGCGGCTCCGAGCAGCAGCACAACGAGCAGCACCCAGGGCCAGCGGGCTGGCTGGGGCTCATAGAAGACTGGTGTGTGTCTGACGCGGCGTGCCACGAGGGTATTTCCTGCGGTGCGAAGCCACTACCGGCTGCGGGGGAGGCATCCTTGTGGCGGGGCTTGCGTCCCGCATGAAGATGCCGTGAGCGCTGGCGGGCCGCTGGGTGAATGCTGGCACCCGGCCTCCTGTCGCGTCAAGCGATTGTGGCCCGGATGGCTCCAGTGGGGGAACGCCTGATACAGGCACATCAAAGGGCGGCCAGGTCAGCGAGGCAGGCGGCGGCCACGTCCGCTCGTGGCTCTTCGCCCCGGACAGAGCCAGGGCCTGTGGGCACAATGACGCGCGCCACGAGGGCGGGATCGCCCTCGTGGCGCGCTTGCGTGAGCCGCGGCGCGGCGTCTACATGCCCAGCGCGGATTGATAGAGCGCGATCTGCTGCTCGCGGTCGTTGCGATCGGTGATCTCTTCCCACTTCGTGGCTGCGGCGTCCAGCGCTTCCTGCGCCGACTTCGCGCCGGCCAACGCTAGCGCGACCTCCTCTTCCGCCGCGATGTAGTAGTCGAAAATGCCCGGAATACGTGGCTCAATCGCGCCATTCGGGTGGTTGTACGAGTCGGCCTGCGAGGCCAGGTACGCCTCCGCGAAGTCTGGCGGGTAGCCGGCGGCCTCCCAGTACTTCTGCTCGAAATGGCTATTACGATACGGCTGGAACCCGGACGGGTAAATCGACAGCCACATGGAGACATCTTTGCCGCCGATGTGCGCGGCGAGATCCCAGGCCGCCTCAGAGACACCTCGCTCCTCAGCCTTTTGCATGACGTAGAGACCCCAGCCGATGTAGGCCTCGTTTGGGGCGAAGTTCAACTGGCCTTCCCCAACCGTATCCCAGGCGCCGGTGGCGTTGTTGTAGACATCGGGTGAGCCGGGCAGGATCGAAAAACTCAGCTTGCCCTGGACCACCGAGAGGTCGTTTGTGTAGACGTTGGAACCGATGTCGCCCCAGAAGGCGGTCATGGCAGCCTGGCCGCCGAGCGTCTGGTTCAACGTGGTCAGGAGGTCCGCGTTGATCTGATCGGGCGGTTCGGCGTCAACGACATCGATCATGTCCTGCAGGCCTCGCACGAAGGCCGGGTTGTTGACATATGGCTTCATGGACGCTGGGTCGAAGAGCCAGGCCGGGCTGGCCGGGTTCTTGGCGTAGGCTGATGAGCGGCTGGCAAAGAAGTACCAGCTAAAGCCACCGCCGGGTTTCATGACATCGACGTAGCCGTAGATGTCGTTGCCGTCGATCTGCTTGCCGCTCAGGAACTTGGTCTGCTCCTGCACCTGCTGCCAGGTCGTCGGCACGCCCCAGTCGCCCGCACCCCCGTTGGCCGCCCACTCCGCCGCGAAGTCCGCGTTGGAGAAGACGTCCGACCGGTAGTTGAAGTTGTGGCAGTCGCCGTCAATCGAAACGCGGTAGGTGACCCCATCCCAGGTGCCCACCGGCGCTTGCAGGAGCTTGACGTAGTCGTCGATCTCGATCTGCTCCTTGACCCAATCCGGCATCGCGGCGCTCAGGCCGCGGCCCAGGATATCGCCTTCCCAGGGCGCGCCACCTTCGAGGAGATCGAATTCGATTTCGCCGGTCGCGACGCCCTGCTGCACCTTGGCGAAGATTTCCGCCTGCGGGACATCGATCCACTGGATCGTGGCCCCTGTGTACTCCTCCCAGGCGCGCGCCAGCGGGCGAAAGATGTTGTTGTGATAGCCGGTGTTGTTGAGCCCGATGGAGGTCACGGTCTGGCCGGCGAATGCGCCCTTTTTGGTGGAGCGAAGGCAGAGCTCGCCGACGCGCTCCATGTCGGCCTCAGTCGGTTGCGCTCCCGTGCCCGGTATGGCGAGGATCTGCGTGAGTACGTCATCCTGGGCGCGCGCGCGTCGATACGACTTGCCCGGAAGACCGATCGCTGAGAGCCCGGCGGCTGCGCCAGTTGCGGCCTTGAGCATCGATCGCCGGGAGAGCTTTCCATAGCCAAGTGCGTCGCTCATCGACTCCCCGATCTCCTTCTGTGCATCGTTGCACAACGGCTCGTTCCGTAGACCCGTATCGAAGACCCGTACCGAGGAAAATCCGCGACCACTATCCGGCTGCGACGCCCATATGTCAACTACCGAGGTCGTGCCCGGTGTCGAACCCGGTTGCCGCGAACCGGGCTGGCACAGCGTGTTCCCGGGTTGACACCTGGCCTGTCCCCGCGCTGGCCGACGTGGGCGGGCGGGGCTGATGAAATGGGTGCAGCACAGGAATGACCTGGCGCCGGTAACGCCTCTCGATGGAGATGACATTCAATGGACACAACGACCTTCGATACCCTCGCTCGCACCGTTTCCGCCTCGACCACTCGCCGCACCGCCCTGCGTGGGCTGGTGGCTGGCGCGGCCACGCTGGTGGCTGGTGGCATCCTGCTCCAGGGCGAGGATGCGGGCGCGCGCCGACGCGGTGGCAAGAAGGGCGGCAAGAAAGGTGGCAAGGGCAAGCGGCTGCAGCCCGGCGAGCGCTGCCAGAACGACAACCAGTGCACGAAGGGCTACATCTGCGAGGTGCCGGTGAACGGCTCCAACAGCGATGAGTACTGCTCGGGCGGCCAGGGCGCGGTCTGTGGCGCGCCGAACGACGACGGCGACGACACCTTCCCCTTCTGCGCGGTGGGCTTCGATTGCACCCCGACCGGCAGCACCTACACCTGCCAGGCGGTGCCGGACGAGCTGTAAGCCGCTCCATCCATCCCACACTCCTCTCACGCGAGCGGGCGGCGCATATGCGCCGCCCGCTGGTGCGTGTGCCGGCCAGCAGGGGGTAGGAGTTCTGCGCCCATCCTCATGTCTTAGCTTAGATGCCGCAGCGGGCGACTATCAGGTGAGCACCCAACCACCCGCTCATGCTCTGCTACTGCAGGCTCAGCATCTCGTCTTCTTTCCCCTCGTATCAAGCCGTTCCCCTTCTGCCGCCCACTCTCGCGTGTCATCCCGAGCGGAGCCGAGGGATCTCGGCGTCTCAGGTCACATTGGGTTGATGCTGTCCTGAGGAGCGTGTGCAAGCATGGTTCGTCAAGGGTGGCGGACAAAGCCTTTCACGCTTGGTGCGCATTGATGGAACTGAGTTGTGCGGACATTGCGAGACAAGTTGGCCCTGCCGCCGGAGGCTAAAGACCTCCGGCTACATCCTGACGCAAGCCCCGTAAACGAGGCTGAGAAGGGAACAGCAAATGGCTTTTCGTGCATCTACCGAACTCAGCCCGGTCTGTTTCAGGCCCATTTATGGGCCTTCCGTTGGGGTAGCCGGGAGTCTTTAGCTCCCGGTGGGCCCGACAGCGCGCTCGTTCTTGACGACACTGCCCGCAATGCTGCATACCAAGTGTTCGCCACACGTTCGACGCAACATTACTGCTGGCCGGTGGATCGGGCACGAGCCAGGCGGTCCGCGCCGTGACTGGCGCCCATGGGGCCGATGTCAGCCGGGTGACGGGGCTGCGTGATCGCGGCTTCCTGGCGATGGTCGGCAACAAGCGCGGTGAGCGGTATTTCCTGAAGCCGGTGAGCTTAGGTGATTCTGACCCGAGCTTGGTGGATAACGGCTCGGACTTGGTGGGAATCGACTTCACACTGCTGTTTTGAGTCTCAACTTCGCCGGATTGCAGAACCTGTCGCTATCCGTGCTCGCCTCCCTCGCGGAGTGGCTGCAGACACGATTGTGCTGCTTTGCGCGGTCGAACCACTATTTGTTCAACAATTGGCAAACCTCCTTGCGCGCACGAACAACTCGTTGGACAACTCGTTCGAGATTTGGTGGTAGAGGCCAGACTCAAGCCGATCCTGGCCGAACGTCGCCATCCACGGCAACGGTACACAGCCACAGGGAGTCAGTCGCCGCCCTACACCCCCCCCGCCGCGGCCACCTCCTGCACCGCGGCCGGGTTCTCCAGGGCCGTAGTGTCGCCGGCGGGGAGGCCGAGGTAGGCAGCGCGAATGACGCGGCGCATGATCTTGGCGTTGCGGGTTTTGGGCAGGTCGCGCACCCAGTGCACGCGCTCCGGGCGCAGTGCGGAGCCGAGGTGGTGGGAGATCGTTTGTCGCACCTCCTCCGCCAGCGCGGCGTCCGGGGCAACGCCGGGGCGCGGCACGGCGAAGACGATGATGCACTCGCCCTTCACCTCGTGCGGGATGCCGATGGCCGCCGCCTCCTGCACGGCGGGATGCGCCGTCGCGGCCGATTCCACCTCGGCGGGGCCGATGCGCTTGCCCGCCACCTTCAACGTGTCGTCGGAGCGGCCCCGGATGAACCATTGCCCGTCGCCGTTGATCTCGGCCCAGTCGCCATGCACCCAGACGCCGGGGATACGTGACCAGTAGGTCGCGAGGTAGCGTTCCGGGTCGTGCCAGAAGCCGCGCGTCATGCCGACCCACGGCTGCCGCACCACCAGCTCGCCCACCTCGCCGCGCACCGGGTTCCCCTCGGCGTCGGTGACATCGGCGTCCATGCCGGGTACGGGGGTGTTGAAGCCGCAGGGCACGATGGGGCGCAGCGTGGTGCAGCCCACGATGCCGCCACTCGTTTCCGTGCCGCCGGAGTAGTTGATGATCGGGCAGCGCCCTTCGCCGACTTCCTCGAAGTACCAGCGCCACGGGCCAGGGTTCCACGTCTCCCCGGTCGAGCCCAGGATGCGCAGCGACGAGCGATCCCGCGCCCGCACCCACGCGGGCCCCTTGCCCATCAGGGAGCGGATCGCGGTCGGGGCCATGCCGAGCACCGTCACGCCGTGGTCTTCCACCAGCCGCCACAGGCGATCCGGCTCTGGGTAGTCGGGCGTGCCCTCGAAGATGACGATGGCCGCCCCTACGATAAGGCCGCCGCAGATCAGCCACGGGCCCATCATCCAGCCCAGGTCCGTCAGCCAGAAGAGGGTGTCATCCGCCTGCAGGTCGAAGCACGCCGCCAGGTCATGCGCCGCCTTGACCGGGAACCCGGCGTGGACATGGACCGCGCCCTTGGGGCGGCCGGTGGTGCCGGAGGTGTAGATGATCATGTACGGCTCGTTCGCCGCTGTCTCCACGTTCGTGAACGCGGCGGGCTGGCCGGGCACGGCCTCATGCCACCAGACATCGCGGCCCGGCGTCCACGGGACGTCGTTGCCGGTGCGCCGCAGGACGAGACAGGTCCGGACGGATGGCGCCATGGCCATGGCCTCGTCGGCCACCTGCTTCATGGGCACCCCCTTGCCGCGCCGCAGGGCCTCGTCGCTGGTGATCAGCAGCGTGGCCTCGCCGTCGCGCAGGCGCGAGCCCAGGGCGTCGGCCCCGAAGCCGGAGAACATCGGCAGGAAGACCGCGCCCAGCTTGCCGAGGGCCAGCACGGCCATGACCGTTTCCGGGAGCATGGGCAGGAACACGCCCACGCGGTCCCCACGCTGCACGCCCTGCTCGCGCAGCGCGTTGGCAAGCTGGTTCGTTTCGGCCAGCAATTCGCCGAAGGTGAGACGGCGCACCGCGCCGTCGTCGCCCTCCCAGATGACGGCCACGCGCTCCGGGGTGCGTTCGGCATGGCGGTCCAGCGCGCTCACGACGTAGTTGAAGCCGCCGCCGGTGAACCACTCGGCCCAGGGTGCGCCCTGCGAGAGATCGAGCACCTGCTCGTAGGGCGTGCTCCAGACCAGCTCCAGGTCCTCCGCCACCGCGCCCCAGTACCAGGCAGGGTCGGCTACGGCGCGGGCGAGCAGCGCGTCGTAATCCGCAATGGCGTGGCGGGCCATGAAGCGGCGCGTGCGCGAGCGTTCCCGGTAGGCGGCGTTCGGTTCCCAGGCCACGGCCTCATCCAGATCGTGCGCAAGGTCTGGCGGGGGCGTGTTCTGGTGCTCGCTGGTGGTGCTGGTCATCCCGGGCTCCTGTGCTGGTCTCCCCGTCGTGGGCCGCACGATTGTTGCCGCCGCGCCGCGCCGGGTCAAGCGGTGGAAGGTGTAGGATACGAACGTCGGTCCGACACACTCGCCGTCCCTGCAGGAGGCATCATGGAGCACGACCGTTTCGACCGCCTCACACGTATGGTGTCCCGCCAGCCTTCCCGCCGTACGTTTGCCGGCATCCTCGGCCCGGCCGCGCTCGGGCTGGCCGGTGTCGCCCAGGGCGAGGTCGCCAGCGCCAGGAAGAAAAAGAAGAAGAAGAAGGTCAAGCAGAACGAGTTCGGGTGCGTTGATGTCGGCAAGTTCTGCAACAACGCCGGCCAATGCTGCTCGGGGATCTGCCAGGGGAAAAAGGGCAAGAAGACGTGCAAGGCGCACAACGAGAGCACGTGCGTGAGCGGTCAGGCGGAAATTGGCTGCGGCGGCGGTGCGAACGTGGCGTGCCAGACATCGGCTGGTGAAGAAGGGCAGTGCGACACCACGACCGGCAATGCGCCCTACTGCGTTGCGGATGGTGGTTGTGTCGCTTGCAAGAAGGACGCGGATTGCGTGGCGACGTGCGGCGCCGGCGCGGCCTGCATTCGATGCGCCGGGTGCCTGGCAACCGGCGAGACCGCCTGTGTGGGTCTGAAGGCCGATAGCTGCATCCTCGTGGCGCCATAGCTGCGGCACACCACGAATACGAGCGATAGCCGGGCCATCCTCCGGGTGTGGAGGCCGTCCCTGCCGCCTGGCCGGGAAATGAGCCGGATGGACGGCGGACTTGGGATACCAGGTCCGGTGTGTCACCATGGGCGGTAACCAGGGGGCGCACGATGGTCTGGAAACGACTCTTTGGAAAACCCGAAACACCCGTTGCGGCGACGCCACAGCCGCCGCAGCCGGATGCCAGCGGCATTGTGCGGCGGCAGCGCCCGGCCGCAGACCCGGCCATGCAGCAGCGGCTGGATACGCTGCGCCGCCGCCACGCCATGGCCGCGTACGACCTGGAGCGCGCCGAAGCGGCCCGGCGGCCCGAGAACCCGTGGCAGGAGCGCATCACCCTTCTCGATAGCTCACTGGCCACCATCGAGGCCGACCTGCAGGCGCTGGAGGTCATTCCGCCGTTCACGCCCGTGCTCCTGCCAGAGACCCTGCTGGCTGACATGGCGGTCTCCCTCGCGGAGCCGGTGAGCGTCGCCTTCCGTATCGGCCCCGAGCAGTTTCGCTGGGAAGAAGAGATCGACTGGGATCAGCGCGGCGGGCCGGTGGTGCGCGGGCAACTGCGGCAGACCGCAGGCAAGGTGGCGAACATCGTGCCGGCGGATGTGCCGCCAGACCGTCGCGAGGCGCTCGTGCGCCACCTGGCCGAGAGTGTGACCGTGCTGGCGGGAGACCTGCGGAACCAGGCCCTGGAGGGGGAGCCACTGCCGGCGCACATCACGCTGGCCGACCTGGCGCGCCCCTGCCCGGCGTGTGGCGACTGGCTCGATTGGCTCGGCCACTGCGCCACCTGCGCCCGGCGCGCCTGGCAGCGGCAGAACCTGCGCCAGGAGGCGGTGCGGCTGGCGCAGGAGCGGGAGGACCTGGAGGAGGACCGCTCCAAGTGGTCTGAACGCCTGCCGGTGGCCCGTAAGCGCCTCGCCGACATCGAGGCAGACCTGGCGGCCGTCGAGACGGACTAGCGTTTCCCGGAAAAGTGGGTACTTGTACGGATCCGCGTTGCGGTGCGCCGTCTCATAGTCGGTAGCGAGAGGCCGATTCCCTCTCCAGGGCGACCAGGCGTACGTGGTGTTGCCCTGTATCGGCATCTACTGACGCACGGAGAGAGACGACGATGGCCGATCAATCCGATTGGCGGTTCTGCCGCAATTGCAACGAGCTGTTCTTCAACGGCTTTCCCGACAACAAGGGCACGTGCCCGCGCACTGGCGGCGGCCACCTGGCCGCCGGGTTCAACTTCCTCATCCCCTTCAACGTCGGCGAGTCGCCGCATGGGCAAGGCGGCTGGCGCAACTGCATGAAGTGCCAGGCCATGTTCTTCGACGGGTTCCCCGACAAGGGCAAGTGCCCTGCTGGCGGTGGGCACGAGGTGTTCCCGGGCAGCTTCGCTTTCGTGATTCCGCACTCGCTGCCGGAGACGGTCAACGAGCAAACGCAATGGCGCAACTGCATGAAGTGCCAGGCGCTGTGGTTCGATGGCTTCCCCGACAAGGGGGTGTGCCCGGCGGGCGGCGGGCATGAGCTGTTTCCGGGCAGCCTGCACTTCCGGCTGTCGCACCCCATTCACCCGTTTGCCCATCTCGCGGATGAGGGTTTCCGGGTGCGGGTGGGAGGTGGCTCCTACACGCCGGACGAGCGGGTCGCTATCGCCTACCGCTACAACACGGAGTTTGGCCAGACCAGCAGCGACCCATCGCTGGCGGCCATCACCAACACCGACGGGTTCTTTGGTGACTTCGTCTTCGACCTGCAACCGGGCGCGAAGTTCATTGCCGTACGGGCGACCGATACGCGCACCGGCCAGTTCGATGAGAAGTTCCTGCGCGGCGGCGTGTGACGCCATCACCGTTCACCGGAACTGCCCGCGAGCAACCCTCACCCCCGACCCTCTCCCTGTGCGCAGGGAGAGGGCTTTTTGCCGTACGGGGCAGGCCCATCTGACCGCGTGACGCAACTGTTTCCCACCCCAGAGGGGTCATGGCTCCCCTCTCCTTGCGCGCAGGGAGAGGGTCGGGGGGTGAGGGTTCTCCGGCGGCGGGCCGCCTCACGCGAGGCCGAGCTCCCGCGCCCGCGCGGCCGCCGCCGTGCGCGACTGCACGCTGAGCTTCGCCAGGATCGCGGCGACGTGCTTGGAGGCGGTCGCGCGGGACACGAACAGGGTCTCCGCAATCTCGCGATCTGATTTGCCCTGGCAGATCAGGCGCAGGACCTCGCCTTCGCGTCGGGTCAGGCCGTGGCGCTCGTGGGCGCCTGCGGCGGTGTCCCGCGCCGTGGCGGCGAATAGCGCTTGCGCCTCGGGAACGGCGGCCGCCAATGATGTCGCAGCCCCACGCTCCCAGATCGCCGCGAACGCGCTGGGCCCCAGTCGCTGCCGGGCGGCGGCGCGCAACCGGTCGTCGGTGGCCGCCACGTGCGGGCGGTGCTGCACCCCCAGGCGGACGTCGTGGGTTTCCCCGGCGGCCAGCAGGGCCGTGCCGCGTTCCCAGTCGCCCCGCTGGCAGGCGATGGCTCCGGCGCCCTCGATGCACCACGCCACGTACCACTCGTCTTCTGCGTCCAGTGCGAACTGCAGCGCCTCCGCGTAGGCTGCCGCCGACCGGGGCAGGTCACGGGCCTGCAACGCGGACCAGGCCTGCGAGGCCAGTGCTGGCGGCATATGCCCAATATCCTGCATGGTGAGCCAGATATCGCCGGCGGCGCGGTGTA
>DAOUDE010000043.1:0-85830 GCA_034431475.1 Thermomicrobiales bacterium | reverse complement strand
GCGAACGCGGCGTTCAGCGCGTCAAGGGCGGCCGGGTCCTTCGCCTTCCGCGCCTGCCCCCCCGCCAACTGCGTGGCCCACGACATGACGAACGCCAGCGAGAGCGCGCCGCCCTGGTAGGTCCAGCCGTCGTAGTACTGTGAGGCGGTCATGGCCGGGCAGATGGTGACCAGGCTCGGCGGGCGCAGCGTCGCCGGCAGGAGCTGTGTGGCCCCGGCGTACGAGAAGCCGTACATCCCCACCTTGCCATTGGCGCCGGGGAGCCTGGCCGCCCACTCGATCGTGTCGTAGCCATCCTCGGCCTCGTGCTGGAACGGCACAAACTCCCCGCCCGACGCCGCCGTGCCGCGCACATCCTGCACCACCACCAGGTAGCCCTGGCGCGCGTACCAACTGGGGTCTGTGTAGGAAATGTTCTCGGCGCTGGTCTTGTCGTAGGGCAGCCGCATCAGGATCACCGGCCACGGGCCATCACCCTCTGGCCGGTAGACATCCGCGTAGAGCGTCGTCCCATCGCGCATCGCCGCCGGGAGGTTGTACTCCACGGTCACGCCAACTCCGGGCACGGCAACCGCATCAGACGTCGTCATGCAAGGACTCCTCCTTGAGGCTGGACCGCCATCATCCCCGCGCGCGGCACAATCAGGGCGTCCACCGCGACCACGCCGTGCGGCCCGGCCAGCAGTGGGTTCACATCAATTTCGGCAATGTGCTGCGAAAGGTCACATGCGAGCTGGCTGAACGCCACGATGGCGTCGATAACCGCCGTCCGGTTCACCGGCGCTCGCCCACGGCCGCCATCGAGCAGCTTGCTCCCTGGAATGCGGGCCAGCATCCGCGCGGCCAGGTTCACGTCAACTGGCGGCAGGGCAAAGGTGATTGCCTCCAACGCCTCTACCCAGATTCCGCCAAGCCCCACGCTGAGCAGCGGGCCGAACTCGGGATCCTGGCTCATCCCCAGGAAGAGCTCGACCATCTCCCGCGTATCGATCTGCTGCTGCACCACCACCTGTGGCCCGAATCGCTCGCGCAGGTCCGCATAGACAGCAGCAACCTGGTCGACGTCCGTCACGTGCAGCCTGACCGCCCCCGCGTCGGTCTTGTGCAACAGCCCGGGCGCGGCGCTCTTCAGGACCACGGGCCAGCCCAGTGCGGAGGCCGCCAGCACCGCCTCATGCTCGCTTACGGCCAACTGTTCCGCGACCACCGGGATACCCCAGGCCTGCAGCACTTGCTTGGCCGCCAACTCATCGAGCGCGCCGTCCGCGGGGCTCAGCAGTGATGCCCAGGCCGCCGCGCGCGCGCTGTCCGGAGTTTGCGCGGGCGCGACCTTCGCCCGCCGCAGCGCGTGGCCGAGCGCGCGCAGCCCGGTGTCGGTGCCCATCAGCACCGGCACGCCGCCCTCGCGCAGGCGGCGGGCAAAGGCGCGGTCAATCGTGCTGCTCATGTTCCCCAGCACGGCCAGAGGCGCGCCGGTCTGCCCTTGCACGCGCAGGACGACGTCGATGTAGTCGGGCGCCAGGCGGCTGCCCGGCACCAGATCAACGGCCAGGACTGTCGCGCCAACGGCGGCATCACGCGCCATCGCCGTCAGGCACTGCTCGTAGTTGGCCTGCCAGTCCTTGCCGCTCCCCCACATGTCGAGCGGGTTGCCCGGCTGCAGGCCCGGCTCCAGCGCGGCGGAAATCTCCCCCAGCGTCGCCGCGCCCAGCGCGGCCCACGGTACATCCAGGGCTGCCGCGCGATCCACGATCATGGCCCGCTCGCCGCCCGAATCCCCGCCCAGGGCCAGGCCACCGGGCCGCACCCGGCGCGGCGCGGCCAGCAGTTCCAGCGCATCCCCCATCTCGTCGAGTGAATCGACGCGCAGAACGCCCCAGCGCTCGCAGAGCGCAGAGAAGGCGGCGTCTGAACCCGCAAGCGCGCCGCTGTGTGCCAGGGCCATGCGCCGCCCCTGCTCCGAGCGCCCGACCTTGAGCGCTACCACGGGCACGTCCGCCGCTGCCGCCTGATCCAGGGCGGTCACGAAGCCCTCTGGATCGCGCACTGACTCCAGGAAGAGCCCGACCGCGCGCGTCTCTGGCTGCTGTACGAGGTAGCGCAGGTAGTCCGCCGCCGTCACCGCCAGTTCCTGACCGGGTGAGATGACCCAGGAGAAGCGGAAATCGCGCCCGCTGTTCGCCATGGCCGAGAACGCCGACCCGCTGTGGCTGACGAAAGCAATGCCGCCCGCTGGCGCGCGCTCCCGCACCGGGTAGCCAGAGATGTACAGGCGGTCAACAGCGTTGTAGTAGCCCATGCAGTTGCCGCCGAGCAGCGCCATGCCCGCAGCCTGCGCCACCTCACGCAGCCGCTCCGGCAGCGGGTCGCTGCTCCCTGGATCGGGCATCGCCCCGAAAATGACCGCCGCCGGGATGCCGGCGGCCACCGCCGCGCACAGGCTCTCCTCCAGGCGGGCATCGCCGACGGCGAGCACCGCGCAGTCAGCGGGCCCTGGCAGGTCTCCCAGCGTGGGATAGCAACGCGTGCCGTCGATCTCATCCCGCGTCGGGTTGACCGGATAGACCGCGCCCCCGTAGCCGGTGTCGAGCGCCTGGCGCAGCAGCGCGTGCCCGAAGCTGCCCGGGGTCGCGCTCGCGCCCACCAGTGCAACCGAGCGCGGACGGAGTAGCGGGCCCAGGTCGGGCCGGGGCCGGGGGTAACCGCGCCCCGGCTCAGGCATCGAGCAGGGCATCGAGGCCACGCCGCTCCAGCGCGCGCGCTACGATCAGGCGCTGCATCTCGCTGGTGCCTTCCCAGATGCGGTCGATGCGCGTATCACGCCACAGCCGCTCGATGGCCTGCTCCCGCATGTACCCGCGCCCACCCAGGACCTGCACCGCCCGGTCGGCTACTCGTCCCACCATCTCGGAAGCAAAGAGCTTGACCATCGCGGCCTGCCCGTGCGCGATCTTCGGGTCGAGCCCTGCCTGCATCGCGTCCACGGTCTGGTAGAGCAGCGCCCGCGCCGCCGCCAGCTCGGTCGCGCTGTCCGCCAGCATCCACTGCACGGCCTGATATTCGCCGATGGGGCTGCCAAACGCCTCGCGCTGGCGGGCCCAGGCCTGCGCCTCTTCCAGGCAGCGCCGCGCCGCGCCGATGCAGCGCGCCGCAATCATCAATCGCTCCTCCCGAAACCAGTCGTGCGTCAGGGAGATGCCGCCGCCAACGACGCCCAGCACATCGTCCACCGTGACCCAAACGCTCTCCAGCGTCAGTTCAGGGTGGCCGTACAGCGCGTGATTGGTGTACGCCGGCTGCCGGCCCCAGCGCATCCCCGGAGCATCCCGCGCCACGAAGAAGATCGTCGGCACATGACCCTGGTCGGTCTCGGTGCCGGCAACGACCAGCGCAAACCCGGCGACATCGCCGCCGGTGACGAACCACTTTTCGCCGCTGATGCGCCAGCCATCGCCATCACGCACGGCCACGGTGCGCAAGTGGGACACATCGGATCCCGCATCCGGCTCCGTGATGGCGTAGCAGCCTCGTGACTCCCCGCGCGTATAGGGCCCCACCCAGCGCTCGGTTTGCTGCGGCGTGGCCTGGGCCAGCACATTCGGCGGCCGCCAGAGCGCCGCCCACAGCCAGTTGGTGACGCCACCAAGTTCTTCCTCAATGACAACCTGCTCACGCAGCGAGAGGCCAGCGCCCCCCATCGCTTCCGGCAGGTTCGGCGCGAAGAGCCCCGACGCCACGCAGTGCGCGACGATTTCCCGCTCCAGCGCGGTGGGCACATGCTCGGCCGCATCCTCAACGGCCAGTTCGTAGCCGCGCAGCGTGGCAGCCAGGCCGCGCGCCCGCCGCCGAATCTCCGCTTCACGCTCCGGCAAGGTCTCCGCAGCCGCCATGCCTCATCCTTACTCCTGTCCGACTCGTGGCGGCATGATACGGCCCGGCTGCGCGCTTTGCTGGGTATCCTTGCAGGGTCGCGGACGACTGCCAGAGTTGGGAGGTCGCATGAGTTCCTTTGCGCCAGGCGCGCAGATCTTTGATGTCACGGTGCCGTTCGGCCCGAACATTCCCGGCTGGCCGGGGCAACCCGCCGCCGAGGTCACGCCACTCAGCCGCGTGGCCGAGGGCGCGGGCGCGAACGTGAGTTGGGTGCAGCACAGCTCGCACGCCGGCACGCATGTCGATGCCAACTGGCACTTCATCGACGATGGCAGAAAGCTGCTGGAAATCCCGGTCGAGCGCTGGTGCGGGCCTGCCTACGTGGCGCACATCCCCGATGACGTGGACCAGATCAGCGCCGCCGACCTGGAGCGCGCTGGCATCCCAGAGGGCACGGAGCGCCTCATCCTGCGCTCGCGTAACTCCCGCGCCTGGGAGGGGTGGGACGGCATAAGCACCGTGCCGTTCCGCGAGGACTACGTGGGTGTCCTGCCCGACGCGGCCCGCTGGCTCGTGGACCACGGCATACGGCTCGTGGGCACAGACTCGCTTTCGGTCGGCACCTTTGGCCCGCAGAACCGGGAGACCCACCTCACCCTGCTCGGTAACGATGTCCTGGTGATCGAACTGCTCGATCTCTCCCGCATCGAGCCGGGACCGTACGAACTCGTTTGCCTTCCATTGAAACTCGCCATCGGGGACGGTGCTCCCGCCCGCGTGCTCCTGGTGCGCGCGCCATGACCCGCGAGCGGCCACGCATCAACTGCATCGGGCTCTCATCCTGGGATCGCCTCATCTCTGTGCCGGCCTACCCCGAAGCGGGTGGCCAGGCCGATGTGCTGGAAGAGGTCTCCGCGCCCGGCGGCACCACCACCAACACGGCGGTCGCGCTGGCGCGGCTTGGTGCAGACGTGGGGCTGGCGACGGCGATTGGCGATGATGACCGCGGCGAACTCGTGCGAGCCGGGCTGGCCGCCGAGGGCATCGACACCTCCTGGGTGACGGTGAAACCCGGCGAAGTGACCGACCTCGCAACCGTCATCGTCAGCCGCGACCCCCTGGACCGCACCATCTTCTGGGAGCAAGGCGCGCAGTTGCGCCGGCACGACAAGCTGGATATTTTCGGCCTGATGGGCGGCGAGGTGCTGGTCATCGATGTCGGAGATGCGCCCCTGCGCCGTTTCCTGCTCGATCTCCCGGCACACACCGTGCCCAACGCCCAGCTTCTCGGCTCGCTCACCTATCTGGCCAACGAGCAACTCGACGACGCCTTCGACATGGCGCTCCGTCACGACGCGATCGTCACGAATGTGCGCGACCTGCTCGATGTCACCGGCACCTGGACGCTCTCCGACGCCACCACGGCGCTGCAACACCGAATGCGCGGCGCAAACCTGCGCGCCGCCCTCGTCACCCTGGGCGCTGAGGGCTGCCACGTGGTGACTGAATCGGAACGCAAGCGCGTGCCGGCCTACCAGGTCGAGGTCGTGGATCCCACCGGCGCCGGCGACGCCTTCGTGGCCGGTATGGCCTGGGGCATGGCCCAGCGCTGGGAGTGGGATGAGGTCGCGCGCTTCGCAAACGCGGTCGGCGCGCTCTCCTGTTGCTCACTGGGCGCCCAAACCTCCCTGCCGTCACTGGAGGATGTACGAACACTCATGCGTGATGCCCCATTGGTCATAGATTAGGGGTATTCTTTGCAACTCCCCCGTTAGCGTCCGTACGCTCCGAAACGGACGCTGCCAACTCCGCGTTCCATATCTCGACTGACCTTCTTGAGGGAGGGGGTCATGTCGGTCAGCCGTCGCCTCCCGGGCGACGCGGCTACCGGAGCCCGCACTGCGGGCTGGTGGGAAGGGGAGCCGCCGCTTATGTCTCGGATTCTGTCTGTCTGCCTTTGCGCCATCGTGGCCTTCGTCAGCACCGCTGGCGCGGCGCTGCTCGGGCCCACGCCCGCGCTAGCGGCCAACGGCACGCTGACCATGGCCACGCCGCTGCAGGATGCGCCCGATCCGGCGGCGACAATGATCCTCCTGCTTGCGCCAGGCGCGGTCATCTCCATCGATGGCCCGCCGGTTGATGGTTTCTACCCCGTCTCGGTCGATGGGTATTCCGGCTGGATGCGTGGCGAAACGATGACCGTGACCAAGGAGGCCCCGCCGGACGAGGAGGCAGCGACGCCGCTGGCGGACGACGGTGTGCCCGCCGACGGTGAGGTTCCCATTGCGCAGGATGCCAGCGAGGACCCGCTGACAGCGGAAGAACTCGCGCCCCCGGCTGAAGAAGCCGCAGCGCCAGTGGAAGAAACCGCCGCAGACGTTCCCGTCGATGACGGGCTCGCGGCCGCCCAACCCGTCGTCTCGGATAACGCCGGCGGCGAGGACGGCGTCACGCAAGCGCCAGACGCCGTGGCCGAGAACACGACGCCGGCTGAACCGGATGCCGCCGTCACCGCTCCACCGGCTGAGTTGGTTGATCCGAACGCCGTCGTCGCTGACCCGAACGTGGTCCAGGTCGATGCCGATTCCACTCCCGTCACCGCGAGCGACACCCCGGCTGATCCGAATGCCGTCGCCGTCGACCCGGCGGCGGTTGCCGCCGAGCCTGTCACTGCAGTTGACCCGAATTCGGCGCCGACCGCTGATCCAGCCACAGCCGACCCGGCCATCGCCACCCAACCCGAGCCAGAACTGGTCAGCGCTACTGTCACCGAGCCGCCAGTGCAGGCCGGCGAGGTCGAGGCGGTCGCTGATCCGGCTGCCACGCCGCTGGAAGCAACCGACACGCCTGCCGTGCCACCCGCCGATGTCACGACGCAGACCCTGGCGGACCCAGCCGCCGCAACCGAGACCCCAACGCCCGAGCCGCCCACGGCGGCGGCGGAACTCACGCCTTCGCCGACACCCGAGCCGACGCCCGAGCCGCCTCTGGCGCTGAATGGCCCCGCCTACGTGCTCGTGGACATGCCTGTTCGGGATGGGCCGGGCGACCGGTTCGGCCTCGTCTTCACGGTTCCAGCGGGCAGCTCCCTGCTTCGCACCGGCAGCTACGACTCTGGCTGGATCTCCGTGCAGTACAAGGAGGTCTACGGCTGGGCCCGCGCCGAGCAGATGAGCGAGCCGATCGAGGTCACGGACGAGAACCCTGACTCGGAAACCGTGGACACCAGGGAACCGAAGCCGGGCTCGGGCGTCGCCTTCACCACCTCGGACCTCAGCCTGCGCAACGGCCCGAGCGCCAACGAAGACCCCATCGTGGTCGTGCCGGCCGGAAGCCGGGTGATCCTGACGGGGGTGATGGAGGGTGACTTCCAACGCGTCACCTACGGCGAGTACGTCGGGTGGATTTCCAACGCGTTCCTGGAGAACCCGGACAACCCGGCCCCGAACGGCGAAGGCACTGGCAAACAGGAAAACTATTCGCGCAAGCAGATCGTGAAGTACATCTACGCCGCCGCCGACAAGTACGGGCAGTCTCGCGACGAGATGCTGCGTGTGGCGACCTGCGAGTCGAATCTGGACCCTTACGCCGTCAACCCGTCCGGCTCCTACGGCCTCTTCCAGTTCATCCGCTCCACCTGGAAGTCCACGCCGTACGGCAATGACGACATTTTCGACCCCCAGGCGAACGCGATGGCAGCCGGCTGGATGTGGAAGCAGGGCCGCAAGAGCGAGTGGGTCTGCCAGTAGCTGCGCGTAGCACATCATTTGGCATCGCGCGCGCTGCACCCGGCAGGAGGCCTGACGACTGCCCGAAGCCGCAGTACCGGGCACAGTCGAGGGGCCTCGCGCAGCCAACCAACGCGGGACGAGATGGCATACCCATACAGGTGTCATCCCGAGCTTGTCGAGGGATCTTGCCCATCACCGCGTTGGTACGGGGTGGCATCCCCACCCAGGTGTCGTCCTGAGCGAAGTCGAAGGACCTCGCGCCCCCAACCGACGCAGAACGATGCCCGCACCCGCGCGTGGGCGGCAACCTCGCAGCAATGCGGCCGGGGAGGCGAGATCCTTCGACAAGCTCAGGATGACACCTGCGGGTGGGCGGTGCTGCTCTGCGCGTGTGGCTGGGACCGAGATCCTTCGACACGCATCAGATGTGACACCTGAGGATGGGCGGCGATCTCGCAGCAATGCGGCCGGGGAGGCCGAGATCCTTCGACTTCGCTCAGGATGACACCTGAAGAGGGTGGCCACCTCGTTCCATGTTGGCCGGGGAACGAGATCTCTCGACAAGCTCGAGATGACACCTGAGGGTGGGCGGTGGGAAGGTGACCGGGTGTGGCCGATGGGCTGCAACATGGTCGCGGCCTGGCCAGAATTCCTCGCCTGCGATGCATGCGGGCGCAAGATGACAGGGCAGGACGTTCCTGGAATGACACACCGGCGTGGTCGGCACACGAGTGCGCGCGATCACACCACTATCATCCTGCCGACGCCGCCCTTGCCCCACTGCGGCCGATGCACCTCCCCAGCGCCAGCGATCTTCGGCACGAAACGTGCGGCGTAGCAGGGTCACGCTTCAACGTGGTGGCCCCGGTCGGGAACTCTGTCTGCCCGGCACGCGTTTCCCAACTGACACCAGCAAACCTGTAGACAAAAAGGAGATCGCACATGGATTTCTTTAAGCGCCTTCTGGGCAATGACGAACCGGCCTCGCAGCCGCGGGTTCCCCAGCGCCCCGTCGCTCAGCGCCGGGACCTCTCGCCAGACCAGCAGGCCATCGAGCGCTACCGCTACCTCGTTCGCACCGCACCGCCAGAGACCATTGAGGAGGTCCACGCCGAGGCGTTCGCCAAACTGACACCTGAGCAACGCCAGATGGTGCTCGAGGGCCTGACCCAGGAGCTACCCGCCAGCGAGCAGCGCGCAGCCGCCGCTGCCGGTGATGACCCGCGTGCCCTGGCCCGGGCGGCGACGCGCGCGGAGATGCGCTCCCCCGGCACGCTGGAACGCACCTGGAACCGCATGCCAGCCGGTGGCATGGGCGGCATGGGGATGGGTGGCTTCATGGCCGGAAACTTCATGAGCACGATCGCCGGCGTGATGGTCGGCAGCATGATTGCCGATGCGTTCCTGGGCAACAGCGGCTTTGACCCCGGCCTGGGCGACCTGGCCGCGGAGGCAGGCGGGGCCGTAGAAGAGGGCGTGGGCGACTTTGCGGGCGGCCTTGGTGGCGACTTCGGCGCCGACCTGGGCGGCTTTGGTGATTTCGGCGATTTTGGCGGGGATTTCTAGGGCCTTTGCGAGCAACGTCGAGGATGGCCGCCCACTCCTGGCATATTGCCCCTCACCTCCCGTGAGTCCGGCCTATTCGTAAAGGGCGAAAGCGGCGGGCCAACGCGACCCGCCGCTCTTGTGTTTCCCGTCCTGATCCGGCGATTGATCGCGCCAGACGGAACTCCATCAAGACCGCTCGCGCGTCGTTTCGCGCGTGGCGGTGTGGCCCACCACGAGCCATCACGCGCGTTACTGCATCGAACCGCGCCATCCACCTGGCCACTCCTTCCGTGTGTTCCACGAACCGTGAACATCCTGAAGGGAGACGAATCCAGGGGAATCTGTAGAGCTCCGTAATTCCGGCTTCCGCGAATTCCTCAAACCGCTACCGTTGTTACAATCGGCTGTCCGAGGTGACGCCCACCGTTTCTCCGGAGGCCGCGCCATGTTTCACCCACGCGTTTTCACCCCACAGGCGGAACCAGACTGGTGAATACCGGCAACATGGCGACCCTGCGCAAGGGGCTCATCGGCTGTGTCGTGGGGTTGCTGGTGTTCGCGGCGACCGCGGCCGTGTTGCTGGTGATCATCGTGACGGTCCCCGACCCCATCGGCCTCCTCCTGAGCGTGATTGCCTCCAGCATCCCGGCTGCCTTCTACGCCGGAGTTATCCTGCGGCTGGACCGCTACGAAAGTGAGCCGATGCGGGTCGTGCTGGCCTGCTTCGCCTGGGGTGCGATAGGCGCGATCCTACTCAGCATCGTTGCCAGCCTCGTCTTCGAAGGTGTGGTGTCCGATCTCATCGGCCCGGAGTTCGCTCCCGGCCTCACCATTGTGCTCGGCGCGCCGCTCATCGAGGAAACCTGTAAGGGAATTGCCTTGCTCGCCGTGCTCTTCATCGCGCGGGATGAGTTCGACTCGACCCTCGATGGCCTCGTCTATGGTGCGTTGGTCGGCGCGGGCTTCGCGATGACCGAGAACATCCTCTATTTCGGGCAGACCTACCTGGAGGGCGGGCTGGGGCCATTTGGCGCCCTCGTCGTGGCTCGCGCTGTCCTGGGCGGCCTAGCGCACCCCGCGTACACCGCTGTCACGGGCGCGGCGCTCGGTTGGGCGCGGGGTCAATATGGCCGTGGGTGGAAACGCTTCGTCGTGCCCATCCTCGGCTGGGCTGGTGCAGTCGGCCTCCACATGGCCTGGAACGGGGGGTTAACCCTGACCGCGAACTGGCTGGGCGGCGATCCGGACATCGTGGAACTGGTCGCCGTACAGGCGCTGATCGTGCTGGTTCCGGCCGTCCTGGTGCTCTACGTCGTCGCCCGGCTCTCGCACCGCTACGAACTGGCGATTCTGCGCCGCGAACTTCGCCCGGAGGTGGAGCATGGCACCATCTCCGAGGCAGAATACCGGCTGATCACAAACGATGATCGGCGCAAGGAAACCCTGGCCATCGCCCGTTCACGCGGTGGCCGTACCCTACGTGGGCAGCAGTTGGCGTTCTTCCACACCGCCGCCGATCTCGCCTTCCGCCACCACCATCGCCAACGTGGTGACGAGGACAAGCCGATCTACCGTGAGCGAGACGCCCAGGACCGCAAGCGGCTCTTCGACTTGCGCTATGAACTCGTTCACGGTGGCATGCCGTTCCCGGAACGGTAGCCCGCCTGGACCGCTGCGCCAGGGCTGAAAACGCAACCAGCCTGGTTCCTGTGGGGAGGAACCAGGCTGGTGCGAAAACGCGTCGCGGTTTACGGTGTCGCTTCGATCTCGGCCTCAGCCGTAGCCACCGCTTCGGCAACGGCTGTGGCCAGCGCCGGGGAGGCCTCCGCCGCAACTGGCGTCGCCTCGCTGGCCGCTGCCATCGGCGTTCCGGCCGCTGCGGCCATCGGGGTCGCCATACCTGCCGCCGCAACTGGTGATGCGGCCGCCGCCACCGGGGAGGCCACGATGCCAGCCGCAGCGTCTGGCGTCGCCGCTGCAGGCTCTTCCGTTTCCTCGGCAGCCGCCGTGCTGGCGGCCGGCGCAGACACCGTTGCAGCCGGGGTTACCGGCGGCGGCGCTGCCTGATTGCCGCGGAGGAAGAAGTACCAGATCAGGCCCAGGATAATCAGCGCACCCAGGAGCCACCAGAGCCAGTTCCGCTGTGGCTCCGGAGCCGGTGGCGGAGCCGCCGGCCGTGGTGGCGGCGGCGGCGGAGTTGGCGTCGAGGGCGCATGTATCCGCTCCGCGGCGGCCGCAGCCGCGGCCGGTGCAGCCGCGGCGGCGGCAGCAGCAACTGCCGCAGCACCACCCGCCGCGCGGCGGAAGCCGGCGTTTTCGGCAGCAGCCTCAGTGGCGAAGCACACTTCCGGGTTAGTCCGGCCATACGTGGGTTGGCCGGGCACGTGGAAGATGCGGGAGGGCAAATTCCCCTTCACCGGGTACCCAGCAGGGCAGTCGCGCGTCCCGGGGCCCAGAACAGCGTCCTCTGGCAGCCACTGGCCGGACTGAATATCCGCGATGCCTTCGTACCAGGTGTCAGTCGCCGGATCGAAATAGCCGACAACCGAGGTTTCGTCCAGTGGGGCTCCGAAAATCCAGGATCCATTCGCGGCCCGGTAGCCAACTCGGTAGCGCTTCGGTCCACTAGCCATACACCCAACCTCCCCCAGCGCGTGTGCATCTGCCCCCATTCTGCCGCATGGCAGAGCGGAATCAAGGACGCCGCACTCTTTCGAACCATAGTGTAACGTTTCGATGATGCATTTCGAAGACATCTGCAATTTCTGGACCAACGTCTGTTTTCATTCATCGAAACGTTCACCGCTCGTTGCCAAAGAATGCAGATGCGGCAGCCTCACGTTCCATACTGAACCGCATGATCCGGCCCAACCCTGTGCCACTCCCACTCATCCCCACGCCCACCCGCCGCCAGCAGTTGACGCGGAGGGTGAAGCAGCGCGCCCGTGAAGCCGGATTGACCGTGGCCGCCATCACGACCGCCGACACCTTCCCGGAGACGCTGGCCGTGCTCAAGGAACGTATCGCCGCTGGCTACCTGGACGGGCTGGACTGGTTCACCGAGGAGCGGGCGGAGGCTTCGTGCGATCCGCGCTTGCTCATGGAGCGGGTGGGCTCCATTGTCTCCGTCGGGATTGCCTACTGGGGAATGGAGCCAGGCAAGCCGCAGGATGGCGTGCCCCGGGTCCGCATCAGCCGCTATGCGCGCGGGGCGGACTACCACAAACTGTTACCTGACCGCCTGCGCTCCCTGCACGCCATGATCGAGGCGGACGTCGGACACGCGGTTGAAGCCCGGTTCCTGACCGATCACGCCCGCATCGTGGACCGCGCGGTGGCCGCGCGCGCCGGGCTTGGCTGGTACGGCAAGAACGCCTGCATCATCGTGCCTGGGCACGGCTCATGGCTCATGCTGGGGGAACTGCTGCTGGACCTGGACCTGGAGCCCGACGCACCACTGGACCGCGACTGCGGCCGCTGCCAGATTTGCCTGGACCGCTGCCCAACTGGCGCCATCGTCGCGCCGTACACCATCGATGCTCCGGCGTGTCTCTCCTACCAGACCATCGAAAACCAGGGCGCCATCCCCCGCCACCTGCGCCCGCAGCTTGGCGACTGGGTTTTCGGGTGCGATGTTTGCCAGGAGGTCTGCCCGTACACGGGCGCCGCGCAGGACGCTCCCGATCCCGCCTTCCTGCCGCGCGATGTCGAAAACGCCTACCCCTCGCTCCACGCGCTGCTGGCGATGTCGGCCCACACCTTTCGCCAGCGCTACCGGGGCACAGCGGTGCTGCGCGCCAAACGCGCTGGCCTGGCGCGGAACGCCGCTGTGGCGCTGGGAAACATCGGCACGGAGGCGGACGCCCGGCCGCTGATCACCGCCCTCCTCGGGCACGACGCGCCGCTGGTGCGCGGCCATGTGGCGTGGGCCCTGGGCCGCATCGGCGGGGCCACGGCCCTCGCGGGCCTGGATGTGGCCTGGCGGCGCGAGCGAGATCACGACGTCCGCGCCGAGATCGCGCTCGCGCTGGAGGGTGCGCCCTAGCGCCCCGGCGCCTTACATCCCCATCTTGTTGTAGCCGTTGTCGACGAAAATCGTCTCCGCGGTCACACCCGCCGACGCCTTCGAGGCCAGGAAGAGCGCCACTCCGGCCACCTCCTGCTGCCCGAACTCCGTCTTGAGCGGCGCGCGTTCCTTGAGCGCGCCGTACATGTCCGCGAACCCGGGAATGCCGCGCGCGGCGGCAGTCTTGATCGGCCCGGCGGAAATGGCGTTCACGCGGATCTTCTGCTCGCCCAGGTCGTAGGCCAGGTAGCGCACCGAGGATTCCAGCGCCGCCTTGGCCACACCCATCACGTTGTACTTGGGGAAGGCACGGTCGGCCCCGAGGTGGGTCAGCGTCATGATGCTCCCGCCCTCGGTCATCAGCGGCGCCAGGCGTTGCGCGGCAGCCACCAGCGAGTAGGCGCTGATATCTAGGGCCACCCGCCACCCTTCCCGGCTGGTGTCCACGAAGCGCCCGGCCAGCTCGGCGGCGGGGGCGAAGCCGATGGAGTGGACCACGGTGTCGACGCGGCCAAAATCCTGCTTCAGGTCTGCGCCGAGTTTGTCCAGGTCCTCATCGGAGGCCACGTTGCAGGTGTAGCCCTTGCCACCGTACTTCTCGATCAGGATGTTGGCATCGCGGCCTGCCCGGTCATCGATGTAGGTCAAGGCCAGCGTCGCGCCTGCCTCCGCCATCTGCTCGGCAATGGCAAAGGCGATGCTCCAGCGATTCTGGATCCCCATCACCACGCAAACCTGACCGGCCAGCAACCCGTTCCCCGCTTCACTCATGGGCATCTTCTCCTGGCGCGCACAGGGACGCGCGCGTCTCAACCATGTGGTGCATCATACCCGCCAGCCGACCGTAGGCTCTGTGCATGAGGAGGTTTCCAGATCCGTGACTGCCACAGTTGAACCAACCACCATCGCCACCGGTATCCCCGTCTTTGATGGCCACAACGACACGCTGCTCGATCTGCCGCTCAGTAACCGCTCCTTCTTCGAGCGCGCAGACGCGGGGCATCTCGATTTGCCGCGCGCCCGCGAAGGCGGCCTGGGCGGCGGCTTCTTCGCCTGCTTCGTGCGCGATCCCGAGGAAGCCGAAGTCACCGCCGCCGACGATGACGACGATGCGGACGCCACGGCGCGCGCCACCAGCATCGCCAGCCGTTACACCGATCCCACTCTCTTTCCGGAGCCCATGAACCTGGCATACGCGCAGCGTGAGGCGATGGCCATGGTCGCCCGCCTCATCCGGCTGGAGCGCGAGTCCCAGGGCCAGGCGAAGATCGTGCGCTCCGCCCGCGAGATTCGGGAGTGCCTGGAGAATGGCACGTTTGCCATGGAGTTGCACTTCGAGGGCGCCGAGGCGATCGACCCCGAATTCGACGCCCTGGAGGTCTATCACGAGCTTGGCCTGCGCTCGCTCGGCATAACGTGGTCACGCCCCAACCGCTTTGCCCACGGCGTACCCTTCCAGTATCCCGCCTCGCCCGACACCGGGCCCGGCCTGACCGACCTCGGGAAGGAACTGGTGCACCAGTGCAATCAGTTGCGCATCATGATCGACTTGTCCCACCTCAACGAGGCAGGCTTCTGGGACGTGGCGAAACTCTCCGATGCACCGCTGGTCGCCACCCATTCCAACGCGCACGGCATCTGCGCCGCCACGCGCAACCTTACTGACAGGCAACTCGACGCCATCCGCGCCAGCGATGGCCTGGTCGGCCTGAACTACAACTGCGGCTTCCTCAGCCCAACGGGCGAGCGCGGCTCGAATCTCGAACTGAGCGTGATGGTCAATCACCTTGACTATCTCATCGCCCGCCTCGGCGACGACAAGGTTGGGCTCGGCTCAGATTTCGACGGCGCGACCATGCCAGACAACCTGAAGGATGTCTCTCTCCAGCAGAACCTGCTCCAGGCCATGGCCGACCGCGGCTACGACGAAGCCACCATCCGCAAGGTGGCCTACGGCAACTGGCTGCGCGTGCTGGAGCTGACCTGGGGGGAGTAACGCGCCCTATCCCGGACCTCCCTGGCAGGCGCCTGCCAGCAACCCGCACCCCAATCCCTCGTCCTGGGCGAGGGATTGGGGTGCGGGTCTGGGGGCGTCAGCCAAGCCTCGTCCCAGATAGCTCTTCTCCGGTACCGCAAGGCCGTGACGCCCCTATCCCTTCGCGATCTTCATGACGGTCACGGTCAGCGCGCACAGGCAAGCGACACCGTTGGACACCACGATGGCAACATCCTGCAGGTTCCAGCCGTAGAGCGCCCAGAGAAACGTGGTCACGCTGATCAGCGCGAAGGATGGCAGGGAAACGGCAGAGAGATCCCTGGCCCTGACAGCGTTCCATGCCTGGGGAATCAACTGCACTGCCGAGAGCACCGCCGCGACGGCGGCAACGGCAATCCACATGAACACTTCTCGTTTCCACGACCTGCGATCTGATCGGACCCGCGTGCGCTCACACGGCCTCACAGGAACGACTCCCCACGCAGCGCATTGTGATACTGAGCGCACCACGACAGGACGCACCAGCAGCAGACACGCCGAACCCCCACTCCCGCGAGGGGAATGGGGGTTCAGTTGAGGTCTTGGCCTCTCTAGCGGATAGCGGCCTCGGTCTGCGGGTCGAAGAAGTGCAGATTGTCCGGGTTCACGGAGACGTCGATGCGATCCCCGCGCTGCACGCGAAGGTCCGGCGCCATGCGCGCGGTCAGCAGCGTGCTGCCGTTGAGCAGGTAGACGAAGTTCTCGTTCCCCAACTGCTCCACAATGTCAATCGTGACCGGGATGGCAGTCGAGTTAGCGTCGCCCAGCCGGCTTACCTCGACGAGGTGCTCCGGACGGACGCCCATGGTGACCGTCTTGCCGACGTACTGGGAGAGCGCGTTCCCGCTGCGGGGCGGCGTGAGCAGGCTGAAGCCAGGCGTGGTGGCGTAGATGCGGCTGTCCCGCGCCTCCAGGGTGACATCCACGAAGTTCATGGACGGCGACCCGATGAACCCGGCCACGAACTTGTTGGCGGGGGTGTCATACAGATTCTGCGGGGTATCGAGCTGCTGAAGCACCCCGAGGCTCATCACCGCGATGCGGTCCCCCATCGTCATGGCCTCGACCTGGTCGTGGGTCACGTAGATGGTGGTGGTGTTGACACGCTCGTGCAGCTTGATCAACTCGGCGCGCGTTTGCACACGCAGCTTGGCGTCCAGGTTCGAGAGCGGCTCGTCCATGAGGAAGAGGTCAGCATCACGCACAATGGCGCGGCCCAGCGCCACGCGCTGGCGCTGGCCGCCGGAGAGCGCCTTCGGCTTGCGGTCCAGGAAGTTCTCGATATCGAGCGTGCGCGCCGCCTGCCGCACGCGCTGATCGCGCTCGGCCTTGGGCACCTTGCGCAGCTTGAGCGGGTACGCCAGGTTGTCGTACACCGACATGTGCGGGTAGAGCGCGTAGCTCTGGAACACCATCGCGACGTCGCGATCTTTCGGCGGGAGATCGTTCACCACGCGGTCGCCGATGATGATCTGGCCGCCGCTGATCTCTTCCAGCCCCGCCACCATGCGCATCGCGGTGCTCTTGCCGCAACCGGACGGGCCGACCAGTACCAGGAACTCCTGATCCATGACCTCCATCGACAGGTTATCGACGGCGGGCACGGGGTTCCCGCTGTACATCTTGGTTACGTTCTGGAATATGACGCGCGCCATTGCGGCGGCCCTCCCATGACAGTGAACTAC
Organism: Thermomicrobiales bacterium; assembly: GCA_034431475.1. Classification (GTDB taxonomy): domain Bacteria; phylum Chloroflexota; class Chloroflexia; order Thermomicrobiales; family UBA6265; genus JACCXM01. The sequence goes on along the minus strand of DAOUDE010000043.1, from coordinate 68,892 downwards.
AGGACAACCGCCAGTTGGGTCGCCCGGAAGCGCCTTCTCATGATTCTGTCGCGGCACCTTACGATCAGGCTCGCATTTGAAGATAATTTGGTCCTGCTTGTCAAGAGCAAATGACCGAAACGGCCAAATTGGCCCCAGGAGGACCAGTGATGAATGGTGAGGGTGGGTGGGTCGTCACCTTTGGTGAGGCCATGGTGCGCATGACGCCACCCGGGAACGAGCGGCTGGAGCGGACCACCACGCTCAACCTCACCGTGGGCGGCGCGGAACTCAATAGCGCGGCCACGCTGGCCTGCCTGGATATCCCGACCACCTGGGTTTCCCGCCTGCCCGATGCGCCGCTCGGCCGCATGATTGCGCGGGGCGCCCGCGCGGCCAACGTCGACCTGGCGCACGTGCAGTGGGCGCCAGAGAGCGCCGGCCGGGCCGGGGTCTACTTCCTGGAGGAAGCGAGCGATCCCCGTGCCTCCGCTGTCTATTACGACCGCGCCAACAGCGCCTTCGCCAACCTCGCGCCCGGTTCCCTCAATTGGAGCACCATCCTGCGCCGGGCGCGGGCGCTGCATATCTCCGGGATAACCCCGGCGCTAGGCCCGGGTCCACGTGCGGAGACCCTGTCGGCGATCCGGGCGGCCAACGCCGCCGGAGTGCCGGTCGCGTTCGACCTGAACTACCGCTCCAAGCTCTGGAGCGAGTCGGAAGCGCGCGCCTGCTTCGTGGAAATCGTGCCGTTGGTCGATATCCTCTTCGCCTCACGTGGGACGCTGCGCACCTTCTTCGGCATCGATGGCGACCCCTCCGCCGTCCTTGAGCAGGCCCGCACGCGCCTCGGCCTCGCCGTGACCGTGCTTTCCCGCAAGCGGGGCAAAGCCAGCCGCTCGGTCAGGCTCGGCTCGCTCGCGATGGGGCCGGAGGGCGAGATGGTGGAAGGACCGTGGCGCTCGGTGGAAGTCGTCGACCGCCTCGGCGGCGGCGATGCCTTCGCCGGGGGGTTCATCGCCGGGTACATCAGCGACCACGATGACATCGCGGGCGCGCTGGCCCTGGGCAGCGCCACCCAGGCTCTCAAGCACACCATGCCCGGCGATTTTCTCTGCGTCACGCGCGAGGAGATCATGGCGGCCATGGAGAGCACCGAGGGCGGCGTCCTGCAGCGGTAGGCAGTGGCGCTGGGAACTACCTGCCGCAGGTTGTTCCCCCCTAATCACGCACGGTCAGTGTCCCGACCTGGCCCGCTTCCGTGTGCCCCGGTATGGAGCAACGGAACTCATAGACACCGGGCGGGAGATTGACGACGACGGACCCAGTCGTCCCCCATGCCACATTGCCGCTGATGATCCCTAATTCGTCAATAGCGAAGTTGTGCACGGCCGCGCCCTCGTTGGGGAGCACGATCAAAACGTCCTCGTTCGCCGGAATAGTGACCTCGGCCGGCTGGAAGTAGATGTTGTGCAGGGAAATCGTGATTCTGCCACCGCTCGTCTCGGGCAGCGGCTCGGGCGTCGGGGTTGGCGCAAGCGCTGCAGGTGGCGGGGTGATATCGACCTCGGCGCCGAAGTCGGTGAAGAGCGTCACACTCCCGAAAGGTTCCATGTCGTCCATTTCGGTCAGCCACATCTCCTTCAAGGGTAGAAACGTCGCAGCGTCAATCCAGAGCGTCTGTGTCGTCGTGAACACATCGGTGTCCTGGGTTGTGCGCCCGATGACGTAGGTTGGTCGCCCGTTGACGGTCTCCATTCCGCTCAGATCCCACTTCGGCGGTGAAGAACCGAGAGAGTCCAGCAGGGACTCGCTCATGTCATATGGGGGAATCCGGGCCATCCATTGGCCGTCCTCCCCCAGGTTGTACAGCGTCTGCCCATCGTAGTACTTCGGATCGGAACCGTCGGCTGCGTACGTCTTGTTGCCACGCCCGATCGCAACCTCTCCCAGCCGAAGGGGCTCGCCACCAACGTCGTCGGGAGAAAATCGCTGGAAACGGTACGTCCCGGCATCCCGGATGGCTCGCTGCGCTCGCTCCACGACCTCGTCGGCCTCCAGCCCAACGATGTACGCAGTTGGTGTCGAGCTTGGCAATCCTGAATCTGGCGCCACGCCCAGGGTGGCCGGGGAGGCGATGAACGCGCGCGTGGCTCCGTCGCGTTGGCCCCAGCCGACAATCTGGCCCCGCGCATTGATTGCGCGTGCGAGGTTGAGCGCCTCCCAGCCGTCATCCACCGGCAGCACGTCTGCGAGGGCGACCGTCTCATTCCCGCGCCAAAGCACTGCACCGGCTTCAGGATCGGCGCCCACAACTCCGCCCCGGTCATTGATGCCATAGGCAATACCTGCTGGACCCGGCATGTTGCCGAGTGTCGTCATGTGCCCGGCCTCCCACCGGAAGGGCGCGCCGTCCGGCTCACCCAGTTCCTGCCCGGCCGCGGTGGTCGAGCCGCCTGCGACCTGGCCGTGCCGATTGATGGCGAATGCCACGGCCTGGTCACCACTCAGCGTACCGAGGTCGGTCATAACCCCGTCCTCCCAGAGGAAAGCGTGGTCCTCCCCGTCCGCGGTCTGCGCAGTGCCGACGACCTGTCCCGCGTCGTTGATCGCGGCAGCCCAGCTTCGAGCGCCGCCGAGCGTTCCGAGGTTGATCATGTGCCCATCTTCCCAGAGGTACGCATGAGGTCCATCGTCAAGAAGACTCAGTGGCTGTCCCGGCGCCGTGGTGGAAGCACCGACAACCTGGCCCTGCGCGTTGATGCCCTGCGCCACGCTCAGCTCCCCGCCAAGCGTGCCCAGGTCCCGCATGTGCCCCGCCTGCCAGAGGAACGCGTGGGTGCTCGTCTCCCACATGTCAGCATCCGGCGCAGTCGTCGCCGCGCCAACGATCTGACCCTGTTCATTGATATTGAGAGCCGCTGCCTCATCGCCACCGAGAGCGCCAAGGTCATCGAGTTTCCCGTCTCTCCAGAGCACTGCCCGCAGCCGCCCATCGGCGTCGTTCGCCTGGCCGACGACCCAACCCTGCTCGCTGATTCCGAACGCCCGGCTGCTCTCGGCCCCTGGCGCATCCAGTTGCACGATCGTATACGGCGAATCGGAACCGGTGGCGGGGTCCTGGACACCAGCGGCCGTCGCACCCCCCATGACGAACGTGACAACAACCGCCAGCAAGACGAGCATCCGTGTCACGCTGTGCATGTGCCATCTCCTCAACGAGCCGGTCTGCGCTTGCTGCCCCGCAATAACATCCTGGGTGCGGCGGTGCGCACGCGCACCCGTACTCGCTACGGGGTTTTCGCGAGCGGCCGCCAGAGAGCTACGGCGCCATGAACAGCCTTGACCGCGCCCCGTCCCTCTGATACCCTGCGGTCTAGACCTCTAGATGAGCTTGGAGTACCCCGATGGCCTTTGAGACCACCCTGCCCGGCCGCTATTTCCATGACCCCGAGATCTTCGCCCGCGAGCAAGAAGCCATCTTCGGCCAAATGTGGGTCTGCGCCGGCCGCGCCGATGCGCTGCCGAACCCGGGCGACTACCAGACCGTCGAGTTAGGCGGCGAAAGCGTCATTGTCATGCGCGCGCGCGATGGCGTCCTGCGTGCCTTTCTCAACGTCTGCCGCCACCGTGGCGCTCGCCTCTGCCTGGATACCTCAGGCAACACCGGCCAGGTCCTGCAGTGCGTCTATCACGCCTGGTCGTACGGGCTGGATGGCCGGCTCCTCGGCGCACCGAACATCGCCAAAGACGAGAGCCTGGAGCGCGAGAAGCTGGGGCTGATCCCCGTGCACCTCTCCATCTGGCAAGGGCTGATCTGGCTCAACCTGGCCGAGAACCCGGCCCCGGTCGAGACACAGGTCGAACCGCCCCTCATTGATCGCTTCGGCGAGCTGGAGAAGTTTCAGCGCTACGGCATCGGCGACCTGGCCGTCGGCACGTCGATCACCTACGACATCGCCGCCAACTGGAAGCTGATCGTCGAGAACTTCATGGAGTGCTACCACTGCGCGCCGGTCCACCCGGAACTCACTCGGCTCCTGCCGGAGTTCCGCTTCGGCACGTCCTACCAGGGGATCGTGGGGCAAGGCACCGACTTCGCCGCCGACATCGAGGGGTTCACGCTCTCCGGCATTGGCAAGCGCGACATGCTGCCCGGCCTCCTCCCCAGCGATGACCGGCTCTACTACGGCTTCGTCATCTGGCCGAACGTCTTCGTCAACCTCCTGCCGGATCATGTCATCCTGCACACGCTGTTGCCGACCGGCCCCGAAACCTCGCGCGTCGTGTGCGACTGGCTCTTCAACCCGGCCGAGATCGCCAAGCCCGACTTCGACCCCAAGGACACGGTCGATGTCTTCGACATCACCAACCGCCAGGATTGGGATGTCTGTGAGCGGACGCAGCTTGGCATGCGCTCGCGGGCGTACAACCAGGGCGGCTTCTACGTGACCAACGAGCAGCATATCGCCGTCTTCCGGGATCTCGTCCTCGAGCGGCTGGGTGAAAAGGTTTGAGCGCGGCCAACCTGGCGGCCATTGACCTCGACCGTCACAGTCCGGTGCCGCTCTACTTCCAGCTTGCCGCCACCATCCGCGCGCAGATCCAGGCTGGCACGCTCGAGGCCGGGCAGCAGTTGCCCGCCGAGCGCGATCTGGCGCGGGAGGCGGGCATCAGCCGCATGACCGCGCGGCAGGCCCTGGCCGAACTGGCGCACGCCGGGGATATCGAGGTGCGGCACGGCATCGGCACCTTCGTTGCCGCGCCGAAACTGACCTACGACGCCGTTCATCTCCTGGGCTTTACGGAGGAAATGGAGGGGCTGGGCGGGGATGTCGCCTCCCGCGTCCTCGAGTGCGACGTCATCCTTCCCCCACCCGAGGTGCGGGACGCGCTGCGCCTTGGCAACGACGGGCGCGTGATCCGCATCGTGCGGCTGCGCTCCACTGGCGCGGCCCCGCTCCTGCTGGAGACGAGCTACATCCCCCACGCGCGCTGCCCTGGCCTGGAGCACGAGGATCTGGAGCGGCAGTCGCTCTACCGCATCCTGGAGCAGCGCTTCGGATTGCTCCTGCATGACGCTCGCCAGACGATCGAGGCCACCGCCGCCACCTCCTCCGAAAGCGACCTGCTCGGCGTGGACGAAGGCGCGCCCATGCTCCTGCTGCGCGGCGTGGCGAGTACCGCCGGTGGCGAGCCAATCGAGTGGTTCAAGGCGATCTACCGCGCGGATCGTGTGCGCATCGCGGTGGAAAGCCAGCGGGAGCAATGGGCGCACTCGGAATCATCGCAGCCGCTCAGCATGATGCTGACCTGATCGCAATGGTGCAGTCAACAAGGAGGAATGGGTGAGCAATGGAATCCGGGTCGGCGTCGTGGGCGTCGGCAGCGTCGCGGAGAAGTACATCCCGCAGATGCAGCGCCTGAACATCCCGCGCCAGCGCGTGGATATCGCCGTGGTCTGCGACGCCAGGGAAGACCGCCGCGCCGTCGCGCAGGAGCGCTACGGCCTCGACACCTTCACGACCGACTACCGCGAGGTTGTCAACGACCCCTCCATCGACCTCGTGCTCGTCCTCACCTCCATGCAGCAGCACTGGGAGATCGCGAAGGCCGCAGTTGAGGCCGGCAAGCACGTCCTGGTCGAAAAGCCGATGGCTATGTCCCTGCCGCAGGCAGCGGAACTGGTAGACCTGGCGAAGCAGAGCCCTGGCTACCTCATCTGCGCCCCGCACGTCGTGATCAGCCCGACCTACCAGGCGATCTGGAAGCAGCTCAATGACGGCGCCATTGGCACCGTCCTCACCGCGCGCGGCTTCTACGGGTGGTCCGGCCCCACCTGGGGGCCGTGGTTCTACGCGCCCGGCGGCGGCGCCATGTTCGATCTCGGCGTCTACAACGTGACCACCTTGACCGGTCTGCTGGGACCAGCGAGACGGATCATGGCCATGAGCGGCATCGCCATCCCGGAGCGCGTGGTGGATGGTGAACTGATCCAGGTGCGCACCGACGACAACATGCAACTGCTGCTCGACTTTGGCGATGCCCGCTACGCCGTGGTTACCACCGGCTTCACGATCCAGCAGTACAAGGTGCCCGGCATCGAACTGTACGGCACCACCGGCACGATCCAGATGATCGGTGAGGACTGGGCGCCAACCGGCTACGAGCTGTGGCGCAATGACGAGGGATGCTGGAGGACCTACAGCCAGGGCAGCAACTGGCCCTGGAGCGACGGCATTCGCCACATGATCGAGTGCATCGAAACCGGCACGGAGCCGGTGATCACGCCGGAGCACGCCTACCACGTCCTGGAGATCATGCTGAAATCGGCGGAATCCGGGCGCACCGGGCGGGCGCTGCCCATCGAGAGCACCTTCACCCCGCCGCGCTTCCCGAACGCCTCCACCTTCGGCGCGAACGCGCACCTGGTGCATGATCCCGGAGCGCCGGTATGACCTATGCGCCTTCCCCGCGCCCAACCTTCGATGGCCCGTCCGCCATTCCCTTCCAGAGCGTCACCCGCTACTTGTGGGGCGATGACGAGGCGGGCGAGGTGGCCGACTGGATCTTTGTTTCCAGCAGCCACATCCACCAGATCATCTACGGTGTCCCGGCCGGCAACGCCTTCCGCCACTCCGACCAGTTCCGCACCATCTTCGCGGCGGACCTCGTCTACTACATCCTGAGTGGCACCGCCGCGCTGGCGAACCCGGTCACGGGCGAGGTGCAGCGCCTGCAAACGGGCGACGCCGCCCTCTTCCACCGCGATACCTGGCACCACGCGTTCAGCGTCGGCGCGGAGCCGCTGCGTGTCCTGGAGTACTTCTCGCCGCCGCCGTCGAAAGGCACCTCCGGCGCCTACGCCCGGCAGCAACCCCTGCTCACAGAGTCACGCTACGGCCGGGACGATCTGCTGGAGCAGTGGCCCGCCGCCGCTGTGGCCGAGGCCGCCTCACGCACGCTCCATCCCATCCGCGAGGCGGACATCCTCTGGCGGCTGGAGGGCGACAAGCACCCGGTGCTGGTCGGGATTCTCGCCTCCACCGAGCACCTCACAGTCGGCCGCATCGAGTTGCAGCCGGGGCAAAAAACCGACCTGCAATGCCACGGCGGCGACGAGGCAATCTACGTCTTGGATGGCACGCTGAACGTGCGCGCGTTCGGCGAGGGCGCGCCTGCCTGGCTGGAGTTGAAGGCGCAGGACGGCGGGTACCTGCCGCTCGGCGTACCGCATCAGTACTACAACATCAGCAATGCGCCGGTGACCTTCCTGTTCGGCGTCTCCCCGTCCTACCTGCCGCCGGTGGAGAACGAGCCGTGACGCCGCGCGCCTGGGCCATTGGTGTCGATGTCGGAGGCACCAAGATTGCTGCCGCCGCCGTCGATTCCCTCACGGCCGAGGTGATTTTTCGGCGTCAGATCGCGACGGAGGCTGTCCGCCCGGCCGCCGAAATCGTGACGGATATCGTGCAGGAGATCGACGCCGTCGCTGCCGAACTGGGTTTCGCGGGCGATACCGCCGTCGCCATCGGCGTCGGCGTGCCGGAGCTCGTCTCGCCAACCGGCGAAATCCTCACGGACTTCCTGCTCGATTGGGTCGCTGCCCCGCTGCCGGATGCGATGGCCACGCTTCCCCTGCACATCGCCTCGGATGTGAGGGCGGCAGCGCTGGCGGAGGCGAGGTTCGGCGCGGGCCGCGCGTACCAGCAGTTTATTTACATCAGCGTCGGCACCGGCATCAGCTCCACGCTCGTGGTCGATGGAGTTCCCTTCGCCGGAGCCCACGGCGGCGCGTTGGTGCTCAGCACCGGCCCCGTCAGCGTGCCAGATGGCCACGGCGGCTGGAGCCGGTTCGTGCTTGAGGAGTACGCGTCGGGTCCCGCCTTGGTGCAGCGCTACGCCGTCGCTACAGGGCGCACCATCCCGGATACCAGGGCGCTGCTGGCCGCCGCAGACAACGGCGATGCCGCCGCCGCCAGCATCATCGACTCAGCGGCGCTGGCGTTGGGCAGCGCAATCGCCTGGTTGATCAACGTCCTGGACCCGCAGGCCATCGTCCTGGGTGGTGGCCTCGGCTCGGCGGCCGGACGCTTCCAGGATGGCGTGCGCGCCGCCATCGCCGCGCACGTCTGGAACCCCGCCGCGCGCCATCTTCCCGTCCTGCCGGCGGCGCTCGGCGCACACGCTGGCCTCATCGGCGCGGCCCTGTCCGCCGCCGCTCACGTTCGCTTCCCGCAACCGGCCACAGAGAGGAGGGACCACGCGCTGAACAATCACGCAGCACCCACCGGCCCCGCAACAACTCCCCCGCCGCTGGATCGCTTTGGCGGGTTCGAGCAGCCGCAACGCAGCGTTGATGACGCCGCGAAACTGTTGAAGCGGCTCTACCTCACCGAGCGCGAGACGATGCGCACCCTGGGCGCGCGCCAGATGGCCGTGGCCAACTGGGAACTCAAGGTCGCCACGCCGCGCCACATGTGGCACGACTCCATGCACGCCGACGCCCTGCGCAATCGCGTGCTGGAGCTGCGTTACCCTCGCCGCGACGTGGAGGTCGGCCACGACCCCGACCTCATCGCGTTCCTCGATCATCTGACCCGCGCGGCGAGCGACGCCGAGTTTGCGCTGGGCGTCTACACCGTGCTGAAGCCAGCCCTGATCGCGGCCTATCACGACTACCTGGCGCGAGCCGATGAACTGAACGACGCTCCAAGCATTTACCAAATTTCTCACATTCTCATGGACGAAGAGGAGCAGTTGGCCGCCATAGCCCCGGTGCTCGCGGGACTCCCGCCCGATGAGGTCGCGGCGGCCCAACCCTGGGTCGATCACCTGCAGGCGCACCTGGCGGCAATTGGCGGCCTGGCTGGCGATGGCCCGCGCGGCGAGGTTCCCGCCACGCCGGGCTACGCGGATCGCCCGCCCTACAACGTGCCCGCGCGCGCCGTGCGGGACCCACGGTTCAGCCCGGCGGTCGTGGAGAGCCCCACCCGCCCGGCCACGAACCCGCGCGAGCGGCAGGTCTGGTACGCCATCGACCACGCCAACGAGGTCTGGGCCGCCGAAGTACCGGGGGCGTTCATGTGGACCTACCGCGATATGCCCTGGAGCTTCTACACCGATGTCGCCCGCTGGAGCTATGACGAGATGCGGCACTCCCTGTCCGGGGTGCGCCGTCTCACCGCCTGGGGCTTCGAGACCGGGGTTGACTACCCGATGGTCGGCGACCCCTACCACGCCATCCTGGAGAAGGGCGGCGACCTGCGCGATGTTCTGGCGCTCCTCTACTACTTCGAGAAGGACGCCCCGGCCCATCGCCAGAAGACGACCCGGCAATTTCGCGCCATGGATGACATGGCCACCACCCAGGACACCGACTACGACTGGGCGGACGAAGCCATTCACCTGAAGTATGGCTACACCTGGTTGCAGCACATGCTGGGTGAGGAGAAGGATCGCCTCCCGGAGGTCGTCGCCCGCGCCGGCGAGATGTGGGACACCTGGCTGGCAGAGCGCTGGGAGCGCGGCGAAGACGGCTACGGCCCGTTCATGGAGCGGATCGACGCCCGTATCGCTGCGGCGGAGCAAGAGGCGCAGGCAGCCGCCGGAAACGACCGGTCACCGTGAGTTTCGTGGTGACGGTGGTCGACCGCCCCGCAGGGTTTGAGGCGTCTTTCGAGGTGCACCCTGGCGAAACGATCCTGGAGGCCGCCACTCGCGCGGAGATCGACATTCCCTATTCCTGCCGGAGCGGCACCTGCCGCACCTGCATGTCGCGCGTGGAGTCTGGCGACGTCCGGCACGATCCGGAGTACGCCGATGAACTCCTGATTGATGAAGAGGAGGTTGCCGCGGGTTTTCGCTTGCTCTGCTCATCGCTGGTCTATTCCGAGAGCGTCATCGACATCGGCTGAGAGCCACCATCACTATCCCGGAGCAACACACCGCACCGGGAACTCATCCGGACTCAGTGAAGATCCACGGTCGGGCGGCAAGGACGCCGCCTGTCACGCACAAAGGAGTTGAAGATGGCAGATCGCGAATCATCCTGTAACTGCCGTGGCGTCAATCGCCGGAGCGTCCTGCGTGCTGGCCTCGGTGGCGTTGGCGCGCTCGGCCTCGGCGGCGGGCTTGCCATGTCCCGTGGCGTCACTCCGGCCCGGGCCCAGGACAACGTCACGCTCCCCTTCTGGCTGCCGGGCGGGTCGCCACTCTTCTGCGAGACCCACACCGCTATCGCCGCCACGTACAGTGCCGACAATCCAGGCGTGGTGGTTGAGGTGCAGTGCGGCTCCGACCAGGAGCAGTTCACCGAGCGCTTCCTGGGCGCCATCGCCGCTGGAAACCCGCCCGAAGCGAACGTGATCTGGGACACCCCGGTCTCCTTCGGCGTACAGGGCGCGCTACGCGAGATCCAGGACCTGATGCCAACCGGGGAGTACACCCCGGTCGAAAATTGGCCCGCTGGCGTACTGGCCAGCGTGCAGTTCGGCGACAAGATCTACGGCCTCCCCTACACCGCCGGCAGCTACGCCATCTGGTACAACCCGGAAATGCTGGAATCGAAGGGCATCCCCTCCGACCGCGACAGCTTCCCCAAGACCTGGGACGACCTGCGCGCGCTCTCCAAGGAGTTCACAGTGTGGGATGGCGACCGGCTTGTCACCGCCGGCTTCGTGCCCAGGCCGAATGACTTCCAGGTCACCTCGGCGGTCTGGTCCGCGCTCAACGGCGGCAAGCTCTTTGACGGCGAGAACCAGAAGTACACCATCGACTCCGAAGAGAACATCGCCTTCTTCCAGTACTTCGTCGACTGGATCGACGACGAGTATCACGGCGACTACGCCGCCGTTGAACGCTCTGCTCACTGGGGCGCCTACGCTGACGATCAGGGCCGCCCGCCGCAGTTCCAGGCCGGGAATCTGCTGGCCGTTGAGCTCGGCACTTGGGGCCTGGGCGACATCTATCAGTCCGGCGATGTCGCCATCGAGCGCTTCGACCTCGCCAAATACCCGGTCGGTCCCGGCGGCACTGAGTCCGTCTCCGGTTACTGGCCGAACTGGTTGGTGATTCCTGCCGGCACGCAGCATCCGGAGCAGGCCTTCGCCTACCTCGACTACCTGAGCGGGGTCGGCGTGCTCACCCTTTTCGATGTCCTGCCGGACATCCCGACCAACACCAAGGTGCCCGAGACCACGCCGTCGGCCGTCATCGAGAAGCAGGGCGAGCAGTTCGCCGAAGACGCGATCAACTTCTTCCGCGAGCAACTCGCCATAGCCACCCCCATGTGGGACTCGCCGGTGCAGGCCGTGCAACTCGACCAGATGACCATTGCCATCAACGCCATTCTCAACAAGCAGATGTCACCGCAGGACGGCCTGGCCGAAGCCCAGCGCGTATGCCAGGCGGAACTCGACGACCTCATGGCCAAGCAGGGCTAACGCGGGTCGGTTATGTCTCAGCGGGTCAGCGTGCCGTCCGTAACGGCACGCTGGCCTCGCCCCTCATTGCCTGTCCGGAGGACGCGGCGTCATGGCCCTTTCCCTCGCCCCCAAACCACGCGGCAGCCTTCTGAAGCGGCGGCAGACCCAGGCGGGCCTGCTCTTTATCCTCCCCTGGCTGGTCTCCCTGCTGGTCTTCACGCTCTACCCGGTGTTTGGAACCCTGGCGCTCTCGTTCACGGAATACAACATCATCAAGCCGCCGGAGTTCATCGGCCTGGACAACTTTCGGGAGATGTTCCTGCACGACCCCGCCTACTGGATCGCCGTCCGCAACACGGTGATCTACGCCGGCGCATCGGTGGTGCTGCGCCTGGTCTTCTCCCTGTCCCTGGCCGTGGTCCTGAACATGGGAGTGCGCGGCATCAGCGTCTACCGCGTCCTCTTCTACCTGCCTGCTCTCGTGCCGCCCGTGGTGGCAGCGATCATCTTCCTCTTCATGTTCAACTACACGAATGGCCCAATCAACGCCGTGCTCGGAAGCCTGGGGCTGCCGACGCCGGACTGGCTGCTTGATCCCAACTGGGCGATGCCGGCCCTGATCATCCTGGGCCTCTGGCCGCTCGGCATCGAGGTGCTCGTCTTTCTGGCCGGCTTGAAGCAGATTCCGCAGGATTTGCTCGATGCCGCCGCCACCGACGGCGCAAGCAACTTCCGGCGCTTCATCGGCATCACCATCCCGCTCCTCACCCCGGTGATCCTCTTCAACCTGGTTACTGGCGTCATCTACTCGTTCCAGGTCTTCGCCCAGGCGCTCGTGATTGGCGATACCACTGGCAAGCCGCTGCAATCGACGCTGATGTACATGGTGCTGATCTATCGCAACGCGTTCCGCTACTTCTCCATGGGGTACGCCGCCGCGCAGGCACTGATCCTCTTCATCGTCGTGGCGCTGCTCACAGCGTTCGTCTTCCGCACGTCGCGCCGTTGGGTCTACTACGAAGGAGGCGACGCATGATCAACGTCAGCAGCCGCTCCGGCAGCCAATCCCGAACCGCGGACGCTCCTGCGACCGAGACGGAGGCCACCTCGGAGCACAGCCACGGCAAGGCGGAACTGGCCAGACATCTGTTGCTGGCTCTTGTCTCGGTGATATTCCTCTTCCCCTTCTTCTGGATGGTCTCCTCGGCCCTCAAGACCAAGGAGCAGCTCTTTCGCGTTCCCATCGAGTGGATGCCGAACCCGGCGCAGTGGAGCAACTTCCTCATCGCCATGGACTACCCCGGGTTTCCCTATTTCCGCCTGCTCTGGAACAGCGTCTTCTACGCCGGGCTAGTCGCGGTGGGCACCGTCATCTCCTGCGCCGCCGTGGGCTACGGCTTTGCGCGCTTGAAGTTCCCCGGGCGCGACATCCTCTTCGCCATCACGCTCGCCACCCTGATGGTGCCGCCCATCGTGACGTACATCCCGCAGTACATCCTCTTCGCCAAGTTGCACGTCACCGGCACCTATATCCCGCTTATCTTCCCCAAGTTCCTGGGCGATGCGTTCTTCATCTTCATGATCCGCCAGTTCTATCTCAGCATCCCCTGGGACCTCTCCGATGCGGCGCGCATCGATGGCGCAAACGAGTTCCGCATCTTCTGGGAGATCATGCTGCCGCTCGTGCGCCCCGCCCTGGTCGTCGTCGCAGTCTTTTCGCTCCTCTACACCTGGCATGACTTCTTCGGGCCGCTCATCTACCTGCAGGACCGGGAGATGTACCCGCTCACCCTCGGGCTCTTCGCGTTCCAGGGGCAACGCACGCTGGAGTGGCCGCTGATCATGGCCGGCGCAACGCTGACCACCTTACCGATGATCATCGTCTTCCTCTTCACCCAGCGTTACTTCATCCGGGGCATCGCGACCACCGGGCTCAAGGGTTGAGCCCAGCGGGATACAGCAACGTTGAAAGGACAGCAATGGGGCGCACGCTACGCGCGGGGTTGATCGGCTGCGGCAGCCTGTCACTCATCGGCATTCTGCCGCAACTGGCCGAGCCGGACGCAAAGGAACGGCTCGACCTGGTTGCCGTGGCCGACGTCAATGCGGAGCGCGCCCGGCAAACCGCCGCCCGCTTTGGCGTGCCCTACGCCTACGCCGATCCGGCTGACCTCATTGCCCGCGGCGACATTGACCTGGTGCTCGTCATCACCCCCATCGAATATCACTACCCCCTGAGCATGGCGGCGCTCCAGGCCGGCAAGCATGTCTATGTCCAGAAGACGATGGCCACCACCTACGCCGAGGCCCGGGAGATGGTCGAGGCCGCCAACCAGCGCGGCCTCACGCTCGTCGCCGCGCCCGGGCAAATGCTCGCCCCGGCGATGCAGGCCATGAAGCAGCTCGTCGATAACGGCGCGCTTGGCGATGTCTACTGGGCCTGGGGCAGCACCGGAGGCTGGTACCACAATGAGCCCACCCGCCAGGGCGAAGGCGCGCTCGGCGCAGTCGATCCTACCTGGTACTACCGCGCCGCCGGTGGCCCGCTGCGCGATGTCACCGTCTACATGCTGCACAGCCTGACCGGTGTCATGGGACCGGCGCAGCGCGTGACCGCCATGTCCGGTATTCGCGTGCCGCAGCAGCAGTGGCGGGACAAGGCCATTCCGGTCGAGGTCGATGACAACTCCCTGCTGTTGCTCGACTTCGGGAACGCCACGTTCGGTCTTGCGGGGGGGCACGCCAGCAAGACCGGCGCGTTGTTGCAGTGGGGCGCCATGGGCATCTACGGCTCGGGAGGCGCCATCGAAACGCTCGATATCGAGCCTCTCTCCGGCCACCCAACGCGCCTCGCCATCACCAGCCGGGAGGGCGCACCGGAAGACGCCGGCCTGCGACGCACCGAGGACGGCTCGTACGTTCTTTCCAATTGGCTTCCCCATGTCGACGATGCCCACGCTCGCATCCCGGAACCGCACGTTTACGCCGACATCCTGCACGCCGTCGACAGCATCGAGCAGGGCCGCCAGCCGCTCATCTCCGGCGAGCACGGCGCGCACGTCGTCGAGATCATCGAAAAGGGCTATCTCGCCGCTCAGACTGGCCAGACCCAGGAACTGGAGAGCCGCTTCTAGATGAGCAGTCCCATCAAGCTCGCCCTGCTCGGCTGCGGCGACGTTGCCCAGCGTGACTATCTCCCGGAATCGCACCGGCTGGCTGGCCGTGCGGAGTGGGTGGCCGTCTGCGGCCGCACCCCGGAGCGGGCCCGGGATGTTGCCGCGCGCTACGGCATCCCTGCCTGGTACGACTCGTACGAGCAGATGCTCGCGGAATCAGACGCCGACGCGGTCGTCAACCTCTCGCCAATCCAGGCCCACACCGCAACCTCCCTGGCTGCGCTCCAGGCCGGCAAGCACGTCTACTCGGAAAAACCCGCCGCCACCTCGCTCGCTGACGCCCAACGCCTCCGCGACGAGGCATCCCGGCGCGGCCTCACCTTCGTCGCCGCGCCGTCCGTCCTGCTCTTCCCGCAGGTGCGCTTTGCCCGGGAACTGGTGCAGAGCGGCCAGATCGGGCGGGTCACCGCCGCGCTGGGGCGCGGTTACGGCGGCGTGCCACCCTGGGGCGGGTACCCCTCTCATCCCGGCCCCTTCTTCGCCAGGGGCGGCGGACCACTCGCCGACATGGGCGTCTACCCCCTCCACGCTCTCACCGGCATCCTCGGCCCGGCGCGCCGCGTCAGTGCCTTCGCCTCGCAGATCCAGGACGGCTTCGACGTCACCGATGGCCCGTTTGCCGGGCAACGCATCCCGGTCGAGGTCGAAGACAACTGGCACCTCCTGCTCGATTTCAGCGACGGCCGCCTCGCCTCCGTCACCGCCAACAACGTCGCGCGCGACAGCCGCGCCCCCCAGATGGAACTCTTCGGGCTGGACGGCACCATCTCCGTCGATCTGCTCGATGTCTCGGCCCCGGTCGCAACGCTGCTCCCGGGCGGGGGCTGGCATGAGCACCATCTCCCCCACCAGCGCGATGCCGGACCCGATCATCTGCTGGGCGTGGAGCATCTCGTGGATTGCATCACGAGCGGCACGCGCCCGATCCCCAGCCTCGATCACGCCATCCACGTCATCGAGATTATCGAGGCTGCGGCGCGTTCAGCGGCGGAGGGATGCACGGTCGTACTCACGACCTCATTCTGAACCCTGCTGTATCACCGTATCGGTTTCCCGGGAGGATCGATGTCCCAAGCCGCTCCGGTCCGCGTGGCCATCGTAGGTCTCGACCACTGGTACTCGGCGTTCGCCTTTGCCAGGGCAGTCTCCGCCTGCGAAGAAACTGTTCTCGTGGCGATCGCTGACAACGATCTCCAACGAGCCCGATACATCGCCGACCACTACGGCGCCGAGCGGGCCACAACCGATCGCGAGTCGGTCGCCGCGGACCCGGGCGTGGATCTGGTCGCCAGTTTTGCCAGTTCCGATCAAAATCCTGACGTCTGTGCCACGATGGCGCGGGCGGGCAAGCATCTGGTTTCGGTGAAACCGGCAGCATGTACGCTGGAGGAAGCGGCAATCCTCGGCGCGGTCGTCGCCGAGAGCGGCGTGCTCTTCGTCCCGAGCGAGACGCGCGTTCGGCTCTCTCCCCAGCACCAGCAGATCAAGCGGTGGGTCGATGAGGGCGCCTTCGGGCGAGTGCTTTCGGTGACCTACCACCTGAGCGGAAGCCTCCCGGAGCAGTGGCCCGGTGACCCAGACCCTGGGTGGTGGGCAGACGCGGCCCGGGTTCCGGGCGGCGGCTGGATCGATCACGCCATCTACGGCATTGATCTCTTCCGCTGGTTGTTCGACGATGAGGTCGTGTCGGCGTCGGGGGTGGCCGGCAACCTCAAGTACCCCGATCTCTCGGTGGACGATTTCGGGGCTGCGGTGCTCCGCTTTGGAAGCGGCATCGTGGCGAACATCGAAGTGACATGGACCGCGCCGGCCGGCGGCGACCGCCACGCGCTGGGGATGGTAGGGACGGAAGCGACGCTGGCGTTCGACACCCTTACCGGCAACCTTTCGCTGGGCGGCAATCTTTCAGTAACTGGGCGCTGGGAGCATCGCACGCCGCAACAATGGGACGACGAGGCGATCGGCAACCTCGTGGCCGCGGTCCGGGGAGAGGCTTCGCCCGTCGGCACGTTTGACGACGCCTGGCACAACCTGGCGACGTGCCTCGCCTTCTACGAGGCGGCGGCGAGCGGGGTCGCACGTGCGCCCGTAGTCTCGCCCACGTCAATCCACGGGTTCGAGACAACGGGCGCGAACGCCAGCGGCACGGCCTGAGTTTCGGCGCCGTCACGTCGGCATCCAGCAGGCGCCGAAAGGGGTGACCCAGGCAATAACGTGTTCGACCGACGTGAGAGTGGGCCTTGTCGGGGCGGAAGCGATCTCTCTGCGGGTATCCCGCCGCGCCTGAACCAGGACGACCTGCCAGACCGGGCGCGATTGCCAGCGCTCTGCGCTCCCGCCGAATCCTGGGGCTGTCAGCAAGAGGCTCTGCTCCGGGCCGAGGTTCCGGTAACGCGATCAGCAGGTCGATGTCTGTCACACAAACACAGGGGACGCCTGTTAGTCAGGCGTCCCCGGATGCCGCGCAAGTTCAGGCGGCATCAAGCGTGCAGGTATCCTTCGGTCCGCGCACTAGCACGATCATCCCCGCGTAGGGATCGGCGGAGGCGGGCACGGGCTTCTTGGCGACGGGCACGAGCTGCGCAGGTCGAGACATTACCGGAGCCGTCGTCACCCCTTGCGGCGGCGCAGACAAGAACCAGGACTGCACGCGAGCCACCGCCCGTTTCAGCAAAGAGGGTTCTGTCATCACCTGACTTGCATGTCGACGTTGCGTCGCATCCCGCAGCCGGTCTTCCGTGTACATCCGCGCGTAGCTCTCCAGATCGACGGCACTGTGCTGCATGGTCAGACCCTTCCTGAAGTCCCAACTACCGTCGCGGCGCGGCAGCGGTTGTGGCACACTTCCGATTCGGGGCGGAGAACGCATGTTCTCTCACGACATCCATCGTATCGCGCAATCAGGACAGCAAGAGCCCTGATTGGGATCACCCGCCGAGAGACCCGCAGGAGGCACGAACGCGTGTACCACCCAACGACCCGGGTGCTGACAGTGCTGGAACTGCTGCAGGCGCGGGGAAGGCTCACCGGCCCGGAACTGGCCGAGCGGCTCGAGGTCGATCTGCGCACAGTGCGCCGCTACGTGACGATGCTGCAGGATCTGGGCATCCCGGTCGAAGCGGAGCGCGGCCGCCACGGCGGCTACCGGCTGCGGCCCGGGTTCCGCCTGCCGCCGCTCCTGTTTACGGACGATGAGGCGCTGGCCATCATGCTCGGCCTGCTGGCCGCGCGCCGCCTGGGGTTGGTCAGCAGCGCCTCCACCGTCGAGGGCGCGCTGGCCAAGGTGGAGCGTGTCCTGCCACAGGATGTGCGGGCGCGCATCGCGGCCGTGCAGCAGACGGCCACGTTCGATCCGGTGCGCGGCGCAACGCTTCCGGCCACGGAAATCGTGATGAGCGTGGCGGCTGCCGTGCAGGATCAGCGGCGCGTCGTGTTCCACTACGCGTCGGCCCAGGGTGAAGAGACGGAGCGGGCGGTGGATCTCTACGGGCTGGTCCACCTCATGGGGCGCTGGTACGCGCCGGGGTATTGCCACCTGCGGCGCGATCTCCGTCTCTTCCGGCTGGATCGCATCCGCCAGATCGCAACCCAGGAGGAGACCTTCCAGCGCCCGCCCCGCTTCGAGCCGCTCAGCTTCGTGCAGGACGCGCTGGCAGTGGCGCCGAACGCCTGGCACGTGAAAGCACTGCTGTTCACGACGCTGGAAGAAGCGCGCCGGGAAATCCCCGCCTACGACGCGGCGCTGGAGCCCACGCCGGAAGGCGTCATCTTCCGCGCCAACGTGGAGTGCCTGGATGGCGCCGCGCGGTACCTGGTGCGTCTCGGGTTTCGCTTCGAGGTACAGCAGCCAACCGAACTGTGCGACGTCCTCCGGAACCTCGCGGCTGAACTGTTGGATGCGAGCCGCCTTGCGGGTGAACCCGGGGCCTCGCTCCTTGCTCAGGCGCCGCGCCAGACGCCGCTGGAGACCTGTACTCCATGCGGGACAACCCGGCTGAACGCAAACCCTCGCCGGTAGCGACGGTCCATCGAGCTCACCCGACCAGCAATTGACCCTCATCCGGACGGCTTGCGGCGGAAAGGCTCACGGTCGCACCTCCCGTGTGGTGACAATCCCAAGGTCACCACGCGAAGGCGTGTTCTCCAGCCTGAGCGCCCTGCGCTCACTGCGCCGGTTTGAGCGGCGATCGTTCGTCACGATACCCCGGCGTCTGGCATGGCTCGCTCTGTCCACGCAGCGCGTGAGGTTCAACGCTCCGCCCGGCGCGTGCGGAGGTGCAGTCAGGCTCCACGGGTAACAGAACAAGCTTCGCCCACGGCGGCCTGATCATGGCTGCCGCGCTGTAAGACGCGAACCGCGCCGGCGGCGTGATCGCTCTGGCGCCACCAGCCGGCCCAGCGATTCCAAGCGGCACGTGCGCTTGACCACGCCGCATCGCGCTGGTAAGATCTGCCCGTAATGGCAGGAGGTCCTACCAATTTTCGCTGGTGGGGAAGAGAAGGGTGCGGTATCACATGGCTCCACGCGTCGATGCTGCCGCGCCGTCGCTGATCCCCATTGAGCGCGCAAGTGTGAAAGACCAGGCGCTCACGCAACTCAAGCGCTACATCGCCGCCGGCGGGCTCACCGCCGGGGAGCGCTTGCCGTCCGAGCGCGAGTTGGCTCGCCAGCTTGGCATCGGCCGCAACAGCGTGCGCGAGGCGCTGAAAGTTCTGGAGGCCCTGGGCATCGTCGAATCCCGGGTCGGGGAAGGCACCTTCATCGTCGAGCAGCCGGGAGCCTCAATCGGCCGGTCCATCGGCCTTAGCATCGCTACCTGGGGCGGGGCGCTGCTCGAACTGCTGCACGCCCGGCAAATGATCGAAGTTGAATCCGCCCGCTTCGCCGCTCTCCGTGCGACCCCTGACGACTGCCAGGCCATCCTGGCCGAGGTTGAGCGTATGGACGCCGCCGGCAGCGATACCTACGGCTACCTGGCCGCCGACATGCAGTTTCACCGCCTCGTGGCCCAGGCGACGCATAACGGTGTCGTCACCGTCGTCGTCGCGAATCTCATTGACACCCTGCAGGAAGTGCTGGGCGAAATGCGCGCCGATCAGATCCAGTCAGTGTCAGAGGGCACCGCCACACACCACGACATCTACGCCGCCATAGCCCGGCGCGACGCCGACGCAGCAGCACGGGAGATGCGCACCCACCTCCAGTTTTCGACCGACCTGTGGACCGCCGTGGCCTCTCTGACGCCGCATGGTGAAGCGGCCATCAAAGGAGATGCGCCTCGTCCGGAAGCCGCGCCATGAGCGCAACGGCGGAGGCACGCAACGCGAGCGGCACGCGCCCTACCACGGTATCGGCGCCTTCCAGGTCCATCTGGCGTCAGCTCTGGCGCGACCGCTGGATGTATCTCCTGATGCTGCCTGGGTTGCTTTACTTCATCCTGTTCCACTACGTGCCCATGCTCGGCAACGTGGTGGCGTTCCAGGACTATTCACCCTTTCTCGGCTTCTGGCGCAGCCCCTGGGTCGGGTGGGACAACTTCCGCGCACTGCTCGGTGATCCCGATGTCGCCAACGCGCTGCGGAACACCCTGATCATCAATGTCATCGTGCTGGTTGTCGCCTTCCCGGCGGCGATCTCCCTGGCCCTGGTGCTGAACAGCTTGCTTAACGAGCGTATCAAGCGCCTGCTCCAGAGCGTGCTGTACCTCCCGCACTTTCTCTCCTGGGTCATCGTCATTTCAATCTGGCAAGAACTCTTTGGCGGCGCGGGCTTCGTCAACCAGGTCATGCGCGCCCAGGGTCTGCCCGGGATCGACATCATGACCAATCCGGATTTCTTCAAGTTCCTCGTGGCCATCCAGTACATCTGGAAGGAGGTCGGCTGGGACAGCATTCTCATCCTGGCTGCGCTGACCACGATCGATCCCACCCTGTACGAGGCGGCCGCGCTCGACGGCGCCGGCCCCTGGCAGCGGCTCCTGGCCGTGACGTTGCCCGGTATCCGGGGCGTGGTGCTGCTGCTGCTCATTCTCTGGTTGGGGACCTTTCTCACCACGGGCTTCGAGCAGTTCTACCTGCAACGCAACGCGGTTGGCGCCCAGGCGGCGGAGGTGCTGGACACCTTTACCTACTTCCGGGGCGTGCGTGGCGGCGACTGGGGGTTGGCGGCTGCGGTGGGTCTCCTCAAGGGCGTCTTTGGGGCGATTGTGATCTTCTCCGCCAATGCCCTGGCCAAACGCTTCGGCGAAGAAGGGGTGTTCTAGGATGGACACCACGAACTCCGGCCCGGCAACGGGTGCCATGCTGGATGTCATGGCGGTAGCGCCTGGCGCGCGCCGGGAATCGCGATCAGGTGGCCGTCCGCCCTGGATGGAAAAACCACACCCCGCAGTCGTGCTTGGCAAGGGCCTGCTCCTGTTCGCCATCGGCCTGGCGATGCTCTTTCCGTTCATTTATGTCATATCCGTCAGCTTCTCCTCCTATGAGGATGTGGTCGGTGGACAACTGGTGATTTTCCCGCGACACCCCACGCTGGAGGCGTACGAGACGGTCCTCGCGGGCGGCGTCGTCACCCAGGCTCTCAAGGTCTCGATCGGGCTCACCGCCGTCGGGACCATCGTCAACATGGTCATGACGGTCACATTGGCCTACGCCTTGAGCCGGCCCTCGGTGCGTGGGAGCCGGTTCGTCCTGTTCGCGGTGCTCTTCACGTTCCTGATCCAGCCCGGCATCATCCCCCGCTTCCTGGTCGTGAAAGAGCTTGGGCTGCTCAATACCTTCGCCGCGCTCATCCTGCCCGGCATGATCTCCGCCTTCAACCTGGTGGTCGTCCGCAACTTCTTCATGAGCATCCCGCAGGATCTCCTGGACAGCGGCCGGGTCGATGGCGCCAACGATCTCCGGCTGCTCTGGGACGTCGTGTTGCCGCTGTCTCGGGCGGTTCTGGCGGTCATCGCGCTCTTCTACGGCGTGGCGCTCTGGAACATCTTCTTCGACGCGGTGCTCTACCTGAACGACACCGCCAAGTGGCCGATCCAGGTGATCCTGAACCAGTACGTGGTGCAGGGAAATCCCATCGCCGCGCGTCCTGTCGGCGTCGGCCGGCCGCCCGCACCGCCAGAGACGATTCGCATGGCCGTGCTGGTCCTGGCCACCGTACCCATCCTGGTGATCTACCCCTTCCTCCAGCGCTATTTCACCCGTGGCGTCCTTACCGGAGCCATCAAGGGGTGATCTCGACACACCGGTCGATTGTCATGGTGAGAGGTAGGAAAGGAGCTCCTGAGCGACTGTCGTCGTCCATCGTCGCATGCCTGACGCAGGCGTGTTCGCACACCGCTGCCAGCACGAGGAGGTGCTTTCCGTGATTGACCAGCCAACCAGCACGCCAGAAAACGCATCCCCGCCCGAGCGCCAATCCCGAGCCAGGCTGAGCCGGCGCCGGGTGTTGCAAACCGGCGCCACGCTTGGCGCTGTTGCCCTCGCTGGCCGAGGCCTCCCGGCCGTGGCCCAGGAGGCGACACCTGCCGCCAGCACGCTTGTCGAGGGCGTTGATTTCCTTCCCTCGCCGATGCCGGGCGTCCCCGATGCGTTTCTGCGCGCCCCGGAACCCTTCCACTCGTATGACGGCGCGCCGGGGAGCGGCTCGTCCGTCCGGGTGCTGTCGCTCCTCTGGGGGCCGCCACCACCCAACCGCGATGACAACGCGTACTGGCAGGACCTGGAGCAACGGCTCGGCGTTACCTGGGACGTGAATTTCGTTCCCTATGAACAGTACGGCGAGCGGACAGCGACCACGCTGGCCGGAGGCGATCTGCCCGACCTGTTCTACGTGAACCCGGACGCGAACGCGCCGCATCTCTACACCGCGGTCCCGCAGGGCGCATTCACCGACCTGACGGACTACCTGACCGTCGACAGCTTGCAGGAGTACCCGAACCTGGCCGCAATCGACCCGGCGGTCTGGCAGAACATTGCGGTCAATGGCCGTATCTACGGAGTGCCCAAGCTCATTCCGCGCTTCGATACCACAGGCTTCTACCGCAACGACTGGCGGGAGGCCGTGGGCATGGACGAACCAGCGAACGCGGACGATTTCTTCGCCCTGATGGACGCCTTCACGAATCAGGACCCCGACGGCGATGGCGCCGCCGACACCTGGGGGCTGGGCGGGGTAGCCGGCAACTGGAACTTCATCAACGGTTCCTACCTGCAGCGCATGTTCCGGGTGCCGAACCAGTGGCGGCTGGAGGACGACGGCAGCCTGACGAACGCAGTCGAAACGGATGAATACCGCCTGGGGGTCGAGTTCTGCCGTCGCCTGCATGACGCCGGGCTCTACCATCCCGACACCTCGGCGATGACCTTCGAGCAGGAGGAGAGCAACCTGCTGGGAGGCAAGATCAGCCTGCAGATCCAGGGATTCGCCACCTTCCTCGGCAGCGAAGGGCTGCGCGGCAGGATCAAGAAGCTCGATCCGAACGCCCAGCTCGATGGGCTCGTCCTGCCCGGGTATGACGGTGACGACGGGGTCACCTACAACGGCAGCGGCGCCTACGGCTTCACCGCTGTCTCGGTCACCGCCGGGCAGGATCCGGAGCGGGTGCGCGAACTGCTGCGCGTCCTGGATTACCTGATGGCGCCCTTTGCCAGTGAAGAGCAGATCTTCCTCGAGTACGGCGTGGAGGGCGTACACCACACGGTCAGCGAAAATGGCGCGCGGGTGCTCACCGATCTTGGCGCGCAGGAGATCGGTTACTTCGGGTACTTCCCGCTGATCTGGATCGCGCGGCCGGAGCCGCAGGTCTTCTATTACCCCGATGCGCCCGGCGAAGCTGAGTACGCGCAGCAACTGGCCAGCCAGATCCTGGAGCGAGGCATCGACAACCCGGTGCTCGGCCTCTTCTCGGAAACCATGGCGGACAAGAGCGCCGAACTACAGCAACTGGAGACGGATCGGGTCGGCGCCATCATCGCCGGCCGCGCCGACATCGCGACGCTCGCCGACTTCGTGACGGAATGGCGCGCGCGAGGCGGTGACCAGATGCGGGCCGAATTCGACGCGCAGTTGCAGGGCTAGCGCGAGAGAACCCTCACCCCCAGTCCCTCTCCCTGTGCGCAGGGCGAGGGGAGCCGATGGGCGGTTGCCAGGTGAGAATCGGGCGACGCCACGCCACATTCTGGTCGCTTGCGCGATGCGGAAGCCCCTCGCCCTGCGCACAGGGAGAGGGACTGGGGTGAGGGTTTCTGGCCGTTGGCCACGGAGCCGCGATGCAAGGAGTAGCTCGCACGCATGATCGAGTCCCCAAACTTTGGCGTCTTTCCGCTGGGTACCCACGTCTACCGGGAACCCCACCAGGACCAGGAGGAGCTGTTCGCGGACCTGCCCGTGCTGGCGCGGCTCGGCTTCAACATGATCAAGATCCAGGAGTCGTGGGCGATCGATGAGCCGCGCGAGGGCGAGTACGACTTCGCGCGCATCGAGCGGCTGATCGCGCGCGCCGGCGAGCTGGGGCTGGGCGTTTACCTGGGCCTGACGATGGAGCAAGCTCCGGCCTGGTTGTGGCGGAAGCATCCGGACTGCCGCATGGTCTACGCCAGCGGGCAGCCGCTGAATGACCCCACGCAGTTCCTGCTGCCGGCGGACGGCAAGCCGGGCCCCTGCTGGGACCACCCGGGGGCGCGGGCAGCGGGGGAGCGGTTCGTCGGCGCGCTGGCGCGTCAGCTTGGCCGGTTCGAAAACATCTGGACCTGGAACACCTGGCAGGAGATCGGGTTCTGGCACAACGATGGCGGCGCGCTGGGCCTGTGCTACTGCCCCTCGACCCTGGCGCGCTTCCGGGAGTGGGTGCGCGGCAAGTACGGCGACCTGGCGACGCTGAATGCGGCCTGGAGCACCGGGTTCGGGAACTGGGAGGAGGTCGAGCCGCAGCGCCGCTTCTCGGCGAACCCGCCCTACACCGACTGGCGCTGGTTCATGGACAACGTCTACATGGAGCGGGCGCTCGGCTGGAAGACCGCCGCGCTGCGCGCGAACGACCCGGGGCAGCGACCGGTGTTCAGCCATGTCGGGCAGCCGCGGGTCGGATCCAGCTCCGAATGGCGCTGGGCGAAGGTGGCCGATTTCTTCGGCAACAGCAACTACCCGGCCTGGTCCCCCTACGATGAGTGGGACCATAACGCGGCGGAACGGCCCCGGCACGCAACACTGCTGCACGAGGTCTGGAACAGCCTCATGCTGCGCACGGATATCTGCCGCGGGGCGAACGGGCGTGGCCGGGCGCTGTGGGGCGCCGAGTTCCAGGGTGGCCCAATCTCCACGCATCTCCACCTGGGGCGCACACCGGACGCGGCGGATATCCGGCGCTGGATGCTGGCCGGGTTGGCCTCCGGCATGCACGGGATCAGCTTCTGGAACCAGCGCGCTGAGCGCTCGTGGCAGGAAGCCAACGGTTTCGGGCTCCTCGATCCGCAGGGCGAGAGCACGGCGCGCATCGAGGAGGCGGGCCGAGTCGGGCGGGCGATCAACGAGCACTGGGAGCTGTTCGCGCGCGGCGAGCCGCCCCGCGCCCGCGTCGCGATTCTGGTCAACGACGACCTCTATCACTTCCATGAGGGGACGCTGACGAACGCGCTGCACCTTTTCTCCTTCAACCTGCGCGGGCACTTCGCGCGGCTGTGGCGGCTGGGGTACGCGGTCGATTTCCTGAGTGAAGATGATGTCGCGGCGGGCGACCTGGCGCATTACGAGGTCGCGCTGCTGCCGATGCCGCTGTCGCTCGACGACGCCTACGTGGCGAACCTGCGCGAGTATGTCGAGGGCGGGGGCACGCTGATCAGCGACGCCTGCCCGGGCCGATTCGACCGCTACGGCTTCTGCCGGCGCGCGCAGATGGCCGAGGGCGCCCGCGAGCTGTTCGGGGTGGAGCACGCGGGGGTGCGGATCGTGCGGGAGCCGGCTGGCCAGGAGCGCTGGACGCCACCGGAACGCGGCTGGGGGGAGTTCGCGCCCGCGAGCCGGCTGGACGGCGCGGACGACCTGGCGGGGACCGATCTCGCCGCGACGTTCTACCTCCAGACGCTGACGCCGACCACCGCCGAGCCGATCCTGATGTGGGGAGATGCCGTGGCCGGGGTGAGCAACACCTTCGGCAAGGGGCGGGGCATCCTGCTGGGCACGTTCGCCGGGCTCTCCGCCACGGCCTACCCGGATGCCGACGGTGACCGGTTCTTCGCGCACCTGCTGGGCGATACCCTGGGGGTGGAGCCGGATCGCTGCGGACGCCTGCTGCGCCGCCGCCGCCTGCACGGCACGCGCGAGGCGTGGTTCCTGATCAACCCGTCGGACGAGGTGGTGTCGGAGCGGATCGACCTGGAATCCCGGCGCCTGGTGGGGGTGCTGCTGGGGGATGCGCCGGCCGTGGAGGCGGATGGCACGGTGCGGATCGAGGTCGAGCCGGTGGACCTCGCCTGCCTCGTGCTCGAGGGGAAAGACGCCTGAGATGCGGATCACCGGAGTCGATTGCCACGTCCTGCTGCAACCCGATTTCGACACGGGCTCGACGTCGTCCGCGCAGGATGACTTCGTGGTCGAGATTCACACCGACGAGGGGATCTCGGGGGTTGGGGAGAGCGACGTCAACCCGTGGATCGCGCGGGCCTGCCTGGAAGCGCCGGGGACGCACACCATGGGCCTGGGCATGACGGACCTGCTGCTCGGCGCGGACCCCCTAAAGATCGAGGAGCTCTGGCAGCGCATCTACGTCGGCACCGCCATGAATGGCCGGCGCGGCGCGGTGATCCACGCCCTGGGCGCGGTGGAAATGGCGCTGCACGACCTGAAGGGGAAGGCGCTGGGGGTCCCCTGCCACGCGCTGTTGGGGGGCGCGCAGGTCAGCCACATCGTGCCCTACGCCTCGCTCCAGCCGGAGGTCAGTGGGTTCGAGGCCTATCGTGATTCGCTCGTGGCCTGGGCGACCCGGGCCCGGGAGATGGGCTTCCGCGCGGTCAAGTCGGAAGTGACCCTGACGGGACCGTACGCGCACAAGGGGTTGTCGGGCACGTGGGAACAGGCCACGGAGGTGGTAGCGGCGGTGCGGGCCGCCCTCGGTCCCGAGGTCGTGCTGATGATCGACGTGCAGTACGCGTTCGCCGACGTGCCAACGGCGCTCGCGGTGCTGCGCGATTGGTCTGCCTTCGACCTCTACTTCGTGGAAGCGCCCCTGTGGCCAGACGACCTGGCGGGCTACCGGCGGCTGGTTGAAGAGCAACCCATCCCGATTGCGACCGGGGAGTGGCTGGCGACTCGCCACGAATTCGCGCAGTTGATCGATGCCGCCAGGCCACAGGTCGTGCAGCCGGACGTGGGGCGGGTCGGCGGTCTGCTGGAATCGCTCCACGTCTGTGATCTGGCCTCTGCGTCGGGTCTCGCCGTCGTGCCCCACCTCTGGAAGACGGGCATTTCCATCGCGGCGGCGGCGCACCTCGCGGCCGCCCGGCCCGAGGTGACCTTCATCGAGTATTTGCCGCCCGCACTGTGCGAATCCGGGCTGCGCAGGGACCTGACCAGTGAAGAACTCCAGATGATCGATGGCCGCATCGCCACGCCGGCGATGCCTGGCCTGGGGATCGAGCTCGATCGCGAGGCCCTGGCGCACTACCGCGTCGATTGACCTGCTCGTAAGGGCTACGGGAGAAGGTGTCATGCAGTTACAGGGCAAGACGGCGGTGGTGACCGGCGCGGGCCGCGGGATTGGCGAAGCTGTTGCCCGCCTCTTCGCCGCCGAAGGCGCCGCCGTGGTTGTTGCCGCCCGGACGGCGCGCGAGGGGGAAGCGACCGTCGCCAGCATCCGGGCGGCAGGGGGCGAGGCCACGTTTCATCAAACGGATGTGCGCCGGGGCGAGCAGGTGCGCCGCCTGATCGACGAGAGTGTGCGGCGCTACGGCCACCTTGACGCGCTGGTGAACAACGCTGGGATCGAGGGGCCGGGGAAGCCACTCGCGGAGGCGAGCGAAGACGAGTGGGATGCGGTCATTGACACCAATCTCAAGGGATGCTTTCTCGGCATGCGCTACGCCATCCCCCACATGCGGCAGGTGGGCGGTGGCGCCATCGTCAACGTCAGCTCGGTGCTGGCGGACCAGTCGTTGCCAGGGTTGACCGCGTACACGGCCAGCAAGGCGGGGATCGTGGGCCTGACCAGGGCTACCGCCCTGGAGGTCGGGCAATTCGGCATCCGGGTCAATTGCATCCAGCCGGGCAGCACGGACACGCCGATGATGTGGGCCGGCCTCGATGAGGCCGGGCGGCGCGAGGTCGAGCCGATCGTCGCCGCCGCTCAGCCACTGGGTACCGTGGGCCGCCCGGAGGAAATCGCCCAGGTCGCGCTCTTCCTGGTTAGCGATGCCTCCAGTTTCGTGACCGGCGCATCACTTGTGGCCGACGGAGGTCTCCTGACACGGATCGCCACGGTTCGGTAGCAACAGCGGCTGAGCGCCAGGCTGGCCTCTCGCCGTTCTACGCCCCTACTCCGACCGCGTAGGGGAGTGGCGACATCACCGCGTCCGGGTCCAGGCGATGGAGCAGGTCCAGGCCCAGCTTCGCGCGGCGCAGCCGCTCACGGGTGAGTGAGACGGCGGTCGCTTCCAGGTGGGTGCCGCTGGGATAGATGTTCGGGGCGTTGCGCAGGCCAAACTTCAGGTAGACCGGCGCGGCCACCCGCACGATGTCCGCGATCTCGTAATGGCGAATGAACCCGCCAATGTCGTCCGGGACTTCGATGTAGATATCGAGCGGCATGGTTGTCGCCGCACGGATGGCCGCCAACTGCGCCAGGCTGAGGTCGGTCGGCACGTTGAACGTGGTCAGGCCAAGGCGCTCCAGGTTCCGCACCGAAACCGGGTTGGACGCGCCAAGCATGACCGAGCCCTTCAGGATCAGCCCGGCGGGCAATTCGCCCGCGTCCCGCATGGCGCCAAGTACCTCCAGCAACCCCTCGTCGGTCACCAGGACGCTCTCGATGCCATGCTCGCAGGAGCGGCGCACATCCTCCACCGCCTGCACCAGTTGGTCCTCGCCGCGAACCTTCGGGGCCACCACCCGCCCGGCACTCGCGTAGGCCATCGCTCCGGTATCCCACCCGGCGCGCGGCCCGACGAACAGGCTGACCTCCACCCCGCGCGCTGACGCGATGGCGTGCATCTCATCCAGCTCATCGTCGGTCAGCAGCATCACGCCACTGCCCTGGCTGACCCGGTGCACCGGCACGCCCAGGGCATCGGCGGTCTCGAAGACCGCGCGCAACGCGTTCGGCCCCTCCACGGAGGGAATCTCGACGCGCCATTGCCCACCGTCCGGAAAGCGCTGCGTGGATGCAGGAAGGTCGTGCAGGTCGCCCGCAGGCAGCCCCATGTTCCGCAAGAACTGCCGTGTGCGCTCCATGCCGTTCGCTGCCATCACGTGCCTCCTGGTGGGTGACGTTACCGATGATACTGACGGCATTCTATCCATCCGGCCCTCGCAGCGCGATCACCGCTTGCGCGTGCCTCCTGCGCCCGCTACCGTGACAACAGAGCATCCGCAACGATCTGTCTCAAACGGAGAGCCGCGATGAGCGAATCAACCTCCCCTGCCCCGCCAAACGTAGCGGTCGTCCTGCAGCGCATCGACGATTCCTGGGGCGCGTTCCTGACCAGCCTGGACGATCTGACCGAGGACCAACTGCTGGAACCGAATGCCGTCGGAGCGTGGTC
The DNA here is from genome assembly GCA_034431475.1 of Thermomicrobiales bacterium. Classification (GTDB taxonomy): domain Bacteria; phylum Chloroflexota; class Chloroflexia; order Thermomicrobiales; family UBA6265; genus JACCXM01. The sequence continues at coordinate 39,560 of DAOUDE010000043.1, read as the reverse complement.
GCTGAAAGCCTTACTCGGGCACATTGCATTCTGGGACAACCTGGGGCGCGAGAACGCGGCCCTGGCCCTCTCCGGCCAGGCGCGCGAGTTCGATGACTTCGAAGCGTTGAACCAGGCGAATTACGCCGCGCGACAGGGCCGGACACTGGCCGAAGAACGGGCCGCCATGCACCAGGCGCACGCCGCGCTGGTGGCGGACCTGGAAGAGCGCGTGGAACTGGACGCCGCCGCAATCAACGCGGCTATCGCTGGCTCCACATACGAGCACTACGCTGAGCACCTGGCCGATGTTCGCGCCTGGCGCGAACGGCGCGGCCTCCAGGCGTAGGCGCCGCGAGACAATGCGCACCCCCACGCCTCGCCATGACTGACGTGACCACCATGCCCAACCAGCGTGGCACACCCTGGCTCGGCATCGCCCTGCTGGTGGCGATCATCGGGGCCGTGACCTGCGCCACGCTGCTGGTGCGCCAGGCCGCGCCGGGTCAGCCCAATCCACCGCTGGCCGCGATGGCCACCGTCGTCAGCCCAGCGGAGCCAGGCGGCATCACCGGCATCTTCATCCAGCCGGGTGATGGCCGCCGCCCAATCCTGGACGAGGTCGAAGCCGCAATCACGAGCATCGACCTGGAGATCTACATCGTCAGCGACGACGAAATCCTCGAGGCGCTGGAGGCCGCGCGAGCACGCGGTGTCAACGTCCGGGTGCTGCTGGAGGAGCATCCCTACGGCGGCGGTGGTGGGCAGCAAGGCATCTTCGACCGCCTGGTTGCAGCAGGCATCGACGTGCGCTGGAGCAACCCCATCTTCCGTTTCTCCCATATCAAGATGATGGTGATCGACCACGATCTCCTCATCATCATGAACCAGAATCTCACCACCTCGTCGTTCACGGGCAACCGGGAACTCGGAGTCATCACCACCACGCCGGAGGCAGTGCAGGCAGCCAGCGCCATCTTCGAGGCGGACTGGGCGCAAGATGCCGAGCCGCTGCCAGGGCCGCTGGTGGTCAGCCCGACCAACGCCCGCTCGTCCCTGCAAGACCTGATCGACGGCGCGCAAACGAGCGTCGATGTCTACGCCGAAGTCCTGCGCGATCCCGACCTCCTGGGTGCGCTGGAGGCGGCCTCGCTGCGCGGGGTGACGGTGCGCGTCATCATCTCGCCCTCGGCGTCGTACGATGCCGAGCGGGCGTCCCTGGCGGACGCCGGCGTGCAGGTGCGGCTGCTGCGCAGCCTCTACGTTCACGCCAAGATGATCCTGGTCGATGGTCAGCGCGCGTTCGTCGGCTCGCAGAACATCTCCGCCACCTCGCTCGACCAGAATCGCGAACTGGGGATCATCGTCTCGGACCCGGTCAGCCTGGCGCGCCTCTCGCGGGTCTTTGACATCGACTTTACCGCCGCCACCCCGCAGGAGACGCCATGACTGATGCATCGACGCTCGATCTTTCCAGTGTGGCAGACAGCCTGCGCGCGATGGAGTACGATATCGAGCCGGAAACACCAGGGAGACCAGCGGGGAGTGCCGTCATTGCGCGGCGCGATCTTGGCGAGCGCGTCGTGGTGCTGGCCATCGACAAGGCTGGCCGCGTGCGCGCCGATCTGACCTGGCTCGTTGGCGAATGGCCCGGCCAGGTGACACTCGGTGGCTGCGCGCTCCACAGCGCAGACCGCGTCTCTCGTGAGGTGACGCTGACCGGGCAGGTCGCCAGTATCGAACAAGCGGTGGCCGTGGTCCGGGGGCTTGGCGCCATCGAACCCTGGGCGGCTCCGGGAAGCGTAGCGAGCGCTGCCTCCACCGAGATTCCCCCTCCCCCGTGAAAAACTCCCTCTTGACAGCAGGAATATGTACGTATACAGTGTGCGTACAGTCAGTCCCGAGGAGCTAGAGCCACGGGCCATGATTCACCGGGAACGGAAACGGCGGGCGATGCTGCGGGGTTTCGTCCGGGACCGGGCCGGTAACCGGGCAGTTCGGGGGAAGCGTACGCGTAGCGGGGCGACGTGCGTGAAAGCCGTTCGGCATGAGTCGTGTGCTGGTGATTCGGTTCGTCGGGGCTGATTTTTTGTGCCTGCGCCGGCTGATGGACCCCCGGCTGTGAAATCTTCCCCCTCCCTCTGGCGCAACGCCGATTTTCGCGGCCTGTGGGCCTCGGTCGTCATTTCCACCTACGGTTCCATGTTGCGTGGCAGTGCCATGATCTACGCTGCCATCTTCCTGCTGCACGCACCTCCGGCCGACATCGGCATCCTGCGCCTGGCGGAACTCATTCCCGCCTTCTTGACCGGGCTGGTGGCCGGAGTCTGGGTAGACCGCATGCGCCGCCGCCCGGTCCTCATCGGCGCCGACTTGCTCCGCGCCGCCGCACTGGTCACTGTGCCGCTGGCGGCCTGGCTGGGCATCCTCTCCTTCCCGCACCTGCTGCTCACCGCCGCTGTAGTCAGCGCGCTCGGCGTCTTCTTCGATGTCGCCTACGAGGCGTTCCTGCCCTCGCTGCTGCCCAACCGCAACTTGATCGAAGCCAACAGCAAGATCACCGCTGGCGCGGCCGTGATGGAAGCCCTGTCCTTCAGCAGCGGCGGCTGGCTGGTGCAGCTCATTTCCGCGCCCGCTACGCTGGCTATCGATGCCCTGACCTTCGTCGGGTCGGCGGCGTTCATTTCCCGCGTTCACGATGCGGAGACTGGCGGCCCGGAGGCGACGGACACCGAGTCGCCCGCGACGTTCCTGCAGGAGGCCGTCGAAGGCATCCGGGCGACGTGGCGGCAGCCGTTGCTGCGAGGCATGATCCTGGCGGCCCTGGGCATCAACGCGGGCTTCGGCGTGTTCGGCACGAGCATGATCTACTACCTGAACCAGCGCGTGGGCTTCGATCCCGGCGTCCTCGGCATGATCTTCGCCATCGGCGGCCTCAGCTCGCTGGCGGGCGCGCTCCTCGCACAACGCATCAGCCACGCCCGGCTTGGCCTGGTGATGATCGGCGCGCTTGTCCTGACGGTAATCGGGCAGGCGTTCGTGCCGCTGGCCTCCGAGGTCGGGCTGCTGGCCATCGCCCTGCTGGTGGGGCAGCAACTCCTGACGGATGGCGCGCTGACCCTGTTTGACATCAACCAGGTCAGCTTGCGCCAGGCGATCACCCCGGCGCACCTGCTGGGCCGCGTCAATGCCTGCGCGCGGGTCGCCGAGTTCGGCGCGATCCTGGCCGGCACGCTCCTGGCCACGGTCACCAGTGAGGTCGTCGGGCTGCGCGCCTCCCTCTGGCTCGGGGTCGGGTTCACCGCACTGGCCGTGGTCGGGCTCGTCCTCTCCCCGGTGCGCGACATCGATCACATCCCCGCCGTGCCGGTAGAGGTCACGCCGTGAGCAGCATCTTTGCCGAAATCCGCCGGGCCTCGGCCCGGGTCGCTCAGGACGCTCGCTTCGTGCGCCTGCGGGAGGAGCGCATCGCACCCTACGCAGCCTCACTCTCGTTGCAGGGCCTGCCCAGGCCGGTCTACGACACGGAGCACCACTTTCGCGGCAACTCCGCAGACACCGCTGCCTTCCTGCTCGCGTTGGACAGCGTGAACTTCGGCTCCGGCTACTTTCCGCACCTGCGCAAGCGCACCGGGATGTCGGGCTACTTCACCATCGCCACCTCACTCACCGAGCACTGGCAGCGCCACGGCCCACTCTGGCCCGCGCACCTGCGGGTGATGACGCCGGCACGCTGCGCCGCTCTCTTCGGGCAATCATTGGACGATCCCACCGTCGCGGAGCTGATGCGTCTGTTCGCGCAGGCCCTGCGCGACCTTGGGGAATGGCTGCAGGCGTACGATGATGACCCGCTCGCGCCATTTGCTGAGTCCGCAGGCTCAGGGCAGCGCCTGATCGAGCAGCTCACGGCAATGCGGTTCTACCGGGATGTGGCGCACTACCAGGGGTACAGCGTCCCGCTCTTCAAGCGGGCGCAACTGCTGACGGCGGACGTGGCGCTGGCGTTTGACCAGCAAGGCCCCGGCGCGTTCCACGACCTCGATGACCTGACCATCTTCGCGGACAACCTGGTGCCGCATGTCCTGCGCGTCGATGGGCTGCTCGATTACGACCTTGAGCTCCTGGCACGCATCAACGACGGTCACGTGATCCCGCCTGGCTCCCCGGAGGAAACCGAGATTCGCGCGGTAGGCTTGCACGCCGTGGAGCGCGTGGCGGAGGCGCTGCGAGCCGAGGGCACGCCGGTGACGGCGCGCGAGTTGGACTACCTGCTCTGGCACCGCGGCCAGGGCACCCACTACAAGGCCCAGCCGCGACACCGCGCCCGTTCCGTGTTCTACTGACCGGGCAACCACGACAACGGGAAAGGATCACGCACGACCCATGCGATACCGGCGCATGATCATGGAAGTCGAGAGCCCGGAGCAGATCGGCTACGAGCAGGTCCGCTTCAACCTCGCGGAAAGTTCGATGGCGGACCGCCGCCTGGGCGACCTTGGCGTCGATCTCGATGATCTGCTTCTCTCCTATGGCGATCACCTGGGCGATCCGGGACTGCGCGAGTGCATTGCCGCCGATGGCGGGGTCGATCCCGATCAGGTCCTGGTCTCGGTGGGTGCAGCGGGCGCGCTCTTCACTGTCGCGACGGCGCTGCTCGGCGCCGGTGACCGCCTGGTGGTGGCGCACCCGAACTATGCGAGCAACCTGGAAACGCCGCGCGCCATTGGCGCGGAGATCATCTCGCTCCCACTGACCCTGGAAGGCGGCTTTCAGGTCGATCTGGACCATCTGAACGCCCTGATCACCCCCGGCACGAAGCTGGTGAGCCTGACCACACCGCACAACCCCACCGGTGCGGTGATTCCCCTGCACGACCTGTGCGAGATCATCCGCATGGTCGAGGACGCCGGGGCCTGGTTGCTGCTGGATGAGACCTACCGCGAACTGACCGATGCGCCACCACCACCCGCCGTGACGCAAAGCGACCGGGTGCTCAGCGTCTCCTCCCTCTCCAAGACCTACGGGGTCCCTGGCATTCGCATCGGCTGGGTTCTCTGCCGCGATGCGCACCTGATGGAAACGCTGCTCGCCGCCAAGGAGCAGATCGCCCTCGCCCACTCGGTCGTCGATGAAACGATCGCCCGCGCCATCCTGGAACGCCGGGAGGCCTTGCTGCCCGGCATCCGCGACCTGGTGCGCCAGCACCGGTACCTGGTGGCCGCGTGGATGGCCAGCGAACCCTGGCTGGAGTGGGTCGAGCCACAGGGTGGCGTCGTCTGCTTCCCGCGTATCGTCGCCGGCTCCGGCGTCGATCCGGCGCGCTTCTACCAGGTCCTCAACAAGCGCTACGCCACCTGGGTGGGACCCGGACACTGGTTCGAGCAGGATCCGCGCCACTTCCGGCTCGGCTTCGGTTACCCCACGACGCCTGACCTCAAGCAGGCGCTGCACAACGTCTCTGCCGCCCTGAGCCAAGCGAAGGCCGGGTGAGCGGGTCTCCGTCCCCGGCCGGCCCGGAAAGCATCCTCGCCCAATCACACGTGTCATTTCGAGCGGAGTCGAGAAATCTCAGCGCCACCGGCCACGTTGGTCCGATAGGTCGTCCATCTTTCACTGTCACCATGAGGCACGAAGAATCTCGCTCCTCCGCCGCGCGGGGTCGACGGCACTGTCGGAATGGCGTGCCTGCATCAGTGCTCGGCGGTAGGACAGCCGAGATGTCTCGACTCCGCTCGAAATGACATCTGGACGGGGTGGCGGCAAGGAGACGGCTGGACACAAAAAACCGGCCACTTGGCCGGTCAACGATCTTCCCTGGTAGCGCATAGGGGATTCGAACCCCTGATCTCCGCCTTGAGAGGGCGGTGTCCTAGGCCGCTAGACGAATGCGCCGTAACCCCAAGATTATACGCAGCGGCGCGAAGATCGTCAAAGCTCTGGCCCCCGACAAAGCGCTACTGAATGTGAGATGCCAGGCCCGTCTGCTCGTCCCCTCTCAGCCCCAACCAGGGCTGCAGTTCTGCCGGGGCCATCAAGGCAGGTGCCGAGTCCCCGCTCGTTGGCGCGCCGGCGTTCGAGGCAAGCGACGTTGTCCTGTGTCCAGACACCCTGTTGGCGTGGGTCGATGCCACTGGTGTGCCAAAGTCGATCGCGTTGAAATGATCCAGCGCGTGCTCGAAGGGTGCCGGTTCGACCGCGACTGGGCCGGTGAAGGGTTCATTCAGGCTGACGATGAGCAATAGCACCCCCGCCAGGACCGCCGCAAGCAACCCGGTCATGGCGGCTTGCAGCACCAGGTTCTCCAACCGGAAGAAGTAGGAAAATCCAACGGTCAACACGAAACCACCAATGATCACTGGCCAGTAGACTGCCGGCAGCGTCCCCTCTGCCGACAGATGCCGGAGGTGGCGCTGGCGTTCGAGTTCATGCAGTCGTTCAGTCGCGTGTTCTACTTCAGCCGCGTCCAGATCGCCTCCTGGCTGGACTTGCCGATACACCTCCCAGACTGGATTAAGCGGGTCGGGGCGAGTGTGCGGCACGACATGTCCATCGGCGATCCACGAACGCCACTCGCTGGTGACGACTTCGTGCACATAGGCACGCAATGCGTCTTGCGCCTCCTGCCGCAAAGGCTCGGGGAAGGCCTGGGTGTCCCGGAAGACCGCCACCAGGTCGGCAGCCTCCGCGGTTACTGCCTGGTCGGTGGCTGCAAAACGCTCCCAGACCACGAGAACAATGAACGCCAGCATGACCCCATAGATCACCCCTACCACGGCGTAGAGAAAGCCGGGCACTTCGTTCATGTTGCGCGCCGGGCGCCCGATATAGCGGCGAACGACGATCAATCCGCCGACGGAGAGAAGGGCGGCGCCACCGACGACAAGCAGGAAAAGCGCGGGCAACGGCAGGACAAACATTGCGGATCGTTCAGGCTCGGCCGCAGTCAAGTTGGCTGCGTGCCGGTCCGTGCGGCGGGGGAGTCACCACCTCCAGGCCGTACTTCTCGTAGATTGCCCGCTGCCTGGCGACATCCGGTTCTTGTGTCCCGGCGTCCTCCAGGAGCGCGCCCTCATTTTCGATCCAGGCAGAGACCCACCCCGGCGAGATGAACGTGAGCCTGCGCAACGGCGTGGCCTCGTGGTTGGTGAAGGCGTGGATCGTGCCGCGCGGGATATGCACGGATGACCCCGCTATGGCGTTCACCCCACGCTCGGTAGTCATCAGGGTCATGCCGCCTTCGAGGACGTAGAACGCTTCCTCGGTGGTGTGGTGGATGTGGAAGCGCACGGCGGATGCTGTCTCTGCCGCCTGAGCCGTTGTCATTGCGCCTCTCCTTGCGGGGGCGACGATTGGCGGCGGATTGCGGTTGGTTCGTCCCCGCCGCCCCGCTTGCTTCAACTTGCCCGCATAGACCAGGCCAGCCTTCGCAGCAAGCAGACGCCTTGGCCACAAGGAGCGTCGTTACCAGGCTCGGTTGTACTGGCCGGTGCGGCCAGGACGGGCCCTTGCCTGCGCCCTCGGCCTGGAGATGGCGCTGTGCCGGTTGAAGGAGCTGTGCCAGGGCCAGCCTGTTGCTCTATGAAGCGCTGACCACCGCGAGCACCGTGGCTGCTGCGCGCCGCCCCTCTGTCTCCAGGCGGTCGGCCGCCTCACGGTAGTGCTGGGCCTTGTCAGGGTCCTTGAGGAGCGCCGCGTTGCCACGCACATTCAGCAGTGCGCCGCGTAGGGTGGCCTCGGCCAGGAGCGCACCGAGCGCGGTATCCGAGGCCAGATGCCGGTTCCCGATCTCCGCGACCTCGATCAGGAGTACCGTCAGCCGCGCGGCCTGTTCCGCCATCGCCAGCGGCACCTCGGTGGCGGCAATCAGCGCCGCCTGCATGGCGACCCTCCGCGCCGCCTTCTCGTCCGCCGTGCCCCGGGGCAGGGCTGCGGCGTTCCGGTAGCCCTGGTAGGCGGCCTCATCCTCGCCGGCAGCCTGGATCAACCGGGCCTGGCACGCCTGGAGTGCGGCGAGGAGGTCTCGACGGCGCGTGCCGCCGTCGTCATCCGGTGCATGCGTGAGATTCAGCACCATCTGGCCGAGAGCCGCCGAGAGCGCACCGACCACGCCGGCCACGCTGCCGCCACCGGGTGCCGGCGCAGACGACGCCACCGCGTGGATGTAGCCCTCCAGCGTGCGCTCGCGACTCACGAGGCCTTCTCCTCCGGGGCCACGAGCGCCTCCAACTCCTGGATGAAGCGTTCCTCGTCCACGAACTCCATGCGGTACGCCGCCTCGTCATCCGTCGGCGCCAGCGGGAAAATGAACCGCACCCAGCCCTCGGCCGCACCCTGCTCCATCAGCCGCGTCATGCGGGACTCGAAACGGCTGTACGGCATGTCTGGCGCAAGGACGCGGTAGTACTGCTCTCCCATGCCGTTGCGCGTCCAGATCAGCTTGATCAGTTGGCGATGCTTCGCTTCCAGCGGCGACGTCGTCAGTTCGTTCGCCATCAGGCCGCGCGCAATCGCGGCGATGCGGCTCATCTCGCGGGTGGGGCCGCCGCAAACCGGGCATACCCCATCTGGCGCGTCCGCGTGGGAATAGGAACGGCGGCAGGTGGCACACCAGAGATAGGACTTGGGGTTGGAGGATTTGGCCATGCCGGGAGTCTAGTCCATCGGGAAACGAGAAGGGGCGGCTCGCGCAATGCGAACCGCCCCATCGGTAGGTGCTGGATTTCGGCGGTACTACCCGCGCAACTGGTTTGGCTCGTACCGCGTGACCGCGCCGCTCAGGCCCTGGTTGTCTGCCGGGGGCGGCTCCCCGGCGCGGTCGGCCCAGCGCTGGATGAGGTACGTGATGACGATGCCACTCAGGATCAGGATGACCGCAATGACGACCTCGACAGTGTCTGCCAATGCCCCGAACTGATCCGCCAGGTTGGGAGAAATCACGGCTGGCCTCCTACTCCACGATCAGGGTACCGACCATGCCGGCTTCCTTGTGGCCAGGCACGTTGCAGTAGTACTCGTAGCTGCCGGGCGGTGCGTTCACAACCACGGTCTGGGTCTCCCCTGGCGGCAGGGATACCTGGATACCCAATTCATCAATGCTGAAATCGTGCGCGGCTGCGCCGTCATTCGGCAGCGTGAACGTCACGTCCGTATTGGCCGGGATCGTAACTTCCTTCGGCTCGAAGTAGATGTCGAAGGAGGTCACGGTCTGGGCCGAGGCCTCCGCCGGAACCTCGCCCGCGGCCTCAGCCGTCGCCGCTGATTCGTCGGCCGCCGCGTTCTCGTTCGCCGTGGCCGCTGCCTGCTCTTCCGCGCTCAGCTCGCGCACCACCAGGGTGCCGACCATACCGGCCTCCTTGTGACCCGGAACATTGCAGTAGAACTGGTATGTGCCAGCCGGGGCGTTGATCGTCACTTCGCCCGTCTCACCCGGCGGCAGCGACACCTGGATACCCAGCTCGTCGATGCTGAAGTCGTGCGCGGACGCACCGAGGTTTGGCAGCAGGATCTTGACATCCTGGTTTGCGGGAATCTCCACCTCCGTGGGCTGGAAGAAGATGTCGTGCGACTCGATAGTGAACTGGTCTGAGGTGGCCGAATCGCCGGCGTTGTTGGACGGCGCCGCGGTCCCTTCCGGCGCGGCGGTGGCCGGCGGTGGCGGGAAGGTCGGGTAGCCGCCCGACGCCTCGATGGCATCGTTGTAGACCACGTTCCAGTTCACGTTCTGGATCATCAGGGCCAGTTCGTGAATCTGTTCGGGGTTCAGCAGGGCGCCACCTTCAAGGCCGGTGCCCCAGGCGGGCATCAAGCCCCGGCCATTGTTGATGACCTCGACCAACTGCTTGTAGCGCTCGGCCCGCGCAGTCGGATCAGTGACCTGGTTCCGCTCCTGGGCAGCGCGGCCAAGTTCGGTATCTCCACCGAGTGGCGCACCGATGCGCCCGGTCCCCTCCGCACCTGGTTCGGAGTACCCCTCGCCCGCCGGGCCATGGCAAACCATGCAGTTGGCGATGAAGGTCTTGATGCCGCGTTCGACGGCGACCTCGTCCTTCTCCTGGACCTCCGCCGACATGCGGTTGTTTTCGTCCGCGAGATAAACGACCAGGAGCGTCGACAATGCCACCAGGCCGACGATCACCACTGTCGCGAGCTTCTGGACCGCTCCCACGCTTCTAGCCCCTTCGCCCTACACGCTCTGCCCTATGCCGCCCCCAACGCCTAGAACGCGTATGGCGCCGCCTGGCTGGGCGCGTAATCGGTGCGCTGACTGATATCACCGGTGTTGACCAGCACGTTGCCGGTCGCTTCATCCACCGTAACGGCCATGATGTCCATCGGGCGAGGCGCCGGGCCACCGGTCCGAACCCCGTCATAGTCGTACATGGAGCCGTGGCAGGGGCACTTGAAGGCCTCGGGGCTGTCGACCGGACCCACGTACGGCACGCTGCAGCCCAGGTGCGGACACTTGGTGTACAGCGCAAGCAGGCCGTCGTTGTTTCGGACCAGGTAGAACTTGCCCTGGATGTTGTGGAAAGGCTGCCCTTCCACCGTAGGCACGTCCTCGGCCTTGACAGTCAATTCGCTTCCGAACGCGCCAGTCTTGCGCGGCCACAGCAGAAGGCCCAGGCTGGCCGCACTGAGCGTCAGCACGGTGCCCACCGCGCCGAGCGTGGCGTTGCGCACGAACTGTCGCCGGTCTGGCCTCACGGTGAGAGAGCCCTGGCTGTGATACCGGCCAAGCAGACCCATGATGGCTGAGACGACCCAGCCGACTACCAGCCCGAAGACTGTTCGCACGATCCTGAACATACGTGTTTCCTTTGCCAGTCCGGCTCTTGGCCGGGAGTACCGACTAGTGGTGCTCCAGCGGCAACTGCCACGGGAAGACCAGCGCCTGGCCTTCGCCCCGGAACGAGGTCCCGCTGACCGTCAGCACCAGATACGTAACCACGAAGCCTGTGAAGAGCGCGATGATCAGTTCCCGCCGCGTGGGCTTGAAAATCGCCTGCACGAGGGCCACCAGCACGCCGATCATCACCACGATGATGATCATCGGCAGAATCTGGTTGTAGACCCATTCCGGCGCGTGCAGTTGATGCTGCAGGTAGCCACCGATGCCGAACTGCGTGCGGCCGGTCATCTCATCAATGATGATCATGCTGACCAGGACGATCGTGGTGAAGATGGCGGTGAAGCCCGCAATCTTGCGGCCCTTGGCCGAGGTTCCCAGGATGCCGACGCCCAGGGGCGAGCGGTCGAAATAGGGGATGGCCGCGAGACCCACCAGCGCAAGCGTGGGAACGATAACGCCGGCCACGCCCGGGTTCATGTGCAGCAGCAATTCCTGCAGGTTCAGGAAGTACCAGGGCGCCTTGGACGGGTTTGGCGTCTGGTTCGGGTTGGCGCGGGCGGTCAACGGCGCGTTGAACAGCACCGATGCAGCCGTCAGCAACAGCAGGAAGACCGTGGCGCAGACGGCCTCGACTACCACGAGCGATGGCCAGACCATCACCTCGTCTTCGGCCAGGTCAGTCGGACGAGCCAGGGCGCGCCCACGCACCAACTCCAGCAGTTTCTGCCGCTTTGCCTCGTCGATTGCCGCTGCCGGAGAGCCTCCGGGCATCTGCTGGACGATGTCAGCCATTGCCAACCTCCGGGACCAGGTTCAGTACCAATCGCATGCTCACCATGTCACCCGCCCTCCAGCGCCGCCTACAGCGGGCCGGAGATACCGCCGTCCTTGCGGATTCGCCAGAAGTGGACGGCCATCAGGAAAGCGGCCACCAGCGGCAGGAAGATCACGTGCAGGGTGTAGAAGCGCACCAGCGCGCTCTGGCCGATCTCGTAGTCACCACGCAGCACCAGGTTGACCTGTGCACCCACGATCGGGGCAGCGCCACCGATCTCGGTGCCCACGGTAATGGCCCACAGGGCCAACTGATCCCACGGCAGGAGATAGCCGGTGAACGAAAGCAGGAAGGTCGTCACCAGGAGCAGCACACCCACAACCCAGTTGAACTCCCGGGGTGGCTTATATGAGCCGGTATAGAAGACCCGGCACATATGCAGGAACACCGCAATAACCATGCCCTGTGCCGACCAGCGGTGCATGTTGCGCATCAACTGGCCAAAGGTCACGCTGGTCTCGATATTCTTCATGCTCTCGTAGGCCAGGTCGGCGGAAGGGATGTAATAGAACATCAGCAGCACGCCGGTGCCGACCAGCACCAGGAACATGAAGAACGAGAGCCCACCAAGGCAGAAGGTGTAGGTCACCTTGGTGGCATAGCGCTTGATCTTGACCGGGTGAATATGCAGGAAAACGTTGCTGGCAATGATCAGCGCCTGGTTCCGCTGCGTATCGGGGTAGCCGTGGCGTACCACCGACCGCCATACAGATGAGCCGGAGATCTTGTCTGCCAGCGTCTGTTCCCGCGCCATTCCGTCCTCCGACTGGTTCGATCCACACCCGCGCTCGTGCGGCTCCCTGATCGTCCAGGGTTGCCCGCAGTGAGCGCGTAACGTCCGAGCGCAATACGTAGCGCAATTGTCTGCGCCACGAAATTCCCGGTCAAGCCACGCGGCTCGGGTGCGCGTGTCATCCGTCACGCTGGCCGGGCCGCATCGTGGTGCATGGTAGCCGAGATCGAGATGCAGTGCTGACGCACGGTGGGGCAGAAATGTGCATCTGATCGCGACAATGGCCGCCACAAGGGACGGCCATTGTTAGGTGGGCGCAACAGGACTTGAACCTGTGACCTCACGGATGTGAACCGTGCGCTCTGGCCAACTGAGCTATGCGCCCGCAACGCACCGGAGTATAGCAGCGTCGCCGTTCACAGCCAACGGCGACGACGCTGGCCCGCGTTACACTCCCGCCATGATCACTCCTCTCCACACCCCTCTCCTCGCCATCGATGTTGGCGCGGGCACGCAGGACATCCTGCTTTACGACCCGGCGCGGGAGCCGGAGAATTGCCTGAAGTTGGTTCTGCCCTCGCAGACGCAGGTTGTTGGCGCGAAAGTCCAGGCGGCCACGGCTGCGCGGCGGCCACTCCACCTGCAGGGCGGCGTCATGGGCGGCGGCGCGTCCAGCGACGCCATGAAGGCGCACCTGGCGGCCGGCTTGCCGCTTTCCGCGGCGCCCACCGCCGCCCAGACAATTCACAACGACCTGGAGCGCGTCACCGCCCTCGGGGTGACGCTCCGTGACGACGCCCCGCCCGGCGCGATGATCGTCGAGACCGGGGACGTCGATCTCGCAGCCCTCCAGGCAGCCCTTTCGCCGTTTGGGGTGACGCTGCCGGAGCGGCTCGCGGTGGCGGTGCAGGATCACGGATATCAGCCGGGCGCGGGCAACAACGATGTCCGGTTCGCCTACCTGCAAAGCCTCCTCAACGAGGGTAGTGACTTGCGGCGCATGGTCTACACCACGCCGCCAGACGGCATGACCCGCATGGCCGCTGTTGCCCAGGCCTACCCCGGCGCCATCCTGATGGACACCGGCGCTGCCGCCGTGCTCGGGGCGCTGGCGGACCCGGCGGTGGCGCGGGCCGCCGCGCACGAGGGCGCAATCCTGGTCAACGTCGGGAACATGCACACGTTCGCCACGCTGGTGCGCGGCGAGCGGCTTTACGGCCTCTTCGAGCACCACACCGGCGGCATCACGCCGGAGATCATCCGAGACCTCGTGGAGGGCTTGCGCGACGGCACGCTCGACACCGGCGGGTTCCGGGCCAATTTCGACGGCCATGGCGCGGCGCTCGATCCGGCTTATCGGGAGGTTGGGCCGTTCCCGTTCGTGGCAATCACCGGCCCGAACCGCCGCCTGGCGCGCGCGCTCGGCTACCACGAAGCCGCGCCGCACGGCGACATGATGCTGGCCGGGTCCTGGGGTCTCGTGGCGGGCGCGGGGTTACTGGAGCAGGTCAGCCACTAACTCTTGTGGTGGGCGCTCGGCCTGCGGCATCAGGGAACGAGGGTCAGGCTCCAATCCCCGGACCTACGAGGACCACAACCGGCTCCAGTCCGCGCCGAAGCGATCTTCGTGATAGCTCCAGACGTCGATGGCTGGGGATTCAACGCCCTGTTGGGCGAGAATCGCGGCGACCTGCGTGCGGTGCTCAGCAGCATGAATGAGGGCCTGCGCAAGGAGCATCCAGCCCGGCAGCGAGTAGGCCTCGCCGAGCCATGTCGTCGTCACCGTTGCGCCGGACTGCGCACGAACTGCCACCTCGATCAGTACGTCGCCGCTCGTGCGCGCGCAGTCTCGCAGCTCCGCGAGGCCCGGGAACGGGCCTCGTTCGCAGATCACCTCGACTGGCCCTGTCTCGCCCAGCGCCGCCGCAAAGCGCCCCTGCGCACCGGCAATATGCATGAGGGTGTTCCGAATGCTGCCGAAAGCGCCCGGGATGGCCGCGTCCAATTGCGCGTCGCTGAGTCCTTCACAGGCGTCGAACACTTGCTCGTTCGCCCAGGCGTTGTGCCGGCAGAGCTCGATCAGGGTCTCGGACATCGCCGTCGCATCCTCCGCGGGAGCCAGGTCATGCACACCGTGTCTCCTTGCGCAAGTGCCGGATGGCGAACAGGATCTAGCAGTCCCAGAGTGGCGAGTCTGGCCGCTGGTCTTCCGGCAGGTTCGCGAACGGGCAATCCTTCGCCTGATTGCTGGAGCCCGGCTGGTTGCCACGCGCAGTTGGCATGTTGTCGATGATGTCCCGAGCACTGCCGGGTTGTGGCGTGGGGGTCGTCTTGCGGGATCGGCGCTTCGAATCCTTGCTGTCCTTCTCACCCTTGTCGGTTACGCTGCGGCCGCCGTTGGAGGTCGGGTTGCGGCCCGGATTCGTCGCTTGCTCGGTAATCTCGTCGATCATCGCATCGACATCCGGAACCACGACTTCGATGGAGCCGTCGCGGCCCGGCGTGATCGTCGGCACCAGCACCGGCGAAATGCTCCCGGCCCCATCTCGCCCACGGTCCTGGTCGTTGTTGCCGTTGCCCTGGTTCGGGAAGGTCGGCAGGATGATCACCGGCGCGTCGTTGCCGGCCTCTTCCTGCATCTCGCGCACCCGCTCCATCGGGTCCTGCTGCACCGGCACGATTTGCGACGCGCGGCCCGTGTCAAAGATGTTGAACGGGTCGTCGTCGTTGGGCGTCCGCGTCGGGCGTGGCGTGGGCGCCGTTGGCGGCGCGTCGTTCGACGTGCTGGATGGCGCAGCGGTCGGCACGGCGGTCGGCGCTTGCGTCACCGGCTCCAGCGCCACCACCGGCACGGCGGTGACCGGCGGCGCCGGTGGCAGCGTGGGCGCGGGTGGCAGCGTGGGGGCCGCCGTCGGAATGGCGGCTGGCTGATTGATGGCGCGCGGGGTTGGCGTTGGCCCCGCGTTTTCCGGCTCCTGGTCGATGACGGGCGCGGACTCCACGGTCGGCAGGGCGATGGCCGGCGGCTGCTCGCCGGTAAACGCGAGCGAGGTCGGCTCTGGCGCTGTCGTGGGTTGCGGGGTCGGGGTCGGCGTTTCCGCGATTTCGGTGGGCGCTGGCAGGGCGGTGCCCACCGGCTCCAGCCGCTCGGCGGAATCGACCGCCGACTCGGGCGAGCGCAGCACCAGCCAGGCCACGGCGCCCACCGCCGCAACCACCACCAGCAGGGCGAGCACAGAGGTAATGACCACCGCCACGCTACTGCGCTGATCGGCTTGCTGCTCGATTCGGGCTCGTGCGGGGGAGCTGTACAACCGTGGTCCTGACTGCATGGTTCGCTACGCGGGCACAGCGCCGCGAACGGCGCATCTTCCCAGTAAACGTCCTGCTGTCACAGGCGGTTTCTCCTCCCCCGGCATCAAGGTGCTCACGCGGCGCTCCCGAGGTTCGCCAAGATGGCGTCGCCCACCTCGCGCGTCGTGGCCTTACCCCCCAGGTCCGGCGTCACGATGCCGGCCGCCGTGGTCCTGGAAATCGCCTCCATCACCCGCTGCGCCTCCGCCTCCAGGCCGAGGTGTTCGAGCATCAGCGCGGCCGACCAGATCGCCGCAATGGGGTTGGCAATGCCCTGCCCGGCAATATCGGGCGCACTGCCGTGAACCGGCTCGAACATGCTCGGATACCGTCGTTCGGGGTCGATGTTGGCGCTGGCCGCGATGCCGAGGCTGCCGCCGATCGCGCTGCCCAGGTCGGACAGGATATCGCCGAAGAGGTTGGAGCCCACCACCACGTCCAGCGTCTCGGGGCGAAGCACGAAGCGCGCGGCCATGGCATCCACCAGCCACTGCTCCGTCTCGACATCAGGATACTCCGCGCGCACACGATCGAAGGTCTCATCCCACAGCACCATGCCATATTGCTGGGCGTTGCTCTTGGTGACGCTCGTCACCTTCTGGCGCTTGCGTGTGCGCGCCAGCTCAAAGGCGTAGCGGATGATGCGCTCGCACCCCTGCGCGGTGAAAAGCGCGCTCTGGATTGCTACCTCGCGGTCCGCCCCGCGCCCACCCAGGTTGCGCCCGCCGATCCCGGCGTACTCCCCCTCCGTGTTCTCGCGCACCACTACCCAGTCGATGCGCTCCGGCGTGGCGTCCCGCAGCGGGCTGGGCACCCCGGGCAGCAAGCGCACTGGCCGCACGCAGGCGTACTGGTCGAACCCCTGGCAGATTGCCAGGCGCAGGCCCCACAGGCTGATGTGATCCGGCACATCGGGCCACCCCACGGCCCCGAAGAAGATTGCATCCTTGTCCCGCAGCCGCTCCAGGCCGTCTTCATCCATCATGCGGCCAGTTTGCAGGTAATAGGAGCTGCCCCACGGAAAGCTCGTGCAGGTGAAGGCAAATCGGCCCGCGCTCTGCTCGGCCAGGCGGTCCAGCACGCGCAGCGCCTCCGGCGTCACCTCCGTGCCGATGCCATCGCCCGGAATCACCGCAATCTGGTACTCGCGCTCAGCCAACCTGGAGTGCTCCTTCACCTATACGAGCGAACCAACTTCGGTTGCCGTGGAAACATCCGGGCCAGCGTGCGCGTATACACAGGCAGCGGCCGCTACGACAGGCGGCCCGAACCACCATGCTACGGTACAACGCGGACCCGATGCGGTAACTCGCCGCCACGCACCGCAGGTCGCCACGGGGTCACGTTTTCCCCGAATTGAGACGTTCCGCGGAGGGATTGCATGCGCGCGCCGGCCCGATCGACACGCCACTTCTCGGACGCGGGCACGCGTTGGCTCACGCTCCTGCTTGCACTCTCCCTGGCCATCAGCGCCTTTGCGCCGTATCTCGCCCCCGGTGTGGCGGCAGCCCAGTCCGGCGGTCCAATGCCGCCGCCCCTGCCTGCGCCACTGCGCGTCTCCCTGACCGGCTCATTCCAGGCCGCCCTCGGCTGCCCCGGCGATTTCGACCCCTCCTGCCCGCAAACGGAACTGACCGACAACCGCGACGGCACCTGGAGCACGCTGCTCCCCGTGCCGCCGGGGAACTACACCTTCCGTGTCGTGGCCAGCAGCGACAGCGACCGCTCCCTCGGCCAGGGCGGCGACCCCAACGGGCAGGACCTCCAGGTCAACGTGCCGGACGGCGCGGCCGGGGTTTACTTCGCCTACGACCAGTGGACGGGGCGCATCGACGCCGAGCCGGTCTCCGCGCTGGTCACATTGCGCACGGATGTCGGCGACGATCTGGCGCTGGCCCCGCAGCCAGACGGCAACTATGCCGTGACGTGGGATGCCCAGCCAGGCGCGTACGGCTTCCAGGTCTTCCTCGACGATCAGCCGGTGACGCAGGATGGCATCAGCCTGGACCAGCCGTCGCGCGTGTACGTGGCGGTGGACCCGACCGGCGCGGTGCTCGACAAGCGCACCATCCCCAGCACCTCGCTCGAGGTTGCTGCCACTGACGACGCCGGGCAGCCCCGCCTGGACTCCTGCTTCGCACTCCTCGATGCGCAGGGCGACCTGGTCAGCCAGGCCTGCGACGCCGACGACGCGCCGGATGGCCGCACCACCCTGCGCGTGCCCGATGGCCTCCCCAATGACACCTACACCCTGCGCGAAACCGCCACCAGCAGCGGCGAACCCGCGCCGGACCAGCAACTGCCGCTCGGAGAAGGCGACTTCCAGGCGACCGCCCAGGCAGCCGGCACGGCGCAGGAGCAGGGCACGGAGCCAGGCGAAGAGTCGCCGGTTGCCGAGCCGGGTGAAGCGCCGGCGACCGCAGAGCCCGCCACGGCAGAGCCCGCCCCTGGCGAGCAGACCGCCGGCGGCAACCAGGCCGTCACCCTGCAACCCGGCGATGCGCCAGGCCGCCTGACCATCACCAGCGTCGATGCCAACGGCCAGCCCCTGCCCGGCGCGTGCTTCGCCATTGTCGAGTTCGGGTTTGAACTGTGCGATGTCACCGGCAGTGGCGAGGTGATCTTCGACGCCGTTCCCTCCGCGCCGCTGACGCTGCGCGAAACGGTGCCCCCGGCCGGCTTTACCCCGGTCGCGGACATCCCGATCACCATCGAGCCGACCGGCGCGCGCATCGATGTGCCGCACCAGCCGGAAGGCGGTAGCCAGGATCAGAGTCCGTCCGCCGAACCGACCGCGACGCCGCAGGAGCCGCAAACGGACATTCCGCGGAACGCCGGGAGCAACCAGGTCGTCGTGACCCTGCGGGACCGCGACGACGCGCCGGTCACCGGCTCGTGCTGGGCGCTGTCCCCGCGCGACGGCGGCGCGGCCATCGAGCAGTGCGACGCCGATGACGGGAACGACGGCCGCATCGTATTCAACGATATCCCCGCCGGCCGCTACCGCCTGCAGGAGACCAAGACACCAGAGGGCTTCGCCGCTGCCGACGCGCAGCCGGTCGAAGTCGTCGACGGCCAGCCAGCCGAGGTGACCATCGCCTATCGCGGTGGCCGCGTGGAGCTAGGCCGCCTCGTCATCCGCGTCTCCGATGAGGACGGCAACCCGCTCCCCCAGACCTGCTTCGACCTGACCGGCTCCCAGGACATCCCTGACATCTGCGACGGCCAGGATGACGGGCAGCTCAACATCCCGGACCTGCCCCCCGGCGATTACACGGTGACGCAGACGCAGACCGCTGCCGGGTTCGAGCTTGCCGAACCCACCACCGTTACCGTGCCCGCCGGGGATACCGTCGATCTCGGCGTCACGAACCAGCGGGAGGGCGAAGCGGCCAGCCAGCAAGCCGCTGGCGAAGTCGTCGTCACCATCCTTACGCCAGAAGGCGCGCCCGCTGCGAACGCGTGCGCAACCCTTACGGGTGCAGACGGCGACCGCTCCGCCTGCGACAACACGAACGACGATCCAGATCAGGAGCCAGGCCGCATCGCCTTCCGCGATCTGCCGCCCGGCGCATACACCGTGTCCGTGGAACCAGGCGACGGTAGCACCGCGCCCGCTCCCACCAGCGTCGATGTGGTGGCGGGGCAGTCTGCGGCCGTCAGTGTGACCTTGTCTGCGGCGGATGAACCCCTGCCTGATACCGGCAACCTCGATATCCGCGCGGAAGATGCGGACGGCAACCTGCTCCCCAGCGCGTGCTACACCGTCGAGATTCCGCCGGGCGGCCAGGGCTTCGGCCCCTTCTGCGACGAGGATGGCAACGGCACGGTCTCCATCCAGGGCGTATCACCCGGACCAATCCGCGTCATCGAGACCACGCCGCCCACGGACGCCCCGGCGGCAGACCCCGCACAGCAGGATTTGGACATCGCCGCCGGCGACCTGAGCGAGATCGTTTTCTCTCACGGCGAAACCGCGCCAGAGCAGGCTGCCGCCGGCACGCTCGATCTGCGTGTCGTCGATGCCTCCGGCGAGCCGGTCACCGCCTGCGTCAACCTGACCAGCGACACCGATGCCTACCGCGTCTGTGACAACGAGCAGGGCGATGGTGACCCGCAGCCAGGCCGTCTCGTCATCGCCAATATCCCTGCGGCGGACTATGAGGTCGCGCTCTCCGACCTGCCGGAGGGAGCGGAGCCCCCGGAGACCCAGCGCGTCACGATTACCGGCGGCGACACCAGCGAGCTGACGTTTACGCTTGGCGGCGGCCCCGGCACGCTCGTGCTCCTGGTCGAGGACGAGCAGGGTAACCCGCTGGGCGGCTCCTGCTTCACGCTCGACAACGGCGTCGATCCGCTCCTGGAGGTCTGTGACCAGGGCGATGACGGGCGCCTCAATATCCCGGACCTCCCGGCGGGCGACTACACCATCGTCCAGACCGACGCGGCGAGCGGCCAGCAACTGGCGGATGAGCAGCAAGTAACCATTGTCTCTGGCCAATCCGTGGACCTCACCGTAACCAACCCGGCTGAAGGCACGCCGATCACACCGACCTCGGAGGGCGAGTCCACGCCTGAAGTACCCGAGACCCCCACGCCCGTCACGCCGGAACCCGGCGCAGAGGGCGACACCGGCACGGTCGAGTTGCAGGCGTTCGATGACGCCGGCGCGCCAATCGCCGGCCAGTGCTACGTCCTGACCGGTGCGGCCGGCCAGTTCGGCCCCTTCTGCGACGACGGCGAGGGCGACAGCTCCGGCGAGCCTGGCATCCTGACCGTCACTGGCTTGCCCACCGGCTCCTACGAGGCCGTGCTGCAAACCAGCGCCGATGAGGCCGATGCCGAACTCGCGCAGCAGGCGGATACCCGCCGCTCGGTCACGGTCGGGCGGGGCAACCGCCCAACGCGCGCCCAGTTCCGCGTTCGCGCCCAGCAGAACCGGCGCGGCGACCTGTTGATCCGCGTTCGCGATCAGGATGGCCGCTACCTTGCGGACGCCTGCTTCGCGCTGACGCCCAATGGCGACGCTAACCCGGCCGCCGAGGTCTGCGACAACGACAATGGGGATCAGAACTCCTCAAACGGCCGCATCCTGCTCACCGGGCTGCGCACCGGTCGGTACACGCTGACCCAGACCAGCGCGCCCAATGGCTACCAGACCGCGCCCTCCCAGGATGTACGCATCCAGGGCGGCGCTGTGGCCGAGGTTGCGGTCACGAACCAGGCGGTACAGGATCAGTCCGCGTCCATCGAGGTCCGCACCGTCGATGGCAACGGCGATCTGCTTTCCGGCGCGTGCTACATGCTGATGAAGGGCAACCAGAGTTCGGAAGCGTGCGCGGCCGACACCGGCAACGACGGCATCACCCGCTTTGCGGATATCGCGCCGGGTAGCTACGTCGTGCGCCAGACGCAAGCGCCCAGCGGCTTCGCGCTCGGCGGCTCCACCGCCACCGTGGTCGATGCGGGCGAGAACGCGACGGTCACCATCACGAACGAACTCCAGCCCGGCAGCCTGCTCATCCGCACCACGAACGAGGCCGGTGAGCCGCTCGCGGATGCCTGCTACGCCCTGAACCGGGAGGACCGCACGCGATACAACGTCTGCGACAACGACGCGAACGACGGCAACATGGCGCAGGGCATCATCCTGCTCAGCTCCGTGACGGCGGGCGACTATCTCCTGGTCGAAACCCGGCCACCGGCCGGCTATCAGCCAGCCAACGACCAGGACGTGACCATCTCCGGCAACCAGCGCACGCAAGTTTCCGTGGTCAACGTCCCGATTCCCCCGGCCGAGCGCACGGGCGACCTCCGCGTCTTCAAGGTCGATTTCAACGGCAACGCCCTCGCGGGATCCTGCTTCACCCTGATTGATGGCAGTGGGCGTCTGCTCTACCCCGCTTGCGACAGCGACGACGGTGCAGACGATGGCGTTATCCTGCTCACCGGCGTGGCGATTGGGGACTACACCCTGCGGGAGACACGCCGTCCCTCTGCTGACTACGAGACGGCGGCGGACCAGGCGGTGCGCATCGCCGAGAACGTGACAACCGATGTCGAGGTCGAGAACGCGCTGCGCCTCGGCCGCATCCTGATCCGCAAGAGCAACCCCTCTGGCGCGCCGCTGGCGGACGCCTGCTTCGACCTCAACGAGGACGCCGGCGGCGCACAGTGCACAGACGAAAATGGCGAGACGCTCTTCACCGGCCTCGTGCCGGGCGTGTACACCATGTCCGAAACGCAAGCGCCCGAGGGTTACCTCGTCGCGCCCGCCCTGGACCCGGTCACCGTGCGCCCCGGCAGCACTGCGACCGTTGCCATCACCAACCAACCCGCGCCACCGCCGCCAGACAGCGGCTCGCTGCAGGTGGTCAAGTTCTTCTGCCCCACCACGCCCGGCAACGGTGGCATCGCCTTCATCGATTCCTCGGATCCGGACGGGGGCGGCCTGGCGCGTACCGCAGGCTGTGACCTCGGCGACGCCAGCTTCGAACTGAACGGGCCGACCGGGCCGGTCGGTTTCCGCACCGGCGCCGGTGGCCGTTACCAGGCGACGCTGCCGGTCGGCGACTTCGTCCTCACCGAGTTGGGCACCGGCGAGTCCGAATCCCTGATCGTCTCGGTGAACACGCTGACCACCGTCGTTGTCATCAACTACGTCGAGCCGGAGGGCGAGACGCCAGCCACCGTGAATGTGGTGGCCTACACCTGCGACCCTGGCTTCCAGGGCCGGGTCTGGGCCGACTTCGCCGATGGCTGCCTGGATGAGCAGAACCTCACCAACAGCGTCGCCTATCGCCTCTCCGGGCCGTTCGCGGCGCGCCGGGTCACCGGCGATACCGGGATTGGCGGCCAAACCGAGTTCACCGACCTGCCGCCGGGCGATTACCGGCTGCGCCAGGAAACCCCGGCGGGCACCGTCGCCACCTACGCCTTCTGCGGCCTCGACCCCGATGCGCCCAATGGCCGCTCCGTCGGTGATGCCCTGGCTCTACGCCTGGCCTCGGGCAACGTCGTGACATGCTACTGGTTCAACGTCCCGGAGGACCTGGCGGGCAACACCGGCGCGATCACGGTCTACAAGTTCGCCTGCCCCGTCACCACGCCATCCTCCAGCTATGACTGGTACAACCGCTGTGACCCGCAGGGCGAGGGCGTCGTCTTCAACCTCTCGGTCCAGGACGGCGACACGTTCACGCCAGTCACCACCGCCGCTACGGACGCCGACGGCATCCTGCGCATCACGCGGCTGGCGCCGGGCATCTACGACCTGCAGGAGGCGGATGCCGTCTGGTGCCACGCGGAATCGGACGCCGTCGATGCCAATGGCCACGTGGTGGTCGAAGCCGGGCAGCGCTCCAGCGTCTGGATCTTCAACTGCGTCGGGGCCAAAACCCCGCCGAATACGGGCGCCGGGCCGATGTGGTCCGGCCCCGTGCCACCTGCTGCGCCTGCGCCAGTGGCCGCCCCTGCGAGCCGCTGGGGCACGCCGGGCCCCTTCGTGGTGCGACGGGCAGCGTGACCTCGGCTTATTGTTGACCTGACGCCTCCTCGCTACTATTCGCGTCGCACTCCAACGGAACGTGCGACGCGAATGGTGGAGACACCGGTATGGGCCGACCCGGCAAGGCAGTACGAGCGCGGCTCATCACCGTTTTTCTGGTGCTCGGCGTCCTGCTGAGTGGCCTCCCCATGCTCGGGTTATCAACTCCCGCGCACCCGGCGCAAACTGCCGGAGCGCCCGCTCAGCCTGAGACACGCTTCACCGCCGGAAACGCGCGCGAGGGCAAGGCGCAGAAACCGCAAAAGGGCAAGCCAGGCAAGCACAAGGGCACAGACAAGAACAAGACCAGGCATCAGAAATCAAAGAAGGGCAAGGGGAACCGCAAGGTGTCCCCGGCGCTCGATGCAAAGCAGATCACCGCCGAAAATGAGCAGGCGACCGAGGATCTCTCATCCTGCGACACGCTGGAAACCGTGCGGGTGGACGGGCGTGACCTCTGCACCCACGGCGAGGACCCGCGCAGCTTCAGCCGCACCGGCTCGTCTGCCGCGGCCTCCGAGGCGATTCAGGCCAGCGGGATCGCAACCAGCAGCGCCCTCTGCATCGGCGACGGCCAGGAGGGCCCGCGCGTGCAACTGGTCTATGTCTACGCCAACAACGCGCCCAACCGCCTCAGCGCCCTGCTGCCAACCCTCCGCAGGCTGGCGTCCGAGATGGACATGATCCTGGACCAGAGCGCCCAGAAGACAGGCGACTCGATGCGCATTCGCTTTGTGACGACTGCGGGCTGCCAGGTCGATATCCCGTCCGAGGCGGTGCAGGCGGGGCATCTATCCAGCTTCGGCGGCGTGATCAGCGAGCTCAAGCCACGCGGCTACGGCGCGCCGAACCGCAAGTACCTGCTCCTGGTTGACACCAACGCGTTCTGTGGCATCGGCTCGTTCCAGCGAGACGACAAGGCCGACGCCACGGTCCACGACAACTCCCTGGGCTACGCCCGCGTTGATGTGCCCTGCTGGGACGCCGGCACCATGCTGCACGAGCTCAGTCACACCCTGGGGGCGGTGCAGTACTCCGCGCCACACACCAGTCTCGGCGCGCACTGCATCGATGAGTGGGACGTGATGTGCTACTCGGATTCCCCGTACAAGCCGAAGATGCAGATACTCTGCGAGGATGGGCATCAGGATTTCCGGCTCGACTGCGGCAACGACGACTATTTCGCCGCGAACCCGAAGCCGGGATCGTATCTCGCGACGCACTGGAACATGGCGCGCAGCGTCTTCTTCGCGGACGGCAGCGGTCAGGCCTGCGTCGATGAGGCCAGCGAGCCGGACGATGCCTACTGGTACGCCTACTGGGAGGTGCCCTTGCCCCCGACGAAGGTGGGCGTCACCGAACAGCACGCGTTCTGCACCGAACCGGGAGACACCGACTGGGTGCTGTTCACCGGCGAGGAGGGCGCCACCTACCAGATCACGACCAGCGACCTGGGCGTGGATGTGGACACCCAACTGGTCGTGTACCGTGGCTTCACGGAGCAGGGCTGGAGCGGTATGGACCGCATCGGCAGCAACAACGACCGCGCGGCGGGGGACCCGTCGTCGCAGATCACCTTCACCGCGCCCGCCTCAGGCTCGTACCTCATCGGCGTCTCGGAAGCCAACTCGCGCGCGGGGTATGACGTCACCTACTCCCTCTCGCTGCAAGCCATTCCCACCACCGGCGACGCTGCCCTGGAGATCTCCCGGCCGCAGTTGCGCAGCCAGGGCAAGTTCACCGCCACCATGACCGGGGTGACCTCTGGTGCGACCGTGCAGTTTCAACTCGAGCGCAACAGCAACACGACCATTCTGGGCACCACGACAACCACTGACGCTGGCGTCGCTTCAGCCCTGCTCAGCGTGCCGAAGGGCGCGAACAAGGGCCGCCATATGGTCGAAGCCACCGCGAGCGATGGCGCCTCCGCCTCCGCGCCGATCAAGGTCAAGCAGGATGGCGGCCGCAAGGACAAGGGTGGAAAACACAAGCGCACCAAGCCCGCCAATCCCAGGAAGAAGCACTAGCGCCGCTCCTGAAGTGCGAACAAATTCAGCCCGGCCAACGTTATCGTCAATATGGGCTACACTAGCCGGGCTTCGCTCAAGCCGACCTATGCTCGGGAGACACGTGTGTCGAATCGCGCTGACCTGAACACCGGCCTGCGGTGGCCGACCCGGATGGTGCTGGCCCTGATGGCCTTCCTGCTGGCCACGAGCCTGTTGCCCCTGGCCCTCCTCGGTGAGGTTGCGGCCCAGGACATCACCGGCCCGGATGGCGACGCGCTCCCGCCCGTGGGGAGCGAAGTCATCGTGGTGCTGGAGAACAACGAAGACCCACAGGCCGCCGCCGACGCCATGGGCGTGGACGTGACCCACATCTACACCCACGTCTTCACCGGCTTCTCCGGGATCGTCCGCGAGCAGCCCGTTGATTCCGCCGACGCGCGCGCCTCCCGCAAGCGCAAGCCGAAGACAAAGCAGATCGCGCTCGATGGCCCGGTGGCCGCCGAGTCGCAGTTCGTTCCGACCGGCGTCTCCCGCGCGGGCGTGCCAAAGGACGGCGACGGCCTCGATATCGCCTCTCCCATCGACGCGGCCATCGCCATCGTCGATTCTGGCATCACGCCACTGGACGACCTGGAGGTCAAGGGTGGTTTCTCATGCCTTGGCAGTAGCACGGCCTGGCAGGACGACAACGGCCACGGCACCCATGTGGCCGGCATCGCGGCCGCGAAGGACAACACCGTCGGCGTCGTCGGCGTGGCGCCCGGGGCCCGCCTGTGGGCCGTCAAGGTGCTGGACAAAAACGGCGGCGGGTCATTCAGCGACGTCATCTGCGGCCTGGACTGGGTAGCGGGTCACGCCGACATCATTGACGTCGCCAACCTGAGCTTGAGCGGGAGCCAGAAGCGCGGGAGCTGCACCGATCAGCCGCTGCACATCGCGATCTGCGCGGTTGTGAATGCGGGCGTGGCGGTGGTGGTGGCCGCTGGCAACCAGGGCACGAACGCCGACCAACGCGTTCCCGCCAGCTACCCGGAGGTGATAACGGTTTCCGGGTTCTCCGATTCGGACGGCAAACCGGGCAGCCTGGGCCCCAAGCCGTGCTGGGCGAATCGCGATGACATGTTCCTGAGTTTCACCAACTTCGGGGCATCGGTCGATATTGCGGCGCCGGGTGGGTGTATCACCTCGTACAACCAGCATGGCGCGCTGGTGGCCGAGTCGGGCACCAGTGAGGCCTCTCCGCACGTGGCTGGCGCCATCGCCAACTTTGTAGCCAGCCAGGGCCAGCGCCCAACGCCGGCCCAGTCCCGGCACTGGCTGCTCACCGCCGCGTCCCGCCCGCAGTCGGTAGACGGTGTGACCGGCGACAAGGATTCCGCCGCCTCGCGCACGCAAGAGAAGAAGCAGAAGGTCAAGAAGGCGAAGAAGAAGGTCAAGAAGGCCAAAAGCAAGAAAGCCAAGAAGAAGGCGAAGAAGCAACTCAAGAAAGCCCGCAAGATCAGCACAAGCGAGGGCTACCTGGAGCCCGTGCTGTGGCTCGCCTCACTCACGTAGGGGGAGTCATTTCGTTCAGGGGGGTGACGGGCTAACGCCCTCAGGGGGTGAAGGAGTACGAAGGAGACAGTTTCCTTCGTACTCCTTCACCCCCTGAACGAAGTGACACCCCCTGAGCGTAGCGGCGCCCCCTACGTGAGCGCCACGCACTCCACCTCAACGAGCGAGCCGAGCGGCAGCTTGGCCACCTGCACGGTGGAGCGAGGAGCCGGGTTCTGGCCGAGGTAGCGGCCATAGACGGCGTTGAACGCGGCGAAGTTGTCCAGGTCCGAGAGAAAGCAGGTCGTCTTCACCACCCGCTCGAAGCCGGATCCGGCAGCAGCCAGGACCGCCGCGAGATTCTCCATCACCCGCTCGGTCTGCGCGCTGATATCGCCATCCACCAACTGCATCGTTTCCGGATCGAGCGGAATCTGCCCGGCGGTGAAGACGAAGCCATTGGCCACGATCGCCTGCGAGTAGGGGCCAATCGCGGCCGGCGCGCCGTCGGTGGCGATGATCGTGCGGTCTCCCTGATCTGACACTGCCTGTCCTTTCGTTTTCCCGGAGAGACGGGCGTTCCCGCCACGCAAACCGCGCGAGTCTATCCCCTGTGTGGAAACCCGGCAACCGCGCGAAGCGTATAGCCATTGGTCACGCTTGTGACTCTGGGACCAACAGGCAACAACCTGGGCTCTGTACGTACAACAGGCGACTCGTATACTTGGCCGCAATGGTCCATTCCTCGTTCGATCCAACCCGCTGGAGCGTGCATGAACCTGACCAACCGGCTGGGCGGCGTCCCCGCTGAGGCAAGCAAGTCATCCGTGACGCTGCCTCACCTGGCGCCCCGGTTGGCGCCCGTGGTCACGGCTGTCTTCCTGGCGGTCCTCACCTTCGTCCTGGCGGGCAGCCTCGGCCTGGCGCTGTATGGCAGCACGCATGCCGGCCGTATCTACCAGGGCGTCACTGTCGGCGATCTCGATCTCGGCGGCATGACCCCGGAGGCGGCCGCCACAGCACTCGACACCCGGTTCACGGCCTACGCGCAGGCGCCAATCACACTCACCGCTGATGGCCGCACCTTTCAGTTGACCCCGGCGGATGCCGGCGCCACGCTCGACAGCGCCGCCACGGTCGACGCCGCCATGGCGTGGGGCCGGCAGGGGAACGTCTGGGAGCAATCGCAGGCGATGGCGCGTGGCCTCGTGCGCGGGGTCGAGATCCCGCCCGTGGTCGCCCTGCAGCCCGGTGAGCGCGGCGGCCTGGCCGCGCTGGAGCCGGAGGTCGTGCGGCCGCCCGTCGACGCAACGATCGCCTTCGATGACGCCGGCAACCCGGCCATCGTGCCCGATGTGGCCGGCGTTCAACTCGATTACGCCGCCACCACGGAAGAACTGGCAGACCGGATCTCGCGCTTCTCCACCGACCCGGTCACCCTGATTACCGAGGCCGCGCCGCCCACGATCACGTCCGCGAACCTTTCTCCCGCGCTGCCATCAGTGCACGCCGCTGTCGATGCCCCGCTCGTCATCGCGGGCGATGGTGAAACGTGGCACGTGCCGGCCGCGAACTTGCAACCGCTCCTCAGCGTCAATCCGGAGACCCAGGCGCTCTCGGTCGACGAACGCCCCCTGCGCGCCATGGTGACGGACCTCGCGGCGCAGATTGACCGCGATGCATCCGACGCCGCGATCACCGTCGACGACCACGGCAAGCTGGCCGTCGTCCACGCTGTCGATTCGGCGCGTGTCGATATCGACGCCTCCACGCTGGCGCTGGCCACCGCCATCCTGACCGGCGAGCATGACGCCGACCTGGTCATTGCCCACACGAAGCCACAAATCAGCGACGCGATGGCGGCCGCCGCCGTGGAGCGCGGCGAAGATCTCCTGACCCCGGGGATCACCCTCTCTTGGAACGGCGGCAAGGGGGAACTGGACCGGGGCGACCTGCTGGAAGCCCTCACCATTCACTCGCGCCCCGGCGAAGCGGAGCCGTTCGTCTTCGGACTGGACCCGGAACTCGTGCGGGAAGACCTGGGCCGCTACGCGGAGGACTTCGACATCGTGGCGCGGGATGCGCGCTGGCGCATCACCGATGGCTCGATCCAGTTGGCAGTCCCGGACGTCACCGGACGCGGACTCGACCTGGACAGCGGCGTCGCGACCGTGACCAGAGCGTTCCTTTCCGGCACGCCCCAGGCAACGCTGAAGGTGGAAACCATCGTCCCCGAGTGGACCGGGGCCGATGGCGCAGCCATCACGCTCGGCAATGACATCCTGGCCGATGCCAGCACGTACTACGGCGACTCCAGTGACGCTCGCCGCCAGAACGTGGAACTGGCCTCTGCCAAGATCAGCGGCTGGCTCGTGCCGCCCGGCGGCGTCTTCTCCTACGCGGACAGCATTGGGCTCATCACCGAGGACGAGGGCTTCGTCACTGGCTACGGCATCATCGATGACGGCGCGGGTGGCTTCACGACCGCCCCGGTCGTGGGCGGCGGCATCTGCCAGGTCTCGACCACGCTCTTCCAGGCCGCGTTCTGGGCGGGCTTGCCCATCGTGGAGCGTTACCAGCACCCGTACTACCTGCGCACCTACGGCGAGGCCCCGGCTGGCCTGCCCGGCCTTGATGCCATGGTCAATATCGAGCCAGACTGGCGGCTGGACCTGAAGTTCGAAAACTCCACGGATCACTGGCTGGCCGTGGTCATGATTCCGGATGGCGCAGATGTCTACGCGCGCATCATCGGCACCAACCCCGGGTGGCGCGTGGAAGTGCCACAACCCGAGATGGAGAACATCGTCCATCCCGACGAGGCGATGCGCTACACGGAATCGCCAGAATTCCCGCTCGGCGAGGAGCGGCTGGTGGAATCCGCGCGTGACGGGTTCGATGTCCGCATCGACCGTACCGTCTACGATGGCGACAAGGTCATTCTCGAAGATAGCTTCTCCAGTTCATTCGCTCCGTCATACAACACCACCATGCGGGGAACCGGCGCCGGGTAGACAACGTTCCCAGCGCAGAAATACCTGCGCTGTCGCGCAGGTTCCGCTGTGCTCCGGCACGGTGCCCACGCTGGAAAGGACTCACTGACTTCATGTCCCCTGCCGCTGCCTCGGGCGCACGCCCTACTCCTCGCATGCCAAGCCGTAAGGCGCTGGCGACGACCCTCGTCATCGCCGCCGCAGCCGGCGCCTGGGCAGGAAACCGCCTGCGCCAGATGCCCGCCACCCACCCCGATACCGAAGCGCGCCCCCTGGTGGACTGGCGGCAGGCGCGCGAAATTGCCGTCGCCATGTCCCGCGAAGACGTGCTCTCCATGCCCGAGCGGCGCAAGCTGGACGCCGAGTACCGGGAGCTGGTCCGGCGCTGCGTGCCCATTGTCAGCGCCTACACCGGCGACACCCTGCCCGACGCACCGGAGCGCACCTTTGCGTTCGACCGCGTGGACTGGGTCAACGCCAACATCGACGCGTTCGAGGCCATGTTCGCCCCCCTGGAAGGGCTGAACCTGCTCGGGGATGCCGCGAACCGCACTCTGGCCGCCGAGATGATGGGCACGCTCAACCAGAAGGTGCTCAGCGCGGAGGTGGGGCTGCTCCTTGGGTACCTGGCGCGCAAGGTGCTGGGTCAGTACGACCTCACCCTGCTCGGGCGGGAGCCGGTCAGCGCGGGCAAGCTGTATTACGTCGAGCCGAACATCCGCGCCGCCGAGCAGCTCCTGGGCTTGCCGCCCAACGACTTCCGCATGTGGCTGGCCCTCCACGAAGTCACGCACGCCTTCGAGTTCGAGGCGCACCCGTGGCTGCGGGAACACTTCAACGCCATGCTGGAGCGCTACTTTGGCTTCCTCAAGGAAGATGCCCAGCACCTGCGGGCTACCGGCTTCAGCGGACTACGCACCTATGTCGAGCGCATCCGCGAGGGGACTGGCGAATCCGGAAGCTGGCTGGAATCGGTGATGAGTGCCGAGCAGCGCCAGCTCTTTACGGAGATGCAAGCCACCATGTGCATCATCGAGGGGTACTCCAACCACGTCATGAATGCGGTTGGCCGCACCCTGCTCCCGAACTACGAACTCATTTCCCGCCGCTTCTCGGAGCGACAGCAGAACCGCACCCAGGCCGATCGCCTGCTCGCGAAGCTGACCGGCCTGGACGTCAAGATGGAGCAGTACCGGCTCGGCGAAGAGTTCATCGATTTCGTGGTCGAGGCGCGGGGACACGACTTCGCGCGGCGCGTCTGGGATGGGCCGGATTTCCTGCCCACCATGACGGAAATCAAGCAGCCACAGCGCTGGCTTGACCGCCTGGATGGCCGGGATATCCGCCGCCCGGCCGCCCCGAGCATGTTGGCCACCGGGCGCTCCTGACCACCATGCATCCAGGCCCACAGGGCGTACGTACATCCAGTGACCGGCGATGGCCCGTGGCACGCGATGTGCGGAATACCTGGCGCGTGAGCGATCGCACCGGGAGGAGCCCTCAGCACCGCGGTTCCGGGCGCCATCGCAAAGCAGCATCACGATGAAACAGGAGCGTCTGACGACGCGTATGCGGCAAGCGTCAGGTTGAGCGTCGCCCGGCCCGCGGGCGACGGCCCCAACCGCATGCGGTTCCGACCGGAACCGTTGAGGTCCGCCATGGACACGTTTAACGACTCCGTGACCATCTTGTTGATTGAAGACGATGCATCCACTGCCGAGATGCTCAGGCCAGCGCTCGAAAGCAAGGGGTACCAGGTTCATCACTCGCCCGGCTCGCCGTCGGCGCAGGCGCTCGCCCAGATCCGCCCCGACCTGCTGGTGATTGACCTGGCGCCGGGTGGGCAGACCACGAGCTGGCAGGTGGTGCGCGACGTGACCGACCGCTCGCTGCTGCCTGGCCTGCCGATCATCGTGTACGGCGGCGATGGCGCATTTGTCACCGAGGGAGATGTCCGCGTCTTTGCCCGCGCCACCGCCGTCCTGGCGCGCCCAGTTCGCCTGGACACCCTGCTGCCGATGCTCTCTCACGCCCTGACGCGGCGCCGCCAGAGCCTGAGCATGGATGTGCCTCACGTTACCGGCGAGCCAGTTCCGGAAAGCGCCTGGGGCTGGTAGCGGCTTACACAGCCACATTATGGAGCGGGCCCGCTGCCAGGTGGCAGCGGGCCCGCTTTGCGTTATTCCAATCCGGCGGGTTACTCGTCAACCGGGGCCGTTTCGGCGCCCTCGGGCACCTGATCGGCAGCGACCAGCTTCCAGACCGTGCCCTGCGGGTTCTCGAAGGGGTCGTATTGCCGGCTGAACGTGCAGGAACACGCTGTCAGGTACAGGTTGCCGTCGGTGTCGGCCCCGGAGCCGGTCACCAGCAGGCCCGTATCCAGAAGCTGCTGGTAGACCCAGGCGTCAGCGTCGTCGCGCTCCAGGCCCCAGACCCGCCCCGTACACCAGTCGGAATTGAAGTAGATGCCGTCCAGGCTCGGGTAGGTCTCGCCCCGGTACACACCAATGCCGGTGATCGAGCAGCCGTCCTCACCGTGCTGGTACTCCGCCACCGGCAGTGCGCCAAGTTGGGCGCGCGGGCACTCGTCCGTGCCTGCCGGGTAGCAGTGGGCTGATTCCTGGATGTCCCACCCGTAGTTCACACCGCCCGGGCTATCGGCCGGCTGGAAATTGATTTCCTCCCAGGTCACCTGACCCACATCGGCGATGTAGAGGTCACCTGTGTTCGGGTCGAAGTTGAACTGCCACGGGTTGCGCAGGCCCCACGCCCAGATCTCGGGCCGTGCCGCTGGGTGGTAGTAGGCGGCCTCCAGGCTCAGCCCTTCCGTCTCGCCAATCACGTCCGTGATGCTGTTCGACTGGACGATCCGCGCTTCCGAGTATGGATTGTCCGCCGGAATGCCGTAGGCCAGGCCACCCACCGGATCGACATCGATCCGCAGGAGCTTGCCGAGCAGCATGGCGCGGTTCTGCGCCGTGTCGTAGGGATCGCCACCCAGGCCGCCGTCGCCCATGCCGATGTACAGATAGCCATCCGGTCCAAAGTGGATCGTGCCGCCGTTGTGGTTCACGTACGGCTGGTCAACTGCCAGCAGCAGCCGCCCGCCCGCGCGGTTGGCCACGTTCGGGTCGTCGTCCGAGACCACAAACTCCATCACGAAGGTATCGCCGTTGGTGTGGTAGTCGGTGAAGTTCACATAGAAGCGGCCGTTATTCGCGTAGTCGGGGTGAAAGGCCAGCCCGAGCAGGCCCTGCTCCAGGTAGTCGTTCTGGACCAGTTCCGAGATATCGAGGAACGGCTCCTCCAGGAGCGTGCCATCGGCATCGAGCACGCGAATGCGCCCCACCCGCTCCACGATGAACAGGCGGCCGGTGCCGTCGTCCGGCGACGCGATGTTGACGGGATCGGCCAGGCCCTCAGCGACCTTGATGAGTTGGATCTCCGGGTTGCCGGGCAGCGTGCCGCCGGGCTGCACCGGCAGCGTCGTGTTCAGGTCCACCACCGGGGTCGCCACTTGCGCGGCAGCCCCCTGCCAGGAGGCCAGGCCGGGCAACACCATGCACAGCGCCAACAGACCGCCGACGAAAACGCGTGCGTGCTGACATCGCATACGGGTGCTCCTTCCGTCACGAACCGGATCAGTGAATGCCCGGTTAGGAACATCCTATGTCTGTCGCGTCATACGCGCAACCGGGCGCATAGCCGTGGTGCACCGAGATCGCGCCAGGGAATTGACTTTCCGCCCCGCGACCGATAGGCTGTGTTTCTGCCTCAGGTCGGGGCGGTTATGTGATCGGGAGGTCGAACATGTCTCGATTCCTTCCAGATACCGGCAATTGCGGTCGCCTGCGCGGCCGTATTGTGGCGTTCCGTCCGGTTGGGGACGTCGCCGCCGGTGCACATGGCCGTACTCTGCCCAGTGATTGGGGTCCGTGAGCGTCTCGCTCCACACAGCCGACCCACCCACCGCGGGCAGAGAGATTCACCTCTCGCCCGCGGTTCTTTTTTTGCCCGGAAGGTATGGGCCGGGGGTGTGAGCAGCGACACGAACCGCGTTCGGAGAAAGGGAAGATCGCCAAATGGTTGCGACATTGGAACAACGCGGCGTCACAAGCCAATCGGCCCTGGTCCCGGGTAGCGTGCCTGCGGCCAGGGTGAAGCACATCTCCAAGGTCTTCGTGCAGCGGCCCCTCTTCTGGCGCGGCGAAACGAAGATCGTCAACGCGGTCTCCGATATCTCCTTCACCGTACAGCGCGGTGAAATCTTCGGCATCCTCGGCGCGAACGGCTCCGGCAAGTCCACGCTGATCCGCATGCTCTCCACCCTGCTGATCCCGGACGAGGGTACGGTGGAGGTCTTCGGCTTCGATGTCCAGCGGGACGAGTCGGAAGTGAAGCGGCTGATCAACCGCGTTTCCGTGGAGGCCTCGTTCTTCAAGAAGCTCTCGCCAGCAGAGAACCTGGCCTACGCGCTGCGCCTCTACGGCCGCTCTGGCCCGGAGGTGCGTGAGGAAAGCTTCGCGGTGCTGGAGCGCCTTGGCGTGGCCCGCAGCAAGTTGAATGAGCCGCTGGAGCAGCTCTCGCGGGGAATGCAGCAGAAGGTGGCTATCGCGCGGGCGCTGCTCACCTCGCCGGTGCTGCTGCTCCTCGACGAACCCACGACGGGCCTGGATCCGCGCTCGAAACTGGATGTGCAGCACTTCGTGCACGTCCTGCGAGACACGCACGACGCCACGATCCTGCTCTGCACCCACGACATGAACGAGGCCGAAGCGCTCTGCGACCGGGTGATGCTGCTGGACAAGGGGCGCCTGATTGCCCTGGATACGGTGCCGAACCTGAAGACGCGCTACGGCCCGGAACTGGGCACGGCCACCCCGACCCTGGAGGAAATATTCATCCACCTGACCGGCCGGTCGCTGGAGGAAGGTGAGGAGGACGAATGAGCAATATGCCACGCACGCTCCCGGGCGCGGGTCCCTGGTGGGAGGCCCGCGCCTCGCTGGCCTTCGTGGAGCGCAATCTCTACCTGGTGCGCCGCTACTGGCATCTGGAACTGGCGTTCCTTGTCTTCAACGTCGCCTCGGCGATGAGCGTGCTCTACATCGGCAAGGCGCAGATGGAAATGGGCGGCGGCGGTACGCAGGAGGGGCAACTGGACCTGGTCCTCTTCCTCGGTATCGGCACCGTGGTCTGGGCCTACCTGCGGGCCGTCTTTTCCAACGTCGGCGAGATGGTGTCCTGGGAGCGCTGGGAAGGGACCATCGAGTACACGATGATGGCGCCCATCTCCCGGCTGGCGCACATGCTGGGCGTCTCGCTCTTCAGCATCATCTACGGGCTGATCCGGTCGGCGCTGTTGCTGGGCGTGCTCTCGCTCTTCTTCAGCGTCGATCTGAGCCAGGCAAACCTCGTGGGCGCCACGGTGATCCTGCTGGCCGGGAGCATCAGCTTCCTCGGCTTCGGCATCATGGCGGCCGTGTTCCCGCTGCTCTTTCCAGAGCGCGGCGAGGAGCTGACGTTCGTCATCTCGTCGATCCTGCTGCTGGTTTCCGGCGTCTATTACCCCATCTCGGTGCTGCCGGGCTGGATGCAGCCCATGGCGACCATCTCCCCCGCCACCTACGTGCTGGAAGGGATGCGCGCGTCCCTGCTGGAAGGCAAGTCAACGCAGGAGCTTGGGCCCTACCTGCTGCCGATCCTGCTGCTGGGCGCGGTGGCCATCCCGGTTGGCATCGCCATCTTCAACTGGGGCGAGCGGTACGCCAAGCGCACCGGCCGCCTCAAGAGGAGCGGCTAAGGCGAACACCTTGACGACAAAGGCTCCACACGGTGCACCGCGTGGCGCCTTTGCTCCTCCTGCCCAGGGATAGAGCGGGAATCAGTGCTTGCGCCGCTTCTTCTTGACGCAGCGCCCATTCTTGCAGGTCCGCCCCTTGCGGCACTTCTTCGCGCAACCACCTTTCCCGCGCTTCCGGATGGCGATGGTTGGCGACGAGAACGTGAGGTCGGGGATTTCGATCTTGACACCGCCGGCATCAGCGGCAATGACCGCGTTGATGACCGATTCCACACCGTCATCGATGCGGCTCACCGCAAGGCCACCCGCCACCGCCTGCCGCACGGTCAGCCCGAGCGTCTGCAGGGATTGCGGAGACACCCAGGCTTGATAGCTCCCCTGGTTCAGCGTGACCCCGTCAGGCCAGAAGTGGTACCCACGGAGGACGATAAACCAGCCGTCCCCCCGTCGATACGGCGGGGAATAGCTGTGCGCCCCGCTGGTACTCATGTAGCCTTCAAAGCCCTCCCACATCGAGAGCGTTGGGGCTTGCCGGTGCAGCGACATGCCATCGAATTCGGTCCAGAGCGTCGTCGCAACACCGCCGCCGAGCGGATCATTGCCGTGCGGCATGATCGACGGACGCCCGCGAACCTCAAGCCGCCAGCCGCTCGTGGCCTCTCCTGACTTCCAGAGTTCCGCCCCGGTGGCCCGCATGAACGTGACGGTAGGCTCTAGGCGGCCACAGCGTACGACGAAGCGAAACTCGGTCCCGGCATCGTCCGGGGTCATCCGGTCCTGCGCGCCGAGAACGCTCCATTGCAATCGATCGGCGGGACCCGGTGTGACGACATCGCGGGTCGCCACGACAAGCCCCTGGTACGGCGGCGAGGACCCATGCAGCAGGTCAACGCCGTTCGCCGTGAAGGCTTCGACGCAATAGTGCTGGGCAGGGTCGCTACAGACCGGCCAGTAGTCGTTGCTCGCGTCCGGGATGGGTGGCAGCGCGGCGAAGGCTGCTTCCGGCGAGCGCGCGGCCAGGATGCCGGCAAGCGCCGCGCCCACCCCAGCTCGCAGCAGATCGCGACGAGACCCGCCGGCAAGCGTTCGCGCCAGCGTATCAACGCG
Source organism: Thermomicrobiales bacterium (assembly GCA_034431475.1). Taxonomy (GTDB): domain Bacteria; phylum Chloroflexota; class Chloroflexia; order Thermomicrobiales; family UBA6265; genus JACCXM01. The sequence continues at coordinate 2,819 of DAOUDE010000043.1, read as the reverse complement.
TCGTTCAGCCATGACCAACGCCCCTTTCGTCGCATCCTCGCGACCACAGCTTGCTGACTACGCCACCATGTTCTCATCAGCCGCGGCCGTCTGCCCCCGTACGACGTACGGGATTGCCGCGCCGCGTCGAGATTTCGAGAAACAACAACCGGGGAGGGCGGCAATAGCCGCTCTCCCCGGTTCCACGACAACCTCAGCCGCTCAGCCCGGTTCGTTGCCCTTCGCGATTGGCACCCCGACCATGCTGCCCCACTCCGTCCAGGAGCCGTCGTAATTGCGCACGTTCGGGAAGCCAAGCAGTTCGCGCAGCACGAACCAGGTGTGGCTGCTGCGCTCGCCGATCCGGCAGTAGGCAATGACATCCTTGTCTGCCGTGATCTGCTTGCCCTCGTAGAGCGCCCGCAGTTCCTCCGGGCTCTTGAAGGTGCCATCGTCGTTAGCCGCAGTGCCCCAGGGGATGTTCTGCGCCCCCTTCACGTGGCCGCCGCGCTGGGCGCCCTCCTGTGGGTAGCCCGCCATGTGCAGCACTTCCCCGGTGTACTCGCCGGGCGAGCGCACATCGACCAGCGCCGGAGCCCCCGCTTTCACCTGCGCCAGCACATCGTCGCGGTAGGCGCGGATGCGCTCGTCCGGCTCCTGGGCCGTATAGCTGCTGGCCGCGTACGTCGGGATCTCCCGCGTCATGGGCCGCCCTTCGGCCTCCCACTTGGCGCGCCCCCCGTTCATCACGCGGGCATCCGCGTGTCCGAAGTAGCGGAAGAGCCAGTAGGCGTACGTGGCATACCAGTTGTTGCGGTCGCCGTAGAACACCACCGTCGTGTCGTTGCCGATGCCATGCTTGCTCAGCAGCGCCTCGAAGCCGGCCTTGTCCAGAAAATCGCGCTCGACCGGGTTCTGCAGGTCAACGTGCCAGTCAATGTTCACCGCGCCCGGAATATGCCCCAGGTCGTAGAGCAGCACGTCCTCGTCCGACTCGACGATGCGCACCTGCGGGTCGCTCAGATGCTCGGCAACCCACTCCGTCGAGACGAGCACGCCGGGGTTCGCATACCCGCTCTCGGCGAAACGCGCGTCAGATTCAACCATTGCATGTACTCCCACGGCAGCGAGCCGGTTGCGACCTCAACGCCCCTGCCAACTCAGCCTGGCGGATTCCCCGCCGCCCAATTGGCGATGTTCTGCCACAGAGTGGCGTATCCGTCCCAGGCCACAAAATCTGGTGGCGCCCAGTGGGGACCACAGTCAGATGCGAAGATCACAGCGTGCCCGTGGCCATATTACCAGGCCGCCAGCAACGGATCGTGCCCAGCGGTGGCGACGACCGTCGCCTCCTGGCGCGGCGTGAGGCGGTTGTAGCCCAGGATGGCCGGCCAGGTTTCGGGCAGGTTGACCGCCAGCGGGTGATCCGGCGCGGTCACCTGTGGCACGACGCCCTCCGGCAGCTCAACGCGGTCGTCATAGGGGAAGATCGTCACCGGCAGCGCATCCTCCACCGCCGAACCGGCGTAGCGCCCCTTGCCCTCGATCCCCTGGAAGGTCAGGTACCCGCCAACGACCACCAGCCCGCCGCCGCTGGCGACCCAGTCGCGCAGCAGAGTCAGGCGGTTGGGCGAGGTCTGTGATCGCTCGAAAGTCTCAGGGGAAAGCAACAGGGTGTTTGTTCCTATATCGCTGAGGATCACCACGTCATAGGCCTTGAGTTGCTCGGCCGTGGTGGGAAACTCGGCCGGCGCGAGGTGGTTCGGGAGGTGCGTAAAGTCCCAGCCTCCAGCCTCCAGCGCCTTTTGCAGCCAGCCGTGCCCGGTGGCATACGCTGTCGTCGTGAAGGAATCAAACCCCTTCTGGTGAATCGTGTGCATCACCCACGATTCGCCTGCCAGAAGCACCCGCTTGCCGCCTGCCACGCTGTTTTCCTCCGTCCGCGTCCTGTGTGTCGTTCCAGTTCTGGAGAGCACCACCCCTAGCATACAGGGGTGGCGCTCTCCGGGGCGCAGGCTCAAGCGTCAGGACGTGCGGCTACACGACCTCGCTGATCTTGCCCGTCTTGACATCGTAGATAAAGCCACTGACGGGAATGTCGTTCGGGATCAGCGGCGAGTTGCGGATGATTTCGACATCTTCCCGCACGCTGTCTGCCACATCGCTGAAGGGCAGGAAGTCGATGTGCGTGGCATCGGCGCCCACCTGATCGCGCACGATGTCGTACAGCGTGGGATTATCGAACGTCAGCATGCCGCAATCGGTGTGATGCAGCACGATGATTTCCTGCGTGCCCAGGAGCCGCTGCGAGATCACCAGCGAGCGGATGGCGTCCACCGCCCGGCCGCCCGCGTTGCGAATGACATGAGCGTCCCCCTCTTCCAGCCCGAGCACCCGGGCGGGGTCGAGGCGGGCATCCATGCACGCCACCACCGCGAACTTGCGGCCCGGCGGCATCGGCAAGTGCCCCTTCGTGAAGCGCTCGGCGTAGAGATCGTTAGCGGCGCGAACCTCATCCAGAATGGCCACGGAGTGCATCCTTTCATTGGCGACGCGGATAAACAGATAATACTGGATCGCCAACTCAAGAATAAAACACCCGCAGCGTGCTGGCAATCGGCCGTACCGCCGGGAGGTCAGCCTGGAGGAGCGATGACCGCGAACGACGGCGGGAACAGGTCGTCGGGCGCGCGGCGCAGATAGTCGCGCGTGGTGTAGGCCCGCTTGTAGGCCGCGAAGTACCGCTGGGCCTGCTCGCGCAGCGCGGCTTCGTCCACGCCGGGGATGCGCCGGTCCTCCATCACGGTGCGGCCGTTGATGATCACCGTCCGCACCTGAGC